>CAZSRR010000003.1:0-65004 GCA_964609175.1 uncultured Bradyrhizobium sp.
AGCGACTCCCACGTCAATCGCCCGAAGAGGAGCTTGGCCAGGCCGGAATTTTCAGTCATCGCGCCGGTCATGAGCTTGATCCCCCGGCAAGACAGGTCAAATCACGCGGCCGCGCCGGCGAAAATGCAGGCGTTTTCAGTCCAATACCGCTGATCGGCGTCGTCCGGCGGGGCGCGGCAAGCGCCTCGGGCATCCGGATGTTCAGCTCCTCGATGCTGCAGATTCGCGTGACGAAGGCTGGTTGCGACGCCAGGGCCGCGGGGCTTCGCCCGTACTTGTCGTAAGTCAGCGGCAGCGTGTTGTGGACACCCGCCATGCCAAGCCCGCCTTTGGCATCGATCGCCATCATCTCGCTCATGCACATTCTTCCGGGCTGCACGCACATGTTCAGGATGGCGTTGTAAAGGTTGGGATCGACCGCCGCATAGCGCCGCACGGGCTCGTTTTCGCTGGGGCGTTCGAGTTCGAGATAGGTCTCGCGCCCCAGCGCACCGCCGCCCGCCCTGACCGACGCCACCCAGGCCTCAAAGCCCTTCTCATCCATGCCGTGGAAAGCAAACCGCATGCGCGAGAACCCCGCGCCGCTGTAATTGGCGGAGAAGCCCTGGTATGTGCCGGGGCTGTTGATCACCGCGTGGAGTTTGGTCTCCATCCCGGCCATCGCATAGATCTGCCCTGCCAGAGCAGGGATATAGAACGAGTTCATGACCGTAGCCGACGTGATGCGGAAACTGATCGGCCGGTCCGCCGGCGCCGCCAGCTCGTTGACCGAGGCGATACCCTGCTCCGGATAAATGAAGAGCCATTTCCAATCGAGCGCGACCACATTGACGACGAGCGCCTGCGCGCTTTCCGGCACCGGCCGCTGGGCATCGATCCGACCGAGCTTGCGATAGGGATCGAGCAGGTGCGTGCCCATCCATGTCAGTGCGCCGAGGCAGATGATGATCAACAGCGGCGCGGCCCAGATCACGAGTTCGAGCTGCGTGGAATGATCCCAGTCGGGCTCGTAGCGTGCGGCGGCGTTGCTATGCCGGTAGCGCCAGGCAAAGACGACGGTCAAGGCCATGACCGGCACGATGATGAGCAGCATCAGCACCGTGGAGATCACCACGAGATCGCGCTGCTGCCCCGCGACGTCGCCGGACGGGCTGAGCACGACGAAGTTGCAGCCTCCCAGGATCAAAGCCAACGATAAGGAAACAGTTAATCTGGCCAGTCTCACGTGCAGTCGCCTTCGGAAATTTCGGTATTCCTGGAACGGACTAGCTGCGGCGCAACAACGCCGACATTGGACAATTTGTCCAATGCCCCGCCCGCCCGGATTCTGAGCAAAAGGGAGACTGGAGACGGGCTCGGCCTGTCGAACTCACGATGAAGTTGCAAATGGCTCAAGCGACGACCGCCGAACAGGATGCGCGCCAGATCAACAGTCGGCACGACCACGCGCATCCGGCAGAGCTTTCCATCGGAGTCGTCATCGGACGCACGTCCGAATTCTTCGACTTCTTCGTCTATGCCATCGCATCGGTCATCGTTTTTCCGAGACTGGTTTTTCCGCAGTTCGAACCGCTGACGGCAACACTCTACTCGTTCGCGATCTTCGCGCTCGCTTTCATCGCCCGTCCCGTTGGAACGGCGATCTTCACCGGCATCGACCGCCGTCACGGCAAGGGTGCGAAGCTCATCGTCGCGCTGCTTCTTCTCGGCACGTCGACGGTCGCCATCGCCTTCCTGCCGGGCCACGAGACGATCGGCATCTTCTCGGCCGTGCTGCTGTCCGCCGCGCGCATCGGCCAGGGTCTGGCATGGGGCGGCGCATGGGACGGCCTTGCCTCGCTTCTCGCCCTCCATTCGCCGCCGCAGAAGCGCGGCTGGTACGCGATGATCCCGCAACTCGGCGCGCCGCTCGGGCTGATCGTCGCCAGCGGACTGTTCGCCTTCTTCGCGGGAAGCCTGTCGGAGGACGATTTTTTCAGCTGGGGCTGGCGCTATCCGTTCTTCGTGGCGTTTGCGATCAACGTCGTGGCGCTGTTCGCCCGGCTTCGCATCGTGGCGACGCCCGAATATGCGACATTGTTCGAAACCCGCGAGTTGCACCCCGCACCGGTTTTCGAAACCGTGCGGCGCGAGGGCGGCAACATCGCCATCGGCGCCTTCGCACCACTTGCCACCTTTGCGCTGTTCCACATGGTCACGGTGTTCCCGCTGTCGTGGGTCTTCCTCTACACCAAGGACAATCCCGCGCGCTTCCTCGTCATCGAGGCCATCGGGGCAGCGTTCTGTGTCGCCGCTATCGTCGCATCGGGCGTGATTGCAGATCGCGTCGGACGGCGATCCCTGCTCCTGGCCTGCGCCGTGGCCATCGCCGCCTACAGCGGCTTTGCCCCGCAACTGCTCGAGGGCGGCGTCGTCGGCGAAGCCGTCTATATGATCGCAGGCTTCATCCTGCTCGGTCTGTCGTTCGGCCAATCCTCCGGCGTGATCGCCTCGCGCTTTTCCAAAGGCTATCGCTATACATCCTCCGCACTGACGGCCGACTTCTCCTGGCTGTTCGGCGCCGGCTTCGCTCCGCTGGCGGCCCTGGTCCTCGCGAGCCGTTTCGGGGTGATATCGGCTGGAGCCTATCTCCTGTCGGGCGCAGTCTGCACTATCGTTGCACTGCTGCTCACACCTGCGACCGAGCCGACAATTCGGCCACCGCATCATGATGGGTAAACGTTGAACTCAGAACGGCCGTCCCTTTCAGCTACGGCAACCGCTTCTGAAGCTTTGCGGATGATGTGGCGAGCGGACCTACACACCGATGATCGGCCGACGCTCCGGCGCGGCGCCAAGTCGACAATGCGATGTGATCTGGAAAATCCGGCATTTTAATTGCTCGACTGCAGAGCTCAAGGACGAGATCATCGCAAGGCTCGCGGGCGCGCCCAAACAATTTAATCGGGGAGGACCAAGCAATATATTTTCAACTTCAATCATTCGTGAAGTTCCACTGAACCGTTCGCGATTCCCTCGGCTCGACCATGCCGCCGCCATCGAACTTGCTTGTCCACGCTATCCTGCGACCCATGTCCGAAAGATTCTTCGGCACTCAGGCGCCGCGCAACTTTGTCTCATGCACTAAAGCACCGAATTGGCAGATGCGGCGCGAGGCTGGTTCTGCCGAAAGATTGCTCTCAAACAAGGAGGTGCGATCGCGATGCGACTCCTTCAATCACGTCGTGATCGTGCTTCGCAATCGCCGTCCGCCGCGTCGGTCAATAATCTTTACCCAGTTCGTACGCGACCGCGGCTTCGGACCGCAGGATTCCGTACGCGGCAGAACGGATAGTGAAATCCGACATATGCCGAGGCGCAATGGATCGGATATCGTTCAGCGCGCTTAGGACCGACGCAATTTCCGCCGCCTCGCTCAAGAAGGGCTTGCCTATATCGGTCAGGCATCGTGACCTGACGAGGACCACCGAGCACGCATATGGCTCACATCCGACGTCATTTAAATCCTTCAGCTCGCCAGATTTTAGAGTTGTCGCACGCGTGTCATCCAAAACGTTGACATTAAATGCCATTCAACCATAAATAGGTCGGCCACAAACCACGCGCAAACGGGCCCGCATCGCGGGCCTGCAGAAAAGCGAATACTCCCGCTGCTTTCTTTGTTCGTTTCGGAGTGGTTTGATATGAACAAGTCAATTGATCGCATGCGTCTGGTGATCGTCGACGACAAGAAGATGCGTCAGGCGGGCATTGCCAGTCTCATTTCCGATTGGGCTGCGCTGCAGGGACTTGATATCGTCCAGATCAACGCGACGACAATAATCAAGGAGTTCGAGCGCAACACGACGTGCCGTCTCGTTCTGTTCAGCGTTGGCAGTGAATCTGTCGGGTCCGGTGAGGCCGGCGGAATCCTCCGCGTCCTGCGTGCGCTGGTGCCGCATGCACAGGCGATCGTCATATCCGACAGTGACGATCCGGCAGAGGTTCTGTGTGCGTATCGCGCCGGCTGCCGCGGCTACATCCCCACAAGCATGGAGCCGTCTGTCGCGTTGCAGGCGATGGAGTTCGTTCTCAAAGGGGGCTCTTATTTTCCACCGTCGGCGCTGGGGCTTGTGAACTCGCGTAACGCGAACGGCGGCGGAGAAATCAGCGGCGCGAGCGACGACCAGACGGCGAGAGAGATCGGCAACGACAAATCGTTGCTGATGCCGGCTTCGCGCGAAAGCGTGCACGAAAGCATCGAGGTCGCCAGCTGCATGGCACAATTGGACCGCAACTCGGCGAAGGCCCTCACCGATCGCCAGCGGGAAGTTCTCGAATGCCTGCAGCGGGGGCAACCGAACAAGCTCATCGCGCGGGAGCTGGCGCTCACCGAGGGCACGGTCAAGGTCCACGTGCGCCAGATCATGCGCAAGCTTGGTGCCTCCAATCGCACGCAAGTCGCGGTTCTCTCGGCATCGTCCGAAGAAGCCGACTTGCGCAAGCTACCGCGCCGCTTGGGTATTCAGTAGGCGTGACCTTCGACCGCCTGGGAATTCCGGGCGTTTCAGGCACTCAATCATCATCTAAATGACTACTGGCGTTTTATGGCCGGCCTTCCGCACGCCAAATATTCACCAAAGGTGGATATATCGAAAGTGATATTCAAATTAAGAGACTAACGCGCAAGGCAAATTTCTGCGGCTTGCCGCTCCTGTTATGTTCCCACCTGGCTCAAGAAAACCCCGGTGGTTTCAGGTCAGGAGATAGTGATGGCTGTAGTTCCCAAACAACTTGATGCCTTTTCCAGCACGTTTAGCTTTTTCGAGAACGCCGCCAAGAATGGGAATGTCGCCTCGGTGTTCGATTCGCTGTTGGCGCGTATCGACAAGACCGCCGAACGCCTCAGCGACCGCGCGGTGGCATCGGGCCTCAAAGACATCGATGATACACCGATCGTGGCAACTTTCGGCGGCGAAGCCAGCGCCTATGGCGATGATACGCTCGCGAAAGGTTTGATGCTGGGCAAGGCGGTCGACGTCGGTCTGGTAAGCTATGCGATGGGGACCTGCTCGTTCACCGCCGCCGCTGAGGCGACCGGCGACGACACGGCCCTGGCCATCACCAACAGCTTCGCCTCGATAACGGGTGCCGACCTCGTCATCACCTTCAGCCGCCACGGCTCGACGCCGCTCCAGTCAGGCGCCGACCTCGCCTATTCGACCTCGACGACATCGTTTCTGGCGATTGATCTGGAATTCTGGGATTCCGCGCGAGGCCCCATCGAAATCGAGTACGACTGGGAAACCTGCAGGCTGCGCATGCCGTCGGAGCTCGACGGCGAGGTCGCGGTGCTCGACGCCCTGCTCGACGCTTTCGGCGACGACACTTTTGTCGTGCTCGATTCCCAGGTGCTCAGCATCGAGGACACGCTGTCGAGCGTCACTGCGATCAGCACACTCGCGACGGGGTGATCGGGAAATTACTGCGAGCCGCAGGCATCAAACACGCGTCTCGCAGTCCTTTGGCGCGCCAGGAAACCCGCAATGCATGTCGATCGGATCGAACGCTACGGGGATTTTCTCGCCCTCCGCGAGCAGTGGGAGGCCGTTTACGACGCCGATCCAGATGCTCAACACTTCTTGTCCTGGCGCTGGATGTCCACCTGGCTGGAACGCAAGGAAAGCGATGGACGCAACACCGGCGGCTGGATCATTCTGGTCGCAAGACCATCGGCCGAAGTGACGACCTGCCTGGCGTTCCTCCCGTTGCGGTTCCGGCCGGACGAGCCGAACGGAATGCCGCGTCTCACCATGGCGGGCCGGCGCTATGCCGACTACAGCGGACTGATCTGTCGTCCGGAGGCGCAACGCGAAGCGATCCCCGCTCTTGCCGAATGCGGCAAACGCCTTCCCTGGCGGCGCTGGCAGCTTGAAAGCCTGCGCTGCTCGCCGGAGGTGCTGCGGCTCATCACCGCCCGCTTTCCTGCCGACGCCTTCGACGTCGTCGAAACCAGGACGCTCAACGAGGGGGAGGACACCGACAACTCCATCTGTCCGTACGTAGAACTCCCCGACACGTGGGACGAATACCTCGCAAACGGACTGAGCGCCAACACGCGACAGAAACTGCGCCGCCTGCTGCGCACGGTCGACGGCTCATCCGACCTCAGCATCACGCACGCGACCGCCGAGACCATCGAACGGGACATCACGATCCTGCTGCAACTTTGGAAGAACAGGTGGCAGGACAGGAAGGGCGACAAGCTGCGCTCGATCCTGCAGATCAGCGCCACGGCGCTCTATCGAAACTTCCAGAATGGGTCCGTGTACCTGCCGGTCATGTGGCAGGGCCGCCGACCGATAGGCGCGCTCGCCTCCTACATCGATGACCGCAAGAAGGCGATGCTCTTCAACATTGCGGGGCGCGACGATCGGGTCTGCCAGCCATCTCCGGGACTGGCGCTGCATGCCCACAGCATCCGCCACGCGATCGCGAACGGCATCCGCACATACGATTTCCTGCGTGGCAACGAGCCCTACAAGTATTCATTTGGCGCCCGGGATCGCCATGTCCGCAGCTTCCAGATCGTGCGGCGGATCGGAATCTCCCAATAGCGACAGCGCGGGATCTACCTTCCAAAGGTGGATCCACTTCCGACATACCCGACGATTGCCGGGAACATCGACGCCCCGCGCGTCGAACCCGGGGCAACGGGATACGCCATCCGGAAATGCTCCGTTTGCGCTTTTGCAGTCGGCCGCCGTACTGGCCTAGCGTTCGCATGCGCAACAGCCGCACCGGCTGTGTGTAAACGAAGCAACGCCGTGGTGGCGGAGCGAAGATCAGGAGAGCGAATATGTCCTGGTGGAACGACGTGGACTTCGACAAGGAAATCGACGTGGACGTGGATGTGAATCTCGATTTCGACGTCGACGTGAAGGTCGAGAAGGATACCGATATCGACGTCAATATCGACGCCGATGCCGACGTCAAGGGCAACACCGCCGAGCTCGTCCTCAGCGTCGAGGCGTTCGGCTATGACACCTATGTCCAGGCTGACGTGGCCATCCTCACGATCGAGGACGAGCTGTCCAGCATCGATCTTTACGCGGTCTCCGCGGTCGATTGATTTTTAGTATTTCGCATGGGGGGCGGCCTTGCGGGGCCGCCTCTTTTTTTCGGATCAACCGGCGGAAAATGCCGCGCTTTGTCCCATCGATCAAAAGACATATGCCGCAACCTATTACTTTCGAACCGGTTCAAGACGGCTGCGACGCCTCCGTTTGTGCAGTTGTCTCCACAGGTCGCCCGAATATCATTTGTCGTGAACGCAGCCCACCGAGGGTGCGGGGTGGACGTCCCAATTGAGCAGAGGTTGTCATGCCGGTCTACCGCATTGGCCAAGCTCCGAACACGAGCAGCTCGCTTCGCATCACCAGGGCCGAATACTCGGAGATCTATGGCGATGCGCGGAACAATGTGATTACCATTTCCCCGCGACCGACCACCGGCGACGTAGGCGATTTCGTCGACGGCGGTAGTGGCGACGACATCATTACTGCGGCCAATACGGACGACCGGCTCCTGGGCGGCGACGGCAACGACATCATCAGGGCGAACGGCGGCAACGACAACGTCGATGGCGGCAATGGGAACGACACTATCGATGGCGGCGACGGTACCGACACCATCGCCGGCGGCCAGGGCGACGACATCCTGCGCGGCGGCAACGGTACCGACACGATCAACGGCGGCGACGGCAACGACATCATCGACGTCGGCGGCGGAGCCGTCGGCGGGTTCAATGTCGCGGATGGCGGCGCGGGCGCGGATACGCTGATCGGTGGTATGGACAATGACATCCTGCGGGGCGGCGCTGACGCTGACCTGCTCACCGGTTCGTTTGGCGACGACCAGCTGTTTGGCGACGGGGGCGACGATCTCCTCGACGGCGGCATCGGCAATGACGTGCTCGAGGGCGGCGACGGAGACGATCAGATTCTGGGTGGCTCCGGCGACGACAAGCTGCTCGGCGGTCTTGGCGCCGACCAGTTGATCGCCTCGTCGGGCGACGACCAGTTGTTCGGGGGCGCCGGCGACGACGAACTCAATGCCTCGGAAGGCAATGACCACCTGGACGGCGAGGACGGCAACGACAGGCTGCTGGCCGGCGGCGGCGATGACACGATGCTCGGCGGCGGCGGCAACGACGTCCTGGAGGGCGGCGAAGGCGCCGACGATCTGGATGGCGGCGCTGGCGACGACATCCTGACAAGCGGCAACACGCGGGTCGATCCGACTACCGGCGAGATCCTGTTTGAAAACGTGATCGGTGGCGAAGGCAACGATACGGCCGACTATTCGGGCTCCACCGGCGGCGTCGGCATCGACCTGAGCATGCTCGACGAAGACGGCTTCGCGCTCGCAGCGGGAGGACATGCAACCAACGACCGTCTGAAGGGCATCGAGAATCTCACGGGCTCCGCGTTTGACGACGCGCTGATCGGCGATGCCAATGCCAATGTTCTTATCGGTGGCGATGGCGACGACCAGATCGACGGCCGTGCTGGAAACGACCGCCTGTTCGGCGGCAACGGTGCCGACCTGCTGCTCGGCGGCGACGGCGACGACTTTCTGCAAGGCGGCGCCAACGGCGTCGATGCCACCAGCGCTGTGGTCGGCGATACGATGGCCGGCGGCGCCGGCATCGACACGGTCGACTACTCGACTTCGGCCCTCGGCGTCAGCGTTGGCCTTGCCGATCCGGGGCTCGCCGCCACCCAGGCGGCCACGCGGGTGGTCAACGGAGTGACGGTAGACAATGGCGATGCGGCACTCGACGTGATCGTCGATGTCGAGAACATCACCGGCTCGGATTTCGGCGACACGTTGGTCGGAAACCTGCAGGATAACGTGCTGGGGGGCCTTGCGGGCGACGACACCTTGGCCGGCAACGCAGGCAACGACCTGTTGATCGGCGGTGCCGGCGCCGACTTCATGAGCGGCGGTGCCGATTTCGATACTGCCGACTATTCCGAGGAATCGCAGGGCATCGCGATCGTCGCGGCCACGGTCAACGGCGCACCAGGCCTGGCGGGCGCTGGCGGCGCATCGACCGGCGACGTCCTGATCGACGTCGAACGGGTCATCGGAACATCCTTCGACGATCTTCTGCGCGGCAATGCGCTCGCCAATACATTCATCGCCGGCGCCGGCAACGACGAGGTTCGCGGCGGCGGCGGCGCCGACACGCTCGATGGCGGCGCCGGCACCGACACCATCGACTACCGCACGTCGGCTGCGGCGGTGCAGGTCATCCTTCCCAATTCCGGCTTCCGTACGCTGACCGGCGGCGACGCGGCGGGCGATTCGATCGCGGGATTCGAGAACATCATCGGCTCGGCGTTCGACGACAATCTGCGCGGCAACAGCTCGGCCAATGTCATCATCGGCGGGGCCGGCGCCGACACCATCATCGGCAACGCGTTTGACCTCACGATCCAGAACGGCGACATCGACTCGGTGGACTACTCGACATCGAGCCTTGGCGTGTCCGTCGGCCTCTCGACCAGCACGTCGGTCGGGGGCGCATCGCAGCAGGCGGCGACGTTCAACGGCGTCGCCAACGGCGACGCCGCGGGCGACATTATCTCGAACACGATCGAGAATGTCACCGGATCGGCCTTCAACGATTTCCTGCGCGGCAACCAGTTCGCCAACGTCCTGGCCGGGCTGGCGGGGGACGACATTCTGCGCGGCGGCGCGGGCGCCGACACCTTGCTCGGCGGCGACGGCCTAGACACGATCGACTATTCGACGTCGAGCGCCGGTGTCTCGGTATCGATCTCAGACACTCCGACCGCGTTCCGCGTCGGCGTTGGCGGCGATGCGGAAGGCGACCTGATCGAGGGCACGGTCGAAAACTTCATCGGCTCGGCCTTTGCCGACAATCTGCGCGGCAACAATGTCGCGAACCAGCTCGTCGGCGGCGCGGGCGACGATCTGCTGCGCGGCGGAGGCGGCGCCGACGTGCTCGACGGTGGCGACAACTTCGACGGTGCGGACTATTCGACCTCAGCCGCGGCCATCAACGTCAACCTGGCGACCGGCGTGGTGTCGGGAGGCGACGCGGCGGGCGACACGTTGACCCGCATCGAAGGCGTTATCGGTTCGGCCTTCAACGACACGCTTACCGGCAGCAGCGCCGACAATTTCCTCGATGGCGGAGCCGGCGACGACATCCTCGCAGGCGGCGCGGGCGCCGATACCGTTCTCGGCGGCGATGGCATCGACACCGTCGACTACTCGGCCTCCGGCGCCGCCGTCACGGTCACGCTTGCCAGCACGCCGACCGCGTTCACTGTCGGCGCCGGCGGCGATGCCGAGGGCGACAGCATCCAGGGCTCGGTGGAGCGACTGATCGGCTCGGCGTTCAACGACACGCTCGTCGGTAACGGCAGCGCCAACCGGCTGAGCGGCGGCGACGGCAACGACCTGTTGCGCGGCGCCGGCGGCGCCGACACGATTTTCGGCGGGGCCGGCATCGACACCGCCGACTATTCGACCTCGAGCGCCGGCGTCTCGGTTACGATCTCCACCAGCCTCACCGCCGCTGCAGCAGGCAGCGGCGGCGACGCCGCCGGCGACCTCCTGCTCGCCGACGTCGAGAACCTGGTCGGCTCGGCCTTTAACGACACGCTCAACGGCAACCAGTTCGCCAATACGATCCGCTCCGGTGCGGGCAGCGATACCCTGCGCGGCGGCAACAGTGCGGATGTCCTCGTGGTCGAAGGCGCGGGAACCAAGCAGTTGTTCGGCGACGGCGTTGGCGGCGAGCCCGCGGGCAGTCCGGCCGATGGGGTCGATACCTATGTCGTCGCCAGCGGCGCCTCGGGGCTTGCCGTCATATTCGACTACACGTTCAGCACCAATACCGCCCTGGCCGAGGACATCGTGCTGGCGGCGGCGCCGACCAGAGCCATTTCCGGCTCCGTCGGCGGCCAGGCTGCGCTGATCCTCGACGGGCCCAATATCGACCTCGCCATTGTACTCAATGGCACGAATATCAATACGGCCCTCGCGATCGTCAACGCCAACCTGACCATCGATACGGACTTCTTTAGCTGACCGCATTACCGCCCGGGCGGCGCATCCGCCGCGCCGCCCGGCTGTGATCTGATATCCAAGAGGACCCCGACATGGCCAACAACGCCCGGCAGCGAGGCCAGCCGACTGAGCTCGTGACTGCACTCCGCAGGTGCAGACCGGCGTTCGTGGCCTTGGCGCTGTTCAGCATGTTCATCAACATGCTGATGCTGGCCCCCGCCATCTACATGCTACAGGTCTACGATCGCGTGCTGGGCACAGGCAGCGTCGAGACCCTGATGATGCTGAGCCTGATCATGGCCGGCGCGCTCGTCGCGATCAGCGCCATGGAGTCCAATCGTACCAACATCACCATCCGAATCGGCGTCTGGCTGACCGAACAACTGGGTCCGGTCCTCATCGCGCGCAGCGTCCGGGCCCGCCTCTCCGGCGACACCTCCGGCGCCCAGCCGATGCGCGATCTCGCTCAACTGCAGTCGTTCATCGCCACCAACGGATTCTCGCTGATCTTCGATGCGCCTTGGTCGCCGGTCTACATCCTGTTGATCTGGCTCATGCATCCGGTGCTGGGGATGACCGCCCTGGCGGGCGCGCTGCTGATGATGGCGCTGACCGTGGTCAACAACCTGCTGACACGACGCGAGACGGCCACGGCCAATGCCGAGCAGCTGGTCGCCACGCAGCAGGTGGATGCAGCGGCGCGCAACGCCGAGGCCATCGAGGCGATGGCGATGTTGCCGGCCATCATCGCGCGCTGGCGCGAGCAAAACCGGACGGCGATGTCGGCCCTGCTGAAAGGCCTCGAAGTCGGCAGCTCGCTGCAGGCCTCGACGCGATTTGTGCGCCTTGCCCTGCAGTCCGGCATGCTAGGCTTGGGCGCGCTACTGGTCATCAAGGGAGAACTGACGGGCGGAGCGATGATAGCGAGTTCAATTCTGCTCGGT
This sequence comes from uncultured Bradyrhizobium sp., assembly GCA_964609175.1. Classification (GTDB taxonomy): domain Bacteria; phylum Pseudomonadota; class Alphaproteobacteria; order Rhizobiales; family Xanthobacteraceae; genus Bradyrhizobium. The sequence continues at coordinate 12,033 of CAZSRR010000003.1, forward strand.
CGCGCCATGGGCCCGGTTGAGCTCGCCGTTGGGGCGTGGCGCAACTTTCTCACCACGCGGATCGCGTATCAGCGCATCCAGTTGCTCCTCCTGCAGACGCCCGCCGAACGGCCACGCATGCAGTTGCCGGAACCGAAGGGGCGTGTGGACGTCGAGAACCTGACGTTCGTGCCCGAGGCTGGTGCAGCGCCGGTGCTCAGGCGCGTCTCGTTCACCATCGAGCCGGGCGAGGCCGTTGCGATTATCGGCCCTTCCGCGGCGGGCAAGAGCACGCTCGGCCGGTTCCTGGTCGGCCTTGGAACCGCGACCTCGGGATCCGTGCGCCTCGATGGCTTTGAGCTCAGCGATTGGGACCGCCACCAGCTCGGTCAGCACGTCGGCTATCTGCCCCAGGACGTCGAATTGTTTGCGGGCAGCGTCCGGGCGAACATCGCCCGAATGGATTCGGCCGCCGACGACACAAAAGTGCACGAGGCGGCATCGCTTGCACATGCGCACGAGATGATCGCCGGGCTGCGCGGCGGCTACGACTGTCAGATCGGCGATGGCGGCACGAGGCTGTCGGCGGGACAGCGTCAGCGAATCGGCCTGGCAAGAGCCGTATACGGCACGCCGCGGCTGATCGTGCTCGATGAGCCCAATGCAAATCTCGACACCGCGGGCGAGTCCGCGCTGGCGGCGGCGCTGGCCGCGCTCAAGGCACGAGGATGCGCGCTCGTGATCATCGGACATCGTCCATCGACTCTGGCGCAGGCCGACAAGCTGATGCTGCTGCAAGACGGCGCCGTCGAGGCTTTCGGGCCCCGCGAAGAAGTCCTTCAGCGTCTGCGCGAGGCCATGGCGAACAAGCGCCGCGCGGCCGAGCAGGAAGAGCCGGCAGAGCAACCTCCGATGCAAATGCAGATGCAGATGCAGCGCTAGGCGGTGGTGACTACAATGAACGTGCAAGTTTAGACGAGGCGCCGATGAGCAAAGACGACGTCGTCCCGGCCAAGGCAATACCGATGAAGACCAATTCCACGCTCGCGAAACCTGCCTCCGACGGTATCTGGCAAGCGATCGCAAAGCCGGTGCGGCGCAGCTTCTGGCTGTTGTGTCTCTTCGTCGGCGGCTTCGGAGCCTGGGCCGCCCTTGCGCCGCTCGACGGCGGCGCTGTCGCTCCCGGCGTCGTCGCCCCGGACAGCAACAAGAAGACCGTGCAGCACCTCGAAGGCGGCATCATCGCAAAGCTGAAGGTGAAGGAAGGGGACATCGTCGAGACCAACAAACCACTCGTCGAGTTCGAAAACCTCCAACCTCGCGCCACCCACGACATCCTGCAACAGGACTACCGGACACAGATCGCGACGCGGATCAGGCTTGAGGCGGAGAAAGCCGACGCGACCAGGCTCGAATTTCCACCGCTGCTGAAGGGCAGCACGGATCCCCAGATGCGCCGCATCCTCGATGATCAGCAAGAGCTCTTCCTGTCGAGGCTCGCCTTCCATCAGGCCCGCATTCGTGTCCTGACCCAGCGCAAGACGCAGCTGGTCGAGCAAATCGGCGGCTTCCGCGCGCAGATCCAGAGCGTCAAGACACAGCTCGAGCTGATCGATGATGAGCTCGCGGGCAAGCAGTACCTCTACAATCAGCAAATGATACCCAAGCCCGAGCTACGGAAGCTCGAGCGCGCCAAGGCCGAGATATTCGGCAAGCAGGGCGAATACCTTGCCGCGGTCGCACGCGCAGAGGAGCAGATCGGCGAGGCCGAACTGCAACTCGTGGCGCTGCGGGCCGAGCGGATGGAACAGATCGCCAGCCAGCTCGACCAGGTCCGGACCAAACTGGCGGAAGTCGATCAGAAGCTTCAGGCGAGCCGCGACGTGCTGGAACGGACGATCGTCAGGGCGCCGGTGGCAGGCATCGTGCTTAACCTGAAATTCAAGACCGAAGGCGGCGTCGTGATGCGCGGCGAGCCCATCATGGACATCGTGCCCCTCGACGACACGCTGCTCATCGATGCGCGGGTCTCGCCGAACGACATCGACGTCGTGCGCAGTGGACTGCCTGCGCTCGTGCACCTGACCGCCTACAGCAACCGCGGCACGCCCAAGGTGCACGGGTTCGTCAAGACCGTGTCGGCCGACCGCGTCCTCGACGACAACTCGAAGCAACCTTACTTCCTGGCGCGCGTGGCGGTCGATCGGGCCGAGATCGACCGGCTGAACCCCAAAGTCGAGCTGTCGCCCGGCATGCCTGCCGAAGCATTGATCGTTACCGAGCGCCGCACGTTGATGCGCTACCTGATGCAACCATTCCTGGATGCCTGGCGCCGAAGTTTCCGGGAGGTTTGATCGAGCTGATCGGCCATTGCCGGGATGGGGAGCGCATGGGCTCGGCCGATCGTTCGATGAGCCTACGGCGTCGGAGCAACCTGTTCCGCCGCCACATTCGGGACGGGTGAAACGCTCGTGCCGTCACGCATGCTCCGGCGCTTGTCGTAAAGCGCAAGGACGCGCCTCGCCGTTTGGACTTCGAGCTCCTCGAAGCTGGCGCGCGCCAGATCCATATCCCCGCTGGACATCCTGCGGTCCGCGGCACCGATCAGCAGAACGAGCTTGGCCGTCGCCCAGGTGCAGCCGGCAGCTTTGGCGAGAACCAGCGCGGTACCGGGATTCTCGTGGAGCACCGCCCGTTCGGCCATTTCGATCGGACACTCGGCCAGGACCGACAACGCCAATACCATCTGCTCGAAGTTTTGTGCACGCGCCGCCGCGTGGACGTTGGTCTCCCGAAGCTCGTGCGACCTTGCGAGCAGCTTGACCCTCCGCCTCGCCTTGGCATGACCAGGCGAACGATCACGAAGTTCCACGTTGATATCGTCGACCACGCCCGTCACCGCGTCCTGCACGGCATCGGCGAATTGAGGATTTGCCGCGACGATCTTGATGGATACGGAAGCGGAAGCGGTTTCGAGCAATTTCAGGAATTGATGCCGGGGAATATCATGCCGCGCGCCAACACGGAGTGCGAGCTCAACGTCCGCGCCGGATCGCGCAACAAGTTCGCAATAACTACCGTCCGAGATTCGGGCACCGGGATTTCCGGCGACGGCATGGACGACCTTTGGCTCTCCGCGATCGATCAGGATCGCGGTGATCGTTTCGCTGATCGTTCGACGCTGGGCGATAGCGTAAAGATGACCCTGGCTCTGCGTGCTGGCGCTCTCGGCAAGGTCATCCTCGCTGAGGGCCACCGACCGGCTGAGGACCGGCGCGGCCACAGCCACGGCGTCATCGAAGGCGAACGCTCGAACCAGCGCCGCGGGCGCATCCGGACTGGTCGCTAGTCGACGGGCGAGCTTGATTCGGGTCTTCAGCTCGATCACGGCAACGAGCGCTTTGAAGACCTCGCCGAAAAGTTCGACCTGTTTCCCCGAGTAACGGCCGGACCCGGCGGCAAAAAGATCGACAATACGCATGAGCGCGCTCAGCTGCTTGTCAATCGAGCCGGATTTCGTCTGGCCTTGAACCTCGCTGATCAACTTGTGAAACGTCGTAACAGCGGCTGTTTCGTCGAGCATCGTCCCGCTCAGCATTGAAGGGTTAAAAGAGTGATAACCGCATTCTACCGGGCCACACGTGAATATACCGGACTGCCGTTGCATCGTAGATGATTAAATATTGCCGGACTTTCTTGGATAGATTCCCTTCATCGGAACGGGCGACTTGCCGTTTCCGAGCGTCGGATTGAGGTCAGACGAGGATCACGTAATGACGTGTGGCGGCGCCGGGCCGCGCTTGCGAACAAGGCGCCCTGCCTTCAGCTCTTGCCGCGTGGTTCCATCGCCATCTTGCGGCCGTCCAGCGCTTTCTGCGCTCACGCCTCCCGGTACCAGCTCGCAAGCTGCCACAGATCGTTATCCCAGCCCGAGATATGCGCGGTCAGCTTGCCGCCGAGAGCGGCGACGCGGGTACGGGCGATGATGGGCTGGATGTAATTGTCCGATACCACGAGGTCGTTGAGCTTGATGAACAGCGCAGCGCGCTTCACCGCGTCGAGCTCCTGCTCGACCTGCTTGTAGATCTCGTCATATTCCTTGCTCTGCCAGCGCGAGACGTTGCGGCCCTGCCACTTGTTGTCCTTGTTCGCCACTTGCCACGACACGTACTGGTTCATGAAGAACTGCGGGTCGGCCTGCGGCATCGTGGTGTTGTACATCTGCGCATCACAGTAGAAATGCGGGTAGGTGTCGGGATTGGCGGCATCGGAGGAAAAGAACACCGATCCCACCACCGACTTCAGCTCGACGTCGATGCCCGCCTTCTGGCACGCCTGCTTGACGATCGCCTGGGTCTTCTGCCGGGGCGCATTGATCGAGGTCTGGAATACGAATTTGAGCGGCTTGCCGTCCTTGGCGCGAATGCCGTCGCTGCCCTTCTTCCAGCCCGCGGCCTCGAGGATCTGGTTCGCCTTGTCGATGTTGAATTCGAATTTGGTGTTCTTGGAGCGGAATTTCTCCGGGTTGTTGAGGAAGTTCGCCGTGGCGAGCGCCGTGCGGCCATAGATGAATTTCTGGATCGACACGCGGTCGATCAGGAGATTGATGGCCTGACGCACCGCCGGATCGCTGAACAGCGGGTGCTTCGTCTTGATGCTGGCGCGTTCGCCATCGACTTCGACCGCCGGATCGGTCGAGTTGAGCTGCATGAATTCGACGTTGCCCGACGTCGTGATGTTGATCTTGCCCTTGCCGAGGGCTTCCATCTTCAGCAGCAGATCGTCTTCGACCTGCATGTTCCAGGCATAGTCGTATTCGGCGGTCTGCAGCACCGCGCGCGCCGCCGACACCGCGTCGCCGCCGCCCTTGACCTCGATCTCGTCGAACTGCGGCCGGTTGGCGACGTGGTAGTTGGGATTGATCTTGCCGCGGATCATGTCGCCCGGCTTGAAGTCGGCAAACACATAGGGGCCGGTGCCGACCGGCCTTAGATTGTTTGGCGCCTCGCGCGATCGGGCGCCGACGTAATCCTTGAACGGGTGCTTGGGGATGATCTGACCGAAATTGCCGACAAAGGCATCGGCCCAGAACGGCGTCGGCTTAGTGAATTTGACGCGCACCGTGAAGTCGTCGATCTTCTCGACCGTGATGTCCTTGAAACTGGCGATCGAGACGGCGGCGGTTTCCGGCGTCCTTGCATATTCCCAGTTGAAGACGACATCGTCGGATGTAAACGGCATGCCGTCGTGCCACTTGACGCCGCGCTTCAGCTTCCAGATCACTGAGCGACCGTCCTCCGCCAATCCGCCGTTTTCCTTGCTCGGAACCTCGGCAGCGAGGATCGGAACCAGATTGCCGTCGCCGTCCCATCCTGCCAGCGGCTCATAGAAGATTCGGCAGGCTTCCTGGTCCTTGGTGCCGACGGCGAAATGCGGATTGAGCAACGTAGGGGCCTGCCAGTACATCAGCTTCAGCACCCCGCCCCCGCCGGCCCTGGTCGGCTTGTAGGTGATCGCGGGCGCGGCCATCGCGACGCCGGACTGGCTCAGCATCATGCCGGCTATCGGCGCCGAAAGCCCGACCGCAATCATTCGCTGGACGAAAGCCCGCCGCGACAGCCGGCCGGTCTTGACGTCTGCAATCAGGTCTCGAAGTTCCTGCTCTTCCATGGGACCGACTCCACAAACTGGCGCTGAATGTCTCGTCGCGCTGGCATGCCGAAATGGATCAGGTTAGCGCAGGACTGTCAAAGCACGATCCGGGCCAACGCACGATCCCGGGGCAAGGGGACGCAGCATCGGCGGACCATCGCAACACATTCAACCGGAGCGTGTCTCGCCTTCGAGGCATTGCCACCTTGACCGCACCCGCGTTTCTCATGACCATTGCCGATCGGCACAACGAGCCTCGAGAGCTCCCATGTCATCGACATCGAATCCGCCGCGCCTGAACCGGCGGGCCTTCGTGACTGCAGCAGTCGGCGCGGTCGTCTCAATCCCGGCGCTGGCGCAGCATGCCGGTCACGGCGCGGCGCTGCCGGAAGCGGCGCCCGCCTCCGATCCGTTCGTCCGGCTTCAGGGCGGCACACCGCATCATCTCACGGCCGAACAGATCGAGCAGCGCAAAGTCGACAGCCCCGCGCCGAAGGGCCCGCAGGGACGCTGGACGCCGAAGGCGGCGCTGCCGCTGCCGCGCAGCGAGATGGCATGGGCCACCGCCTGGGCGGGGCGCATGCATATCGTCGGCGGCTACGGTGAGGGGCGCGTCGACCGCGCCTATCATCACGTCTACGATCCGAAGGACGACCGCTGGTTCAACGCCGCGCCGCTGCCACGCGGCGCCAACCATGTCGCCGTGGTGGCGGATGCAGGTCGGGTCTATGCGCTGGGCGGCTTTATCGAACAGAACCGCAATCCGGATCCGAACGCCTACTTCTATGACATCGCGGCCGACAAATGGACGGCGATCGCCCCTCTGCCGCGCTCGCGCGGCGCGGCGGCAGCCGTCGCGCTCGACGGCAAGATCCATCTGATCGGCGGCGCCGGCGCGCCGACCAACGAGCGGGCCAGCGTCGGCTGGCACGAGGTCTACGATCCGCAAGCCGACAAATGGGAAATTCGAAAAGCCCTGCCCGCGGCGCGCGACCATGCCGGCGCGGTCGCCCATAACGGCATCATCCACATCATCGGCGGACGCTTCAACACGTTTGAGTACAACACCGATCTTCATCACGTGTATCTGCCCACGTCGGATACGTGGAAGGAGCGCGCGCCGCTGCCGACACCGCGCTCCGGCCATGGCCTCGTCGTCTATCGCGACCGCTTCTTTGCGATGGGGGGCGAATACGGCGTTTCGGACAAGGGACAGATCACGCAAGGCGTCGTGTTCGGGCAGATGGAAAGCTACGATCCGCGGACCAATACCTGGCAGTCGCATGCACCGATGACGACGCCGCGGCACGCGGTGGGCGCCACCACCATCGGCGACGCCATCTATGTCGCGGGCGGCGGCGCGGTGACGGGCGGCTCGGTGCAGTCCTCGGTGCATGAAGCGTTCACGCTGTCGGCGTGACGCCGCTAAGGCGCCGTCAACAAGGAAGCCCGCGGTGCTCGCGGGCTTCCTCGCTTGTATTGCTGTGGTGCTTACCAGCGGCCTCCGCCGAAGCTGAAGGTCACGCCCGGACCACCGCCATAATAGCGGGGGCCGCCATAGTAGCCGTAGCTGTTGTAGTACGGCCGATGGTGACGGTGGCCCCAGTGACGATGATGATGACGGTGGCCCCAGTGGCGGTGATGATGGCGATGGCCGTGCCAGTGCCGGTGGCGGTGTTGTGAACTGATGTCGGTCGGTGCCTGCTTGTCGGCCACGGGCGCTTTCGGCTTCGCCGAATTGTCGGCGGCGTTGGCCGCGGAACCTCCCATCAGCGCCGCGGCGCCGACGGCCAATACCATTGCTAGCTTCTTCATGATCGCACTCCAGTTGACGTGTGGATGCTAATCGACGGGGCGGCAGCACGTTCCGGCGTGCGACATATGGCTACGCCGCGCTTGGCTACGCCGCGCCGCGTTAACGGATGTTCAGGAACATGAATGGCGGTGTTTCAAATCAAGCCGCGGCAAAGCTGAAGCCGAGCATTGATACAACCACGTGCAAAGAAGTAGAAACGCGCATCGCCTCGCCGCACCCTATTGCACGGGTCCGATGGCAATGGCAATCGCATCGGCCGCCACACCGCTGACCTGCAGCACGACCGGGCTGGCGTCGAGATCCAGCCGCACGCTCTTGCGCACGCCAGGACAATCGCTGCGGCCGGTGCTGCCGACCGAGCGTGCGTAGCGGCCGTTCTGGATCACGTCGACCCAGGCGTCGTCGGACAGCGTGATCTGGTAGATGCCGGCTTTTGCCAGCGCCGGCAGGCGCACCAGGCCGCCATGCCACGTCTCCGTGCGCGGCTTGCGCTCCGGCGGCATATCGAAAGCAGCCTGCGCACCCGGCCGCAATCGGATGACAAGTGCGCTTGCCGGCAGCGACGTCAGCGCGTCACCGGCCGTCGCGGGCGTCTTTTCCGGCGCAGCCAAAGCCGCGCGGTCGCGGGCCAGCGACCACGCAAATTTCTCGCAACCCTCCTCGGCCGCCGCCGGCTCCAGCGAAGCGATCAGGGCCGTGAGGATGAGACCGGAACGCAGCATCACAAAAAAACTCCTATTGCGGCATCGAAGGCGCGGCGAAGCCGTGCCCCGCGAGCATGCGCTGGCCTTCCGCCGAGAGAATGAACAGGGCGAATTGATATGCCCGCACTGGGGCGCCGTTCATCACCGTCAGGCCGTAATCGGCGCCTACCGCCAGCGCGTCTGGCAATTGCACGATTTGTTGCGCTGGATTTTCCCGCTGCGCGGCGAGCGCGTTGGTGCAGTAGGTCAGGAAGAGGTCGGCGGCGCCCTGCGCGATGAGATCGCCGTAGATCGAGCGCCCCTGCGGCGCCGGCGGGCTGGAAGGCCCGCCGGTGAGTTGCAGCGCTTTCTTCTCCAGGGTCGCGAAGGCGCCCGGGCTGAGCTTCTCCGCCTTGCGAAAAACCTCCCAGGCGTAGTCACCCGACGGATCGGCCTTCGGCGTCGAGGTGCCGAGCTTCGTTTGCGGATCGAGCATGCGGTCGAGCAACGCGGCCGGCGTGACGTCGAGACCCGGCCGCGCCAGCGCGCACAGCCGGTTGCGCGCGAACAGCGCCACCGGGCCGCCGCGCTTCTCCGCGGCCAGCGCCAGCGGATGTTCCATGTTGGCCGACGCAAAGACTTCCGCCCTCACACCGCCCGCGATCTCGTCCTTCAGCAGGCCGGATGCGCCGAACTTTGCCTGCACCTTGCCGAGACCGGCGGCCTCGAACGCCTTTGCGATATCCGTCAACGCGGTGCGCAGGCTGCCGGCGGCGTGAAGCAAGACGGCTTCTTCGGCCATCCCCGGTGCCATCATGATCGCGAGAGCCGCGAACGTCGTCAAAAACCGAGCGGCCATCACGCCCCGGAATCGTTCGCGTTCGGATAGAACAACTGCTCGCCGTTGATCTTGTAGTCAGCGATCGCTTTCTGCCCGTCCGCGGACACCAGCCAGTCGATGAACTGCTGACCGAGATCCTTCTTGACGCTCGGATGTTTTGCCGGGTTCACCAGCATGACGCCATACTGGTTGAACAGCCGCTTGTCGCCTTCGACCGCGATGACGAGGTCGCCACGGTTCTTGAACGACAGCCAGGTGCCGCGATCGGCAAGCACGTAGGCGTTCGAGGCCGACGCCGTATTGAGCGCGGCGCCCATGCCCTGCCCGATCTCCTTGTACCAGGGACCCTTGTCCTTGGCGATGTCGATGGCCGCGACCTTCCAGAGATTGAGCTCGGCCTGGTGGGTGCCGGACTTGTCGCCACGCGAAATGAAGTCGGCGCCCTTGGCCTTGATGGCGCCGAGCGCCGCGACGATTTCCTTCGACCCCTTGATGCCGGCAGGATCCGCCTTCGGGCCGATCAGGATGAAGTCGTTGTACATCACGGGATAGCGCTTGACGCCAAAGCCTTCGGAGAGAAATTTTTCTTCCGCCGGCTTGGCGTGGACGAAGACGACGTCGGCATCGCCGCGGCGGCCGGTATCGAGCGCCTGCCCGGTGCCTTGCGCCACCACCTTCACGTCGATTCCCGTTTTGGCCTTGAACAGCGGCAGGATGTGGCCGAACAGGCCGGAATCCTGGGTCGAGGTGGTTGAGGCCACCACGATCGATTTGTCCTGCGCGACGGCGTGGCCGGCGAGTGCGAAACTGGCGGTCGCCGCGATCAGCAAACGGCGCGTGAGCATGTTCATCTATTCTCTCCCTTCAAACGAGTAATTCTCCGGCCAGGAACGTTTTGGCCTCGGTGGTTTGCGGCGCATCGAATAACGACGTTGCCGTTCCGGTTTCGACGATGCGGCCACGGTGCAGCATCACGATCTCGCCGCCGAGCCGGCGGGCTTCGCCGAGATCATGCGTCGCCATCACAACCTTGATGTTGCGTGCGCTGACGGCGCGGATGATGTCTTCCACGGCCTTGGTGGCGGTGGGATCGAGGCTCGCAGTCGGCTCGTCGAGGAACAGTACGGCCGGATCGCGCGCCAACGCTCGCGCCAGCGCCAGCCGCTGTTGTTCGCCACCTGACAATTTTCGGGCGGCACGATCGGCGAGATGACGAAGGTTGACCAGTTGGAGAAGTTCATCCGCGCGGCGCGCCTGTTCCGCGCGCGCGATGCCGGCGGCGCGCAATGCAAAGCGGATGTTGGCGGCGGCGCTGCGGCGGAGCATCGCCGGGCGCTGGAACACGATGGCCCGCCTGAGCGGCGGAACGTTTTCCCGCCCGCCCCAGGTGATGCGCCCGCGCGACGGCGCCAGCAGCCCCATCGCGACGCGCAGCAGGGTGGATTTGCCGGAACCGTTGGGGCCGATCAGCACCGTCGGCGCGCCCGGCGCCAGCGTCAGCGTGACGCGATCGAGAATGGTGACGGCACCTGCCGTCACCGTGACGTCATCGAAGTCGATCGGCAGTTCGCTCGAAGGCGCTCGCATCATCATCCCGCCATTCGTTCGCCGGCGCGGCGCGCGGTCCAGGCCAGCGCGTTGACGGCGATCACGATCGCGATCAGCACGAGGCCGAGGCCGACCGCCAGCGGGAGGTCGCCCTTGGACGTCTCCAGCGCGATCGCCGTGGTCATGGTGCGGGTAAAGCCTTCGATGTTGCCGCCAACGATAATGATGGCGCCGACCTCCGCCGCCGCGCGGCCAAAACCGGCGAGCAGCGCCGTGACGAGGCTGAAGCGCGCATCCCAGATCAGCGCCGTGACGCGACCGAACGGCCCGAGGTTCATCGCGTCGAGTTCGTCGCGATATTCGATCCAGAGATCCTCGACCGTCTGCCGCGTCAACGCGGCGATGATCGGCGTGACCAGCACGGTTTGCGCAACGATCATCGCACCCGGCGTGAACAGCAGGCCGAACGCGCCGAGTGGCCCGGAGCGAGACAGCATCAGGTAGACGGCGAGACCGACGACGACCGGCGGCAACCCCATCAGGGCGTTGAGCAGCACGATGACGCCCTGGCGCCCGGAAAATTTCGTCAACGCGATCAGGGCCCCCAGGGGAATGCCGATCAGTCCCGCCAGCACCACGGCGGACAGGCTCACATAAAGCGACAGCCGCACGATCGCGAACAGCGCGGGGTCGCCGCTGAGCACGAGTTGGAGCGCGGTTGCGTCAGTCGGCATTTGCAAATTCCGTTGGGCAGCCATCTTGCGCAGACGGTACGCCCATGGTCAATTTTCAGAAACGCTGCATATTGGTGCATATTTATGCCTACGCACGAACTCCTGACAACTGACGAGGCGGCCGACTATCTGCGGCTGTCCGAACGCAAGCTTTACGAACTGGTGGCGGACCGCGCCGTGCCCTGCAGCAAGGTAACCGGCCGCTGGCTGTTTTCGCGGACCGCGCTCGACCGCTGGGTTTCCGCCGGGTTGATCGCGCCCGCCGGATTGACGCAGGTGCCGGCACCACCGATCGTCGGCGGCAGTCACGATCCGCTGCTGGAATGGGCATTGCGCGAAAGCAGTTGCGGCCTCGCCAGCCTGCCCGAGGGCAGCGAGGAAGGCCTGCGGCGCCTGACGCGGGGCGAGGTGATGATGGCTGCGATCCATCTGCATCGGCTCGATGGCGACGACGAGACCGCCAATCCTGATGCCGTGGCAAATGCGGCGGGATTGCATGACGCCGTCGTCATAGCCTTTGCACGGCGCGAGCAAGGCATTGTGGTTGCATCCGGCAATCCGCTCGGCCTGAGCGACATGGCCTCGATCGCGACCACGCGCGCGCGGATGGCACAGCGCCCGGCCGGCGCCGGCGCGCAACTGCTGCTGCTGGCGCTGCTGGCGCGTGCCGGCATCGCGCCCGACGATCTGAAACTGGCAAAGCCCGCCTTCCCGGCCGGCCCCGACATCGCCCAGGCGATCCGCGCCGGCCGCATCGATTGCGGAATCGCTACCCGTGGCGTGGCGAAATCGGCCGGGCTCGATTTCCTGCCGCTGACCTGGGAACGCTTTGATCTCGTGATGCGGCAGCGCGACTACTTTATGAAGGGACCGCAAGCGCTGTTCGGCTTCATGCGCGGCGCAGGCTTTCCCGATCGTGCGGCCGAACTCACCGGTTATGACGTCAGCGACGCCGGTAGGGTGCGGCTGGTGAATTGAAGCCAACGCGGCTGCACCGTCATTATCCCGATGCCTGACGCCGCGACAATCCGATCCGCTGCCTTGAACCGAAGCGGACGCCGTGTGACATTTGATCGATGAAGTCCATTATCGTCTATGCCGGCGCTGCGATCGCCGAAATCGCCGGCTGCTTTGCATTCTGGGGCTGGCTGCGGCTCGGCAAACCGGTCTGGTGGCTGCTGCCGGGCGCGGCCTCGCTTCTAGGGTTTGCGTATTTGCTGACGCTGGTCGAGACCGAAGCGGCCGGCCGCGCCTACGCCGCCTACGGCGGCATCTACATCGTCGCGTCGCTGTTCTGGCTCTGGACGATCGAGGGCATGCGCCCCGACCGCTGGGACGTCACGGGGGCCTCGATCTGCCTGGTCGGTGCGGCGGTGATTCTCTGGGGACCGCGGGGATAGCGTCTACCGCCGCCCCGGTAGCCACGCCGAAAATCCTGCCTCCCCGAGCCGCTTCATCACGTCGTCCAGATGCGTGCGATCGCGCGTTTCGATGACGACTTCGAGCAGCGTGCCCTTGGCGGGCAGATCGGAAAACGTGCGCTGGTGCGAAACCTCGATGATGTTGGCGCCGGCATCCGCCAGCAGCGCCGACACGGCGGCGAGCTGGCCCGGGCGGTCGACGATGTCGATGGCGATTTCCGTGAGCCGCCCCTCGCGCGCAAGTTCGCGGGTCAGCACCGAGGCGATCAGCCGCGTATCGATGTTGCCGCCGGTCAGCACGAGTCCGACATTGCGCCCGGCGAAACGCTCCGGCGCGGCCAGCACCGCGGCAAGCCCCGCCGCACCGGCGCCCTCGACCACGGTCTTTTCGATCGCGATCAGCATCGCCACCGCGCGCTCGATCTGGTCTTCGGTGACGAGCACGATGTCGTCGACGAGCCGGCGGATGATGCCGGTGGTGATGGCGCCCGGCGCCTTGACCGCGATGCCTTCGGCCAGCGTATCGCCGCGCATCGGCAGGACCTCGCCCTTGATGGCATTGTACATCGAGGGATAGAGCTGCGCCTGTACGCCGATGATCTGCAGTTCGGGATTGATCGATTTGGCCGCGACCGCGATGCCGGAAATCAGCCCGCCGCCGCCAATCGGAACCACCAGCATATCGAGCTGTGGCACCGCGGCAAGCATTTCGAGCGCGATCGTACCCTGCCCTGCGATGATCAGCGCATCGTCATAGGGGTGGATCAGGGTGAGGTTCTTCGCCTGGCCATGCACGCGGGCGAATTCGGCGGCTTCCTCCAGCGTCCTGCCGGAAATGATCGTCTCGGCGCCGTGACGCCTGGTGTTCTCGATCTTCACCATCGGCGTCCCCTCGGGCATCACGATGGTCGCGGGAATGCTGAGCCGGCTTGCGTGGTAGGCGACGCCCTGCGCATGGTTGCCCGCCGACATCGCGATCACGCCGCGCCGCCGCTCCTCCGGCGACAGCGCCAGCAGCCGGTTGAGCGCGCCGCGCTCCTTGAAGGACGACGTGAACTGCAGGTTCTCGAATTTGAGCCAGAGCTGGCAGCCGCCAATCTCGCTCAGCGTCCGGCTCCGGTCGCATTCGGTGACGATGACCGAACCGGCGATGGCATCGGCCGCGGACTTGACGTCTTCGGGCGTGACGGGAAGGCTGTCTTTTGACGACTTGACCGGCGGGACGTCTTTGATCGGTTTCGGCATGATTGGGCCTCGTTGCGAGGCCACCGTATAAGCCTTTTCCGCTACGCTTGCCGCTTCGATTTGCGTAATAACCCGCCCCATGAACATGGGTGTCGCAAAAGGCCGTTACGGCGCTACACTCGGACAGGTTCGCAGGGGATGGCGGCCGGAGTTTTTCAGATGAATTCATTGAGCGACGGGCCGCCAGCCATACCGGTCGTGCTGGTCGAGGACGACGCGCCGACGCTGTGGCGGCTGCAGGATGCGTTGTCCAAGGCCGGATACCAGGTGAAAGCCGCCGGCACGCTCACGGAAGCCCGCGCCTGTCTCGCGCAGGGCGCACCAAAGGTGCTGCTGACCGACCTGCAACTGCCCGACGGCCACGGCGTCGACCTGATCCGGGAGACACGGCAGCGTTTTCCCGACACCGAGATCATGGTGATCTCGATCCTCGGCGACGAGGAAAGCGTGATCTCGGCGATCACCGTCGGTGCAACCGGCTATCTGCTCAAGGATGCCTTCCCGACCGACATCGCCGCCACCGTGCGCGACCTCGTCGCCGGGCATTCGCCGATTTCGGCCTCGATTGCGCGCTTCATCGTGCGGCGGACCCAGAACACGCCGGAGCCGCCGCCCGGGCCCGCGCTCAATACGGCAAAGCTGACGCCGCGCGAGATCGATATCCTCTGGGGCATCGCCAAGGGGTTCAGCTACGCCGAGATCGCGAGCCATCTCGGCCTGTCGCGCCAGACCGTGCCCGGGCATATCAAGAACATCTACCGCAAGCTCGAGGTGCATACCCGCGGCGAAGCGGTGTTCGAGGCGGTGCAGCAAGGCCTGATCCGGTTGTGAACAGCCTCGGCGAGATAGCGGAACGGCTGCCGGCGCGCGAATGGCGGCGGTTGCGAATATCCCGACTGGTCCAGTATTTGTTGCTGCAGGCGGCGATCGCCGGCCTTTGCGTGCTGGCGCTGCTGCAGTCGCTTCCCGGACCTCCCAGCCAATATCAGGTGACGGCGTTCCATCTCACCGAAAGCGGCGGCGGGCGGGCGGTAACCCTGCCGTACTTCTCGCCGCTGCGGAATGCGATGAACGACCCGCCGCGCTTCGACGGCCAGTTCATCCGTCCCGCCAGCGAGGCCGGCCGCGCCTGGTCGGTGTTTTTGCCGCGCTTCACCAACGGTGTCGAGGTTGCCGTCAACGGCATCGCGATCCTCGACAGCCGGCGCGATCCCGCCGCCAACCGGCCGGACCGCAACGCGCCGGCGATCGCGGTGATTCCGCCGTCACTGCTGCACGACGGCGAAAACGCGATCTCGATCCGGCTGTTCATCTGGGGACCGGTCACCGGCTTTCTCGATCGCATCTGGGTCGGGCCCGACGAATGGCTGCGGCCGAGCTACAATCTGCGGACGCTGATCTTCGTCACCTTGCCGGTCGTGTTCTCGTCCTGGCAGGCGATCCTTGCCGTCATCCTCGGCATCATGTGGGTGATGCGGCGCCATGAGCCGGCCTATGGCGTGCTGGCCGCGGCGATGGCTGTCGGCGTCGCGCAGGCATTTCTGCAGACGCCAATGGGCGACGCGACTCCGCTTTCCCGGCTCAACGTCATCCTGATCGCCTCCGCCCCGATCGAATGCGCGCTGGTGCTGAGCTTCGGCGTGCTGTTTTCGGGCATGAAATGGCCGCGCTACGGCTGGGTCCTGTTCCTCCCCGGCACGCTGCTGGCACTCGCCGGCCTGTTCGGAAACCAAACACTGGTGCGCGCACTGTTTCTGGTCCTGGCCGTTCCGATCGTCGGCATCTCGCTCGTCCTGATGGCGGTGGTCACCGCGCGTTCCGCCCTCGAACGGCAGAACGTAGCGAGTTTCATGCTCGGCTGCGCCGTGACCATCATGCTGACGTGCTGGATCGCCGACATGCTCGCGGTGTTCCAGGCGGTGCCGAACCGCATTTTCGTCTCGCGGCTGTCCTATTCGGCGATGCTGGTGGCGATCGGCGCCGGCCTGACCTGGCGGTTCGCCCGCGCGCTGAACGAAGTCGATAGTTTTGCCGGCCGCCTCGTTGCGCAGGTGCGCGAGGCCGAGGAAAAGCTGAAAGCCAGTTTTGCACGCGAGGAGGAGCGCGCACGCGCCGCGGCGCTGGCGCGCGAACGCACGCGGCTGATGCGCGACCTGCATGACGGGCTCGGCGGCCAACTCGTCAGCATCGTCGCCATGAGCGAACGCGGCAATGGCGGCGCCGATATCGGCGATGCCGCGCGCGCGGCGCTGAAGGATCTGCGGCTCGTCATCGATTCCATGGAGGACATCGGCGGCGACCTGATGCTGGCGCTCGGCTCGTGGCGCGAGCGCGCGATGGCGCAGCTGCGCCCGCACGGCATCGTGCTCGACTGGCGCGCGGGCACGGCGCAGGGCCTGCCGGTGCATCCCGAGTTGCGGCCGTGGCACGTCATCCAGATCGTGCGCCTGCTCGACGAAGCCGTGACCAATGCCGTCAAGCACGCCAATGCGAAACGGATCACCGTGCGGATCGAGACGTTGGCCGGCGCCGATGGCCAGGAGCGCGGCCGCATCACGGTCGAGGACGACGGCCGAGGTTTTGAGATTACGCCGGAGGGAGGGGCGGCGGGTTCGATCAAGGCGGCGCGCGGCTTGCACAACATGCGAAGCCGCGCGGCGCGCTGCGGCGCGGAGCTGGAATTGAGCTCCTGCGCCGGGGGGGATGGCATTCAAGGCACGCGGGTGCGGCTGACACTGCCGCACCGCTTTCCCGACAGCGACGGCGCGGCCGGTTAGCAGCGCGTGTATCAGCGGCGGCCGACGCGATTGACCGGGCCGCCGCGGTTTGCCGGCGTGCCGGGACGAACACCAACGCCCGGCGCACCGACGCCGACGGCCGGCGTCGCAACCGCAGCCGCGGCGACAGGCGTCGGCCGCGCCACGCAGCCCTTCGGCACGCCGACGGTCTTGCAATACACCACGGCGGCTTGGGCCGGCTTCACGCCGCAGACGGCGAACGACGCCACGGTCGACAACGCCGCAAACGTCAGGCTCGCGCTCAGCCAATTTGTTTTCTTCAACATCTCGCATCTCTCCCGAATTGGGCGTGCAGCTCTTTGCGATGGGCCGATCGGTCACCGCTGCCGACGCGAGACGTACATGATCGATGGAGAGGCGCGGCAACATCCCATGAAAATGGTGCGCGCAGGCAGGCTTCGATTCATGCACGCGTGGATTGCAGGCGGATTTCGCCGCCATGAACATGGCATGGATTCGAATCGCTGCCTCGACGAGCTTTCGCGCGCTTTCAGTCCCCATGCTCCGTCGAAAGGTCATCCATGAAGAAATCGATTCTCGTTCCAGCCGCTGCGCTGATGCTATCGCTCGCTGCCGGCGCGCCGGCTGACGCGCAGTCCGGCCCCTCGCCGCAGGAGCAGATGGCCTGTCGGTCGGATGCCGGAAAACTCTGCTCCGAACATATCGGCAAGCCGCCGCAGATGAACGCCTGCCTCAAGGCGAACAAGGAGAAGCTGTCGGAAGGCTGCCGCAAGGTGGTTGAATCGCGCGGCGGTTAAGGTGCCGCCCAGACAAGTATCGGAGCGCGATGACGCATCGACGTCATAGCGCTCCAATACCTCACTGCGATCGCGGCGAAATCAATCGTCCAGGCCGAACAGTCCGATACGCGGGGCGTCGCCGCTCGAGCGCTGCCCGACAAACATCGCCCTCGGTTCGCTCTCTTCGCGAATCCTGATTCGCCGCGGCTCGGTCACTTCTCGAACCCTCTCCTCCACTGCGTCAAGTTCCTCTTCGCGTGGCGGGGTCTTGCGCCTATCGAGCCACGCCTGCCGCCGCTCGGCGCGGCGCTTTTCCGGCTTCGCACGCTTGATGTCGGCGTCGCGGGCTTTCGCGTAGGCGTCGCGCGGAGCAGGCGACTTTTCAACGGGTTGTTCAGCCCGTTTCGGGTCGGTCAGCATCACAGGCTGCATCTGCGGAACGGCCGCGACATTGCCCGCGGCCTTCGCCTCAGCGCGGATCATGTCTGTGGCGGGCGGCGCGTTGTCGTTTGCAGAGGGTGCAGTCTCAGGTGGGAGACCCGTGTCGGAGTTTGCTGTTGCCTGCGATTGCTGAGCGGACGCGCTAACTGGGCTCGTCGCCACGGAACGCGGCGCGGGCTGCGCGGGCGCCGATGAAACCGAAATCGGTTCCGACGACATCCTGCGTTCCAGCTTCGATACGCCTGAAGGCGAATTGGCGATGTTGGCCGCGAGATAGCCGCCGCCAAGACCCACAGCGACCGCCGCGATTACCGTTCCCACGCCTGCAAAATAAGCCGTCGATACCCGCATGTTTCGGCTCCCATCATCCACGCGGCCAACGCGCGCCATGGGGCGATCGTTCCGGGGTGGTTCGGTGACGAAGCTGGAACCGATAGCGCGGCGAATCTTGGCCGCCGCTCAGATCATCGAGGCGACTTTTTCCAGACCGATGATGCGGGCCAGCGTACGGACCTCGTTCTTCTGGTCTTCGCGAAGCTGGAACAACAGCGGCATCGCTGCCGACTTCAACTGCTGGACTTCCGCGGAGTCGGGATCGATCGGCACGCCCGTCGCGTTCGGGTTGGCCTGGCGGCCGGCGTGGATCTTGCGCGCAACGGCGCGCAACGCCGTCTCAACCGCCGGCCAGTAGGATTCCTGGGAGGCGGACAATTTCAGGCGATCCTTGATGCCCGCGATCTGGACGTCGCTCAGCAGCGCATAGCTCTTCTGCGGTTGCGGCTTTGCGACGGCCTTAGGCTTCGGCGGCGCGGCGGCCGGCGCAGCCGTTGCAACTTCCTTCGGCAGCGCGATATCGGCAGGCGTCGCCGAGGCATAGGCCTGGCGCAGCGGCTCGCTCAGAACTGCAGCCGCCTGCGGCGGCTCATAAGCGGCCAGCGCGTAGCTCACGACGGCCAGCCGGTCCTTCTTTGATTCGCGATTCGACACCGGCGCCTGGACGGCGGCGGCGGCAATCTGCTGATCGGGCGCTGCAGGCACGAAATCGCGGCCGACAATGGCGGTGGCGGCTGCGCCAACCACGAGAATGCCGAGCAGCGCAACAATAGTCACGGTTCTAGTCAAAAAGGTCTCCATTCCCGCCGACATTGGGCCCTTTTGCCTGAAACTGAACGACAATTGCGGCGTTACCATGCCGATTTGCGCCGCAACATGACCTAAAATTAGGGGAAATCAACCCCGAACAGGCCCGAATCAGGCCGCTGCGGCCAGTTCGTAGGCTTCCTGGATATCGGCGACGATGTCGGAGGCTTCCCAGAGCGCGTCCGATTCCACCACCTGCAAGGTGACGGTCCAGTTGCTCTTCCGGTTGCGCGGCATGCTGACGACGTCGAATTCGATCCCGCGGCACAGCGGATGCCGGTCGAGCGCGAACATCACGCGCCGCCGGATTTCCTCAAGGGTGGCTGTGGTTTTGGCGAGATACCGGTCCTGGTCCATATCGAGCCCCCTCGATTTGCCCCGGCCGGCCATGGCGGCCGGCCATCCTCTGCGGCTATTGTTGGGCCAGATATGGTTAACGGCACGTTAAGCCTCGTGGCGGCCGGCCGGGCCCCCGAACGACGGAGCGAAACGGCACGGCATGGCGGACGCGATATCCCAGGCAGCCCCCGCCGCGACCGGGCCGTCGGTGCGCGGGCCGCTGGCAACGGCCAGCGTGGTTTCAGCCGTTACGCTGGCGGTGGCGACCTTCGAACTGGCGATGGCGGACTGGCCGTCCGGCTTCGTCCTTCTGGTGGTCGTGCCGCTGCTGGCACTGGTGTTCCTCTGTTGCACCGCGTGGTCGGCGACGCTGCTTCTGAAGATCCGCTCGGCCGGCATCCAATTCGCCCTGCCCTTCCTGATCTGCACGGCAACGCTCGCGATCCTCGCCTGGGCCCCGCTGCACCAGATCGCGCTGCAGCAGAATTTCCGCTGGCACCGGGAAAGCCGCGAACGCATCGTGGCGCAGGTCGAGGCCGGCGAACTGACGCCCAACGTATCTTACAACAAGAACCTGATCGCGCTCGGCGACGCCGCGCCCCACGTTTCCGTTGGCGGCAACGAGATCGTCGTCGACGACACCGACGACGGCGCCTATGTGCTGTTCCTGACCTCGCGCGGCCTGCAGCACCGGTTCTCCGGCTTCCTGCGCGTGCCGCCGGACGGCGATCCCAGGAAATTCTTCGAGTTCGAGGACAAGGCGCCCAGCCAGCTCGTGCGCTACGACAAGGACTGGTATTTCGTGGCGAATTAGATCGGCCAGCCGGGCAGTCGCGGCCTCTTTAGTCCAATCGAATGCGTGCAGAAGCCTCACGATATTCCGCCGCTGTGCGCGCCACGAGTTCGTCGACCGAAAGCACCTCGGTCACGCCGGAGGTGGAGTGCCCCGCGCTCCAGATGTCCTTCCAGCGCTTCGGACGGTTCTCGCGGGCACCGACATCGATATCCTTGCCGATATCGATCGCGCCACGCAGCGGCAGATTATCCGGGTCTAGTCCAGCGGCCTCGATCGACGGCCGCAGCATGTTGGTTTGCAGGCCCGTGAACGCGGTGGTCAGCAGAATGTCATCGGCGCTGCTGTTGACCAGCAGTTCCTTGTATCTGGGATCCGCCATGCTCTCCCGCGTGGCGATGAACTTTGTCCCCATATAGGCGAGGTCGCAGCCGAGCGCCTGGGCGGCGCGCAATGCGTAGCCATCGGCGATGCCGCCCGCCAGCACCAGCGGTCCGTCGAAGAACGCCCGCACCGCGCGCACGAACACGAAAGGATTGAGCCAGCCGGTCTGGCCGCCGGCGCCGGCGGTGAGCAGCACCAAGCCGTCGGCGCCCGCGGCAACCGCGCGTTCGGCATGGCGGATCGAGGCGACATCGGCGAATACCAGCGCGCCCGCCTCGTGCAGGGGTTCGATGACAGGCGCCGGCGATCCGACCGAGGTGATCACCATTTCCGGCTTGTGCCGCCGCAGCACCTGCAGATCCTGCGTCAGCCGTGCGTTGGAGCGATGCACGATCAAATTGGCGCAGACCGGGGCCGGTGCTTTGCCGCTTGCGTCCGCATGCGCCTTCAACCTGCGCTCGATGTCCGTCAACCATTCGTCGAGCTGTTCGGGACTGCGGCAATTCACAGTCGGGAACGAGCCGATCACACCGTTGCGGCACGCGGCGACCACGAGGTCCGTGCCCGAGACGAGAAACATCGGGGCTGCGATCAGCGGCAGGCCGAGGCGATGGCGAAAATGGGCTTGCAGGTCGATCGTTGGCAAAGTGTCCCTTCCCTGATTTAACGTTATGTTGCGAACATTGGCACGGGCGAAGGCCAATTACAAAACGGCGGGAGAACAAAGAATGAGCGATCCGCTCCACGCATTTCCGACGGCATGCGAGCAGACATTGCGGGCGCTGGCGCGCTATCCGGAACGGACGGCGTTCAGCTGGCCGGGCGGCTCGATCACCTATCGCGGCGCCACCGACATGATCGGGCGCATCCAGGCCGTCTTCATGCGATTCGGCTTCGCACCCGGCACCCGCGTCGCCTTTCTCACCGCCAACCGCGCCGACACCTGGTGCGCCGGCGTCGCCGCGCAATTGTCGCGGCTTGCGATCACCTGGCTGCATCCGCTGGGTTCGCTGGATGACCAGCTGTTCCAGCTGGAAGACTCCGAAGCGCAGATGCTGGTGGTCGACGGCGTGACCTTTCGCGATCGCGGCGGCGAACTCGCCGCCCGGGCATCGGGCCTGAAAACCATCTTCACGCTCGGCCCGGCGGATTACGGCGCCGACCTGCTGCAGGCGATTGAGGCCGCTGGCAGCGCCACCGCGCGCAATTTCGCCGGTCCGGACGATATCGCCACGCTCAACTACACCGGCGGCACGACCGGCAAATCCAAGGGCGCGCTGCGCCACCATCGCGAGGCCAGCGGCTTCACCAGCGCGATCCTGGCCGATTTCGAAATCCCGCAGACGCCGAGCTACCTGACGGTGGCGCCGATCAGCCACGTCGCCGGCACAAAGGTGCTGCCGACGCTGATGCGCGGCGGCACCGTGCACATGCTGAAAGGTTTTGACCCCGAGGCGGTGTTCAAGACCATCGAGCGCGAGCGCATCAATTTCACGCTGTTCGTGCCGACCATGATCTATGTGATGCTCGACCATCCCGCGCTAGACAAGACCGACCTCTCCTCGCTTGAATTGCTGCTGTATGGCGCATCCGCGATGTCGCCGAGCCGGCTGGTCGAAGGCATCGAGCGGATCGGGCCGGTGTTTTCGCAGCTTTACGGCCAGACCGAATGCTATCCGGTATCGGTGCTGCGCAAGGCGGACCACGATCCCAGGACGCCGGAGCTGTTTCTGTCCTGCGGCTTCCCGATCGCCGCCTGCCAGGTCAAGATTCTCGACAATGACGACCAGGAAGTCCCGACCGGCGAGGCCGGCGAGATCTGCGTGCGCGCCGGCCATGTGATGGCCGAATACTGGAAGCGACCCGACATCACCGCCGAGACGCTGCGGAGCGGCTGGCTGCACACCGGCGACATCGCGCGCAAGGACGAACGCGGCTACATGTTCATCCTCGACCGCAAGAAGGACATGATCGTCTCCGGCGGCTTCAACATCTTCCCGCGCGAGGTCGAGGACGTGCTGTCGCAGCACGCTGACGTCGCGATGGTCGCCGTGGTCGGCGTGCCCGACGACAAATGGGGCGAGGCCGTCACCGCCGTGGTCGTGGCGCGCGAAGGCGCCAGGCCGAATGCGGACGAGCTGATCAACCTGGTGAAGTCGAAGAAAGGCTCGGCGCATGCGCCCAAGCAGATCCAGTTCGTCACGGAACTGCCGATGACCGGCGTCGGCAAGATCGACAAGAAGGTGCTGAAAACCGGCTTCTGGACCGGCCGCGACCGGATGGTGGGATAACGGAGTTACTCACGCCAGCAATTGATCAAGCTGGTCTCGCAGCTGATCCTGATGGTAAGGCTTTGCCAGCCTCGGCAGGTCGAGCTGCGCGCCCTCGGGCAGTTCGGCGTAGCCGGTCGCCAGCAGCACCGGCAGCGCCGGCCGCACCTTGCGCGAGGCGGCTGCCAATTCGAGCCCGGTCATGCCGGGCATCATATGGTCGGTTACCATCAGGTCGAGCGGCTGTTCGCTCTTGAGGATATCCAGCGCATGGTGTCCTGAATTCACGCCGATCACCCGGTGGCCGAGATCTTCCAGCATTTCGGTCGTCGACATCGCGATCAGCGGATCGTCATCGACGAACAGGATGATGGCACCGCGCTTGGCCTTTTCCGCCGTCGGCGCCGTACTTTCCGCCTCCGGCACGGCAGTCGCGACCGGCAGAACCAGGGTCGCGCAGGTGCCTTTTCCGACGGTGCTCGTCAGTTGAAGCGTACCGCCAAGCTGAACCGCAAGGCCGTGCACCATCGACAAGCCAAGGCCGGTGCCCTTGCCGACCTGCTTGGTCGAAAAGAACGGCTCGATCGCCCGCTTCAGGACTTCCGGCGACATGCCGCTGCCGGTATCGGCGACGGAGAGCTTGAGGTAGCGGCCCGGACCCAGCGCCACCTCGCCCTTGGTCTGATATTCCGTCACCGCGATATAGATCCTGCCGCCATCAGGCATTGCGTCGCGGGCGTTGATCGCGAGGTTGAGAATCGCCAGTTCGAGCTGGTTGGCATCGGCCCGTGCCGGCGGCAGACCCTGCGGGATATCGATCCGCAATTCGACCCGCGGTCCGAGCGAACGCTCCAGCAGATCGCCCATGCCCTCGATCAGTGCGCGCAGGTCCACCGACACCGCGCGCAAATCCTGCTGGCGGGCGAAGGCCAGCAGCCGCTGGGTCAGCGAGGCGCCGCGCTCCGCACCCTGCATGGCGCCCTCGACCAGCCGGTGCAGCCGCGGATCGTCGGGCAGCCGCTTGCGCAGCAGATCGAGATTGCCCATCACCGCCATCAAGAGATTGTTGAAGTCATGCGCGACGCCGCCGGTGAGCTGGCCGATGGTTTCCATCTTCTGGGCCTGACGCAACTGCTCCTGCGCCTTCTCGCGCGCCGTCACCGCCTTGATCAGGTCCGCCGTTCGCTGCTCGACCCGTTGCTCCAGCGTCGCCGTCAATTCCGCCAGCGCGGTGCGCTCGGCAGCCAGTTGGGAGAGCAGGTTTTCGCGCTCGATCTCCGCCGTCTTGCGCGCGGTGATGTCGGAACAGACGCCAACCAGCGACTTGATACTGCGGTCGGGGCGGTACACCGGCCGGCCGCGCACGTCGATCCAGTGCAGCGAACCGTCGGGCCAGATCGTGCGGAATTCGATGCTGTAGTCGAGCCCCTGCTCGACCGTGCGCCGCACGCTTTCGTCGCGGCGTGCGCGATCTTCAGGATACACGGCCTGCTCCAGATCCTGATAGGTGAAGGGGCGGTCGGCGTCACGTCCGAACGCGAACTTGCAGGCTGGTGAGGATTCGAAGCGAAGGTCCGGCAGATGAAGTTCCCACGTGCCGAGTTGTCCGGCCGTGAGCGCGGTCTGCAGCAGATTCCGGCTTGCGGTCAGATCGTCGAGAATGGCGCGGGCCTCGTACTGCCGGCGCCTTCCTCGGACCGCCGAGCCGACGATGCTGACCAGCGTCGTCGGATGAAAGGGACGTTCGAGAAAGGTGACGTTGCCGAGCGCCTGTCCGAGCCGCGCCGCGTCCGGATTGCGCTCGGGACCGCCGCCTTGATGCGTCAGCAGGATGATTGGAAAGTCCGACCATGGCGGCTGGTCGTGCAGCCACTTCGCCAGCCGGCGCAAATCCGCGGTCTTGATCGCCTCGTCGGCGATGACGGCAAGACCCGCGCCGCCCTCGATCTCACGCAGCAGCGCAGACAGATCGCCGCAGACCTGCGCGTGGTAGCCCGCTTCGCGGATCAGGGCGGCGGCTACCGCGGCGTCGCGGCCTTTCGGCGCGAGGATAACGGCCCGCTCGGACGACGGACCGGCCTTCACGGCAGTTGGTCCTCCATCAGCGACCATCCCTCACCGACATAGACCGGAACGCCTCGCAGCACGCCGTGAAAATTGACGAGAGGTCCGCCGACGGTGAGGCCGCGTTCGTCGATGCTATATTCGCGTATGGTCACTTCGTGGGAACCAGTGCGCTTCTTGATGACGGACAAGGCGCGGCGCACGCTGCCCTTCGCCTCGAAATAGCGAAGCAAGATCACGGTATCGGCAAGGTACGTGACGTCGACCGGTGTCTTCATGTCATCCACCAGACCGTGCTGCGCGACCGTCATGAAGGTCGCCGCCCCCTGGCGATTGAGATATTGCAGCAATTCGCGCATGTGCAGGATCAATGAATTCTCTTCAGGCATCGCGGCTTGATACCCATTGAGACTGTCGATCAGCACGCTCTTGACGCGGTTCTCGTCGACATGCTTGCGCACGCGATGGGCGAACTCTCCCGGCGACAACTCGGCAGCATCGACCTGCTCGATAAAGAGATCGCCCCGGCGCTGCAGATCCTCGAAGCCGATCCCGAGGCCTTTCATGCGTTCGAACAGCAGGCCCAACTCCTCGTCGAAGACGAAGAAGGCCGCCTTCTCGCCCCGCGCGATCGCGGCGACAAGGAAAACGGTTCCCAGCAAGGACTTGCCCGTGCCTGCAGGCCCCAGGATCAAGGTGCTGGATCCGCTTTCGATGCCGTTGCCGAGAAGCTGGTCCAGTTCGGCAATGCCGCTCGACAAG
Source organism: uncultured Bradyrhizobium sp. (assembly GCA_964609175.1). Lineage (GTDB taxonomy): Bacteria > Pseudomonadota > Alphaproteobacteria > Rhizobiales > Xanthobacteraceae > Bradyrhizobium. Next base: position 37,683 of record CAZSRR010000003.1, read on the forward strand.
GGGCGCCTGACATAACGGGTACGATGTTCCGATGCCACCAGCCGCGGAAACACGTTCAAGCCGCCGGTGGTGATGGTGGCATCGTGGTAGCCGCCGCGGAACTTGACGCCACGATACTTGATGATGCGGACGCGGCGCCGCTCGGCGCCGTAGGATGGCGCAAGTTCCTCAAGACGCAGCACACCGTGCGCCACGCTGTGGATGGTCTTGTCGCCGAGATCGGACGACATGTCGTCGAGCAGCAGCACCGTCGCGTTGAAGTTCGCAAAATAGTGCTTGATCGCCAGGATCTGTCGGCGATAGCGCAGCGAACTCTGTGCCAGCAACCTGATTTCGGAGAGGCTGTCCAACACCACGCGGCTCGGCTTCGCGCGATCGACGGCGGCGAAAATCTGCTTGGTGGTTTCGCCTAACTCGAGATCGGAGGAATAAAGCAGGCTCTGCTGCTGGTCTGAATCGAGCAGGCTCTCCGGCGGCAACAGCTCGAAGATCTCGATATTCCCATCCAGTTTCCAGCCGTGGGAGGCCGCCCCATGGCGCAATTCGCGCTCGGTCTCCGACAGCGTGATGTAGAGGCATTTCTCCCCGGCACGTGCGCCCTCCATCAGGAATTGAAGCGCGATCGTGGTCTTCCCGGTACCGGGGGCGCCCTCGATTAAAAACAGGTGCTCGCGCGTGAAGCCGCCGGCCAGGATGTTGTCCAGCCCCCAAATACCGCTCTTTGCCTTGTCCGCAACCGGTTCGACCACGCCAGCCTCCCAAACCAGAAACAATTCCCAACGGCTTCAAACAGTTCCACCGCGAAGGAACTTTCTCCACGCTGCAATTGGAGTCCGGGATGCGGCCCGATACCACCGATGGTACGGCCGGCGTTCACCCGCCGATATCAATCCAGCGGGCGCGCAATGCGGGCAGCAGGCTGCCCCAGCCGTTCGGCTGGGTCTCGAAACACTGTGCGCCGGCGGGCGCGACCCACGGCTGCGCGCGCTGCGCGTAAAGAAATGCGCGACGGAACCAGCCAGGACGTGTCGTCGAGTGTGCCGGCCCGAAGGTTGACGATCTCGGGCCGGCCGTGGCGTTCGCCATAGATCCGGGTGGCGCAAATGCCGCAGAACCCGCGAGATCACCGCCGTGCCGTTCGGCGAGAAATGTTGCCAACGCTTGGGCTCGCCCTGCGCAATCGCTTAGCGGATCGCGCCGCGCTGGCAGCCACCGGTCATCGGGAGCGAAGGTCGTGGCGCTTTCATGGTCAAGGCCCGGATGCGAAGCCATCGCACCCTCGGGTGCGGACGCGTCGCATCCTAGCCGCCGCCGGATAGTGGTCGGAGGCGCCGGTCAGCCGGCCAGACGCCGCTCGGTGACCTTCTTGTCGAAATTGTTGGGCACTTCGATATCGACCTCGAGCGTTGATACCGTCTTGCCGCGATCCAGCTTGACGATCACCTTGTCGGGATCGAGTTGAACATGTTTCGACACTACGGCAAGGATTTCCTCCCGCAGCGTGACCAGCAGGTCGGACTGGCCGAGCAGCCCGCGCTCGTGCGACAGCAGAATCTGCAGCCGTTCCCGCGCCACCGGGGCGGTCGCTTCGCGGCCGCCGAACAGCCGCAGCAGCCTCATGCTCATGCAGCCCTCCGACCCAGCAGCCGATCCATGAAGCCCTTGCGCTCGGCCGGCACCACCATGGCGACTTCCTCGCCCATCAGGCGGCGCGAGGCGTCGGTGTAGGCGCGGGCCGGGGCGCTCTCGGCATTGTTGAGCGTCACCGGGGTGCCGACGTTGGATGCCTTCAGAACATCCTGGCTCTCAGGGATGATTCCGAGCAGCGGCGTGGCGAGGATTTCCAGTATGTCATCGATGTTGAGCATCTCGCCGCGGGCGGCGCGGCCCGCGTCGTAGCGGGTGATCAGGATGTGCTTTTCCACCCGCTCGCCGCGCTCCGCGCGCACCGTCTTCGAATCGAGCATGCCGATGATGCGGTCGGAATCGCGCACCGAGGACACTTCCGGATTGGTGACGATGATGGCTTCGTCGGCATAGCGCATGGCGAGTGTGGCGCCGCGCTCGATGCCGGCGGGGCTGTCGCACAGGATCCAGTCGAACCGGCTGCGGAGTTCGTCGATCACGCGGCCGATGCCCTCGTCGGTCAGCGCATCCTTGTCGCGGGTCTGGGAGGCCGGCAGCAGCCAGAGATTTTCCAGCCGCTTGTCGCGGATCAGGGCCTGCGGCAGTTTCGCGACGCCCTGTACCACATTGATGAGATCGAACACCACGCGCCGCTCGGCGCCCATCACGAGGTCCAGGTTGCGCAGGCCGACGTCGAAATCGACCACCACGACGTTTTGCCCGCTCTGCGCAAGTGCCGCGCCCAACGCCGCGGTGGTGGTTGTCTTTCCTACGCCTCCCTTGCCCGAAGTAACGACAAGCACCTTGGACATACGCGATCTCCTTACCGGTTAATTCAGCGGTGTAATTTTCATGGTGTCGCCCTCCAGCCGGGCCTGCGCCGGGCGGTTGCGGAGTGAGACGTCGATTTCTTCTGCAGTCTGGTAGTAGCCGTCGATCGCGAGCAGTTCCGCCTCGATTCTCTGGCAGTAGATGCGCGCGCTGGAATTGCCGTTGACGCCAGCCATCGCGCGGCCGCGCAGCGTGCCGTAGATGTGGATCGAACCGCCGGCGACGATCTCCGCGCCGGAGCCGACCGAGCCCAGCACGGTGACGTCGCCTTCCATGAAGACGATCGACTGGCCCGACCGCACCGGACTGTCGAGCAGCAGCGACGTCGGCTTCGGTTTGGCCTCGGGCTCGGCCTTCGCCGGTTCGGTGCGGGTGATCACGCAGGCGCGGCCCCCGGTCAGCAATGGCGGCATGTTCGGGCCGAGACGCTCTTCATCGACGCCCTCGATGCCGAGGACGCGGATGTTGCGCTCGTTGAGACTGCCGACAAGATGGGCAATGGCGGCGCCGGAGAGGTCGACGGCGGCGAGGTCGAGCACGATTGGCTTGCCGACAAAATACCCCGGCGAGCGCGCCAGCGTGGCGTCAATCTCGGCGAGCCAATCGACGATCGGCACGACGGGGCTGAACACGAACGCGACATAGGAACGGCCGCGCAGCCGAACCAGTTGACGCGTGGGATCCGCTCGGACGTCCATGATGTTCGACTCGCCTTTCTTATTGAAAGGTTAAGAATCGACCAACTTGGTTAACGAGTAATTAACACGCTAACCCGTGCCGGCGCGCAGAAAACGGCAAAAACAGCGATGAATTCGGCGTATCTGTGGCCAATTCGTGCTGCCGCTTTACGCACGCTGACGTCAAAGCCTTGTAAACAAGGGTCTTGTGAGTTGTAGTTAAGATGAGCTCAACTTACTTTCGTCACGTTTCCGACCTAAATTCGTCCTCGCACAGTACCAAAAAAGTTGTGTGGGCTGACTGACTTCCCGAGTCTGGCGGTTCACTCCGCCGGGCAGGCGGAAACTAGCCGCAGGGGACGAAGGCTTTGGGAGCCGTGGGGAAGGTGTGGTCGCGAGACATGATCTCGCAGGTAGGCGACGTCGAACCAACAAGCGACGCGCAACAATCTGATTCAAATATTCCAGCCATACCGGTCGGCGAAGGGGACATGGACGCGGATGCCTCCGCGCGTCTCCTGCGCGAACTCGAAATCCTGTCCGACGTGCCCGCGGCGGTCGCGCCGCCGGCCGATCCGCCAGTTGGTCCGTCGGATGCCAATCCGCCAAGCGCAAGCCTGGCGGGCCCAAGCCTTCCTGTCTCAAGCCAGCCTGTCTTAAGCCAGCCTGTCGCAATCCCGAACCCGTCCGTAGCAAGTCCGCCGAGCGCCAGTCCGCCCGCCGCCGGTTCGCCCAGTGCCATGAGGAGTCCGCGTATGAGTAGTATGAGCGAGCAGGACCATCTCAATCCCCGCGATCCGCTGTACTACGCGCCGCGCTCCCTGCGGGAACGGTCGGCACCGCGCAGCACCAAACTCGAGATTCCCTATACCGCGGCGTCGTTCGATTCCCAGCTCGAAAGCGCGGTGTCCGACGCGCTGCGTCATCCGCTCGATCCCAAGCTCATGAACGAGCCCGTTGTCGAATCGAAGAAGGCGTGGACGGTGGCGGCGCGCTTTGCCGCAGCGATCGGCGGTGCGGCCCTGATAGCCCTGTTCTTCGTCATCGCCGTGCCGGGATGGCGCCAGAGCGACGGCGAACAGCCATCGACGCTCACCAGCGTCGCACAGTCGATCAGGAGCGCCCTGCCTCAAGCCGGCGAGGCCTCGCAAAAGCCGGCCATCAACGAATTCCAGGCCCTTCTCACCGCCACGCCGGCGAGCGCCCCGCCGGCTTCCGAGCCCTCGGCTTCCGAGCCGTCGGGACAATTGCTCCAGCAGTTCATGCAGTGGCGAGAAAAGCCCGATCCGGCCTCGCCACAACGCACCAACCCCTGATCCAGACGGAGGGCTGACGATGCCCGAGAACCGACGTGCGGTGATCTCTTTCTCTATGCAATCTTCCATGATTTCCCACCGCCTCGCCCTGCTGGTCGGCGCCGTGCTGTTCGGCCTTGCGGGGAGTGCGCAAGCCGCCGGCGACATCGCGATCGTTCGCGACCTTGCGAGCCGCGTCGGCCCCGTGATCGGCTCGGCGCAGGCATGCCGCGACATTGCCCGTCCGCGCATCCAGACCATCGTCGACAAGTTTTCCCAGGTGATCCGCGAAGCCTCGTCGAACGAGGCGGAACGTTCCGACCTCACCCAGATATTCGATCGCACCGCCGCCGAAGGCCGCGCCGCGGTCACCTCCGGTAGGCTCGATTGCATCCGGGCCGACCGCCAGCTCGCCGATCTCGAACGCTCGATCTCCGGACCAAGCCTGTCCAACGTCATCGGCACGACGCCGGCCGCGGCCGCGACCGCAGCGCAGGCGGCGACCGCGCCGACCGCCGCTGTCCCCACCGTACCGCTGCCGCGCGGCATCGGCGAAAAGGAAATCCGCTTCGGCATCGCGGCGCCCTTCTCCGGTTCCGCCCGCGAGCTGGGACGCCAGATGAAACTCGGCATCGAAACCGCCTTCAACCGGGTCAATGACGCCGGCGGCATTGACGGCCGGATGCTGAAACTGTTCGCGGCCGACGACGGCTACGAGCCTGCACGCACGCTCGAGGCCATGAAGCAGCTTTACGAGAAGGACCAGGTGTTCGGCATCGTCGGCAACGTCGGCACCCCGACGGCGGCCGTAGCGATCCCCTACGCACTCGAACGCCGGATGCTGTTCTTCGGGGCCTTCACCGGCGCCAACATCCTGCGCAACGATCCGCCGGACCGCTATGTCTTCAACTATCGCGCCAGCTACGTCCAGGAAACCGACGCGGTCGTCCGGTACCTCGTCAAGATCCGTCGTATCCCAATCCGGCAGATTGCCGTGTTCGCGCAGCAGGATTCCTACGGCGACGCGGGATTTGCGGGGGTCGCCAAGGCATTCCGCTCCATGGGAGTCAACGACGGCGCCATCCTGCGACTCAACTACGCCCGCAACACGGTCGATGTCGACGATGCGGTCAACCAGTTGAAGCTGGCGAAGCCGCCGATCAAGGCCGTCGTGATGGTCGCGACCTACCGGGCCGCCGCGCGGTTCATCGAAAAGACCAAGGACGCCTATCCCGGCCTGGTTTACTCCAACGTCTCGTTCGTCGGCTCGACCGCGCTTGCCGAGGAATTGAAGCTGCTGGGGCCGCGCTACACCAACGGCATCATCGTGACCCAGGTGGTCCCGGCGGTGTCGGGCTATTCGTCGGCCGTGCTGGAGTACAAGAACGCGCTGGCGAAGTACTTCCCCGGCGAAGCCCCGGACTACGTTTCGTTCGAGGGCTATGTCGCCGCCAACGTCCTGATCGCGGGCATCAGGCGGACCGGGCCGCAGATCGACACCGAGAAGCTGATCGACACGCTGGAGACCATGCGCAATCTCGACCTCGGTCTGGGCACCCAGCTCTCATTCGGCCGCTCCGAACACCAGGCCTCCAACAAGGTGTGGGGCACCGCGCTCGATGAGAGCGGGCGCTATCAACCGATCGAGCTCGAATGATCACCAAACCACCGGCCACGTCGCCTCGTCAGGGCAGCATTTTCGCCCTCGACGGGACGTGCCGAAGTTTCTGTGAACGTCAACCTCAAGAGTTTTGTAGTGCGTATTTGGGTACCCCTGCGTTTGACTTCGCTTCTCCTTAGTCTCCTTTCCACGACCGCGGCGATTGCCGCCCCCAGCGACAAAATGGAACTGGTGCGAGATCTTGCCGGCCGTGTCGGGCCGGTGATCGGCTCGGCGCTAGCCTGTGTACGGATATCGCGCGGCCCCGCACCCAGGCGGTAATCGAGAAGTTCGCGGCCGTGATCCGCGACGTCGCCAGCAACGAGGCGCAGCGTGCCGATCTGGCCCAGCTCTTTGACCGCAGCGTCGCAGAAGGCCGCGGCGCGGTGACGTCGGGAAGGGCGGATTGCCGGCTGGCTGAACGGAGACTTGCGGAGCTCGAACAGTCGCTGTCGCCATCGATGCCGGCTCCGGCCGCCCCGGCGGTTGCCCTAGCCCCGGTCGCACCGGCTTTTGCCGCGCCGTCGCCGCTGCCCGCCCCGGCGATCGGCCTCGGAAATCCGGCCACGCCCGTCCGCGGCGTATCCGACACCGAAATCCGGTTCGGCATCACCGCGGCCTTTACCGGTCCGGTGCGCGAGCGCGGCCGCCAGATGAAGCTCGGCATCGAGACCGCCTTCAACCAGGTCAACGACGCCGGCGGCATCGCGGGTCGAAAGCTGCGGATCATCGCGGCCGACGACGGTAACGAGCCGACGCGTACGCTGCAGGCCGTGCGGCAGCTCTACGAGAAGGAGCAGGTGTTCGGCATCATCGGCAGCATCGGGACCGCAACCGCAGCCGTCGCGGTGCCTTTCGCGCTGGAACAGCGGATGCTGTTCTTCGGAGCCTATACCGGGGGCAACGTGGTGCGCCGCGATCCTCCGGATCGCTATGTGTTCAATTACCGCCCGAGCTACGCCGAAGAAGCCGACGCCGCGGTGCGCTACCTCGTCAAGCTGCGCAAGATCCCGATCCGGCAGATTGCCGTGTTCGCCCAGACGGACGACCTCGGCGATGCCGGGTACGCCGGCGTCGCCAAGGCGTATCGCGCGATGGGCCTCAACGACAGCGCCATCCTCCGCCTCAACTATCCACGCAATACCATCGAGGTCGACGAGGCCGTCAACACGCTGCGCGCGCAGAAGGTGCCGGTTCGGGCGATCATCATGTCCGCGTCCTACCGCGCCGCTGCAAAATTCATCGAGAAGACACGCGCGCTCTATCCGGAGATGATCTTCACCAGCATCTCCGGCGTCGGCGGCTCGCCGCTCGCCGACGAACTGAAGCTGCTTGGACCGCGCTGCACGACCGGCGTGCTGGTGACCCAGGTGGTGCCAGCCGTGTCGGGCTATTCGAGCGCGGTGCTCGAATACAAGAATGCGCTCGCGAAATATTTCCCCGCGAAGCGCCCGACTACGCGTCGCTGGAGGGCTTCATCGCAGCCAACATCCTGATCGACGGGCTGAAGCGCGTCGGACCGCAACTCGACACCGAACGGCTGGTCGATACGCTGGAGGCAACCAGCAATCTCGATCTCGGCCTTGGCGTGCCGCTGAATTTCGGCCGCTCTGAACACACCGCCTCCAAAAAGATCTGGGGCACCGCGCTCGACGAGACCGGCCGCTTCCAGGCAGTCGAGCTGGAATAGAAGGCAGGCCATGATGCGATCTGACGGGATCGCATCATGGCCTGTGACTTTCGCGGGAAAACGCTCTACCGCTTTTCGATGACCAGGCTCTGCACGGCGCGGCCGAAATAGCCGCTGACGTCAGCGAGCCGCGCCATGGCGAGACCCGCGCCGTCGGGACCGACCCAGGTTTCGGCGTCGACCAGGATCCAGTCGCCGGCCGGCTCGCGCGAGAAATTCACGGTGAGATCAGCGTTGAGGAACGTCCAGTCCTGGAAATCCAGCACCGACGACGTGCCGTTGCAGAAGTCCGCGGCCGCCATCGTCCGCATCGCCTGCGAGACCGGCGCCCCCTCCACGATCGGCCGGTCGACGCGATACCAGATGGCACCCGGCCCCACCCTGCCGAAATGACCGCGGGCAGCTCGCAACGACATTCCCGTCACGAATGGGCTCGACGAGAAGTCGACGTGCTCGACACGCGATTGCTCCGGTCCCGGCAGCGTGACCTGTTCGATCACGGCTTCCGTCGGAAGTTCGGCGGCCTTGGCCCTGATCTTCAATATGGTCGCGCTGACAACCACGACGCCCTTCGCCAGCAGCCTGACGGCGCAGAGCTGGATCTTGCGGCCCTCGCGCACGATTTCGCTCTCGATCGTCAGCGGCGCCACCGGCACCGGCCGCATCAGGTCGACGGTGACGCGGGCAATCCGCATCGGCACCGCCGTCGGAATGCGCTCCGCCGCCCAAACCGCCAGCGATGCCGGCGGCGAGCCATGCTGCATGCTCGGGTCCCAAGGCCCCGCCGCATAGGGACTGGTGACGACGTTGCCGCCGTCGACGCGAAAAATGGCTTCCATCAGCGTGAGATCCCGTCGGTCAAGCAAACCCGCTTCTTGCCTGCCCAGGCAACATAAGTCGAGGCCATGGTGGGCCGAGCGGCGCGGGTCAAATGAACGCCATGCCGCCGTTGAGGACGACGGTCTGGCCGGTCATGTACTCATTGCCGAGCACCATGGCGACAGCCTGCGCCACTTCTTCCGCACGCCCCATGCGTCCAAGCGGGATGTTGCGGGCAAGGTCGGTGCGGCCCTTCATCATGTCAGTCTCGATCAGCGACGGCGCCACATTGTTGACGGTGATGCCCTCTTTGACCAGCCGTGCGGCATAGCCCCGGGTCAGGCCCTCCATGCCGGCCTTGGAAGCATTGTAATGCGGGCCGATGGCGCCGGCACCGCGCGCAGCGCCCGACGTGATGTTGACGATACGGCCCCATTGGCGCGTCCGCATCGCCGGCAGCACGGCCTGCGTGCACAGGAACGCCGATTTCAGGTTGACCAGAATAGTGCGGTCGAAATCGTCTTCGGTAAGGTCACCAACGCCGCGTACGATCGCGATGCCGGCATTGTTGACGAGAATGTCGATGGGGCCGAACTCGCGCGCGATCAGTTCGACCATTCCCGTCACCGCTGCCGACTGCGACACGTCGGCCGCAACCGCGATGGCACGACCGCCGCCGGACTTGATCTTGGCGACGACCGCCTCGGCATCCGCAGCGCGTTCGCGGTAGTTGACCGCAACCGCAGCGCCGGCCGCGGCCAGCATAAGCGCCACCGCGGCGCCAATGCCGCGGGATGCGCCCGTCACCAGCGCGACATGCGCGCTCAGATCCTGTCCGGTCGCCATCAATCCTCCGTCGCGTTCATGACGGCCCGCGCCCCCTACAAGGGCGGATCGACCGCCTCGTCATATTCCTTCTTGAAGCGCGCGATCAGTTCGGCTGCCGGCAACACCTTGCCGATGCCGCCGATGCCCTGGCCGCTTCCCCAGATTTCCTTCCAGGCCTTCGGCTTGGAGCGCTCGCCCGAAGCATCGGTGCCAAAGCTCATCTTGGACGGATCGGAGGTCGGCAAATCGTCGGGATCGAGGCCGGCCTTGACGATGGACGGCTTGAGATAGTTGCCGTGCACGCCGGTGAACAGGTTGGAATAGACGATGTCTTCGGCCGACGAGGTGGTGATCATTTCCTTGTAGGCCTCGACCGCGTTGGCTTCCTCGGTCGCGATGAAGGCCGAGCCGATATAGGCGAAGTCGGCGCCGAGAATGCGTGCCGCGCGGATCGCGCGGCCATTGGCGATGGCGCCCGACAGCGCGATCGGACCGTCGAACCAGGCGCGCGTCTCCTCAACGAAGGCGAGCGGCGAGATCGTGCCGGCATGGCCGCCGGCGCCGGCCGCCACCAGGATCAGCCCGTCGGCGCCCTTCTCGACCGCCTTGTGCGCGAATTTTTGGTTGATGACGTCGTGAAAGACAATGCCGCCCCAGCCGTGCGCCGCCTGGTTGAGGTCCTCGCGCGCGCCGAGCGAGGTGATCAGCATCGGCACCTTGTACTTCTCGCACATCGCGAGATCCTGATCGAGCCGGTTGTTCGACTTGTGGACGATCTGGTTGACCGCAAACGGCGCCGATGGACGCTCCGGATGCGCCTTGTCATAGGCCGCCAGTTCTTCGGTGATCCGCGCCAGCCACTCGTCAAGCAGGGCTGCGGGACGCGCGTTCAGCGCCGGAAACGATCCCACCACGCCGGCCTTGCATTGCGCGATCACCAGATCGGGCACGGAGATGATGAATAGCGGCGACCCGATCACGGGTATCGACAAGCGGCCCTTGAACAGCGCGGGCATGGACATTCGAAACGATCCTCTGGTTATTCGGGCGAGCGACGCGGTAGTTCTTGCAGCATGATCCTTTCGGATCAGGCGCTAGAGATGCCAGACGTCATACCAACCATCAAGGCAATCTTTCCAGTGTCAAGTATTGCGTTTTGACGCTGGCGGCGATGCGTTTGGGCATGACCTCGCCACGACGGCGATGCCGTCACTGGCACAGCGCCCGCGTCACGAAATTCTCCGTCCTGCAATCGCCCGGCTGGCGCTTGTATCCCGGCACGTACACTTTCGGCGAACACTTCTCGGCTGCATCGGTATCGAGGCTCTTGCCCTCTTTGTAGCCGTTGCTCTGGCACAATTTGTCGGCGCCGGCCTTGCAGTCCGGCGCGCCATTGGCTGCCACCAGGCACACCGCACGCCCTTTTACCATGGTCGATGGCTTTGCGATGTTCGAGAGGCTCTGGCCGGCGCCCTTGGTGCGGGCGTTCAGGTCGTCGATGGCCTCGCTCGGACTCTTCAGCGGCGACAACAGCGATTTGGATTTTTCGAACAGTTTTCCGATTTCGTCGATAAGACCGGGATTCCCTTCGCGCCGCGCGGGCGGCGGCGCAGGCTCGGCCGGCGCCGATTGAGCCGGCGACTGCAATCCGAGCGTAGGCGGCGGCGCACTTGCGGCCAAGCCGCTTCGGGAGCCGTCACCAGCATGGATGCGACGAGGCCGCCGATCGCAAGTTGCGCGCCGAATGGTTTGAACATGGCACAAACCTAGCCTGAACCGGCATACCGGCAAAGCTCTGGGTGGGATCCAGAGCGGCGCCAGCGCGATTCAGACCAACTTCAACGCGATGACGAATCCGAGCACCAGCACGACGCCGCCGATGGCGACCCACAGGCCGAGCCGCTTTTCCAGTTCATGCCGGATCAAGTCGCCGTAGCGGTTGAGCAGAACGGCGACGACGAAAAATCGCCCGCCGCGCGCCACGATCGAGCACAGGATGAATAACCAGATGTTGTAGCCGGCAAAGCCGGACGTGATGGTGACGAGCTTGTAGGGGATCGGGGTCAGCCCCTTCAGCAGGATGATGACCGCGCCCCACTCCGCGTAGGAGGCCCGGAAGGTCTCGACCTTGTCGCTAAGCCCGTAGACGGTGATCAGCCAGTGCCCGACCGAGTCATAGAGCAGCGCGCCGATCGCATAACCGAGGACGCCGCCCGCGACGGAAGCGATCGTGCACACCGTGGCGAACCACCACGCTTTCTTCGGCCGCGCCAGCGACATCGGCAGCAGCATGACATCGGGGGGGATCGGGAAGAACGAGCTTTCCGCGAAGGCCACCGCCGCCAGAATCCAGAGCGCGTAGGGCTTGTCAGCGGCGTCGATGCACCAGTCGTAGGTCCGTTTCAGCATGGCCGCATGAACCATCATGCGGCCGATTTGTCCATGCCGGAAAAGGATCGAATTTCGCGAGGAATTAGTGCCGTTTGCGGATGGAGCGGCTTTCCAGCGCGACAATTCGTCGCCGAACCGCAGGCGACGCCGCTGCCTTGGTCAGCTCCTTGGGCAAGGCCTGGTCGGCAACCACCTTGCCTGTAATCGCCTTTGCGACCATCGCCTTGGGCATCTTGGCCGCCGACTTCGGCAGCTTCTCGGCGATGCCAAGCATATCCTCGCGCCGCTCCATCTCGCGCCAGACATCCTCCGGCTTCACACCGGCCGAAGCCCACAGAACGGTCAGATTGTAGAGCAGGTCGGCGCTCTCGCGGACTACCGCGGCGGACTTGCCGTTGACGGCGTCGATGACGACCTCAATGGCTTCCTCGGCGAGTTTCTTGGCCATCTTGGAGGGGCCGCGCTGAAACAGCCGGGCCGTCCGCGACGTCGCCGGGTCGAGATCCTTGGCTGCGAGCACAGCCTGATAAAGCCGTTCGAGCGAATCACTCATACTACAAACCTAACGCATCACCGCGGTGGGCGTGTTAATCGCCGCCCCCGCCATCGAAAAAAAATCCACCGGCCGGACAGCCGGTGGATTCATCTTAAACGATCGGTATTCTAGCGGTATCGTTTACCAGCCGCCATAGTAGTGGCGCCCGTAGTACGGCCCCCCGCCGTAATAGTAGGGCCCATGATTGCCGTAATAGGCCGGCCTGTCATAGTAGTATCCGTCATCATAGTAATGACGGCGGTTCTGGGCAGCCGCGATGGCAATGCCCGTGCCGATGATTCCGGCGAAGGCCGCCGCGGCGGCGGCTCCGCCATTACCGCGATAATGCCGGCGGCGCGCACTGATATCGGTCGCATCGCTGGTCCCCGCGGTCGCCGTGACGCCCTTGGCGGGGGTTGCGGAGCCGGCGAAAGCCATGGTCGGCTGAACAGTGGTCAGCGCCACGGCGACAACCGTCGCCACCGCGCTGGCGCGGCCAATTGACGAAAAAATACCCTTTCGCGCAAACATCTCGAACACCCTCCGTGGAGTTGGCCTGCGGACTGGCCTCAAGACCATAACCAATCAGCCGAGCTTAGGTTCCCCAATCCGAACGGCAGCTGAACAACCCCGGGCAAAATCGTGGCAGTCATCACATGTTCAGGTTACATGCTACAGGATGGCTTGCCCAGGGGGTTTTATTGAGCGAATCCCGGAGCGATCCATGGGGTTGGCGATGTTATCGCCGGCGCGGCAACTTGTCTCATTTCGTGCTGATGTATCCTCGATGCGTGCTGTCAGGCCTATCGCCATCCGCTACCGCCCGGGCCGACCGTTCACGGTCATGGCTTGCCTTGCCGGGCTCTGGGCGATCTCAGTCCTGTTGGCGAGCCATGTTCGGGCCGCCGAAGAGCCGCGGCCCCCGCTCTCGATCCAACTTTCACTCGATCGTCCGATCGATGCCGCGGCCGCCCCGTTCGTGATGGCCGCGGCCGACGGGCTGTTCGGCGCCCAGGCGCTGGCGGTCACGATCAATATCGCCAGCGGATCCGAGGACGCGATGGCGCGCGTGGCGACAGGCACCAGCGATTTTGCCGTCGTCGATATCAACGCGCTGATGCGGTTCCGCGACAAGGACAAGCAGAACGGTTCGAGGATCAAGGCGGTGTTCGTGCTGTTCAACAAGGCGCCCTATTCCATCATCGCCCGCAAGAGCCGCGGGGTGCTGGCGCTGACCGACATCGAGGGCAAGACCCTCGGCATTGCCGCGGGCGACCTGTCGGCGCGGCTCTGGCCGGCGGTGGCCAATTTGAACGGTATCAAGCTGAAGGGCGTGAAGCAGACCAGCATCGGCGCCGCGGTGCGCGAGCCGATGCTGTCGGCGGGCCAGATCGATGCTGTGACCGGCTTCTCCTATCTGTCGGCGATCAATCTAAGGGATCGCGGCGTTCCGGCTGACGATCTGTCCGTGATGAAATTCGCCGACTATGGCTGCGAGGCCTATGGTTTTGCCGTCATCGTCAATCCGAAGCTGGCGGCCGACAAGCCCGAAGCGGTGAAGGCATTCGTGCGCGCCGTGATCGGCGGCATAAACCTGACCATCAAGGATCCGGCACATGCTGCGGCCGAGGTCGCCGACCGCATGGATGGCGGCTCCAAGGAGATTGAACTTGAGCGCCTGCGCAGCATTTTGCGCGACAATATCCTGACCAGCGAGGTGAAACGCAACGGTATCGGCACGATCGACCCGGCGCGCTTCGAACGCTCGATCGACCAGGTTGGGCAAGACTTCAAGTTTCAGAAGCGGCCGCAGGCTTCCGACATTTTCGACGATCAGTTCTTGCCGCCGCTGAACGGCCGGCTGATCAATTGAACGTCAGCCTCTCGTAGCCGCGGTTTGGCGAGCGCGGCGCAGGCCGGGACAAAGTTGATCCCGCTCTGGTTCTCCGCGGTATCCCTGTCTAGAATACGTCCACGCCAACGTCCCGCCCGTTTCCGAGTCCCTCCGAATGTCCATGCTGCGCCTTTATTCCCGCGTCCTTCAGTTGCTCGGCAAGGAAGCACGGCTGGGCTGGATTCTCGCTTTCGCCAATCTGCTGCTGGCCGGCGCGCAATTCGCCGAGCCGGTATTGTTCGGCAGGATCGTCGACGTCCTCTCCGGCAAGCCGCAGGCCGGCCCGCTCGCGGCCAATTCGCCATGGCCGCTACTGGCGGCCTGGGTGGCGTTCGGCCTGTTCACCATCGCATGTAGCGCGATGGTCGCGCTTCATGCCGACCGCTTGGCGCACCGCCAGCGCCAGGCGGTGCTGACGGACTATTTCGAACACATCATGCAGCTGCCGCTGACCTTCCACACCGGCACCCATTCCGGCCGGCTGATGAAGGTGATGCTGAACGGCACCGACGCGCTGTGGCGGCTGTGGCTCGGATTCTTCCGCGAGCATTTCGCGGCGATTTTGTCGCTGGTGGTACTGCTGCCGCTGGCGTTCTACATCAATTGGCGTCTGGCGATCCTGCTGTTCGTGCTGTGCGTCGTCTTCACCATTCTGACCACGCTGGTGGTGCGCAAGACCTACGGCATGCAGAGCGAGGTCGAGGCGCATTACAGCGACCTCTCCGCGCGCGCCTCTGACGCGCTCGGCAACGTCGCGCTGGTGCAGAGTTTCGTGCGGATCGACGCCGAGGTCCAGGGCCTGCGCTTCGTCGCCGACAAGCTGCTTGCCGTGCAGATGCCGGTATTGGGATGGTGGGCGCTGGTGACCGTGATCACCCGCGCCTCGACCACCATCACCGTGCTCGCGATCTTCACCGTCGGCATCTACCTGCACGGCAAGGGACAGACCACCGTCGGCGAGATCGTGATGTTCGTCAGCTTCGCGACCATGCTGATCCAGAAGCTCGAGCAGGTCGTCAGCTTCATCAACAACGTGTTCATGGAGGCGCCGCGGCTGCAGGAATTCTTCGACGTGCTCGACGCGGTGCCCGCGGTGCGCGACCGGCCCAACGCCATGGACACCGGACGGCTCTCCGGCCTCGTCGAGTTCAATGACGTGTCGTTTTCCTATGACGGCAAGCGGCCGGCGGTGGAGGACGTCACGTTCACCGCTTTGCCCGGCCAGACCATCGCGCTGGTCGGCCCGACGGGCGCCGGCAAATCCACCGCGATCGCGCTGCTGCACCGCGCGTTCGATCCGCAATCCGGCATAATCAAGATCGACGGCATGGACATCCGCGGCCTGAAGCTGACGGCGCTGCGGCGGAACATCGGCGTGGTGTTCCAGGAGGCGCTGCTGTTCAACCGCTCGCTCGCCGAAAACCTGCGGGTCGGCAAGCCGGACGCCACCGATGAGGAAATGCGCGTCGCGGCGCGCCGCGCGCAGGCGCTGGACTTCATCGAACGCAGCGAGAAGCAGTTCGAGACCCATGCCGGCGAGCGTGGCCGCATGCTGTCCGGCGGCGAGCGGCAGCGATTGTCGATCGCGCGTGCGCTGCTGAAAGACCCGCCGATCCTGATCCTGGACGAGGCGACAAGTGCGCTCGACGCCGTCACCGAGGCCAAGGTCAACGCCGCGCTGGACGAAGTCATGAAGGGCCGAACCACCTTCGTGATCGCGCACCGGCTTTCGACGATTCGCAACGCCACCCGTATCCTGGTATTCGACAACGGCCGCGTGATCGAAAGCGGAACCTTCGATGAACTCGTCGCCAAGGGCGGGCGTTTTGCGGAACTCGCCAAAGCCCAGTTCATGGTGCAGGAGGATGCGCGCGCTGCAATCGAGGCCAAATAGGCCGAGTCTGATTCAGTAAGACCGAGTGAGCGCAGTCACGGTTTTGGCATCGCCGATATCCGATGATTTCGTCCACGATTTAATCGCCCGGCCCCTGTTCTGCCCGGCCGAGCCGGTATAGGTTTGCGCTGCCGCAATGCGCCGGCGCCGGACACGCTTGAAACCCGAACGTCAGATTTCCAAGGACCTCTTCCAAGGACCTCCTTTTTTCAAGGCGGGTCTCAAAGGACCGGAACGGAACAGTGCACTTGCCTCGCCTGCTGCCTCGCTACTCGTTGAACATGATCTTCGTCGTCGCGGCGCTCGCCGTCGTCGCGCCGCGCTCAGCGCAAGCCGAGGCGCTGCTGCTCGTCGAGGCCGACACCGGCAAGGTGCTGCAGGCCGAAAACGCCACCATGCCCTGGTATCCCGCTTCGGTTACCAAGATCATGACGGCCTATGTCACGCTGAAGGCGGTGAAGGAAGGCCGCAAGTCGCTCGACACGCTGCTGACGGTGTCGCCAGTCGCCGCCGCGGAGTCGCCCTCGAAAATGGGTTTCCCAGCCGGCACGCAGGTCACCATCGACAACGCGCTCAAGATGATGATGGTGAAGTCGGCCAACGACATGGCCGTCGTGCTCGCCGAGGGTATCGGCGGCTCGGTCGACGGTTTTTCGGCCATAATGAACCAGACCGCGCAAAAGCTCGGCATGACGCAGACGAGCTATGTCAACCCGAACGGCCTGCCGGCGGACGGCCAGATCACGTCTGCACGCGACCTCGCGATCCTGGCGCGCGCCGTGATTCGCGACCTGCCGGAATACGAGTATTTCATGCACATTCCCTCGATCCGCTACGGGCGCAGGGTAACGCAGAACTTCAACAAGCTGATCGGGCGCTATCCGGGCGCGGACGGCTTCAAGACCGGCTTCATCTGCGCATCCGGCTACAATCTGGTCGCCTCCGCGACGCGCAACGGCAAGCGGCTGATCGCCGTCGTGCTCGGCTCCTCATCTGGACACGCGCGCGCGGTTCGCGCGGCGCAAATGCTGGAGCGCGGTTTCAGCGGCAGCGGGCTCAGTTGGTTGAGGCCCGAACTTGGGACCGTCGACAGTCTGGCGCCGGTCGATGCGACCCCGCCGAACCTGCGCGAGGAGATGTGCAACGGCAAGCGCAAGCGGCCGGCCACCGACGAGGATGCCGACATCGTCGCCGCCAACGGCAGCGCTTCGACCGGCGAGTCCCAGCCGACGTTCCTCACCGCCGGGCTGCTGCCGCCGACCGTGAAGCCGTCGGACCTGATCGCCGCCGCCCCCGAACCATCTGAACCCGTCCCGGTCTATACCGGCCCGACCAAGACTGGCCCGGCTCTGATCGCGGCCGTGGCGGCGGAAGCCGAGAAACAGGCGTCCAGGCGCGGCAAAAAGTCCAGGATTGCCGCAAAGAAGCCCGTCGCCGCGGCGGCGGCCCCCAAGGCCGAAGCCGCCGCAAAGCCTGCCAAACCCGCTGCGACCAAGCATGCGAGTGCGAAACCGGAAGCGGCCGCCAAGCCGGCCAATACCGCGGAAAAGAAACCGGCTGCCAAACCCGCCGCCGCCGACAAGCCCGCGCCGAAACCGGCCAAGCCGAACGCCGCCGCTAAACCCAAGGGCGAAAGCAAGCCGGCTGGTTAACGGATTGCTTAGCTGCGCAATCCGGCATCTTTCCTGCCGTCATCCGAACCTTTCCAGTTCGCTGCAATGCGTCGACGGCGCGCAACCGCTTGCCATAAGCGGCGGCATTCACAATACTGCCTCAAAATAGGCGTGCCCGGCCGGGAAACAGGGAAGCAACGAGAGGGGAACCACCATGGAGCGAATCTGGCTCAAGCAATATCCGGCGGGTGTGCCTGCCGATATCGACGTTACCCAGTATTCGTCGCTGGTCGAATTGCTGGAAGAGAGCTTCAAGAAGTTCGCCGACCGCAAGGCGTTCATCTGCATGGACAAGTCGATCAGCTACCGCGACCTCGACGAGATGTCGTCGGCGCTCGGCGCCTATCTGCAGAGCAAGGGCCTGCAAAAGGGCGCCCGCGTCGCGCTGATGATGCCCAACGTGCTGCAATACCCAGTCTCAACCGCCGCGGTGCTGCGCGCCGGCTATGCTGTGGTGAACGTCAACCCGCTCTACACGCCACGCGAGCTCGAGCACCAGCTCAAGGATTCCGGTGCGGAAGCCATCATCGTGTTGGAGAATTTCGCGACCACGGTGCAGCAGGTCCTGGCCAAGACCGCGGTCAAGCACGTGATCGTCGGCAGCATGGGCGACCTGCTCGGCTTCAAGGGCGTGATCGTCAACCTCGTGGTCCGCAAGGTGAAGAAGATGGTGCCGGCCTGGTCGATTCCGGGCGCGGTTTCCTTCAACGACGCGCTAGCCGCGAGCCGCAGCCTCACGCTCGCCAAGCCGAAGCTCACGCGCGACGACGTGGCCTTCCTGCAATATACCGGCGGCACCACCGGCGTCTCCAAGGGCGCCACGCTGCTGCACAAGAACATTCTTGCCAACGTGCTGCAGAACGACGCCTGGCTGCAGCCCGCGCTGAAGAAGCCGCCGCATGTCGACCAGCTCTTCATCGTCTGCGCGCTGCCGCTGTACCACATCTTTGCGCTGACGGCGTGTTTCCTGCTGGCGATGCGAGCCGGCGGTGTCAACCTGTTGATCCCGAACCCGCGCGACATGCAGGGCTTCATCAAGGAGCTGATGAAATACCAGGTCAACAGCTTCCCGGCGGTCAACACGCTCTACAACGGGCTGTTGAATTCACCCGGCTTCGACAAGGTGGATTTCTCCAAGCTGAAGACCTCGTTCGGCGGCGGCATGGCGACGCAGAAGTCCGTCGCCGAGAAGTGGCTGAAGGTGACCGGCTGCGCGCTGTCGGAAGGCTACGGCCTGTCGGAGACCTCCCCGACGCTGACCTGCAACCCGGCCGATACCGACCAGTTCTCGGGCTCGATCGGCATCCCGGTGCCGTCAACCTATATCTCGATCCGCGACGACGACGGCAAGGAAGTGCCGCTCGGCCAGGCCGGCGAGATCTGCGCCAAGGGCCCGCAGGTCATGGCCGGCTACTGGAACCGGCCGGACGAGACGGCCGCCGTCATGACCGCGGACGGCTTCTTCCGCACCGGCGACATCGGCGTGATGGACGAGCGCGGCTATACCAAGATCGTGGACCGCAAGAAGGACATGATCCTGGTCTCCGGCTTCAACGTCTATCCGAACGAGGTCGAGGAAGTGATCGCCAGCCATCCGGGCGTGCTGGAATGCGCCGTGATCGGCGTGCAGGACGCCAAGTCAGGCGAGGCAGCGAAGGCGTTCGTGGTCAAGAAGGATCCGAACGTGACGGCCGAGGACATTATCGAATATTGCGGCACGCAGCTCACCGCCTACAAGGTTCCGAAGCAGATCGAGTTCAGGACCGATCTGCCCAAGACGAATGTCGGCAAGATCCTGCGCCGCGAATTGCGCGATGAAAAGAAGGCCGCGGCCTAGCCGCCGTTCCCGTCGATGGCTGAAGCTTCCGGCACGCCGGCCGACGTCCTGTCGTTCTGGCGTGACGCCGGACCCGACCGCTGGTACCGGCGCGACGATGTCTTCGATGCCGAGCTGTGCCGGCGCTTTTTGACCCTGTGGCAATGCGCGGCCGCCGGCGAATTTTCGGCGTGGGAGACAAGCGATGACGGCGCGCTGGCGCTTGTCATCGTGCTCGACCAGTTTCCGCGCAACCTGTTCCGCGACGACGGCCGAACCTACTCCAGCGACGCGCTGGCGCGCGATGTGGCGCAACGCGCGGTCGAGAACGGCGTCGATGCGCGCGTCGATCCCGCCTTGCGCCAATTTCTCTATCTGCCGTTCATGCATTCGGAGCGTCTGGATGATCAACTGCGCTGCGTCGAGCTGTCTCGCGCGGCCGGCCATGCCGAGAACCTGAAATGGGCCGAGCACCATGCCGACATTATCCGGCGGTTCGGCCGCTTTCCCCATCGCAACCGACTGCTTGGCCGCGAGAGCACGCCGGAGGAGCAGGCCTTCCTGGATGCCGGCGGCTTCTCGCCCTGATGACGGAAGCGTGAACCGAGGCTACAATTGCCCTCGGACACACCCTGCGAATATTGTACCCGCCGTCTGCCGGGTCTAAGACAGCCACGCTCATTGAGGGAGAATTGAAAATGACGATCCAAGTCGGCGACAAGCTGCCGGAAGCCAAGTTTCGCGTGATGACGGCGGAGGGCCCGCAGGTCAAAACCACCGACGATATTTTCAAGGGCAAGAAGGTGGCGCTGTTCGCGGTGCCCGGCGCCTATACCGGCACCTGCCACAAAATGCATTTGCCGAGCATCTTCCTCAACGCCTATGCCATCAAGGACAAGGGCGTGAACACCATCGCCATCGTCTCCGTCAACGACGCCTTCGTCATGAACGCCTGGAAGCGCGACACCGACCAGCGCGACGAGGCGGTATTCCTCGCCGACGGCAATGCCGACTTCACCAAGGCGATCGGCATGGAGCTCGATGCCTCCGGCAATGGCCTCGGCATCCGCTCCAAGCGCTATTCGATGCTGGTGGAAGACGGCGTGGTGAAGAAGCTGAACCTCGAGCCGGCGCCGGGCAAGGTGGAAGTTTCCGGCGGCGATACGCTGCTGGGGCAGCTTTAATATCAGAGGGCAGCGCTTCAGACCTCGTCATGGCCGGGCTTGTCCCGGCCATCCACGTCCTTGACGGGCTCGACTGAAGCAAGAACGTGGATGCCGGGGACAAGCCCGGGCATGACGGTTAGATAATCACCTTAGACTACTTCAACCTCGCCATCGCCACGCCCTCGCGCGCCAGTTGATCGGCGCGCTCGTTCTCGGCGTGGCCCGCATGGCCCTTGATCCAGTGCCAGCGTACGTCATGCGGCTTCAGCGCAGCGTCGAGCCGCTGCCAGAGCTCGACATTCTTGACCGGCTTCTTGTCCGCGGTGCGCCAGCCGTTCCGCTTCCATCCGTGGATCCAGCCGGTGATGCCCTGACGCACATATTGGCTGTCGGTGGTCAGATCGACCACACAGGGTTTCTTCAGCGCTTCCAGCGCCGAGATCGCCGCCATCAATTCCATGCGGTTGTTGGTGGTATGCGGCTCGCCGCCCTTCAGCTCCTTCTCCTTGTCGCCGAAACGGAGGATCGCGCCCCAGCCCCCCGGACCCGGGTTGCCCGAGCATGCACCGTCGGTGAAGATCGTGACGTGGGGCAGTTCGCTCACGCGACGCATCCCGGCTGGATCAACCCGTAGTCACGCACGCTGGCGACGCTCTGGTGAAAGCGCAGCTTGCGGACATATTCCAGGGGGTCCTTCGGCTTCACCAGCGCACCGGGCGGCACGTTGAGGAAATCGACCAGCCGGGTCAGCAGGAAGCGCAGCGCCGAGCCGCGCGCCAGCAGCGGCAGCGCCTCCTGCTCAGCCCCGGACAACGGCCGCGCGCGGCCATAGGCGTTAAGCAGCGCGCGCGCCTTGGTGACGTTGAAGGAATGATCGGGCTCGAAACACCACGCGTTCAGGCAGATCGCGACGTCGTAGGCCAGCATGTCGTTGCAGGAAAACGGGAAGTCGATCAGCCCCGACAATTTGTCGCCGAGGAAGAACACGTTGTCGGGGAAGAGATCGGCGTGGATCACGCCTTGCGGCAGATCTTTCGGCCAGCACGTCTCGAGGCGATCAAGCTCGCGCGCGATGAAATCGTGCAGGCCGGGCGCAACGCTGTCGGCCCGCGGCGCGGCCAGATCGAACAACGGCCGCCAGCCTTCGACCGACAGCGGGTTCTTGCGGACAAGCGGAAAATCGAGCCCGGCCAGATGCATTTTTGCGAGCGCCTCGCCGACACCACCGCAATGTGTGACGCTCGGCCGTCTCGGCCACATGCCTTCGAGGAAATTGATGATCGCCGCCGGCCGGCCGGCGAGCTCGCTGTAGACCTCGCCCTTGCGATTGCGCGCCGGCTGCGGGCAACGCACGCCGCGCTGGGCCAGATGCGCCATCAGCGACAGGAAGTACGGCAGATCGTCCACCGCCACACGCTTCTCGTAGAGCGTCAGGATGTAGGCGCCCTTGCTGGTATGCAGCAGGAAGTTGGAATTTTCGACGCCCTCGGCGATGCCCTTGTAGGAGAGCAACTCGCCGATGTCATAGCCCTTGAGGAATTCCGCGAGGTCTTCGGCGGCGACGTCGGTGTAAACCGCCATCGCGACTACTCGGCGGCAGCTTCGGGCCGCAGTGAGCGCGGCAGCGGGAAGAATTCGTTCTCTTCCGCGGCCGACACCGTCTCCACATGCAATTCGAAGCGCTCGGCGAAGGCGCCCATGATTTCCTCGACGATCACTTCCGGCGCGGAAGCGCCCGCCGTGATGCCGAGGCTCTTGATGCCTTCGAAACGCGACCAGTCGAGATCCGAGGCGCGCTGCGCCAGGATCGCGATCTTGCAGCCCTCGCGCTCGGCGACTTCGCGCAGCCGCTGCGAGTTCGACGAGTTGGGGGCACCAACCACGATCAGGGCATCGACCACCGGCGCCACCTTCTTCACCGCGAGCTGGCGGTTGGTGGTGGCGTAGCAGATGTCTTCCTTGTGCGGGCCGTTGATGTTCGGAAAACGCTCCTTCAGCAACGCGACGATCTCGGCGGTGTCGTCGATCGACAGCGTCGTCTGGGTCACGAAGGCGAGGTTGTCCGGATCTTTCGGCGTGAACGTCTTGGCGTCATCCGCGGTCTCGATCAGCGTCACCGCGCCGGGCGGCAACTGTCCGACCGTGCCAACCACTTCCGGGTGGTGCGAATGCCCGATCAGCAGGATTTCGCGGCCCCGCTTGAAGTGGATCGCGGCCTCGCGGTGGACTTTCGTGACCAGCGGGCAGGTCGCATCCAGCGAGAAGAAATTGCGGGCCCGGGCATCCGCTGGCACCGATTTGGGAACCCCGTGGGCCGAGAACACCACCGGTGCATTGGTATTGTCGGGAATTTCAGCCAGTTCCTCGACGAAAATCGCGCCCTTGGTCTTCAGGCTGTCGACCACATAGCGGTTGTGCACGATCTCGTGACGGACATAGACCGGAGCACCGTAGATGGCGAGCGCCCGCTCGACGGTATCGATGGCCCGCACCACCCCGGCACAGAAGCCGCGAGGAGAACAAAGCACGATTTTGAGGTCTGGTTTGGCTGGCATCAGGGCTATCCCGCGACCGAATCACCCCTCGCCGGCGGGCAGGGAACGGCCAGTTTCGCTAAGGACTTGGGACTGCTTTCAGCCTCTGTCAAGGCACTTTCGCAGGCCATTGCGCCAAAGGGGTGGGAAGGCGTATATAGCGCCCTAATTCCCGTCATCACCGATGACCATAGGCTTCGCCTCCCAAAAAGAGGTGGGCGAGGCACAAAGGAGATTTGCCATGAGCAATGCACCGCTGATGCCAAAAGCGACGGCCGTGTGGCTGGTTGACAATACCGCGCTGACCTTCGACCAGGTGGCCGATTTCACCAAGATGCATCCCCTCGAAGTCCGCGCCATTGCCGACGGCGATGCCGCCCAGGGCATCAAGGGCATGGACCCGATTTCGACCGGGCAATTGAGCCGCGATGAGATCGAAAAGGGCGAAAAGGATCCGAACTACCGCCTCAAGCTCGGCGAGAGCAAGGTCGTGCTGCCGCCGGCCGCCAAGAAGAAGGGCCCGCGCTATACGCCGGTCTCGCGCCGCCACGAACGCCCGAGCGCGATCCTCTGGCTGGTGCGCAACCACCCCGAGCTGAAGGACGCGCAGATCATGCGCCTGGTCGGTACCACCAAGACCACCATTGCGAGCGTCCGTGACCGCACCCACTGGAACGCCTCGACGCTGACCCCGATGGACCCGGTGACGCTCGGCCTGTGCTCGCAGATCGAACTCGATTTCGAGGTGCAGCGCGCGGCCAAGGAAAAGCCGGTGCCCGCAGCCTATGGCGGCGCCACGCTGCTGCCGGCCTCCGAGACCACCAAGAAGGAGCCGGAATACGAACCGAGCGAGAAGAGCGAAGACGACCTCAACGTCGATGCGGTATTCGCCAAGCTGAAGACGATCGGCGGCAAGAAGCAGGACGACGACGAGTAGGATTTTCGGCAACGGCTGAGAATAGACGCGGCGGGGCAACCTGCCGCGTTCTTGTTTTTGGAGATCTGTTGGTGTCCGCGATCTCTTTCTTCCTTCTCCCCTTGTGGGAGAAGGTGGCGCGAAGCGCCGGATGAGGGGTTCTCTCCGCATCAAAGGTCCGCGTTTGCGGAAACAACCCCTCACCCGTCTCAATCGCGCTAGCGCGATTGATCCACCCTCTCCCACAAGGGGAGAGGGACGAAAGCTCTTAGCCCAATTCGATCTCGTCGGTGATCTCATGCGACAGCGTGACGCCACCGATGGTCAGCACCATCTTGGCCGCCAGCTTTTCATTGCCCTTCAGCTTGCCGGACTCGATGGCCTCGCGTACGGCCTTTTCGATCTCGCGTTGCGACGTGATGCCGACCTTCTTGAGGAATTTGCGCAGGCTGGCGTTGAAGACGTCTTCGTTCATGCGGGCCTCCTCGTCACGGCCGAACCGGATTGTTCAGCATCTGCTCGGCCATGTTGCGCTGGGCGCGGTCGGCGCGGGCGTTGGCGTTGCCGCGCTGCACGTCGCGGTTCTTGCGGCAGTTGACGTAGTCGTTCGAGCCGACCGCGACATTGTTGGCTCGGCAGAAGGCGTCGTCATCGGCGCTGGTGTCGACCATGGTCGGCTGGCCGCGCTCCAGGCAGCCGACGAGCAAGGGCGCCGCCAGCAGCAGCGCGATGAAGGGCTTTGCGGGTCCGAATTTCATTGGAAGCCTTCCGTTTTTCCATCTCGTCACTGCCGGGCGCCTCCCGACCCGATCGGGGATGTCCCTGCAATCCATCGAAAAGATGGCAGCCTGCTTTGACGCCCCGGGATGCCCCGGTCAAGCCAGCTTCCGACCGAAGCGGAACCCTTCGGCGTCAGTCCACGAACGTCACGGTATCGGCGACGCTGGCCCGCGAGGTGCGGTAGCTGTTCACCTTGGCTGCGTGGTCGGCAAAGCCGAACGATATGCCGCACACCACCTTGCGGTCGTCGGCGAGGTTAAAATGTCGCCGGATCAGGCCGGAATGCCGCGCCAGCGCAGCCTGCGGAATGGTGCCGAGGCCGAGCGCCTGCGCTGCCAGCATGAAGTTGGAGACATAGGCGCCGCAATCGACTGCGCCGTAGATGCCGAGCGGCTCGTCGGTATGGATGATGGCGACATGCGGCGCGCCGAAGAAATTGTAGTTTTCCAGCGCCTGTTTGGCGTAGGCCATCTTGTCGCCACGCGCGATGCCGAGCGTGTTGTAGAGCTGAAAGCCGCTTTCGCGACGGCGCTCCAGGTAGACGCCGAGATATTCGCGCGGCGGCGCAAAGTCGTGGTCGTCCTTGGCACCCGACGCGGCTTCGGCATAGATCGCCTTGCGAAAGTTTTCCCTGGCCGCGCCGCTCGCGATCAGCACCTGCCAGGGCTGGCTGTTGCACCATGATGCGGTGCGCTGCGCGACCTTCAAGACATGCTCGATGGTTTCGCGCGGTACTTCGCGCGGCAGGAAGGCGCGGACGGAATAGCGTTCGTTCAGGAGTTCTTCGAGCACGCCGATGCGGTCTTGCGGCTCATAGCGCGCGCTTTGTGTCTTTGCATCCATGATACTCTCTCTTCCCGTCATTCCGGGGCACGCGAAGCGTGAACCCGGAATTTCGATCCCAAACCCCCGGATTTCGGGTTCGCCGCTTTGCGGCGCCCCGGAATGACGACGAATTACCGTCCCTTGGTCGGGATCTTGTTGAAAGGCACGTCCTTGTCGACACGGATATCGCCGGGCAGGCCGAGCACGCGCTCGGCGATGATGTTGCGCAAAATTTCGTCGGTGCCTCCGGCGATGCGCATCGAGGGCGACGAGAGCAGCATCTGCTGGAACTGGCCGCTCGCCACTTCCTCGTCGGCGCCGGTGAGCGCACCGGCGGCGCCCTCCAGATCCATCGCATAGGTCGCGATGTCCTGCAGCATCGAGCCCGAGACCAGCTTGCCGATCGAGTTTTCCGGACCGGGCCGCTCGCCCTTCGACAGCGATGAAATGGCACGGTAGCTGGTATATTTCAGCCCACTCGCCTTGACCGCCCAGCTCGCGAGCTTGGAGCGTGTGGCCGGATCGTCGATCGCCAGCCCATTCTCCGTCATCAGGTTCGAGCAGAACTCGAACATCTCCGGAAAGCCGGTGGCGAGCCGTGCGCCGATCGACATGCGCTCGTTCATCAGCGTGGTCAGCGACACGTTCCAGCCATCGCCGACCGCGCCGAGACGCTGGCTGTCCGGGATCACGACGTCGGTGAAATAGACCTCGTTGAACTCCTGCATGCCGTTGGCCTGCTTGATCGGCCGCACCTCGACGCCCTTGCTCTTCATGTCGAGGAAGAACATCGTTAGGCCCTTGTGCTTGGGCACGTTCGGATCGGTGCGCGTGATCAACAGGCCGTAGTCGGAGTAGTGCGCGCCGGAGGTCCAGATCTTCTGGCCGTTGACGATCCAGTTGTCCCCCTTCTTTTCCGCGCGCGTACGAAGCCCCGCGACGTCGGAGCCGCCGGCCGGCTCGGAGAACAGCTGGCACCAGATGTGTTCGCCAGACGCGAGTTTCGGCAGATAGTGGCGCTTGTGCTCCTCGCTGCCGAACGCCATCACGGTAGGACCGCACATGCCCTCGCCGATCTGGAACGGCTGCGTCAGCTTGCCGTAGACGCCCTCTTCCTGCTGCCAGATCACCTTCTCGATCGGGGTGGCGCCGCGGCCGCCATATTCCTTCGGCCAATGGAGACAGGCCCAGCCGCCCTCGGCCTTCTTCTTCTGCCAGGCCTTGCCGACATCGACGATCTCTTCCTTTTCCAGCCGGATGCGGCCGAGCGAGGATTTTGACAGTTCCGCCTCGTATTGCTTCGGCGCGTTGGCCTCGATCCATTTGCGGGCGGTAGCGCGGAATTCGGCTTCCTGCGGGGTGTCGTCGAAGTTCATGGCGGCTTCCTTTGCTTGTCATTCCGGGGCGCGGCCAGCGCCCACCCCCACCGGAGGAGGAGCAAAACAGGGAGCAAAGGGGGGGAGGGGCGGGGG
>CAZSRR010000003.1:65014-258642 GCA_964609175.1 uncultured Bradyrhizobium sp.
CCCGTATTCGCGCGCGACCCCCGCTGCAGTCCGGGTTCGCGCTACGCGCGCCCCGGAATGACGAAAAACTATGCTCTTCCCCTGGTCGGGATCTGGTTGAACGGCACGTCCTTGTCGACGCGGATATCGCCGGGCAGACCGAGCACGCGCTCGGCGATGATGTTGCGCATGATCTCGTCGGTGCCGCCTTCGACGCGGGTACCCGGCGCGCGCAGCAGCATCGCCTGGAATTTGCCGGCGACCTCCGCGTCTTCCGGGCCGCTGAGCACGCCGGCCGCGCCCTGCAGGTCGAGTGCGTACATCGCGACTTCCTGCACCATCGAACCTGCCACCAGCTTGCCGATGGAATTTTCCGGGCCCGGACGCTCGCCTTTCGACAGCGCCGAGATCGCGCGCATGCTGGTGTAGCGGAGGCCCGAGGCCTTTACGGCGTAATTCGCCAGCCGCGAACGCACGCTGCGGTCCTCGATCGCGGGACCGTCTTCCAGCATCAGGCCGTTGCAGAACTCGAACAGTTCGGGGAAGCCAGTCGCAACCCCCGCACCGATCGACATGCGCTCGTTCATCAGCGTGGTCAGCGAGACGTTCCAGCCGTCATTGACCGCACCGAGCCGCTGCGAATCCGGGATCTTCACGTCGGTGAAGTAGACCTCGTTGAAATCGGAATGGCCGCTGGCCTGTTTGATCGGCCGCACCTCGACGCCGGGGCTCTTCATGTCCAGGAAGAACATGGTGAGGCCCTTGTGTTTGGCCACCGTCGGATCGGTGCGCGTCAGCAGGATGCCGTAGTCCGAGTAGTGTGCGCCCGAGGTCCAGATCTTCTGGCCGTTGATGATCCAGTCGTCGCCCTGCTTCTCGGCGCGGGTGCGCAGGCCGGCGACGTCGGAGCCGCCGGCCGGCTCGGAGAACAGCTGGCACCAGACCTTTTCACCCGAGGCGAGCGGCGGCAGATATTCGCGCTTCTGCTCCTCGCCCGCGAACGCCATCATCGTCGGCCCGCACATGCCGTGACCGATGATGAATACGCCGGAGAGTTTTCCGAACGGGCCCTCTTCCTGCTGCCAGATCACGCGCTCGATCGGCGAAGCGCCGCGGCCGCCATATTCCTTCGGCCAGTGCAGGCAGGCCCAGCCGGCGTCGGCCTTCTTCTTCTGCCAGGCCTTTGCCACTTCAAGGATGTTGGGGAGCGCGGCACGGCCGAGCGAGGATTTGCGCAGTTCTTCCTCGTACTGCTTGGGCGCGTTGGCCTGTATCCAGGCGCGGGCCTCGGCGCGAAACGCGGCTTCCTGCGGGGTATCGTCGAAGTTCATGGCGCTTCTCTTTCTGTCATTCCGGGGCGCGCAACGCGCAAAGCCGGAATCTCGACCTAAAACCTCTGGATTCCGGGTCTGCGCCTGCGGCGCATCCCGGAATGACGTGCATAAACCTACGCCGCGTTCTTCTTGCGCATGCGGTCGATCAATTGATCTTCCCAGTACGACAGGCTGCCGAGCGTCAGCGCGGTGGCGTTGGCGCGGCGGTAGTACATGTGGCAGTCGAACTCCCAGGTGAAGCCCATGCCGCCGTGGACCTGGATGTTGTTCTTGGAGCAGTGCTGGAACGCCTGCGTCGCGCTGATGCGCGCAGCCGCCGCCGCTTCCGGCAGTTCCGACGCGTTGGTGGAGAGCGCCCAGGCGCCATAATAGCAGTTCGAGCGGGCCAACGTCGCCGACACGTACATGTCGGCGAGGATATGCTTCACGGCCTGGAACGAGCCGATCGGCCTGCCGAAGGCGATACGATCCAGCGCATAGTCGCGCCCCATTTCCAGCGCGCGGTCGGAGCCGCCGACCTGCTCGAACGCCAGCAGCACGGCGGCGCGGTCGAGCACTTGCGTGAGGATGCCCCAGCCTTCGCCGGCCGCACCGAGCGGCTCGGCCTTGGCATTATTGAAGGTGAGTTCGGCCTGGCCTCGGGTCGGGTCGATGTTGGTCAGCGCCTTCGCCTCGACGCCGCCCGCCTTCAGATCGACCAGGAACAGCGTGATGTCGGCATCGCGGCCGGTTGACCCCGTACGCGCGGCGACGACGGCGAAGTCGGCGATCGCGCCATCCGGCACCGGCTTCTTCACGCCGTTCAGCGTGCCGCCGGAGGCCTGCAGCTTGATCGCCTTCGGCGACGGATTGCCCTTACCTTCGAACAGCGCCAGCGTGCCGATCGCCTCGCCCGAAGCGATCTTCGGCAGCCATTTCTGCTTCTGCGCGTCGGAGCCGGCCAGCAGCAGCGCTTCGGCGGCGAGATAGACGGTGGAGGAAAACGGCACCGGCGCGTTGGCGCGGCCCATTTCCTCGGCGATCACGCACAGTTCGAGGTGGCCGGCGCCCGCGCCGCCGAATTCCTCGGGGATCGCGACGCCGAGAAAGCCCATCTCGGCCAGCCCCTGCCACAGCGCCTTGTCATAGGTCGCCTTGCCGTCGAGCACTTCGCGCACGGCCTTCGGCGGGCACTTTTCGGCGAGGAATTTCCTTGCCGCGTCGCGCATTTGTTTCTGGTCGTCGGAGAAGTCGAAGTTCATGGCGTGTCACTCGCGTTTGGTGTTCTCAGTTCAGGATGATGACGTCTTCGCCGGGCTTGTCGGCGTAAAGCTTCTCCACCAGCGCGGCGCGGCGTTCGAGGCCGGCGCGCTGGTTGATGTAGCCCTTGTCGGTGAGTTCGTTGCCGTCGATCGATGGCGGCTCGGCCATCAGCATCGCGCGGGCGATTCGCATGCTGCTGCCGGTGGCGGAAGCGTTGTGCGCTTCCAGGCCGCGCTTGAAACAGGCGACCACGTCGGGATGCGTGATCACGTCCTCGAACGTCGCATCGGGATTGCCGACTATCTGTCGGCAGGCGTGCAGGTTGGGCCAGGCCAGCAGACCGATGAACTCGCGGTCCTGGCCGGCGACCAGCGCGTCATGCACAACCGGCGTGGCGGCGGCGATCGCGTCGGTGCGCAGCGAGCCGACATGGACGAAGGTGCCCGTGGTAAGCTTGAAATCCTCGACCACGCGGCCGGCGAAGATGATGCCCTGCAGCGGATCGTTCTCGTCGACGAAAACGCCGGCATCACCGATGCAATAGAATCCTTCCTCGTCGAACATCTTCCTGGTCAGTTCCGGCTGGCCGAAATAGCCGGGCGTGACGTTGACCCCACGCAGGCGCAGTTCGTATTTCGAGCCGCACGGCACCAGCTTCAGTTCGACGCCGGGAAACGGCAAGCCGATCAGGCCGACGCGCTCGGTGTCCCAATAGGTGCCGGTGGAGGTCGGCGCGGTCTCGGTCGAGCCCCAGCCGGTATAGAATACGATGCGCTCGCCGGTCGTCTTCACCGCCAGCGCCTGCATGCGGTCGTAGAGATCATCCGGCAGCCGCGCGCCGCCATAGGCCATGACGGTGAGGTTCTTGAAGAAGCTGCGGCACAGCGCGTCGTCCTTCTCCATCGCGGAGGCGAGCGCCGCATAACCGGCGGGCACGTTGGCGTAGTAGGTCGGCGAAATCTCGCGCAGGTTACGCAGCGTCTCCTCGATCTGGCCGGGCATCGGCCGGCCGTCGTCGATATAGAGCGTCCCGCCGTCGACCAGGATCGGATGGAACGCGGCGTTGCCGCCCATGGTGTGATTCCACGGCATCCAGTCGAGCATCGTCGAGATCGGGCCGCCGGGATCGCGCGGGCGCACCTGCATCATCATCGCCGCATTGGCGCACATCATTTGCTGCGTGTTGATGACGGCCTTGGGCATGCCCGTCGAGCCCGAGGTGAACAGCAGCTTGCCAACGGTATCGGGCGTGATCTTTGCGATCGACTCCTCGACTGCGCCCGTCACCGGCGTGGCCGCAAGATCGGCAAAGGAAACGCTCTTGATGCCATCGCAGGGTCGAGCCACATGCACGACGGCAACGCCGGTGAGATCGAGCGCCTTCAGCGCCTTCTCGAAGGTCGGCCCGTCCTGCACCAGGACGACGGCGGGCTTCACCAAGTTGAACAGATATTTGAGCTTGAGGTGGTCCTGGCTCATCAGCGAATAGGCCGGCGACACCGGCGCGGCCGGCAGCCGCGCCTGCATCGCTGCCTGCGTCATCAGCGCATGCTCGATCGAGTTGCCCGAAAGAATCGTGACGGGACGGCCCTCGGCGATGCCGAGATTGAGCAGACCCTGCGTCAGCCCATCGACAGTGTGCTTGGCTTCGCCGTAGGAAACCTTTCGCCATTGCCGGTCGGGGCCGCCGCGTTGCGCCAGCCAGATGCGCTCGGGCGCTTCCCTCGCCCACTTCGCAAGCGACGCCGGAATGTGCTTCTCGTAGGGCTGCAGCGGAATGCGCGACTTCAGGATGATGACGCCGTCCGCGCGGCGCTCCACCGCGATGTCGCGCGGCAGCCATTCGATCTTGCGAAAGGCCGGCTTTGTCAGCACAGCGGCTGCACTCCCACTCATATTGCGTCTCCCGGAATTCAGTCCTTTGCGGATCTTTCGTTCTCGTTGGTCTAGCGCTTGATATAGACAGGCTTTCGCTTTTCAAGGAAGGCCCTGATGCCTTCGCCGAATTCTTCCGAGCGGCTGCACAACACCTGATTGCGGTCCTCCATCGCGATCACGGCCTCGATCGAGCCGGCATCGACGCTCATGTTCAGGCATTCCTTTGACAGCCTCAGGCCCACCGGCGACGCCGTCATCATCGCATCGACATACGGCTCGGCCGCCGCGTCGAGCCCGCCCTCCTCGACCACTTCGGAGACGAGCCCGACCGCGAGCGCACGTTCGGCGCCGATGAAGCGGCCGGTCAGGATCAGTTCGGAGGCGACGGAAACGCCGACCAGCCGCGGCAGGAAATAGGAGGTGCCGATGTCGCAGCCGCCGAGGCCGAGCTTGATGAAGGCGCAGTTCATCCGCGCGGATTTTGTCGCGATGCGGATATCGGCGGCGAGCGCCAGCGCAAAACCGCCACCGGCGGCGGCGCCCTGCACCAGCGCGATGATCGGCTGCGGGCAGCGCCGCATCAGCATGACGATGTCGGCAATGCGGCGCTGCGAGTCCAGCGATTCGGTGACGCCGGGCGGCTCCTGCTGGCCGGCGCGGCGCTTCATCGCATGCTTGAGATCGAGCCCTGCGCAGAACGAGGCGCCGGCGCCCTTCAACACCACCACGCGGGTCGAGCGGTTGCGCTGCAGGCCTTCGAAATAGGCGTTGAGCGCGTCGATCAGCGAGGGATCGAGCGCGTTGAGGCTGTCGGGGCGATTGAGCGTGACCCAATCGACGCCGTCATGGTGTTCGATCAATAGCGGTTGAGTCACGAAGCGCTCCCTGCATCCGCGCTTTGCGGCGCTTGTTGCTGCGCCCTCTCCCCTTGTGGGAGAGGGCATCGCCGGCATTAGCCGCGCATTCGATGCGGTGAGGGGTTGCCCCCGCCGGAGAGAACCCCTCATCCGTCTTCGCTTCGCGAAGCCACCTTCTCCCACAAGGGGAGAAGGGAAGAGACATCGTCGCCTACCGCGGGGCCATGCGGATGGCGCCGTCGAGGCGGATGGTCTCGCCGTTCAGCATCGGGTTCTCGACGATGTGGACCGCAAGGTTGCCGTATTCCGAGGCGTCACCAAGGCGGGCCGGGTGCGGGACCTGGGCGCCGAGGCTCTTGCGGGCCTCCTCGTTCAGGCCCATCAGCAGCGGCGTCAGGAACAGGCCGGGTGCGATGGTGTTGACGCGGATCTTGAGGCTGGCGAGGTCGCGCGCGGCCGGCAGCGTCATGCCGACGATCCCGCCCTTCGAGGCCGAATAGGCGATCTGGCCGATCTGGCCTTCGTAGGCCGCGACAGAAGCGGTGTTGATGGCGACGCCGCGCTCTTCGCCGATCGGCGGCGCGGTGGCCAAGCGCTCGGCAAACAGGCGCAGGACATTGAAGGAACCGATCAGGTTGACGTTGACGATGCGAACAAACTTCGCCAGCGGATAGACGCCGTCCTTGCCGACGGTGCGCTGCGAGCCGCCGATGCCGGCGCAATTCATCAGTACGCGCGCAATGCCGTGCGCGGCTTCGGCTTTCGCAATCGCTGCCTTGATCGCCTCTTCGTCGGTGACGTCGGCGTGGAGGGCAATGCCCTTGACTTCGGCGGCGACCTTTTCGGCGTTTTCCTTGTTCTGGTCGATGACGCCGATTTTCGCGCCCTTGGCGGCCATGGCGCGGGCGGTAGCGGCGCCGAGGCCGGAGCCTCCGCCGGTGATGAGAACGGCTACGTCTTGCAACTGCATGGTGGGTACCTCTCCTTGGTTGTTTTCTTCCCAACTTGGCGAATGGCGAATAGCGAGTGGCGAATAGTGCAATCGTCCACTCGCTATTCGCTATTCGCTACTCGCCCCTCGCTCCCTTTCAACATTCCGCCGAAGATCAGCGCTTCCATATGCTTAATATATTCGCGGCAGACGTCGTCGGTGACCGGACCGACACCGGTCGCCCGCGACATCGCATGGCGGCCGAAGAACAGATGATCGCAGGCGCCGATCAGGCTGGTATAGAACAGCACCGGATCGATCTTGCGGAACTCGCCGGTCTTGACGCCCTCGGCCAGCAGCCGCCGATGGAATTCCAGCAAGGGTGCGACAAAGAATTTCGACACTTCGTCGGCGGCTTCCGCGCTGCTCTCGTGCAGCAAATAGTGAATCAAGCGGTTCATGTAGGGGAACTGGTGATAGGCGCGGATAATGCCGCCGATATGCAGGCGCAACTTCTCGGTCGGCGAGATCGGCTGGCTGATGAGATATTCGAGCTGCGACACCTCGGTGGCCGCGTCGCGCGCCAAAAGCGCCAGCAGCAGGCCGTCCTTGTTGCCAAAGTGGTACTTGACGAGCGCGGCATTGACGCCCGATTTCTGGGCGATATCGGACAGCGATACCTCGATGGCGGCGCGCTCGATCATCAGTTCGCTCGCCGCAACAAGCAGTTTTTCGGCCGTGCTGTTCTTGCCGCCGGGAAGCCTGCTTGTGGCGCTGGTATTCAAAGGTGGTCCCATTCCCTAGGCTGGCGGAAATCCGGGCCGCACATAAGCGCATGCCGCGGCTGCACTCAAGAGTTAATTGATTGATTGACTAAATCCCGCCGCGCCCCTTAGATCCGGCCCAATACCCAACTCACCAACAAACCTTCAGGGAGAACAGACATGGCCGAGGCCTATATCGTCGCCGCCGCACGCACCGCCGGCGGCCGCAAGGGGGGACGTCTCGCAGGCTGGCATCCGGCCGACCTCGCCGCTTCGGTACTGGATTCGCTGGTGGATCGCACCAAGGTCGATCCCGCGCAGATCGAGGACGTCATCATGGGCTGCGTGATGCAGGCCGGCGAGCAGTCCAATAATATTGCCCGCAACGCGGTGATGGCCTCGAAACTTCCCGAAAGCGTGCCCGCGACCTCGGTCGACCGGCAGTGCGGCTCGTCGCAGCAGGCGCTGCATTTCGCGGCGCAGGCGGTCATGTCAGGCGCGATGGACGTCGTGATCGCCGCTGGCGTGGAATCGATGACGCGGGTGCCGATGGGCCTCGCCTCGTCGCTACCGGCCAAGAACGGCTTCGGCCACTACAAGAGCCCGGGCCTCGAGAAGAAGTATCCGAACATCGTATTCAGCCAGTTCACCGGCGCGGAAATGATGGCGGAAAAATACGGCCTCTCCAAAGACCAGCTCGACGAATATTCCTACAACAGCCACCAGCGCGCGATTGCCGCGACCCAGGCCGGCAAGTTCAAGGATGAAATCGTCCCGCTGCAGATCACCCGTGCCGACAACTCGACCGACACCCACCATATCGACGAGGGCATCCGTTTCGATGTGAGCCTTGACGGCATCAAGGGGGTCAAGCTGATCGCCGAGAACGGCAAGCACACCGCGGCCAGCGCCAGCCAGATCTGCGACGGCGCCTCCGGCGTCATGGTCGTCAATGAAAAGGGCTTGAAGCAGCTCGGCGTGAAGCCGCTGGCGCGCATTCATCACATGACCATGATGGGCGGCGATCCCGTCATCATGCTCGACGCGCCGCTGCACGCCACCAAGCGCGCGCTGGAAAAGGCCGGCATGTCGATCAACGACATCGACCTGTTCGAAGTCAACGAAGCCTTTGCCGCCGTGCCGGTGGCGTGGCTGCAGACCACCGGCGCCGACCCTGAAAGGCTGAACGTCAATGGCGGCGCGATCGCGCTCGGCCATCCGCTCGGCGGCTCCGGCACCAAGCTGATGACCACGCTGGTCAACGCGCTGAAGCAGAACAACAAGCGTTACGGCCTGCAGACCATGTGCGAAGGCGGCGGCATGGCGAACGTGACCATCGTCGAGCGGCTCTAATAACAAGAAAAACGAATGACGACTGGCGAGCAGGGAGTTCACTTCCTGCTCGCCATTTTCATATCGAGGAAACAGCCATGACCCACCCCTCCATCCACGCCCGCACCTATCCGAACAAGATCGCCTACCAGATGGCCGGCACCGGCAAGGCGATCACGTATCGCGAACTCGACGAACTTTCGAACCAGGGCGCACAGCTGTTTCGCTCGCTTGGCCTGAAGGCGGGCGACCACATCGCGCTGTTGATGGAAAACCGCCTCGCCTTCATGGAAATCTGCTGGGCGGCGCAGCGCGCGGGCCTCTATTACACCGCGATCAGCCGCTACCTGACGCAGGACGAGATCGCCTACATCGTGAAAGATTGCGGCGCCAAGGTCTTCATCACCACGCCGAAATGCGCCGAACAGGTTCGCGGCCTGGTCGGCCAGGTCGGCGGACCGCTGCTCTACATGATGGATGAGCCCGAGCCGGGCTTCCGCTCCTACGACATGGAAGCGGCCGAGCAGCCGGCGATGCCGATCCCGGATGAAGTAGCAGGCTACGACATGCTGTATTCGTCCGGCACCACCGGGCGGCCCAAGGGCATCAAGAAGGAGTTCGAGGGCAATCCGATCGACGTGCCGAACGCGTTCCTGAAAATTCTCTGCGCGGACATGTGCGGCATGTCGTCCGACAGCATCTATCTGTCGCCAGCGCCGCTCTATCACGCGGCTCCGTTGCGCTTCAACATGATGGTGACCGTGCTCGGCGGCACTTCCATCATCATGGAGCATTTCGATGCCGAGGAATTTCTGAAGCTGGTCGAAAAATATCGAATCACCCAGTCTCAGCTGGTGCCGACCATGTTCGTGCGGATGCTGAAACTGCCGGATGAGGTACGCAAGCGTTACGACGTCTCGTCGTTGAAGGGCGCCATCCACGCCGCCGCGCCCTGCCCGGTCGACGTCAAGGCCAGGATGATCGAGTGGTGGGGTCCGATCCTGATCGAGTATTACGCCGGCTCCGAGGGCAACGGCGTCACGGTCTCGACCTCGCAGCAATGGCTGACCCATCGCGGCACCGTCGGCCGCGCGGTGGTCGGCAAGGTGAAGATTCTCGATGAGAACGACGAGGAGCGGCCGACCGGCGAGATCGGCACGGTCTATTTCGCCGATGCGCCTGTTTTCACCTATCACAACGACCCGGAGAAGACCAAAAAGGCCTACAACGAAAAGGGGTGGTCGACGCTCGGCGACGTCGGCTATCTCGACGCCGAGGGCTTTCTCTATCTCACCGACCGCAAGAGCTACATGATCATCTCCGGCGGCGTTAACATCTATCCGCAGGAGACGGAGGACGTGTTAATCACCCATCCTGCCGTCTCCGACGTCGCGGTGTTCGGTGTACCGAATGAGGAGATGGGCGAAGAGGTCAAGGCCGTGGTGCAGCCGCACGACATGGCCAAGGCAGGCAAGGAGCTTGAGGCGGAACTGATCCTGTTCTGCCGAAAACACCTGTCGCCGATCAAATGCCCGAAGAGCATCGATTTCGAAGGCGAACTGCCGCGCACGCCGACGGGGAAGCTGGTGAAGCGGCATTTGCGCGACCGGTATTGGCCGAAGGCCGCGGCGAAGGTTTAGCACGCTGAGCCTCGCGTTGCGGCAGGGCCGCTAACACCACTTTCGTCATGCCCGGGCTTGTCCAGGCTTGTCCCGGGCATCCACGTCTTTAAAGTCGCGCCGAGGAAAGACGTGGATGGCCGGGACGAGCCCGGCCATGACGAGGAAAAACAATGCCTGCCTTCCCCGACATCCCGCTGCCCCCTTCCATCCGCTCGCGCACCGTCGACAATATCAACGGCCTCTCCATGCACGTGCTGGAAGCCGGCTTCGAAACGCCCGGTCGGCCTTGCCTGCTGCTGCTGCACGGCTTTCCCGAACTGGCCTATTCCTGGCGCAAGGTAATGCCAACGCTGGCGGAGGCCGGCTATCACGTGATCGCGCCGGACCAACGCGGCTATGGCCGCACCACGGGATGGGACCCGGATTATGACGGCGACCTCGCTTCGTTCCGCTTGACCAATCTGGTGCGCGACGCGCTGGGACTGGTATCAGCCTTCGGCTATCGCGGCGTAGACGCCGTCATCGGCCATGATTTCGGCTCGTCGGTCGCGGCCTGGTGCGCGCTGATCCGGCCTGACGTGTTTCGCTCTGTCGTGATGATGAGCGCGCCGTTCGGCGGGCCACCGTCGCTGCCGTTCAATACGGTGAACGACCCGGTCCGGCGCGCCGAAGATCCGATCCACCGCGATCTGGCGGCGCTGCCGCGGCCGCGAAAGCATTACCAATGGTATTACTCGACACGCGAAGCGAACGCCGACATGCACCGCGCGCCGCAGGGCGTGCACGATTTCATGCGCGCCTACTACCACCACAAGAGCGCGGACTGGAAAGCCAACAAGCCCTACCCTTTGAAGGCGTGGACGGCTGACGAAATCGCAAAACTGCCGACCTATTACGTGATGGACCTCGCCAAGGACATGGCGGCGACCGTCGCGGAAGAAATGCCGTCGGCGGACGAAATCGCCGCCAACACATGGTTGCCGGACAGCGAGCTTGCCTTCTACGCCGCCGAGTACGAACGCAATGGTTTCCAGGGCGGCCTGCAATGGTATCGCTGCGGGACCTCTGGCGCATTCATCCCGGAATTGCAGCTATGGTCCGGCCGGACCATCGACATTCCCTCCGCCTTCATCTCCGGCAAGCAGGACTGGGGCACCTATCAGCGCCCCGGCGTCTATGAGGCGATGCAGACCAGGGCCTGCACCAACATGATCGGCTGCCATCTGGTCGATGGCGCCGGCCACTGGGTGCAGCAGGAGCAGCCGGGCGAAGTCAGCCGGCTTCTGGTGCAATTCCTGCAAGACGCGCGGAAGTCCGAGAAGCTTTAGCAAAAGGCGTCGTCCCGTGAAGAATTTCGCCGACCTGACCGAGCGCGAAGTACTCGCCGTTGCGATCTCCTCGGAGGAAGAGGACAGCCGCATCTACATGACTTTTGCGGAAGACCTTTCCGAACGCTATCCCGATACGGCGAAAATCTTCGAGGAGATGGCTGAGGAGGAGCGCGGCCACCGCCGCCGCCTGCTCGAACTTTACGAGCAGCGCTTCGGCCCGCATCTGCCGCCGATCCGCCGCGAGGACGTCAAGGGCTTTCTGAAACGCCGCCCGATCTGGCTGACCAGGAACCTGCCGCTCGACACCATCCGGAAGGAAGTCGAAACGATGGAACTGGAGGCCGAACGCTTCTACGCCAGGGCCAGTGAGCAGGCCCTGGACGTCGGCGTGCGCCGCCTGCTCGGCGATCTCGCCGAGGAAGAAAAGCACCACGAGCAACTCGCCGTCAGACTGACCGGCGAGATCCTCAGCCCCGGAGCACGCGCCGAGGAGGACAAGACGCGACGGCGGATGTTCGTGCTGCAATATGTGCAGCCGGGGCTCGCCGGACTGATGGACGGCTCGGTTTCGACGCTGGCGCCGTTGTTCGCGGCGGCCTTTGCCACGCATCAGAACTGGCAGACGTTCCTGGTCGGGCTCGCCGCATCGATCGGCGCCGGCATCAGCATGGGCTTTGCCGAGGCTCTTTCCGACGACGGCTCGCTCACCGGGCGCGGTTCGCCCTGGCTGCGCGGCGCCGCCAGCGGCATCATGACCGCGCTCGGCGGGCTTGGCCACACGCTGCCCTATCTGGTGCCGGATAGCTGGGCCAACGCCTTCTGGATCGCCACCGCGATCGCGTGCATCGTCGTATTCTTCGAACTCTGGGCGATCGCCTATATACGTGCGCGCTACATGGATACGCCGTTCCTGCAGGCGGCATTCCAGATCGTGCTCGGCGGCGGCATCGTGCTGGCGGTCGGGATATTGATCGGCGGGGCGTAGAAGCACGAAATCTCACGGAAACAGTTCGTCATGCCCGGCCTTGTGCCGGGCCGTGACGACTCAGCTTCCGTTCAAATCGCCGATCTCCGGGAAGAACATGTCCTTCCATGACGCGGGCTCGCGCTTGATCGTGCCGACCCGGCGCATGAATTTCGCGAACTTCATCGTCGCTGCCGGCGTCATCGTCCATTCGACGCCGGGGCCGGTGACGACCTTGGTCACCATCTCCAGCGGCAGTTTTGAATTACTGTCGTTGATCCAGCTTTGCGCGGTTCCTCCGGGGTCCTTCCCGATGATCGCAGTCGCTTCCTTCACGGCATCGAGGAAGGCGGCGTAGAGTTCGGGATTATCCTTGCGGAATTTTGCTGATGTCCAGGCCACCGTGAACGTATGCGGCCCCAGCACGTCGAATGACGACAGCACGGTGCGGATATTCTTCTGCTCGAGCTGCTGGAACTGGAACGGCGGCACGCTGAACACCGAGCTGACGCCACCCTTGCCGCCGAGCATCGCGATGGTCGCGTCCGGCGGCGACATCGACACCGTGAGCGGATCGAGCTTGCCGAAATTTTCGTCGCCATAGGCTTCCGCCGCGGCCATTTGCAACAGCACGGCCTGCACCGACACCTTGATCGACGGCACCGCGATGCGGTCGCGGTCGGTGAAATCCTTGATCGACTTGACGTCCGGATTGGCAGTGTTGAGCAGGAACGGCTGCGAACTCAGCGCGCAGATGCCCTTGACCTCGAAGGAAGTGCCCTGCGTCTTGTCCCACAGCGTGATCAGGCCGGGTACGCCGCCGCTGACGATATCGGTCGAATTCGACAGCAGGGCCTCGTTCATCGCCACCGGACCGTTGAAGCGCTGCCAGGACACCTTGAAATCCTTCAGGCCACGCTTTTCCGCGTATTTTTCGATAAGCTTGTCGCGCTTCATGACGTTGAACTGCAGGTAGCCCATCGAGAACTGCTCGGCCAACCTGATTTCCGCGGCGTCCGCCGCCGTCGCGATACCAATCGTGACTGATATCACAACGCCTGCCATCCGGACCAATCGCATCGAAACCTCCCCATGTTGCTTCATTGTTCGTTGATCGGAAGACTACGGCGCAAATCGCCAAGTGTATAGCGCATCGGTGCACCTGCCGCTGTACAGCCATTGCTCTTGCGGAGCTGCTGCAAACTGAGCATCATTGCTTTTGTCGAACAACCAGAGCGGGAGTTACCTTTGGCCAAGTCGCAATGGAGCTTCAAGACCGCCGTTGAACTGTCAGCAGCCCTCGCCGCCAGAAACGTTTCGGCCGTTGAATTGGCGGAAGACGCAATCGCCCGGATCGAGCGCCACGACGCCAGGATCAACGCAATCTGCGTTCGCGATTTCGAGCGTGGCCTTGCTGCCGCCCGCGTCGCCGACGCCGAACTGGCGCGCGGTGTGACAAAGCCGCTGCTCGGCATCCCGATGACGGTCAAGGAATCCTACAATGTCGCGGGCCTGCCGACCACCTGGGGCATTCCGGCGCAGAAGAATTTCATCCCAGCCGAGGATGCACTGGCGATCACCCGCGTCAAGGACGCCGGCGGCGTCATTCTCGGCAAGACCAACGTTCCGCTCGGGCTCGGCGACTGGCAGAGCTACAACGATATCTACGGCACGACCAACAATCCGTTCGATCTCGACCGCACCCCGGGCGGCTCGTCCGGTGGATCTTCTGCGGCACTCGCGGCGGGCTATGGCCCGCTGTCACTCGGGTCCGATATCGGCGGCTCTCTGCGGGTGCCGGCGTTCCATTGCGGCGTCTTCGCGCACAAGCCGACGTTTGCGCTCGTGCCCGGGCGCGGCCACACGCCGCCGTCGTTCCCGCCGCTGCCGCTCGACCGTGACCTTGCGGTGGTCGGCCCGATGGCGCGCAGCACCGCCGACCTCTCGCTGTTGCTCGATACGATCGCGGGCCCTGATCCGCTGGAAGCCGGTAAGGGTTATCAGCTTGCGCTGCCGCCGCCGCGTCACACGGCGCTGAAAGACTTCCGTGTGCTGATAATCGATACCGATCCGCTGATGCCGACCGACAAAGTGGTGCGCGGAACGATCGGCACGCTTTCGGCCAATCTCGTCAAGGCCGGCGTCGCGGTCGAGCGCAACAGCCCGCTGCTGCCGGATTTTGCCGAGACGTCCCGGCTCTATATGCGCATGCTGATGTCGTTCCTTGCCGCATCTTTTCCGCCGGAAATCCATGCCGGCGCACAGGCCGCGGCGGCCACTTTGCCGGCGAGCGCGACAAGCCTTGCCGCCGAACGCCTGCGCGGCATTGCGCAGAGCCACCGTGACTGGCTGATGGACGACGGGTCGCGCGGGCGACTGCGTGCGCAATGGCGCGAGTTGTTCAAGACCTTTGACGCCGTGATATGCCCGATCATGCCGACGCCTGCCTATCCGCACGATCATTCCGACGACCAGGAGAAGCGCCGCATCAGGATCGACGGCGAGGACCATGTCTATCCCGACCAGCTCGCCTGGCCCGGCATCGCCACGCTGCCCGGGCTGCCTTCGACCGCGATCCCGACCGGCTTTTCGCCGGACGGGCTGCCGGTCGGCGTGCAGATCGTCGGCCCCTGGCTGGAGGACCGCACGACGTTGAAGCTGGCCGAGTTGATCGAACGCGAATTCGGCGGCTTCAAGCCGCCGCCGATGTTCGATGATTAGCCTCCGGCGCCGTCGTCCGGGTGCGGGTCGGCGCGAACCCGGATTCTCGAGATCCCGGGTCCGATGCTTCGCATCGCCGCTGGGAGGCCGACGTTCTCGTCAACTATCGAACACGATCACGCTGCGCAGCGTCTTGCCAGCTTTCATGTTGGCAAAGCCTTCGTTGATCTCGGACAGTTTCAGCTTGGCCGAGATCCAGTCTTCCAGATGCAGCTTGCCGCGCATGTAGAATTCGACCAGGCGTGGCATGTCGACGCGGAAATGATTGGATCCCATCGACGAGCCCTGAATCCGGCGCTCGCGCAGGAAATCGAAGCCGTGCAACTCGATCTTCTGGCCGAACGGGATCATGCCGACGATAGTGGCGGTACCGCCAGCCGCCAGCATGCCGAACGACTGCTCCGCGGTGTCCTTCCGGCCCAGCACTTCGAAAGAATGTTGCACGCCGCCGCCGGTGAGCTCGCGCACCTGCTGCACCACGTCGCCCCTGGCGGGATCGACGATATCGGTGGCGCCGAGCTTGGTCGCGAGCTGCAGCTTTGCCGGGTTGGTGTCGATGGCGATGATGCGGCCGGCGCCGGCGATCGCCGCGCCGTTGATCGCCGCCATCCCGACGCCGCCGCAGCCGATCACGGCGACGGTCTCGCCGGCCTGCACTTTTGCGGTATTCACGACGGCACCATAGCCCGTAATGACGCCGCAGCCGATCAGGGCGGCCAGCTCCAGCGGCATGTCCTTGCGGATCTTCACGATGGCGTTTTCGTGCACCAGCATCTGCTCGGCAAACGATGACAGATTGAGGAACTGGTGGAGTTTTTCCGAGCGCGCCCAGGACAGCCGGTTGGACTGGCCGGGCAGCATTTTTACGGTCGTATCGGTGCAGAGCACGGTGCGGCCGGTGGTGCAGTTGTCACAGGTACCGCAGAACACCGAAAGACACGTTACGACGTGATCGCCCGGCTTTACGTAGGTGACGTCGGAGCCGACCTTTTCGACCACGCCTGCCGACTCATGCCCGAGCACCGCGGGCAACGGATGCGGGTAAAGCCCTTCCATGAAGTGCAGGTCGGAATGGCAGAGGCCGGCGACGCGGGTGCGGATCAGAACTTCACGCGGACCGGGATTCGGCACGCTGACGTCCTCGATCATCAGCGGCTTGTTGACTTCGTGCAGAACGGCTGCCTTCATCGGTAGCTCCCCCTCATTGTTTCTTGTTGTGTCGCGTATCCTCTTCACCTCTCCCAGGGGGTGAGGTGAC
Organism: uncultured Bradyrhizobium sp.; assembly: GCA_964609175.1. Classification (GTDB taxonomy): domain Bacteria; phylum Pseudomonadota; class Alphaproteobacteria; order Rhizobiales; family Xanthobacteraceae; genus Bradyrhizobium. The sequence continues at coordinate 81,228 of CAZSRR010000003.1, forward strand.
AAGCCTAGGCTGCGACGAGCAATTCGCCAACCTCGGCCATGCCGACGCTACGCTCGCCAAGCAGATGGTCGGTGATCTTGCGTTGAGTGGCTGTTTCCGCCAGTTGGAACGGATCGCCCGGCGACACCCGGTGGTCTATCACCATGCGCGACAGCAGCAGCCGCCGCGCGTCGCCGCGCATCTCGTGGATCCGGCCGCCTTCCCAGGCCAGCGCGACGGCGCTGGCAACCTGATACAGCAGGCTGGTGGCGCGCCGCGCATCGCCCTCATTGTCGCTGCTCCGGGCGACGTCGCGGGCGAAGCCGACGGCGCGGTCGGCCAGCTCACGCAGGCGGTTGCGCCAGGCCTGCGGCACGTTGGCGCTGTCGTCGAGGCGGGCATGCAGGTCGGCGGCAAGCGCCGCATCGGCGCCGTGGCGGCCGACAGCGCGGGTCAGCGCGTCGATCGCGACGATATTGCCGGTGCCTTCCCAGATCGAACCGAGATGGGCGTCGCGCAGCAGGCGGGCGGTGGCGAATTCCTCGATGTAGCCGATGCCGCCGCGCATCTCCAGCGCATCGCCGCAGACCTTGCGGGCGTCGCGCGTCGCACGGAATTTCAGCGTCGGCGTCAGGATGCGCAGCAATGCCGCGGCGTCCTGGCTGCCGGCCTCGGCGCGATCCAGCGCATCCGCGGTGAGAAAACTCATCGACAGCGCCTGCTCGGTCGGCAGCATGATCTTCATCAATTGCCGCCGCGCCAGCGGCAGATCGATGATCCGGCGGCCGAACACCACGCGATTCCTCGCCACCGTCATCGCGTCATGATACGCGCGCCGCATCAGCGCGGTGGACTTGACGCCGTTGGACAGCCGCGACGAATTGACCATTTCGGCCATCTGCACGAAACCGCGGTCGAGCTTGCCGACGGCGTAAGCAATCGCGCCTTCCAACTTGATCTCGCCCGAGGCCATCGAGCGGGTGCCAAGCTTGTCCTTCAGACGCACGATCCGGTAGTGATTCTGCGAGCCGTCGTCGAGGTAACGCGGCATCAGGAACAGCCCGACGCCGCGCGTGCCCGGTCCCGCGCCTTCCGGCCGAGCGAGCAGCATCACCACCTTGGCGTCGGCGTTGGAGCAAAACCATTTTTCGCCGTAGAGCCGCCAATGGTCGCCCTCCTGCACCGCACGCGTCGTCAGCGTGCCGACGTCGGAGCCGCCTTCCTTTTCGGTCATGAACTGGCCGCCCTGGGTCAGCTTGCTCATGTCGGTCTGGGTCAGGCCGTCGAGATATTTCGCCTTCAACGCCTCGCTGCCGAAATTGTTGAGCAGCTTCGCGCAGCCGTCCGTGACGTTGATCGGGCAGCCCATGCCGAATTCGGTCTGGTTGAACAGGAACGTGAAGGCGTGCTTGGCGACGACGGGATACTTGTCCGGCCAGCCCATGATGCCCTTGCGGATCGACAGCGCGTGGATACCGAACTCGCCGAACGCAGCGTTTTCCAGTTCGCGGTAGGCCGGATGGTATTCGATATATTGCGTATCGCGCCCGAACTTGTCGCGCTGGTGCAGCACCGGCGTATGCCGGTCGGCGAGCCGCGCGCATTCGTCGAGACGGCCGCCGGCCAGCCCGCCGAGACGGTCGAGATGCGGCTCGATATGGCGAAACAGCGCGTCCGGCAGATGCAGCCGCAACAAATCAGCCAGTGCCGGATCGGCGCGGTAGAAATTCATCCCCGTGGTATCAGGCGCAAGCAATCCCGGCTGGTCTGCCGAAACTGTCGCGCGATCCTGCATGCGTGGCTGCATGTGATTAGCCCTTGTTCGTTTCGCCCGTTATTGATCTTCTATCGATACCGCAGGCGGTCACGCCGTCAACAAGCATAATTGGAGGGCCCATCCCATGGCTGAGGGATACCGCATCATCGGCGCCGAGATGTCACCCTACTCGGTCAAGGTCCGTTCCTATTTCCGCTACAAGGCAATTCCACACCAGTGGATCCCGCGCAATGCCGCAAGCCAGGCGGAGTTCGAGAAATACGCCAAACTGCCGATCATTCCGCTGGTGGTGGCGCCTGACGGCACTGGCATCCAGGATTCCACGCCGATCATCGAACAGATCGAGAAGCTTTTTCTCGAGCCGTCGATTCATCCCGACGAGCCCGTGACCAATTTCGTATCGACGCTGATCGAGGAGTTCGGCGACGAGTGGGGCAACAAATGGATGTTTCACTACCGCTGGGCGCGCGAGATCGACCAGCGCTGCTCCGCAGGCCGCATCGCGCGCATGCGCGCTCCCAGGGCGAACGAGGAGGAGCATGCCGCGCTTGCGGCTCAGGTTCGCACCCGAATGGTGGAGCGGGTCTGGTATGTCGGCTCCAATGAGTTGACCGCATCGCAGATCGAGATCGGCTTCGAGGAGATGCTCGGCCTGCTCGACGAACACCTGTCTGCGCGTCCCTATCTGTTCGGCGGCAGGCCTGCTTTCGGCGATTTCGGCCTCTGGGGACAACTCTACGAACTCTGGACCGATCCGACCGCCGGAGCCCTGATCGAAGGCAACGCGCCGCATGTGCTCGACTGGATTCATCGTATGCTATGGCCGCGCGCCGAAGGTCCGTTCGAAGCATGGAAGACCCTGGCGCCGACGCTGATGCCGATCCTGACCAGGCAGGTCGGGCGGCAATTCTGGACCTGGACCCTGGCCAACGAGAAAGCGCTGGCCGAGAACCAGGATGAATTCAGCGTCACGCTCGGCGACAAGGTCTGGATCCAGAAGCCGCAGAGATATCACGCACGATCGCTAGGCATGCTGCGCGCCAAGTATGCCAGCATCGCTGACACGAGGGATCTCGACCTGATCCTAGCGGCTGCGGGTTGCCTGGCCGGATTGCGCGCTTAAGTACCAAGTTCCGACCATCCGAGGATCGCGCCATGGAAACTCCGAAATACAAGATTGCCCTGATCGTCGGCGCCGGCGAAGGTTTGAGCGCCTCGCTGGCGCGGCTGTTCGCGCGCGAGGGCATCAAGCTCGCGCTCGCCGCGCGCAGGATCGAGAAGCTCGGCGCGCTCTGCACCGAGACCGGCGCCCGCGCCTTTGCCTGCGACGCCACTTCGTCCGAGGAGGTTGAACGGCTGTTCGGCATGGTCGAGCGCGAGATCGGCACGCCCGATATCGTGGTCTATAACGCCAGCGGCCGGGCGCGCGGCCCGTTCACCGATCTCGTTCCGGCGGATGTCGCCAATGCCATTGCCGTCTCGGCCTTCGGCGGCTTCCTGGTGGCGCAGCAGGCCGCGCAGCGGATGTTGCCGACCAAGCGTGGCGCGATCCTGTTCACCGGCGCCTCGGCCAGCGTCAAGGGTTATGCGCAATCGGCGCCGTTCGCGATGGGCAAGTTCGCGCTGCGCGGGCTCGCCCAGAGCATGGCGCGCGAATTGTCGCCACAAGGGATTCATGTCGCGCATTTCGTGATCGACGGGGGCATCAGAAGCGCCACCCGTGCCGAGCCTGCAGACAAGCCTGACTCGATGCTCGATCCAGACGCCATTGCGCTGAGCTACTGGAACGTGCTGCAACAGCCGCGCAGCGCCTGGACCTGGGAGGTCGAACTGCGGCCGTGGGTGGAGAAGTTTTAGACGTGAAGCCGTAGGGTGGAGCAAAGGAGCGAAGCGACGTGCCCACCATCCATCAGCGAGCGAGACGCGAGATGGTGGGCACGCATCCGTCTTCGCTCTTCGAGCTGCGGCGGAAGCTTTGCCCACCCTGCGATTCCTCGCAATGACGTACACAAACAACAGGGGAAACCATGACCGAAACTAGGATTGACACCGGCACCGACGAACTGCTTTGCGTGATCCGCGAACGCGTTGCCATCATCACGCTGAACCGGCCCGAGGCGCGCAACGCGCTTTCGGATAATCTTACCCCGGCCCTGCGGAACATGATCAAGGCCTGCGGCGAGAACCGCGACGTCGGCGTGCTGCTGCTGACCGCCGCCGGCACGGCGTTCTGCGCCGGCGGCAACGTCAAGGGCATGGGCGCCAACCGCGACAAGGCCAAGCTCGCGATGTCCCATGACGAGCGCGTTGCTGACCTGCAGGAGCGGCAGCGTCTGTTGACCGGCGCGCTGGTCGCGGTCCGCAAGCCGACCATCGCCGCACTGCCCGGCCCCGCAGTCGGCGCCGGTCTCGCGCTGGCGATGGCCTGCGACATGCGCATCGCGGCGAAATCGGCGTTTCTTTCCACCGGCTATCTCAAGGTCGGCCTCAGCGGCGATTACGGCATCGCCTGGCTGCTGACGCGCCTCGTCGGCACCTCGCGGGCGCGCGAACTGATGTTCACCTGCGAGCGGGTCGAGGCCGACCGCTGCGAGACCATCGGTCTCGTGAACCGCGTGGTCCCCGACAACAAGCTGCAGGAAGAAGCCTTTGCGCTCGCCAAATCGATCGCCGAAGGCCCGACGATCGCGATCCGCTACATGAAGGACAATCTGGACGAAGCGCTGATGTTCGACTTCGCCACCGCGCGCGACCACGAAGCCGAGCGCATGATCCGAACCCAGTTGACGGCGGATCATAGGGAAGCCGTGCAGGCTTTCATCGAGAAGCGCAAGCCGGTGTTCAAAGGGAACTGAGGTTTTTCTGGTTCGTCATGACCGGGCTTGTCCCGGCCATCCACATCCTTCGTGCCGCAGGATCATTAAGACGTGGATGCCCGGGACAAGCCCGGGCATGACGATGGCGAAAGCCGCGAAGCACGTGTCATCAGATCGGATTCTCGGCGAACAGCCGCGCCACCAACGCCGAGTCAAGATAGGCGCGGACGCGAACGATCACGTAGCTCCTGAAATAGCACACCCAGCAATATTGGTTGTCGAAGCGCAGGCCATTTCTGGCCGTCGCTTCCGAATGCAGTTCGACGACCGCAACGTCGTCATGGACGATCAGACTGTCGACGTGCAATTGGGCGCCATTCGGCAGCACCTTGCCGAGTTTGGCAAACGTGCCGGCAACGAAATCGGCCTTCGACGTGTAGTGTCCAGCCAGCGGGTGCGTCCCCATCACGGTCCAATCGACGTTATCGGCGACGTGGGTGAAGAAGCCTGCGCCGTCGCCATTTTGCAGACCGGCGAAAATCTGCCGTACGAAGCCTTCATCGACCGCCATGCCAATCCCTCCCTGAAATGCGCGCTTGAGTATGCAGCGAGGCTAGACAGTGGTCGTCACATTTTCAATCTGCCGCCACGCCTCCGGCCGGACACCAGGCGGCGCGTTCACGCACCGGCTTGCGTTTCGCGATCAACTCTTCGACGTAAAAATAGCCCGGTTCTGGGCGGCCAGAACCGGGCTTAGTCGTCAAACCGCAGGCGAGGACATTGCGCGGGGGAAGGCGGCGGCAAGCCGCCAGCTTGCGCATGGGATTTCCTGCGGTTCGACAGGGATTTCTTTCTGGAAGCGCGTCAGCTTCCAGTCGGCAGGGATATTGGCGAAGGCATAACCGGCCTTGCGGGCCAGGCCGATCATCGCGTCGTTGGAACGCAGCGTGTCGCCGAACAGGCGCGTAGCGCCGAGCGAGGCCGCGCGGCACTCGATGTTTTTCAACAACGCTCGGCCGATGCCGTGTCCCTGCCAACGATCATCGATCGACAGGCCGAACTCGATGCTCGCGGCATCGCCGTCGAAGGCGTAGCGCGCTTCGCCGACAATCGTCTCGCGGCCTTCGATCGGCATGGTCGCGATCACGCTGAAGCGATTGCCCTCGCCGACATGGATGAACTCCTGGAGCAACGAAGGCGGCAGCTCGCTGGCTGCGCCGAGGAAACGCCGGTAGCGCGAGTTCGCCGACAGCGACCGAAAATAGTTCTGCAGCGCCCCGGCATCGCGCGACTCGACGAACCGAACGGTGACCACATCGCCGCTCCGCGTTCGCAGCACGTCGGAATATTGCCGGAGATCGTCAACACACATCGAGTTCATGGGTCGCTCCCGAGGAGCAGTAAGATGGCCGGCGTCCCCGTCATCGGGCGAACGCCAGCCTTGGCTGCTGTTCAAGCCCGCCAGAACGGCTTTTCGGCCTCGTAGGCAACGTCGCTCCAGGAGATGCCGATATCGTGCAGCTGCCGGTCCGACCAACTGGCAAGTTCCCGACGCGACCGATAACGCTCCCGCCACACGTGAAAGGTTTCGGCCACTCGGCTCAAAATCCCTGTCTCATGATGAATTATCATCGATTCGTGGGTAAACGTTGACATTTTCGGCTCCATGCTAATCTTCTAAAGCCAGTATCTGTGCTAGTCAGGCTCGTCACAAACGACAATTTATACCGTTTCGGATGATATAAATTCATGATCTAAGGAAGTGTCGAATGACCGTCAGGCTGCCGTCGCTGAATGGATTGCGCGCGTTCGAAGCCGCCGCCCGGCATCTGAGCTTCACCCAGGCGGCGTCCGAGCTGAACGTGACGCAGACCGCGATCAGCCATCAGATCAAGCGGCTGGAGGAAGAGCTCGGCGTCCGTCTCTTCGTCCGTCAGAATCGCTCGCTGAAGCTGACCCCGCAGGCGCAGGAATATCTCCCCGGCATCCGCGCCGCTTTCAACGACCTCAGGCTCGCGACCGACCGCCTGCTGCGCAAGGATGACGACCGTGTACTGACGGTCTCGACGATTGCCTCGCTGGCCGCCAAATGGCTGCTGCCGCGGCTCAGTTCGTTCCAGGAGGCCAATCCCGGCATCGACGTGCGGATCACCACCTCCACCAGCCTGGTCGATTTCCAGCGTGACAATGTCGACGCCGCCATTCGCTACGGCCGTGGCCAGTGGCAGGGCGTGCGCGCCGACTGGCTGATGGCGGACGAGCTGTTCCCGGTGTGCAGCCCGGCGCTGCTCGAAGGCAGCAAGCCGCTGAAGTGCCCCGAAGACCTCAACGACCATGTGCTGCTTCACACCGGCAGCGGATACGACGATGACTGGCGGCTGTGGCTGACGGCCTCGGGCCTGCCGGCAAATCTTTCGAAGCAGCCCGGCCTGAGCTTCGACCTGATCTTCATGACCGTGCAGGCTGCGATCGACGGGATGGGTGTTGCCATGGGCCGTACCGCCTATGTCGAACAGGACATCGCCAAGGGGCGGCTGGTCGTTCCGTTCAATATGACGTTCCCTGTCGATGCCGGCTTCTATCTCGTCTCGCCAGCGGGTAGGGCCGATCCGCCGAAGCTCGCAGCGTTCCGTCAGTGGCTGTTCGCCTCCGTGCAGGGCACGACCTGACGAACGCAGATATTCCGCCGTGCGCCCGGCATGCGACATCGTCGCATGCCGATGCAATTTGGCCCGCACGAGACGCGTGACGCGGCCGTTGCCTCAGGCTAGACAATCCGAGGAGGCGAATGGATTTGCCTGGCCGCGCGCCAGTTTGATTTCCAGGCCAACAACGACAACAAGAGCGCATGGCCGACCTGACTCAGAAATTCGACGTGCTTGTCATCGGCGGCGGCAACGCCGCCTTGTGTGCCGCGATCGCAGCCCGCCGCGCGGGGGCCTCCGTGCTGGTGCTGGAGGGCGCGCCAAAATTCTATCGCGGCGGCAATACCCGTCACACCCGCAACATGCGTTGCGCCCATGACGCCGCGACGGACATTCTCACCGGCCCCTATACCGAGGAAGAGTTCTGGGATGATTTGCTCCGCGTGACCGGCGGGCAAACCGACGAGGAACTCGCCCGACTGATGATCCATGAGTCCAAGGACATGCTGAACTGGATCGTCGAACAGGGCGTGCGCTGGCAGCCGTCGCTCGGCGGCACGCTGAGCCTCGGCCGCACCAATTCCTTCTTTCTAGGCGGCGGCCGGGCGATGCTGAACGCGCTCTATCTGACCGCCGAGAAGCTTGGCATCGAGATCGCCTACGATGCCGAGGTCGTGGGCCTCGAGATCGAGAACGGCATGTTCTTGTCCGCAACACTGAAAAAGCCCGTCAACGGCGCCCGCGTAATCCGCGCCTCGGCGCTGGTCGCGGCCGCCGGCGGCTTCGAATCCAACATCGAATGGCTTAAGCAATATTGGGGCGACGCCGCCGACAATTTTCTCATTCGCGGCACGCCCTACAACCGCGGCTCGATCCTCAAGATGCTGCTCGACAAGGGCGTCCAGGATATCGGCGATCCCACGCAATGCCACGCGGTGGCGATCGATGCCCGCGCACCGAAATTCGACGGCGGCATCATCACGCGCCACGACTCCGTCGTGTTCGGCATCGTCGTCAACAGGCACGCCCAGCGCTTCTACGACGAGGGCGAGGACATCTGGCCCAAGCGCTACGCGATCTGGGGCCGGCTGGTGGCGGCGCAGCCCGACCAGATCGCCTACATCATCTTTGATTCGAGCGTCGTTACCAGTTTCATGCCGACGCTGTTTCCGCCGATCGCGGGCGCGACCATCGCCGAGCTTGCCGGCAAGCTCGAACTCGATCCCGCCGCGCTTGAAAGGACGGTCCGGGATTTCAACGCTGCGGTGCAGCCCGGCACCTTCGACCACACCATTCTGGACGATTGCCGCACCGAAGGCATCACGCCGGCCAAGACGCACTGGGCGCGCAAGATCGAGCATGCGCCCTACCTAGCCTATCCGGTACGGCCCGGGATTACCTTCACCTATCTCGGCACCCGCGTGAACAGGCAGTCGCGCATGGTGATGAAGGACGGCAAGCCTTCCGCCAACATGTTCGCGGCCGGCGAGATCATGGCCGGTAACGTGCTCGGCAAAGGCTACGCTGCCGGCATGGGCATGACCATCGGCAGCGTGTTCGGCCGGATCGCGGGACAGGAAGCGGCGAAGAACGCGAGGAACTGAGATGCTGGGACGGGAAGCGGCATAACGATGCACGGAACGAAAATCCTGGAAGAAGCCGACCGCCTGATGACGGTCTGCAATTCCTGCCGCTATTGCGAAGGTCTCTGCGCGGTTTTTCCGGCGATGGAGATGCGCCGCGCATTTTCCGATGGCGATCTCAACTACCTCGCCAATCTCTGCCATTCCTGCGGTGCCTGCTACACCGATTGCCAGTTCTCGCCGCCGCATGAATTCAACGTCAATGTGCCAAAGACGCTGGCGGTGGCGCGGGCCGAATCCTATGCGTCCTACACCTGGCCCGCCGCTTTCGCGGGCGCGTTTGCGCGCAACGGGCTCGTGATCAGCATCATAGCGGCGCTGAGCGTCGCCGCGTTCATCTTCGGATTCGCGGCTTTGCACGACAGTCAGGTGCTGTTTGGCATCCACACTGGCCCGGGCGCATTCTACAAGTTGATGCCCCACAACGCGATGGCCGCTCTGTTCGGCGCAGCGTTTCTTTATGCGATCGCGGCAATAATCATGGGCGTACGCGCCTTCTGGCGCGACATCGGCGAACCCGTCGGCATGAGGACGAATGCGGGCGCACTGCTGCAGGCGGTCCGCGATGCCGGAGAACTGCGCTATCTCGACGGCGGCGGTGTCGGCTGTTTCAACGAGGACGACCGCCCGACCGATCGCCGCAGGCTGTATCACCATTTCACCTTCTACGGCTTCGCGCTGTGCTTCGCATCGACCTGCGTGGCGACTCTCTATCATTACCTGCTGGCGCGCGAGGCACCCTATGCGCGGTGGGATCTTCCAGTTGTGCTCGGCACGCTCGGCGGCCTCGGCCTGCTGATCGGACCGATCGGCCTGTTCATCGAACGCAACAGGCGCGACCCCATGCTGGTCGATGAAGCCCGCTACGGCATGGATGTCGCCTTCATTGCCATGCTGTTCCTCACCAGCCTGACCGGCATGGCGCTGTTGATCCTTCGCGAAACGGCAGCCATGGGGCCGCTGCTGGCGCTGCATCTCGGCGTGGTGTTCTCGCTGTTCGTCACGATGCCCTACGGCAAGTTCGTGCACGGCATCTACCGGTTCGCCGCGCTGGTGCGGTACGCGATGGAACGCAAGGCGATGCATCGGGCAGCGGAGTAAGGCCGACGCTCTGAGTGGCGTCGCGTAGGAGATCTTCGCGAAGCCAATCATGCGCCCGTGCAAGGAATTGATGGGTTTCGCAAGAGCTCAACCCATCCCACGAAAAAAGGCCCCGTCGAAACGGGGCCTTTCACGATCCACCAAGTCAGGGACTTAGTTGTAGTCCGAATACTTGAACTGCGGGAGCGCCTTGAGCTGATCCTTATTGCCGCTCATCACGGCATGGTCGGGCGTCCAGTCATTGGCATTGCTGGTCCGCGTCGTCGTGGTCGACGTGGTGGCGGGCGCCGTAGCAGCGCCGGTGGTGGTTTCGCGCGTCGTGGTCGAGGTGGAACTGGTGCGCACCGGCTCCTCGACGAACTTCAGTTTGTCCATCGTCACGGCGATGTCGTGTTCGCCCATGCCGAGGAATCCGCCGACGCCGATCACGACGGCGTCCACCTTGCCGTCCTTGTCCAGAATCAGTTCGTTGACGTCGCCGAGCTTTTCGTTGGCCTCGTTGTACACATCAAGGCCCATCAGCTTGGACGCGCGCCACTTGCCTTTCAGCATCATCTTGTCGGAACTTGCCGCAGGGGTAGCGGTCGCAGCGGGCGCCGTCCGGTCAGCCGGTTGAGCGGTCTGGGCATAGGCCGAGCCGCCGGCGATGGCGGTGCCGAGCAGTGCGATGGTAACGAGCTTCTTCATCATTGATCCTCCAGAGTGAAACGTTGTGTCCGTGAACGGGCCAGCAAACGAATAGTTCCCAAAGATCGTCAGCCTCGTGAGGCGCCAACTACCGCGGGCGATGGCCGCTATTCTCCGAGTTCCTTTCGCACCGCCGCAGCCGAGTTTCCCACCTTGTCCACGGCACGCTTCAGTTCGGTCATTGAAACGCCGAGCGTCTTCAGCCAGTACTTGATTTCGAAACTCTCGCTCATGTTGATCTTGCTTCGATCGGGCTGCCCTCGCTTGGTGAGATGATCCATCTTTGCTCTCCCTCGACGAATAGAAACGAGGTCGCATTCGACCGGTTCCTGTACGGCGGGTTGCGACGGCATCCCTGCCGATGCCGAAATGGAAATACTCATGATAGATGGTAGGATGTATCGTTAACGAAAACGGTTTGCCATGAACGAGGAATTTTACAGGCAACGCGCCCGGGAAGTTCGGGATATTGCAGCCATCGCCGACCCCTTCATCAAGCAGCGGCTGCTGGATCTGGCCGACCGCTACGATCGCCAGCTACGCAGGACGGTCGTCACGCCCTTGCCGCCTGCACCATCCGCCATCGAGAAGCCGGACGTCGAACGCGGCGACAACGCCGTCTGAGCTCCGCCGGGTTTCCATTCGCAACGGAACAGACTGAAAATCTGCCGGTTAGCTCTTGCGTGTCGGCCGTCGAGGTCAGGCACAGGTTTTCTGCCACCGAGGCGAATATGGCCAACGCGAAATACGAGCGCGCCCTTGCACGCGCGCGACTGGCATTGATTGCGCCGGCGGTCGACGACGTCACCGCCGCATACTTTGACAGGCAAGTCGAAAAAATTCTACGCGAAGCCGGTCAGCGCGGGGAGACGTCGGACCGCGAATTGATCTCGACGCTGCTCGATACCGTCGCACGAAAATATTTCTCGTTGGGCGTGCTCGATAGCGGCACCGAGCATAGCCCGGACGACGATCAGCCTGATCCGGTCGTTCCCAAGACATGATGCCTGCGGCCAGTTCAGGTCCCGGGCCGAATGCGGTGATCGGCGGTCCGGTTCGGCTAACCGGACCGCAAGCGATGCCCGTATTTGTACGGCAACTAATTCATGCACCAATGCGCGCCTTTTGGTCTGGAATTGCCGCTTGCCCCTACCTATCTATCGTCCAGGTAGGAAATTCGCCCCAAGGATAACTCCTAATAAGGGAGCCATCTAATGGCGAATGTTCTGACCACTGGAGCCTTGCTTTCTGCTCCGACCAAAACGACCCCATTTTTTGTACGATTGTTGCGTGCGTATGCCGAATCCAATCGGCGACGGGCTGTCCGCCTGGTCGAGCAATACGTTGCGGACCACGGGCTGCAAAGGCTTTCAGACGAATCCGAGCGCCAGATCCGCAGCCTGATCATAAAGGCGGGGAGGTAGCCATGGTCACGGCAATCATCATCCACCTCGCAACCCGGCTCGCCCGGCTCACAGACGGTGCCCGCGAGACATGGGAAGAAACCCAGCGTCTCCGACGCGATCTGGCCGGCCCCATCGAGGAGTAGGCGGGCAAGCGGCAGAGAGCTTCAAACGCCATCGCCGCGCGTCGTGGCCGGGTAATCTCCGGCCCCGGCAATTGCCGTCGCCGACTCAATAGCGCTCTAGAATTCTCTCGAGCTTTCTGCTGAGCAGCCAGGACAGGCTGAGAAACGCCACCAGCATCACGATGCCGAGGCCCGACGAGGCATGGTTGATCGTGGTTTCCGAAAATTGCCCGAAGGCGTAGCCGGCCGATACGACGGCAACCGACCAAAGGCCCGCCGCGACGAAGTTGAGCGCGAGAAACGTCGACCAGGGCAGCCGCGACATTCCGTAGGCGAATCCCGCGAGGCCGCGGATGCCGTGAGGGAAGCGGTGAAACAGGATCATCCAGATAAAATGGCGCTCGGTCAGGCGGATCACCGTCCGCATGGGCTTTTCGAATCGCGGGAAGCGATCGAGCAACCGCGCGCCATAGCGCCGGCCGATCCAGAAGCGAACCACATCGCCGGTAAAACTGCCGATCCAGCACACCGCGATCAGCGTGCCCAGGTTCAACGCGCCGGCATGCGCCGCATAGCCGGAGAATAGCGCCAGCAAAAGACTATGCGCCGAAGCATAGGCAAACACGAAACTGTAGGCCGCATCGCCGTGCTGTCGGATGACGTCAAGAAACGAGGTCAGGTCGGTCGGAAACAGCAATGTTGGCCCACCCGCTCATGGAAGGTTCCCCCAGACGAGTGGGTTCGGGATCGACGCTAGCACCCCGAAAAGAGCAGCGAAAGCCGCGGCAGGTGCTACAAATCGACCACCACGTAGTCGCTCTCGACCGATACCGCCAGCGTTTCGGCCACGTACGGCCCCTTTACCACGCTCGATCCCGGCTCGACATTGACCGGATAGGCGCGGGCGCGGAAGCGGCGGGGGTCGCAATAGGACTGACCGGTGCGGATATCAAATTCCCAGCCGTGCCAGGGGCAGCGGAGGATCTCGCCCTGCCTGGTGTATTCGATTTCGCCCGGACTGGAGGACTGCGCAAGCCCGATCAGCGGGCCCTCGCACAAGGCCGCACCATGGTGCGGGCAGCGATTCAACAGGCCGAAAAACTCGCCCTTGATGTTGAAGATCGCGATCGGCCGCTCGTCGATCGTGAGGAATTTTCGCGTCCCCGGCGGCAGTTCCCCCACCGGGGCGATCACATGCCGAACCATCAGGTAATTCCGTACAGCTTCTTGGCGTTGCCCAGGTAGAAAGCTTCACGGTTGGGCTCGCTTACGCCCGGCGGCAGCACGCGCGACGGCTCGTCGAAGTCCCAATGAGGGTAGTCGGTGGCGAACAGCAGCTTGTCCCAGCCGATCCACTCGATCACCTGGAACAGATGCTCTCTGCGCTCCGGATCTTCCATTGGCTGCGTGGTCCACCAGATGTGGTCGCGAATATATTCCGACGGCTTGCGCTTGAGATGCTGCACCTCGCTGCGGAGTTTTTCGAAATTCTTGTCGAGCCGCCAGGCCAGCGAAGGCGCCCAGCCGAAGCCGGCCTCGATCATCACCATCTTCAGTTTTGGAAAACGCTCGAACACGCCTTCCAGCACGAGGCTCGCCAGCACGGTCTGCTGGCACTGTGCGTGGCCGACCATCTCCTCGATGTAGAAGCTCGGCCAGCCCGAAGGTGTCAGGGGATTGCCGCCGAAGCCGAAGGCATGGACGCCGACCGGCAGGCCGATCTCCTGAGCCGCCTCGTAGATCGGCCAGTAGCGGCGCTGGCCGAGCGGCTCGACATTTCGCGAGAGCAGCAGCACCTGGACGAAATTCTTGTCGCCGGCGCGCTTGCGGATTTCGGCGGCGGCAGCGACGCCGTCTTCATTGGCGACCACGATGGAGGCCTTGAGGCGGGAATCCTTGCTGGTCCATTTCTCGATCTGCCAGTCGTTGATCGCCGAGCAGATCGCGCCGGCGAGATCCTGGTTGCGCAGGCCCTGCCCGCTGTTGAGCGGATTGAGCACGCCGAGCGCGACATTGTACGGATCGAGCAACTGCTTCTGCATGAAGGACAGCGAAGAACCCTGCGGCCCGCCTTCCGGCGGCCAGGCGTCGCGGCGCGAGGCGTTCGGCTGCGCCTTCGGATAGGGCGGGCCTTCCATCATGCCGTGATAGGCCTGCTTGCCGTAGGCTTCGAGGTGTTCATGCCAGCGCCTGGCCATGAACGGAAACAGTTCGTCGTTGGTGGCGCGCGCCGGATGAATGTCGCAATCGGCGATCGCGGTCTTGATGGCGACGGATGCGGAAGACCCAGGACGGAACTGGACGTTCATGGCGTCGTCTCCTTCACTGCCAGCCGCCCATAGGTCGCGAGCGGATTATCGATCATGATCTTGCGCACCAGTTCAGCCGACAGGCCCGGCGGCAGCACCTCGTCGCCTTCGAACTGCCAATGCGGATAGTCGGTCGAGAATAGAAGCAATTCGTCCGACTGCATATGGTCAAAGAGGCGGTTCAGGGTAGCTGGATCGGGCGGAGCATCCACCGGTTGCAGCGAGAAGCGGATGTTGCTACGCACAATCTCCATCGGTGCGCGGTCCACCCACGGCGTTTCCATCCGGACGCCGCGCCAGAACTTGTGCAGCCGCCACAGATAGGGCGGCAGCCAGGTGAAGCCCGACTCGAGCATCACCATTTTCAGCTTCGGATATTTGGCGAACACGCCCTCGATGATCAGGCTGGTGAGCTGGGTCTGGAAAGCGGTGGCCTGCGCGACGTAATCCTCGATGTGATACGAGCCCCAGCCGACCGAGGTCGGCGGATTGTGGTAGGCGCTACCGGCGTGGATGCCGATCGGCAGGCCCAGCCGCTCGGCGGCGGCGTAGATCGGCCAATAGGCGCGCTTGCCCAGCGGCATGTCGCCCATCACCAGCATCAGCACCTGCACGAAGCGCTTGTCCCGGGCGCAGCGCTCGATCTCGGCAACGGATTTTTCAACGCTTTGGGTCGGGATGACGATCGATCCGCGCAGCCGGTCGTCCTTGTCAAGCCACTCCTTTGCCAGCCAATCGTTCAGCGCGCGGCAGAATGCGTCCTGCATGTCCTCGGAAAACACCATCTGCACGCCGTATGGCGGATTGCAGATGCCGTAGCTCACCTGAAACCGGTCGAGCGCCTGTTTCTGCATGTCGGCGAGATTCGACCCCGGTTTGCCCTGCCCCGGCCGCCAATCCGGACGGGAGGAGATCGGCGAGTTGGTCGGGTAGGATTGCGAGACCAGATCGGTCATCCCGCGCGTCGTCACCTGGTCGCGCCAGTAGTCGTTCATGTAGGGCAGCAGGCTGGTGAGGTGAGGAACGGCGGGATGCAGGTCGCAATCCACGCCACCGGAAAGCGGCGACGTCATGGTGTTTCCTCTTGCCGCGTGGGGCACTGTTATTCGGGACATTCAATCAGGACCGCCGCTGCGCCGCAACTCGGCAAACGTGGACCTCCTGTGCTAGGAGAACATGACTGGCGGAAATTCCCTGGGAGTTGAGATGAACGAACTCGTAACGATCGCCGAAAAGATCGCCGCAATATTGATCGCGCGGAAGCACACGATCGCCGTTGCGGAATCCTCGACCGGCGGCCTGATCTCGGCGGCGCTGCTGTCGGTGCCCGGCGCGTCCGCCTATTTCCTCGGCGGCGCCGTGGTCTATACCCGCGATGCGCGGCGGCTGCTGATGGATATTCCGGACGAGGCGATGAAGGGCATTCGCTCGGCCTCCGAACCCTATGCCAAACTGCTGGCCAGCCAGGTGCGCACGCGATTTGCGACTGACTGGGGCCTGTCGGAAACCGGCGCGACCGGGCCAACCGGCAACCGCTACGGCGACGCCGCCGGCCATAGCTGCATGGCCGTGGCTGGGCCGCAGAATCAGGTGTTCACGCTGGAGACTGGCAGCAACGTCCGGCAGGCCAACATGCAGGCGTTCGCGAAGACCGCGTTGAATTTGCTGCTTGAGAATTTGTCGAAGTGAACTTGTAGGGGAAGCGCCATGCAACAGTTCGACCGCGCCGCGGAAGACCTCGGCAACTCGATTCATTTCGAGCACGTCAACGTCACCATCCCCGACCAGCGGCTGGCGACGCTTTTCTATGTCGCGGGTCTCGGCCTGACCCGCGATCCCTACCTGATGGTGTCGGACAGCAACATGTGGGTCAATGTCGGCAGGAGCCAGTTTCACCTGCCACAAGGCAGTGCACAGGTGCTGCGCGGCCATACCGGCCTCGTCGTCTCGGGCCGTGCGGCGCTGCTGGAGCGGCTGGCGTCGGTGGCAAAGAAGCTGGAAGGCACGGCGTTCGCGTTCACCGAACATAACGACCATGTCGAGGCGATCTGCCCGTGGGGCAACCGCCTGCGCTGTTACGAACCGGATGGCGCGCGGTTCGGACGCATCACGCTCGGCATCCCCTATGTCGAGTTCGACGTGCCGACGGGCACTGCAAAGGCGATCGCGGCCTTCTATCCCGCGATCATGGGGATGCAGGCAGAGTTTGTGAACGGCGATACAGCCATGGCACGGGTCAAGACCGGCAAGGATCAGCACCTGCAGTTCCGCGAGACCGACCGGCGGCTGCCGGACTACGACGGCCATCACGTCCAGATCTACATCACGGATTTTTCCGGCCCCTACCGTCGCCTGAAGGAGCGCGGCCTGATCTCGCAGGAAGACAACCAGTATCAATACCGCTTTCGTGATATCGTCGACCCAGACGGCGGCAGGCTGCTGTTCACCGTCGAGCACGAGGTGCGCAGCGCCACCCACCCGATGTTCATGCGCCCCCTCGTCAACCGCAACCCGGCCCAGACCAACCGCACCTATGCGGCGGGACATGAAGAGTGGGCGTACGCGATGGGGCCGGATGAGTTTGATCGACGATAAAAGGCAGTCGGCTTCCCACACCCAGCGACCGTCATCCCCTGCGAAAGCGGGCGATCCAGTACGCCGCGACCTCCCGATTCAATAGCTGCCGTCTCTGGAATGCGGGATCACCCGCCCGCGCAGGTGATGACGGCGAGAGCGGCTTCGCGGGTAGGACGGCGGAGCCTGGCGCGACAGCCTCGCTCACCGCTCGCGGAACGAGCGCATCAGCTGATCGCTGAACGGCTTCATCAGATACGACATCATCGTGCGGTTGCCGGTCTGCACGAACGCTTCGACCGGCATGCCCGGGATGATCTTGACCTCGCCGAGGCGGGCTACTTCGGCCGGCGGCATCGAGACGCGGATCGTATAATAGCTCTGGCCGGTGCGCTGGTCGGTGGCGACGTCCGCGGAGACACGGGTGACGACACCGTTCAATTCGGGCGTGGTGTGCTGGTTGAAGGCCGACAGCCGCAGCAGCGTCTTCTGGCCGACCTGCAGCTTGTCGATGTCCTGCGGATTGACCTTGGCCTCGACCGAGAGATCGTCGGCCTTCGGCACGATCATCATGATGGCGTCGCCGGCGGTGATGACGCCGCCGACGGTGTGCACCGTCGACTGCAGCACGACGCCGTCCTGCGGCGCGCGGATCTCGATGCGGCGAAGCTGGTCTTCCGCGGTGACCTTGCGCTCGACAAACTCGCCGATCTTGTCGTTGGTCTCGCGCAACTCCTTGGAGACTTCGCTGACGACATCCTTGTCGACCTGGATGATCTGCAGCTCGGTCTCGGTGATCTTGCCCTTGGCCTGCGCGCGCGCCGCAATGTACTGCCCGCGCTCGCCGGTCAGGCGGGCCATGTCACGCTCCAGCACCGTAAGGCGGGAGATCTGGATCAGGCGCTGCTCGTAGAGCTGGCGCACGCCGACCAGTTCTTTTTCCACCAGCGAGATTTCCTTTTCCTTGGCCTGCTCCTGCGCCGTCAGCCCAACGATTTCCTCGTTGAGCTGCGCCACCCGTTCGCGCAACTGGGATTTCTGCCCGGCGCGTCCATTGACCCGAACTTCGAACAGCTTGGTTTCGCTGGCCAGGATGTCGCGGACTTCAGGGTCGGCGGCCTGATCGGTAAGCGGCTTGGGGAACCTGATCTTGTCGAGGCCGCGCTGCTCGGCCTCCAGCCGCGCCGCGCGCGCCCACAAGCCGTTCAGCGTCTTGACCACGATCGCAAGGCTTGCCTTGACCACGGTCTCGTCGAGCCGCACCACGACGTCGCCGGCCTTGACGATGTCACCGTCGCGCACCCTGACCTCGCCGACCACGCCGCCGGTCGGATGCTGGACCTTCTTGACGTTGGAATCGACCACCACCGAACCCGGCGCGATCAGCGCTCCCGAAATCTGCACCGTCGAGGCCCAGCCGCCGAATCCGCCGACCAGCACCAGGATCAGCGCGAGGCCGACGATCAGATGCCCGCGGATCGAGCGGTGCGCGCCTTTCAGCTCGGCGGTCATGATTTCTTCGCAGCTCCCGCGTCGGACACGATCTTGATCGGCGGAGTCGGCGCGCGCTGCAGCACCTGGCCGAGCACGGTCTCCTTCGGCCCGAATGCCTGCATGCGGCCGTCCTTCAGCACCAGCAACTGGTCCATCGCCTCGATACCGATCGGCCGGTGCGCCACCACCACGACGATCGCGCCGCGCTCGCGCGCGCTGCGTACCGCGCGCGTCAGTGCCTCGTCGCCCTCGCTGTCGAGGTTTGAGTTCGGCTCGTCGAGCACGATCAGGAAAGGATTGCCGTACAGCGCGCGCGCCAGCGCCACGCGCTGGGCCTGCCCGGCGGAGAGCGCCGTGCCGTGCTCGCCGATCTGGGTGTCGTAGCCTTCGCGCATCTTGATGATCATCTCATGCACGCCGGCCTCCTTGGCGGCGGCGATGATGGCGTCCGACTTCGCCTCCGGATCGAAGCGGCAGATATTCTGCGCCACGGTGCCGGCGAACAATTCGACGTCCTGCGGCAGGTAGCCGATGTGACGGCCAAGAACGTCGGACGACCACTGGTCGAGCGCGGCACCGTCGAGCCGCACCTTGCCGCGGACCGGAGTCCAGACGCCGACCAGCGCTCGCACCAGCGATGATTTGCCGGAACCGCTGGGACCGATGACGCCGAGACCGGTACCGGCCTCGACGGCGAAATTGACGTCCTGCACGATGACGCGCTGATCGCCCGGCGGCACGATGCTGACGGCTTCGACCGACAGCCGGTTCGACGGCGCCTGCAACAGCGTCTGCTGATTTGCCGCCGGCATCTGCTGCAGCAGCTTCGTCAGACGATCCCAGCTCTGGCGCGCGGCGACAAAACCCTTCCAGTGCGCGATGGCGAGGTCGACCGGCGCCAGGGCGCGGGCGCTCAGGATCGAACCTGCGATGATGATGCCGCCGGTGGCTTCCTGGTGGATCACGAGGTAGGCACCGACCGCGAGCACCGCCGATTGCAGCATCATACGCAGGACTTTGGCAACCGCCCCGAGCCCCCCGGCGATGTCGCTGGCGTTCTGATTGCCCGCCAGATAGATCTCGTTGGCCTCGCTCCAGCGGCGCGTCAGCCGCCCGGACATGCCCATCGCCACCAGCACCTCGGCATTCCGGCGGCTGCTGGCGGCGAGATCGTTGCGCCGCGCCGCCAGCGTCATTGCCTCCTTGGCCGGCTCGCGCGACATGAACTCGGTGATCAGCGTCAGCGTCACCAGAATGATCGCGCCGACCAGGGCAGTGACGCCGAGCAGCCAGTGAAAGGCAAAGCAGATTGCCAGATAGAACGGCAGCCACGGCAGGTCGAAGAAAGCGCCCGGTCCCATGCCGCCGAGGAACGACCTGATGTTGTCGAGGTCGCGCAACGGCTGCAGACCCTCATTGCGGCCGCCGACCACGAGCGGAAGCCGCACCACAGTTTCGAACACGCGCGCATGGAGCGCTTCGTCGAGCGCGGTGCCGATGCGGCCGAGAATGCGGCCGCGAATCAGGTCGAGGCCGCCCTGGGCGATGTAGAGGCCGGCGGCGAGGATCACGAGGCCAACCAGCGTCGGCACGCTGCGGCTGGGCAGTACGCGGTCGTACACCTCCAGCATGAAGATCGAGCCGGTGAGATAGAGCAAATTGATGATGCAGCTCATGAGGCCGACGCCGATAAAGGCGTTGCGGCAGGCGCGCAGCGCTTCACCGAGCTCGGAACGCCGGACGGGAGCGGCTGCCATGGATGCTTTTCTCTGCAAACGAATAAGGAACAGACACGTTTTAGCGATGTTTTTGGACACCGTCTATTTTAAGTCACGTTAACCTTCTTGCAGTTCACCCCTATGAAATGCCCCACAGAAGTCGGCCTTCGAAGCACAAATTCGATGCCGGGCCGGCCCCGCGGAGGGGACGTTGGGGCCCTCGACCATCCGGGAAAAGCATCGAATCACCGGTATCAAGACCCGGCCGACCTGCGCGACTGACGCAACTTCCAGGCCGGGCCGGCCGCCCTTCAGCGTCCGGCCCGCAACACCAGGAAGTGAAACTTTTCAACGTCACACGCGTTGGTGCGGCATGAAACAAGGCGACACGTGGTTTGTGACTTTCGGTCCGGATAAGACCGATGAAAATGCGGAGAGCATGGCGCGCTCGACCCGTACGTTCAAATCCGAAGTCGACGCTAAGCTGTTCGCCATGCAGATCCTGTCCAAGGGCTGGACCGCAAGCGCGGGTACCATCAATCCACATCAACCGAAGCAGGTAGTGGGACCGGCACAGATCGAACGCTGGGCCGATCCGGGGCTGGGCGGGTAGCTCGTTTCAGGCGGTTGCTTCCACCGGTTGCGCCAGCACGCACCGCGCAGTTCTATCCATCGACACCTGTACGTTAGGCGGCAAACCCTCGCTGCAACGCGGCTGCGCAACACTGCACCTCGGCGCAAACGAACAACTCGCCGGCGCCTTGTCGAGCGATGGCGGCGTCCCCGGGATCGTCTCCAGCCGCTGGCCGCGCCTGGCGCCGTGGACTGTCGATGCCAGCAGTCCCTTGGCATAGGGATGAACCGGCGTGCGCACGATGTCGCGCAGGCGGCCCTGCTCCACGATCTGGCCGGCATACATCACCGCGACCCGGTCGCAGATTTCGATGGCCACGCCGATGTCGTGGGTCACGAAAATCACGGACATGCCGAACTCGCGCTGCAATTCGCGCAGCAGCAGCAGGATCTGGATCTGGACCGTCGCGTCCAGCGCCGTGGTCGGCTCGTCAGCGAGCAGAATCTTTGGCTTGCAGGCCAGCGCCAGCGCGATCATCGCGCGCTGCCGCATGCCGCCGCTCATCTCGTGCGGATAGGCCTCGAGCCGGCGTTTGGCGGAGGGAATCCGTACCACCTCGAGCATTTCCAGCGCCCGCGCCATGCCTTCCTTCTGGCTCTTGCCTTCGTGGCGCATCACGCTTTCGGCGATCTGCTGCCCGATCGTGTAGACCGGGTCGAGCGCCAACGCCGGTTCCTGGAAAATCATGGAGACCGTCTGGCCGCGAAACGCCGACAGCTGGTCGTCGCTCATCCCGAGCACGTCCTGGCCCAGAACGTTGACTGTCCCCGAAATCTGCGTCCGCTTCCGCGGCAGCAGCCGCATCAGCGCCCGCAGCGTCACGCTCTTTCCCGAGCCCGATTCGCCGAGCAGGCCCAGCACCTCGCCCTCGCCGAGGGAGAGCGAGATATCATTGACCGCGTGCACCGTGCGCTCGCCGGTGAAGCGGATGTTGAGGTCGCGGATGTCGACGAGATTGCTCATGCGGGTCTGGGCACCTGCTGGTGATAGTCCGTCGCGCGCTGAAACGCCGCACCGATCCGCACCAGCCCTGCTTCGTCGAAGGCGCGGCCGATCAGCTGCATGCCGACCGGCAGGCCGGCCTTGGTGAAGCCCGCGGGAATCGAGAGCGACGGCAGGCCGAGATAATTGATGGGCCGGGTGAACTTTGTGATGCGCTGGATCACGGCCTCAGCGTCGCGGCTGTTGCCGACATCGCTCTCGGCGATCGTCACCGCCGGCATCGGCGCGACCGGCGCGAGCACCGCATCGGTGCCGGTCACGGCCGCGAGGTATGCGGCAAGCGCCGGGCCACGCCAACGCATGGCTTCGAGGTAGGTCACGCCCGGAATCGCAAGCCCGTTCTGCAGCCGCATCAGTACCTGCGCGCCGTAATCCTGCGGCCGCTCGATCATCCAGCGCTTGTGATAGGCTGCGGCCTCGGTGGCGAGCACGAGCTGGCAGGCGGCCGTGAGCTGGCGCTGGTCCGGCAGCTCGACCTTGATGATTTCGGCGCCCTCCTTCTGGAGGGCGGCGATGGTCTCGTCGAGCACCCGCGCCACTTCGGCATCGAGATCATCGACATAGAAAGCGGTCGGCACGCCGATCTTCAGGCCCTTGAGCGACCCTGACGTGGCGGCCATGTAGTCCGGCACCGGTAACGAGGCCGTGGTCGGGTCCTCGGGATCGTAGCCGGCCATCAGTCCGACCAACAGCGCACAGTCTTCGACGGTCTGCGCGAGCGGTCCGACCGTGTCGAGCGATTGCGACAGCGGCATCGCGCCGGCGCGACTGATCAGCCCGACCGTGGTCTTGAAGCCAGTGACGCCGCAGAAATGCGCGGGCATCCGGATCGAACCACCGGTATCGGAGCCCAGCGCCGCGAAGGTCAGCCGTGCGCCGACCGCCGAGCCGGAGCCGGACGACGAGCCGCCGGTGATGTAATCGACATTCCAGGGATTGCGCACCGCGCCGTAGTGCGGGTTGTGGCCGGTCGGCCCGAAGGCGAACTCAACCATCTGCAGCGAACCGAGCCGGACGGTGCCGGCACTTTTCAGCCGCTGCAGCGCGGTCGAGGTCGTCGTCGGCACGAAGTCGCGGCGAATCTTCGAGCCGCAGGTCACGACCTTGCCGGCCTCGTAATACATGTCCTTGTGCGCCAGCGGCACGCCATGCAGCGGCCCGCGATGGTTGCCGTCGGCGAGATCGGCATCGGCGGCATCGGCGGCAGCCAGCGCCTCGTCCGCCTCGATCGACATGAATGCATTGACGCGCGGCTGCCATTGCGCGATCCGGTCGAGACAGGATTGCGTGACCTCTCGCGAGGAGAGTTGTTTGGCAGCGATCGCTTTCGCGACCGCGGTCAGCGACATCAGGGCCGGTTCGCCGCTCATGTCGACACCTTCGGGCGCTGCACCAGGAGATAGCTCGCGGGCTCCAGATCCATCGGCAACGTCCCGGCGACGGGCGCAAAACCGTCGAACGCCGGGCCGATGGAATTGGCGATACGGTCGGCGACGTCCTTGTCGGCGGGCACGCCCGCGACTTCGGTCATGGCCTTGACCTGCTTGGGATCGGGTCTTGTCATGCGGCGCTGTTCCTCTGTTACTGCGTTGCCGGTGCGCGGCTGTGCCCCGAGCCGGGAATGGCCATGTAGCACGCCGCCTGATGGCCCATTGTATCGACATCGCTGAGCTTTGGCGTCGCATTTGCGCAGAGCGGCTCCGCAAACGGACAACGGGTATGAAAGCGGCAGCCGGGAGGCGGGTCGATCGGATTTGGCGGATCGCCCGAGATCGGCGGCGTCTCGGTGCGCTTGTCCGGATCGGATGACGGCATGGCGGCGAGCAGCGCGCGCGTATAGGGATGCGCGGGCGCATCCCAGACTTGATCCACCGGGCCGAGTTCGACGACCTCGCCGAGATACATCACCAGAACGCGGTCCGAGATGTAGCGCACCACGTTGAGGTCGTGGCTGATGAACAAATATGTCAGGCCGAATTCGCGCTTCAGATCCGCCAGCAGGTTGAGCACCTGCGCCTCGACCGATTTGTCCAGCGCCGACACTGCCTCGTCGAGGATCACGAGCCGCGGCGACAGCGCCAGCGCGCGCGCGATGTTGACGCGCTGGCGCTGGCCGCCGGAAATCTCGTGCGGATAGCGGTTGGCGAAGGTTTCGGGCCGCAAACCCACCTTGCCGAGCAACTCGCGCGCCTGCGCACGCGCCGCGCTGTCCGCCATGCCATGGACTTTTGGGCCGAACGCGATCGATTCCTCGATCGTCAAACGCGGGTTGAGCGAGGCGTAGCTGTCCTGAAACACCATCTGCATGCCGCGGCGCAAGTCACGCAAGGAGAGCGCGCGGCCGACCTGCATGCCGTCATAGATGATATCGCCGGCGTCGCGCGTCATCAGGTGCATCAGCAGCCGCGCGGTGGTCGACTTGCCGCAGCCGGATTCGCCGACGATGCCGACGGTTTCGCCCTTGGCGATCGAGAAGGAAACGTCATCCACGGCGCGCACGGTCTTGCGCGCGCTGAACAGGTCGCCGCGCACGGGAAAATGCTTGGTGAGGCCTATGACCTGCAACAGCGGCTGTGCCTCGCCGCCGACGTCGGCAACCTGCTCCAGCAGTTCGACTGACGGACTTGGTTCACTCATATCGTCAGTTCCTGATGTCCATGGCGCTGCGCATGCCGTCGCTCAAGAGATTAAAGCAGATCGACACCGCAAAGATCATCACGCCCGGCAGCGCCGCCACCCACGGGTTGACATAGATCGCGGTGCGCAGCGTGTTCAGCATCAGGCCCCATTCCGGCTCCGGCGGCTTTGTTCCCAGGCCGAGAAACGAGAGGCCGGCGGCCAGGATCATCGACACCGAGATCAGCCCCGTCGCGTAGACGAAGATCGGTCCGAGCACGTTGCCCAGCATGTGCACGCGCATGATCGTGAACGGGCCGGCGCCGGAGGCACGCGCAGCCTCGACGAAATCCATGTTGCGTACGCCGGTCGTGACGCTTTCCGCCACGCGCGTGATCTGCGGCACGAACACGATGGTCAGCGACACGATGGAATTGACGATGCCCGCGCCGAGTGCGCCGGAGATCGCAATCGCCAGCAGGACCGACGGGAACGCGTAGAACACGTCCACGGTTCGCATGATGGCGGTGTTGAGCTTGCCGCCGACATAGCCGGCAACCAGCCCCAGCGAAGTGCCGATGATGAAGGCGAAGATCACGGGCAAAATGCCGATGATCAGGGACAGCCGTCCGCCATAGATCAAGCGGGCCAGCATGTCGCGGCCGAGTTCGTCGGTGCCGAGCGGATAGTTCGGCGTGCCGATGTGGCGAAGCCTGCGGATCATCGAGCCCTGGTAGGGATCGGCGAGGCCGAGCCATGGCGCAAATAGCGCAGAAGCGAAGATCAGCACCAGGATGGAGGCGCAGGCCATGCTGACCTTGTCGCGCACGATTCGACGGCCGACGGTTGCCCAATAGCCGCGCGCCTTGGTGACGGGTGCTGCCTGCAGCGCGGTATCCGACATCACAGCCATGCGTAGCCTCTTTCTCGGAGCATGATCTCCGCGCACACGCGTTCCGCGTTTGTCGCGAGGGAAAACCGGTACCCACTTTTCCGGATCATGCTCAGCCCCGCTTGATGCGCGGGTCGATCGAGGCTTGCGCGATATCGACCAGCAGGTTGAGGGTGACGAAGAACAGCGCCAGCACCAGGATCGTGCCCTGCAGCAGGGGCAGGTCGCGCTGGAAGATCGCCGAATTGAGTAACAGGCCGGAGCCGGGCCACGAGAACACGGTCTCGATCAGGATCGAGCCGCCGAGCATGTAGCCGAGTTGCAGGCCCATCACTGCCAGCGCGGTCGGCGCGGCGTTCTTGATGACGTGCTTGAACACGTCGAGTTCGCGCAAGCCCTTGGCGCGCAAGGCCTCGACGAAATCCTGCGAAAGAATATCGCCGGTCAGCGCGCGCACCGTGCGGGTGACGATGCCCATCGGGATCACCGAGGTCGTGATCGCCGGCAGGATCAAATATTTCATGTGCTCCCAGTCCCAGCCCCACGAACCTGAGCCGCCGGGACCGGCGCCGACCGCGGGCAGCCAGTTGAGCTGAACCGAAAAGATGATGACCATCACCATGCCGAGCCAGTAGTGCGGCACCGAGACGCCGGCGATCGCAATCGACGTCGCGACCTTGTCGACCCAGGTATCGCGGAAATAGCCGGCGATCAGGCCGAACAGTAGCCCGAGCGTGAAGCCGATCAGCGCCGCTGCAATCGCCAGCGTGACCGTGTTGCTCACCGCGCGCAGCACTTCCGCCAGCACGGGGCGGCCGGTGGCGATGGAGTTTCCGAGATCGCCATGGAGTGCGCGCCACAGCCAGAGCCCGAACTGCACCGGCAGCGGCCGGTCGAAGCCGTAAGCCGCGCGCATTTGCGCAGCGAGTTCCTGCGATGCATCGGCCGGCAGCACCGCGACCAGCGGGTCGCCGGGCGTGATGTGCACCAGGAGAAAGCACACCAGCGCGACGCTGAGTACGATCGGGATGACATAGACGATACGTCGGGCGATGTAAGCAAGCACGATTCACCTTCTCTTCTTCTCCTACCCGCCGGGAGAAGGTACATTTGCGAAGCAAACTCCCTACCGTCATGGCCGGGCTTGACCCGGCCATCCACGTCTTGGCCGCGAGCAGAAAAGAAAGACGTGGATGCCCGGGTCAAGCCCGGGCATGACGAGATAGTGAGAGCCCCTACGGCGCCATCGACACCGGCGAGAAGTCGACGAACCAGCTCTTCGGCTGCACGAAGCCCTTCACCTTCGGACTCATCGCGCGCGGCGAAACGTCGTGGGCGACGTAGAGGAACGCTGCGTCGTCCACCGAGGCCGCATGCAGTTCGGCCAGCGCCGCGTCACGCGCCACGGGGTCGAAGGTCTGGCGCGCCTTGGTCACCAGTTCATCGAACTTGGGATTGTTGATGAAGCCCCAATTGTTCGAGACCGGCGGCGCCATCGACGACTGCAGGAAGCGCACCAGCGCAAAGAACGGGTCCATCGCCGCATAGGTGACGTTGGTGGCGTTGGCGCCGTTGGCGCTCGGATCCTTGGCGCCGCGGCGCCAATTGGTGAACAGCGTGTTCCACTCGATGACGTCGAGCTGAACGTCGAAGTAGCACTCGGCCAGCGCCTGCTGCAGATATTCGTTCATCGGCAAGGGCTGCATCTGGCCAGAGCCGGACGCCGACGTCTGCGTCTTCACCGTCAGCTTCTTCGTCGGACCGTAGCCGGCTTCCTGCATCAGCTTCTGCGCGGCCTTCAGGTCGTACTTGATCTCGAAGGTCGGCTTGCCGCGCCAGGGATGCCCCGGCTCGAACGTGCCGGTGGCCGGCACCATCAGGCCGGCGAGCAGGCCGTCGCGGAGACCTTCCCGGTCGATGCAGAGATTGGCGGCCTTTCGGACGCGGATGTCGTTCCAGGGCGAGCCTTCGACGCGCGAAAACTGCCACGGCCAGACGTGCGGCGATTCATTGGCCTGCAGCTGGAAGCCGCGCTGCTTGATTTCCTTGACCGCGTCGGGCGCTGGCGCCTCGACCCAGTCAACCTGGCCGGAGAGCAATGCCGCGGTGCGGGCATTCGCCTCCGGCATCGGCAGCAGCACCATCTTGTCGATCTTGGGAACGCGGGCCTTGTCCCAATAGCCCTCGTTCTTCACCAGTTCGAGCCGCTCGCGCGGCGTGAACTGCGACATCTTCCAGGGGCCGGTGCCCGAAGCGTCCTTGGCGAACGCGGCCCAGGCGGCCTGCGATTTCGCCTTGGCGTCGGCGCCTTCGGCCTTGTCGTAAAGCGCCTGCCACTTCGCGGGGCTGGCCATGAACAGATTGGTCAGGTTGATCGGCAGAAAGCTGTCCGGCTCCTTGGTGACCAGTTCGACCGTCATGTCGTCGATCTTTTTGGCGGAGGCCAGCGTCGGCATGCGCGAGGCGGTGACGCCGACCTGACTGGCGTCGAACTGCGGCGCATCCTGCTTCAGCACTTTTTCGACGTTCCAGACCACGGCATCGGCATTGAACGGCGAACCGTCATGGAATTTCACGCCCGGGCGCAGCTTGAACGTCCACTTCTTCTTGTCGGCGTCGTCGACCTTCCATTCGGTCGCGAGCCCTGGAATCATCACGCTCGGCTTATCGGCCGACGACAGGTCCCACATCGTCAGCGCGTCGTACATCGTGAGGCCGGTGAAGCGGTTGCCCTCAAAGCCCTGGTCGGGCTGGCCGAGGGTGCGCGGAATGTCGGCGGCGGTCATGCCGATCCGCAGCACCGACTGCGCGCCGGCGACTTGCGGCAGCCCAACAACCAGCGCCGTCGCCAGCAGCCACGCGGTGGCCGCCTTGTTCGATTTTTCATTACGCATATGCAGCATTTCCTTCTGAACTAGGGTGACTATTTCTTATGCACTGGTATGCAACGCCTGTGCCAAGGATTGACCGAGGCGTGCGCCGGCCTGGAGGCGATTAGCCGCACAACTCCCCGTGACCGTG
Organism: uncultured Bradyrhizobium sp.; assembly: GCA_964609175.1. Classification (GTDB taxonomy): domain Bacteria; phylum Pseudomonadota; class Alphaproteobacteria; order Rhizobiales; family Xanthobacteraceae; genus Bradyrhizobium. The sequence goes on from CAZSRR010000003.1 coordinate 109,664, forward strand.
TATCCAAGCCAAGCTTTCATGCTCTATCTGGCACCAAGCTTGCATTTTTCGGGCTCCGTATCACGCCTCATGGAGCCTAATTCATGCGCATCCGATATTCGATGCTTCTTGCTGCCGCGGCAATGGCCGTCGGACTATCGCCTGCCTTGCCCACAATTTCGGCACAGGCTGAGACCGTTGTGCGCTACGGCATTTCGATGGCGGATATCCCGCTGACCACCGGCCAGCCCGATCGTGGCGCCGGCGCCTACCAATTCTCGGCCTACACGATCTACGACCCGCTGGTCGCGTGGGAGATGGACGTCGCCGACCGGCCTGGAAAACTCGTGCCGGGCCTCGCTACTGAGTGGAAGGTCGATGATAGCGACAAGAAGAAATGGCGCTTCACCCTGCGCAAGGGCGTCAAGTTTCACGACGGCAGCGCTTTCAACGCCGATGCGGTGATCTGGAACCTCGACAAGGTGCTCAACGACAAGGCACCGCAGTTCGACAAGCGGCAGAGCGCGCAGGTGAAAACACGCCTGCCCTCCGTCGCGAGCTATGCCAAGATCGACGACGACACGGTAGAGATCACCACCAAAGCGGTCGATTCCTTCTTCCCCTACCAGATGCTCTGGTTCCTGGTCTCCAGCCCGGCACAATATGAAAAGCTCGGCAAGGATTGGGACAAGTTCGCTAGTCAGCCTTCCGGTACCGGGCCGTTCAAATTGACAAAGCTCGTGCCACGCGAACTTGCCGAACTGTCGAAGAATGCCGATTACTGGGACAAGAAGCGCCTGCCAAAGGCCGACAAGATCGTCCTGATCCCGATGCCGGAAGCGTTGACGCGCACCAACGCGCTGCTGGCGGGCCAGGTCGACCTGATCGAGACGCCGGCGCCAGATGCCGTGCCGCAGCTCAAATCCGCCGGGATGAAGATCGTCGACAACGTCACGCCGCACGTCTGGAACTATCATTTAAGCGTGCTGCCCGGTTCGCCATGGACCGACATCCGTCTGCGCAAGGCGCTCAACCTCGCGATCGACCGCGACGGCGTCGTCGGCCTGATGAACGGACTGGCAAAGCCCGCCAAGGGTCAGGTCGATCCGTCGAGTCCGTGGTTCGGCAAGCCTTCGTTCGAATTGAAATACGATCTCGCAGCGGCGAAGAAGCTGGTGCAGGAAGCCGGCTACTCCAAGGAGAAGCCGCTGAAGACGACCTTCGTGATCGCCCAGGGCGGCACCGGCCAGATGCTGTCACTGCCGATGAACGAATTCCTGCAACAGAGTTTCAAGGAAATCAGCATTGAGATCGACTTCAAGGTGGTCGAACTGGAGACGCTTTATACCGCGTGGCGCAAGGGCGCGGCCGACGAGATGAACGCCGGCATCACCTCCAACAACATCGCCTATGTCACCTCGGACCCGCTTTACGCCATCGTGCGCTTCTTCCACTCCGGCCAGATCGCGCCGGTCGGCGTCAACTGGGGCGGCTACAAGAACCCGAAGGTCGACGCCTTGATCGACGAGGCCAAGCAGACGTTTGACGTCACCAAGCAGGACGAACTGCTGGCCCAGGCCCACGCCCAGATCGTCGACGACGCCACACTGGTCTGGGTGGTGCACGACACCAACCCGCACGCGCTGTCGCCGAAGGTGAAGAAGTTCGTGCAGGCGCAGCACTGGTTTCAGGATCTGACGCAGATCGGGCTGGAGTGAAAACCGGGGAGAAGCGCAAGGGTTGGCAAAGGAGCGTAAGCGACGTGCCCACCATCCGGACTGCTTCCAGGATCTGACGCGATAGGCCGCGGCGTGTGGGTTCCGGCGTTCGCCGGGACGGCCGGAGACCTTTATTTCTTCAGGAGCGCAAAGGCACCGTTCCAGTCTTCCGGCGGCGGGTTTTCCAGATAGCCGCGGATCCGCGCCTCGTAGAGATTGTAGAGCAGGTCCAGCGTATGCGCCTCGTCGCTCTTGCGGCCGCGGGCGATGGCTGCCAGCGCGCCCTCCCAGTCCCGGTTGCGATAGCAGGATAACATCTCGATGGTCAGGTTGCGCAGGCGCTGGAAGCGGCCGGACTTCGCGACATCATCGCGGCCGGCGATGGCGTAGATCACCTCCGGCTCGGTCTTGCCCTTGACCATGATGAAGTCGAGTTCGAGGATCGCAAACCTGTCCTTCACCGCAAGCGCGGTCCTGGAGCCGACGATGATCGGAAAGCCGTATTCCTTCGTCTGCCCTTCCAGCCGCGAGGCGAGGTTCACACTGTCGCCCAGCACCGAATAGTTTTTCTTCAAATCGGAGCCCATGTTGCCGACCACGCCGATGCCGGTGTTGAGGCCGATGCCGACGTTGAGCGGGAGGTAGACGTGACCGCCGTCGGCGGCTTCCTGCTTGCGCTCGCTGTTTACCGCGTCGATCCGCTCCAGCATCTGGATCGCGGCCTCGCAGGCATTGATTTCGTGCTTCGCATCGTCGAGCGGCGCGTTCCAGAACGCCATGATGGCGTCGCCCATGTATTTGTCGATATAGCCTTTCTGCTCGATGATCACGTCCGTCAGCGGCGTCAGGAAGCGGTTCATTAGCGCGATCAAGCCCTGCGGATCGTGCTTGTAGCTCTCCGAGATCGTGGTGAAGCCGCGCACGTCTGAGAACATGATGGTCATCTCGCGCTCCTCGCCGCCAAGCACGAGCTTTTCCGGCGACTGCGCCAGCTGCTCGACCAGCGCCGGCGACATGTACTGAACGAATTGCGAGCGAATCTGGCGCCGCTGCCGTTGCTCCCGCACAAAGCTCGCGAAGATCAGCGTGAGATAAATCGCCGTCGTCGACATCAAGGGATAGGTAAAGTCGATCAGCAGCCGGTTCTGGACGTAGAAATAGGCCGAAAGCCCGATCAGCATGCTGGCAAACGCCGCGCCGAGCACGACCAACGTAACCGGCCCGAACTGCGGCGCGAACGTGATCACCAGCAGGCCGAACAACAGCGCGGTGGCAAATTCGACGGCGATGCCGAAGACCGGCTGCGAGATCACCGCGCCGGTGAGCGCGCTCTCCAGAACCTGGGCATGGATCTCGACCCCCGGCATGGCGCGCGATACGGGCGTGGTCTTGATGTCGTTGAGACCGACCGCGGAAGTTCCGATCAGCACCAGTTTGCCGGCGATCATGTCCGGCGCGACGTTCTTCTCCAATACATTGACCGCGGGGACATAGATCGAGGCGTCATTGCGAGCGTAGTGCACCCAGAGCTGCCCGTTATGATCGGTCGGAATCTGGAAGCCCTTGACGCCGATGCTCTGGATGCCCGCCGGCTCGGCCTTGATCAGGATGGTGCCGGAGCCGGTGGCGACCCGCAGTATTTCGAAGGTCAGCGACGGCATGGTCTGGCCCTGCGCCTGCATGATCATCGGCACCCGCCGCACGATGCCGTCGCGCTCGGGCCTGATGGTGAAAAGGCCGCGCCCGGCGGCGGCGTGCTCCAGCACCGGTACGTTGCGCAACAGGCCTGGAAAGTCGAACATGAAGCGCTGCGGCTCCTCGCCCAGCATCGCGATGCCCGTCACCGGCAGCGTCTTGTCGAGTTCGGCGATTTCTTCCGGCAGGCCGGACTCGCCAAGCACGACGCGCGACGCCTTGATGGCCTCGGCAAAGACCTGGTCGTTGCTCGGCAGCGCGCGCAGTTTCGCGCGAGTTTCCTCGTCGAGGTTGCGAAGGGTGTCCGCCACGAAAGCGGGATTGAGACGGTCGGGTTCGGAGAATACCGCGTCGAATGCGATCACGACCGCGCCGAGCCGGGTCAGTTCGGTGACGAGATCGGCGATCCGGGTGCGCGGCCACGGCCACTGTCCGAGCTTCTCCAGGCTCTTGTCGTCGATATCGACGATAGTGACCGGCCTGGCGGCCTTTTTGCGCGGGTCGATGCGCTGGAAAGCATCAAAGGTCCGAACCCGGATCTCCTCCACGGGAGCCGGATCGGCGACACGAAGCGCCGCGAACCCGATCAACAGCGCAAGGCACAGCAAACGGGCATAGCCGATGTGCCGCGTGAACCATCTTGGCAGGGCCCAAAATCGCTTCATGGCTTCTAACGTTCGCCCACCGATATCGCGGAGCTCAAGCGGAAGGCAAGCCGCTCATCTAGATGACGGTATGCGGCGAAACGATGAAGTCGCTCGCGTGGAGGCTGGCGACAGCGACGTTCTTCAGCGTGAGGGTGTCGTTGCCAAGTTCGACCAGCACATCCGCCGGATCGGTCGAGCTCTGCGCGGCATGTTCGGCAAGCCAGTCATCGATATTCCCGGCGTCCACGTCGGAGAACTGCCGCAGATCGATGCGATCCTGACCCGGCGTGAAATCCGTGATCGTGTCACTGCTCGGATTTGGCGCTGGCGCAAACACGAACTGGTCGGCGCCGGCGCCTCCCGCCAGCACATCGTTCGCGGAGGTCGCATAAATAACGTCATTGCCGGGCGTGCCGTCCGCGACCTCCTGCCCCGTCTCGGCGAACGTGAAGCTCGAGAAATTGGATGATCCCTCGGTCGGACTGTCCGCACCGACAAGGGTGATGGTCAGTTCCTGGGTCCCGGTGCTGCCGTGACCGTCACTGACTTCCGCGACATATTTGATCTCAAGCACATCGCCCGCATGCAGGAAGCCGAAATCGGCATTGAGCGGCTGATAGGTCCAGTGCAGGTTGACGGTTCCGCCGTTGCTCGACGCGGTATCGAACGTCACGTTCGCGGCGCTGAGGAGCGCCGAGAGGTCGACGCCGCCGGGAAGCGTCGTGGATCCGTTGTATTCGAACGTGGCGTTGCCGATGACGAAACCCGTCAGGGCATCGCCCACGTCGGCATCGTGGACGCTCATCGTGCCCGTGACCGGTCCCGACAGCCCGATATCCTCCGGCACGTATCCGGCGGAAATGTTGTCGAGCTCGAATGCGTTCGCAGAGCTGGCAAGGACGACCTTGTCGAAAAGCGGCAAGTTGGTGAACTGGACATATCCGTTCGAGGAGAAAGAGCCCTGATTACCGTTCGGGAACAGCGGAGCAAACTGGTCGCCGGTGTAGGAAGCTACCAGCGTATTCCCATCGTAGAATTTGATGGTGTTGTAAGTATCGAGCGATCCCCAATAAAGGCCGAAGGTGTTCTTCTCCGAATTGAACTTGATGGTCTCGCTGCCGCCACCGCCGATGCTGAGATAGTTCGTCGTGTCCTGGCCGCCGTGCTGGGGCCCGACATAGGGCGCCGCCGTGACACCGCCGGACGACCCATTGACAACCCCGGCCTGCCCGGACGCCGAGAACGTCGCGCCGAGGGCTTCGCTGTAGAAATCTCCGTGGCCCTTGCCGTTGTTGGAAGTGGCGCCCGCCGTCACCTGGTTGAATGTCTCGGTTGGCAATGCGAGCACATTTTCGATTACGCCCGGATCGAGCACCTCGAGCGCGGTCGGGGCCGCCACGACGACGGTTTGCGCGGCCGGATCGACTTCGCCCACGATCGACGGCGCGTCGTTGGTCCCGGTGACGGTGATGACGAAATCCCGCGAAGTGACGCCGCCATCGCCGTCGTCGATCGCGACGGTGTATGTCAGCGTGAGAACCTCACCCTGCTTGAGATAATCGAACGAGGTCGACGCAGCCGAAAATGACAGCTTGACCGATCCCGCCGTGGAGCCAGCGGCCTTGGCCACGTCCCCAGGCTCGATCAACGCGATGAGCGCAGCCTCGTCGAGCGCCAGGCCCTTCGTAGCACCGGACGCGACAGCGTTCGTGATGCTGGCGCTGTGGCCGACATCCGACAGGTCGAGATCGGAGAAGGTCACGGCAACGGCCGATGTCAGCGCGCCGGCATCGTCCGGCTCGATCAGATTCTGCTGCGCGATCGCGCTGATCTCCGGCGCGTCGTTGCTGCCCGTGACCGTGACCATGATGTCCTGCAGGGCGCTGTCGCCATGCTGGTCCTCGATCTCCACCGTATAGGTCAGCGTGACGGTCTCGCCGTCGGCAAGATAGTCGAAATAGCTGCCCGGCGCCGAGAACGTCCAGCTCTGCGAGCCCGGCCCGCCGCCGGTGGAATCGCTCAGCGGCCCAAGCGACAGCCAGCTGAGCTGCACGGCGCCGTTGGCAAGGCCCGTCACCACGCCGGAGGCGCTGACGCCGGCGAGCTTTGCGGCGTGCGTATCCGTCAGATCGGCATCGACGAACGTGATCGAATCGCCTGCGGGGTCCGGCGCCGTGGAATTGTGGGCGTCGGCATCCTCCGTGATCGCGATGGTCTGCGGATCGCTGGTGATTTCGACCGCGTCGTTGCTGCCGGTCACGGTGACGGTGATCGGCGCGGTCACCACGCCGCCGTGCCCGTCATCGACGGTCGCGGTGTAGGTCAGCGTCAGAATCTCGCCATCGGCCAGGAAGTCGAATGCTTCGTCTGGAGCGCTGTAGCTCCAGCTTGCCGAACCATTATTGGTGTTGCCGGGGTCTTGCAGCACGGTCAGCGGCTCGTCCACCGCCGATATCGCGGCGAGTTGCGCGGTGGTGAGCTGCGACGTCACGTCGACGCCATAGGCGTTCAGGTAACTGAACGAACTGAAGGCCGCGCTCGCCACCGGGCGGTCGGTCAAGTCGACGTCGGTGAAGGTGATGCTGCCGGCCGCGACTTGGAGCTTGCCCGAACCGGTCTGGCTGTAAAACTCGGCAAAGCCGCCGCTGGTGGCTTCGATGGTCGGCTCGTCGTTGGTGCCGATGACGACGACGTCGGCGCCATGGATCGAAACCGTGATCGGCGTCGAGACGACGCCGCCTTGACCATCGTCAACCTGGGCGACGTAATTGAGCGTCAGCGTCTCGCCGTCAGCGATGAAATCGAACTTGCTGTCTTCGACGCTGTAGGTCCAGGTCGCCGATCCGTCATGGGTGTTCCCGGCGGATTGCACCACGCTCAGCGGTACCTGGACGGCGAGGATCGTCGCGCGTTGCTCCGGCGTCAGCGTCGCGGTGATGTCGTTGCCCTCCGCGTCGTAATAGCGGAACGGATCGGTCTCGGAGATCGCGGCGCTGACGACGGGACGGTCGGTCAGATCGACGTCGGCGAAGGTGACGGTGCCGGAGACGGTATCGATCTCCGAATTGCCGGTGCCGATACGCTCGGTGATCTCGCCGCCGGTCGCCGTCACAGTCGGCTTGTCGTTGGTGCCGGTGATGACGATCTCAAGCGGCACGAACGCCGATTCGTTACCCAGATAGTAGTTGTTGTCGACCCGTGCCAGATAGGTCAGCGTCAGCGTCTCGCCGGCGCCAAGAAAGTCGAACGCACCGTCGGCTATGTTGTAGGTCCAGGTGGCCTGACCGGTGTTCTTGCCGTTCGGATCCTGCACCACGAGGAGCGGCACTTCGACCGCCTGAACCGCTGCGACTTGCTCCGCCGTCAGCGTCGCAGTGACGTCGGCGCCTTCGGCGTTCTGATAGGCAAAGGAAGAAAACTGCGCACTGACACTCGGCCGGTCATCGAGATTGGGGTCGGCATAGCTGACCGTGCCCGACGTACTGCCCAGCGTGGTGTCGCCGGTAATGTTCACCCGTTCGACAAGCGCGCCATCGGACGCGGAGGCCAGCGGCGGCCCGGGAATATGTTCGCGCCTGACTTCGGTGCCCGGTGGCGGGGCCGCCGACGGCCTGTCTGGGATATTGATGAACTGGAGCGTTACCGGAACGACGTCGTTGCTCGCCAGCTTGAGGAAAATGTTTTCCGGAATGATCGTGTCGGTGAAATTGGTCGTGAGCTTGGTGTTCGGGTTGTTGAGATCGCTGAATTTCAGCGAGAACACGTCGCTGATGATCTTCTGCGCGTCGGGCGACAGTTGCACGGACGACTGGAAACTGACCGCGCCCTGGCCGTTGATGATGGTCTGCGTGCCGGCGCGGTTGACGGTCGCGATCTGCGTCAGCGTGGTCTTGTCGTACAGGATGTAGGATCCGGTGGTGCCGTCGGGCTCGACCAGCACCTGGAATTTCGCCGGCGGCGCCCCGCCCTGCGCCGGCACCTCGAAATCGATCTCGACCAGCACCGCGGTGCCGCGGATGCCCATGGTCGCGACCGGCGTGTCGACCTTCATGTCGCCCTTCTTGGCGGTGGCGCCGGCGACGAACGAGATCGTGCCGGCCACCAGGCTGAGCAGCGACTTGTTGTCCGACCCGTTGGGGTCGTAGATCATTTCGTTGAGCACCATCTTGGCGTTCGACGCGAGACCGAACACGGTGCCGTCGATGAAGGTAATGCCGAGCGTCGAATCGGAACCGGCCTGCACCACGTCGCCTTTGTGGACAGTGTCGCCCTGGTTCAGGATGATCGAAACGCCGTTGCGGATTGCGGTGGCGTTGCCCGTCAGCTTGGTGACATGGCCGATGACGGCGGGGGCGACGCTGGCGCTGCCGCCCGCCTGCGCGAACTGAGTGTGACCGCTCAGCGCGTTGACGAGGTCGCCGGTGAGGTGAGCGCCGTCGGGGGACGCCAGCGGGGCGCGCTTCTCGCCCCTGAAATAATCAGGCAGGACGAGCTCGCGGTCGCCGTTGGAAAGAACGAGATCGAGGCCGGACCGCTTGAAGTCGCCGTTGAAGAGCAGATCGGCATCAGGAATTATTATAGCACCGGACGGCGCATGCGTCGAAACGGCGCCAACCTGGAAATTTCCAAGCGGTTGTGAGCCCAAGACATCCGTCAGCAGATCAGTGAATTTGCCTGCCAAGCTCAAATCGGCACCATTGCTTGCCGCTAAGGTTAATATTTACCAATATTCGCGCTTCTAAACTTGCATATCACTGGAAAGGCTTTTGCGGAACCCGTCTCGACTAAGTGCAAAAAGGCCGGGCAAGTCACTCATTGATCACATTCGAAGCAGAATTTGAAAGGGCCGATAGTAAAATCAGCCTAAAACATCACAAAAAATCCATTCGATGAGGCTGAAACAAGTACTTGCAAATATACTTTAAGTTTAAATTTGATCACTATTACTTGGTTTGTCTTATTTTTGGCCCGATAAGTCGAGCTGACGGCATTTTAATGACTGAAACAAGAGGCGAACCAACAAATCGCGCAATTTTGATGCGGATTTGCCACGTTATGGAAATCAATGATTTGGTTGAGCGCTGTCCCGCCCTGGCGGTGCTTGCCTTACGGGATCGCTAAGATTTTCAATGGATTGGCGACCTCGGTTTGAGGCTATCAGCCGCTTTCCCCGGCAAGGCGCGAATCTTAAGCCGATCAGAACCATCGCCCGCCCATCGTGCCCCGGCAAATGATCCGGTCACGCGCAGGCAGTCCATGCACGCCGATGCCCGGACAAAGGGCGTCAAATGGGGTTGTGTTTGTTCACGCGCGGCTGGCGTGCGGGCATCGCTGCGTGCTGCCTGACCTGGTTCGGGGCGGCGGACCTGCGGGCCGAGCCTCTTGCGGCAGCCGCACCGACAGCTTCGACCGTTAGATCGGCCGAGCCGTTCGGACAGGCCGCGAATGCGCTCCCGGCCGGCGGATTGCGCGACAAATGGCTCAGCGTGCAGCACCGGCTCGACGATGAACTGGTGCAGCTTGCGCTCTGCGAAGGCGACCGCGAGGGCTGCGCTTCCCCCGCCGCGCTGAAATTCCTCGACATCGTCGACATTGCCAGGGCGCGCGAGGGCCGCGCCCGCCTCGGCGAGGTCAATCGCGCCATCAATCTCGCGATCCGGCCGATCGACGATTTCGCCCAGCATCGTCAGATCGACGTCTGGTCCTCGCCGCTCGCGACGCTGGCGCGCGGCGGCGGCGATTGCGAAGACTATGCAATCGCCAAGTTTGCGGCGCTGCGCCGCGCAGGTCTTTCGCCCGACGACCTGAGAATCGTGGTGCTGCACGACACCATTCGTGGCGACGACCATGCGGTCGTGGCCGCGCGCCTCGACGGACGCTGGCTGATGCTGGACAACCGCCGGATGGCGATGATCGAGGATGCGGACGTCAGAAACTTCCGGCCGACATTCTCGATCGGCCTGCACGGCGTGATGCGATACGAGTATCTCGTGCTGACCGCCGATGCTGCAGGCAGTGACTCCACCCCTTCGCTTGTTGCGAGAGCCGCCTCGACCGACCAGCCGTCCGAAAGCGCCGATTGAAATTCGACGCAACGGGAATGCCGAACGGCGGCGGCGAACGACCTTTTCTCGCTGCTTTGTCTTCGCAACGATCAACGCAATGCTGCGACGCGGCGCGTATACCAGTCAGCGTTCATCCGCCGGAAATATGACGAAAGCAATTTTCTCTTTTTTATTTTGCGCGTGCTGCTTTGATTGACGCGATCGTTCGCACCAGCATAGCATTCCCGGAGATCCGCTAGAGATCACTGGGAGGGACAAGATGACACGTTGGCCGTGCGTTGATTCCGCTTGCCGTTTTTTTCCTGAGATTGCCGCCAGTCCAAATCGACCCGCACTTGCGCTGGCGATCGGGCTTGGTCTGGCGCTGTGCGGCAACGCACAGGCGCAAAGCCCCGCGAAGGGTACGCCCGAGCATATCAAGGCCGTGACCTCGGCTGTCGACGGCGCATCGATCAAGGCCAATACCGCGACATCGAATGACTGGCCGACCATAGGGTTGGACTATGCCGAGACGCGTTTCAGCAAACTCAACAAGATCAACACCGACAACGTCAAGCAGCTCGGGTTGGTCTGGAGCTATCCGCTGGAATCCTCCCGCGGCGTCGAGGCGACCCCCGTCGTGGTCGACGGCATCATGTATCAGACGGCATCTTGGAGCGTGGTGCACGCCATCGACGCCCGCACCGGCAAGCGGCTGTGGACCTACGATCCGAAGATCGATCGCGAGAAGGGCTATCGGGGCTGCTGCGACGTCGTCAATCGCGGCGTCGCGCTCTGGAAGGGCAAGGTGTTCGTCGGCGCCTATGACGGGCGGCTGATCGCGCTCGACGCGGTCACCGGCAAGGTGGTCTGGGAAAAGGATACCATCGTCAGCAAGGAGCACTCCTACACCATCACCGGCGCGCCGCGCGTCTTCAACGGCAAGGTGGTGATCGGCAATGGCGGCGCGGAATATGGCGCGCGCGGCTACGTGACTGCCTACGACGCCGAGACCGGCAACCAGGCGTGGCGCTGGTTCACGGTGCCCGGCGACCCGTCAAAGCCGTTCGAGGATGAATCGATGGCAGCCGCGGCCAAGACCTGGGACCCTGCGGGCAAATACTGGATCAACGGTGGTGGCGGCACGGCGTGGGACACCATCACCTTCGATCCCGATCTCAACCTCGTTTATATCGGCACCGGCAACGGCTCGCCATGGAATCAGAAAATCCGCAGCCCCTCCGGCGGCGACAATCTCTATCTCTCCTCGATCGTCGCGCTGAACGCGGACACCGGCAAATACGTCTGGCACTATCAGGAGACGCCTGGCGATCACTGGGACTATACCGCGACGCAGCCGATGATCCTGGCCGACATCACCATCGATGGCGCGCCGCGCAAGGTGATCCTGCACGCGCCGAAGAACGGCTTTTTCTTCGTCATCGACCGCACCAACGGCAAGTTCATCTCGGCAAAGAACTTCGTCGACGTGAACTGGGCGACCGGCTACGACGCCAACGGCCGGCCGATCGAGGTGAAGCAAGCGCGCGAGGACGCCGCCTATGACAGCATCCCCGGCCCGTTCGGCGCCCACAACTGGCACCCGATGTCGTTCAATTCGCAGACCGGCCTGGTGTACCTGCCGGCGCAAGGCGTGCCGCTCAACCTTACGCCGGAGAAGGCCCTGACACACAACGCGGCGACGCCGGGCAAATTCGCCGCTGCGGCGGGCTGGAATGTCGGCTTCGTGCTGAACGGCGAGCCGCCGAAAAACCCGGCGTTCGGCCGGCTGCTGGCATGGGATCCGGTCAAGCAGAAGGAGGCCTGGCGCGTCGAGCACGTGGCGCCATGGAATGGCGGCACGCTCACGACGGCCGGCAACCTGGTGTTCCAGGGCACCGCCGACGGCCGCTTCGTCGCCTACAACGCCACCACAGGCGAAAAGCTCTGGGAAAGCCCGACCGGATCAGGCGTGGTCGCGGCGGCCTCGACGTACATGCTCGACGGTCAGCAATATGTGTCGATCGCGGTGGGCTGGGGCGGCGTGTTCGGGATTTCGCAGCGCGCCACCGAACTGCAAAGTCCCGGCACGGTCTACACGTTTGCGGTTGGCGGCAAGGCACCGCTGCCGGCTTTCGTGAAATACCAGACCGAGGGCTTGCTGAAGGGCGTGAAATACGATCCCAAGGACGTACCCGAAGGCACGGCAATTTACGTCGCCGCCTGCGCGCAATGCCATGGCGTGCCCGGCGTCGACAAGGGCGGCAATGTCCGCAATCTCGGCTATGTCTCGACCGAGACCATCGCCAACCTCAAGGACTTCGTGTTCAAGGGACCGTTCCGCGAGCAGGGCATGCCCGACTTCACCGGCAAGCTGAAGGAAGAGGATATCCCGAAGCTGCAGGCCTTTATCCAGGGCACGGCGGACGCGATCCGGCCGAAGTGACGCGAAGCGTCGTCCCGGGCGACACAAAGGATTGAACCTGGGGTCTCGATATGTCGGATGCGCGATTGCGCATCCGACTCCTCCATCGTCATGCCGGCCTTGTGCCGGGCATCCACGTCCTTGGTTCAGCCTGAAGAAGACGTGGACGGCCGGGACAAGCCCGGCCAGGACGGAGAATTACCCCGATAGAGGAGAAATACCTCCAATGGAAAGGGGCTGCGCGAGATCATCGCGCAGCCCCTCGTCGTCCTGCCGTACCGGCCGAAATGCGACGCTCGCTCAGAACATCAGGCCATCCTTGACCAGCACCCAGCGGCCGTTCTTGACCTGCTGGACCTGGGTGACGGTGTTGGCGAGATGATCGGTCTTGGAGAACTTGGTCGGCGGCGAATTGAAGATGTCGAGGAATTTTTCGCCTGATTCAAGCGAGTCCATCATCTTCTGACCGGTCAGATCCTTGCCGGCTTTCTGGGCATAGAAGGCGAAGGTCATCACGGCGTTGTAGCCGATGATCGCCTGCGTATTGGCGTCGGTGCCGAACATCTTCTTGTAGTTGGCGAGCCAGTCTTTGACCTTGCCCTTCGCGGTGTCCTCGTACGGGATTTCGAAGCCGGAGGCCGCATAGAGCCCTTCGACCGCTTCCTTGCCGAGCGCGGGGACTTCCAGCACGTTGGTCGGGGTGGCGCCGAGGAAGGTGACGTCCCAGCCGAGTTTCTTGGCTTCACCCATGGCACCGATGGTTTCGCGGATGACCGTGCCGAGCACGACCATGTCGCAGCCGTCGGCCTTCATCTTGGCGATCTGGGCACTGAAATCGGAAGCGCCGCGCTTGTAGCTGGTGATCGAAGCCGGCGTCACCTTCATCACCGCCAGTTGCTGGTTGAAGCCGTCGAGCACGTTCTTTCCGTACTCGTCGTCCTGATTCATGATGCAGGGCTTCTTGAAGCCCTTCGTCTCCATCATGTACTTGACGGCAGCACGCGTGCTCTCGACGTAGGGCAGCAGGTTGTTGAACTTCAACCGCTCCTGCGGCTTGGCCGGATCGAACTTGAAGGTGAACTCGGCAGCCGTCAGCGGGAACAGCTGGAACACACCGGCATCGAACAGGATGTCCTGCGCCGCCAGCACGGTGGGCGATCCCATCGGGCCGATCATGGCGAAGATCTTGTCGCGCTCGACCATCTTCTGCGAGGCCAGCACCGCCTTCTTCGGATCGTAGCCATTGTCCTCGAGGATCATCTTGATCTTGCGGCCGTGGATGCCGCCGGCGGCGTTGATCTCCTCGACCGCCATCTTCATGCCGTTGGAAACCGGAACGCCCCAGACCTTGATCGGGCCGGACAGATCCTGATGGGTGCCGATGACGATCTCGGACGCCGAGATGCCCTCGTTGGTAACCTTGGTCTGGGCAGCGGCCGGCAGCTGGGTCAGCGCAAGGGCGCTGACCGCAAGGCCGAACGCCGTTAACGATTTCGACATTGCAGTCTCCTCTTCGATGGCCCGTGTTGAGCGAAGGGTGGGGCCTTCAAATCCTTCGCGTTTTCAGAAAGACCGGCTCGAAAATGCCGTTCCAGGTCCGGTTCGCTACGCCACCGCCCGTTCGCCATACATGGCGTCGATCTCGGCCGCGTAGCGCTTGTTCACGAAACTGCGCTTCAACTTCATGGTCGGCGTCAATTCCTCGTCCTCGGGTGTCAACTGGCGCTCGATCAGGAAGAATTTCTTGATGGTCTCGACGCGGGCAAAATTGGCGTTGACCGCCTCGATCTCGCGGTGGATCAGATCCTGGATCTCGGCCGCCCGGCACAGGCTGGCGTAGTTGGTAAAGGGAATGTCGTGGTCCTGGGCGTATTTCTCGACATTCTCCTGGTCGATCATCAAGAGGCACGTCAGGTACGGCCGCTTGTCGCCGATCACCACCGCATCGGAAATGTAAGGCGAGAACTTCAACTGGTTCTCGATTTCCGACGGCGTGATGTTCTTTCCCCCGGAAGTGATGATAATATCCTTCATCCGGTCCGTGATCTTCACGAAGCCCTCGTTGTCCATCGAGCCGACGTCGCCGGTGTGCAGCCAGCCCTTGGCGTCGATGGTCTCCGCGGTCTTCTCCGGCTGGTTCAGATAGCCCATGAACAGGAAATCGCCGCGGATCAGGATCTCGCCCTGCGGTGAAATCATCACCTCGCCCCACGGCGCAGCCTTGCCGACCGAACCGAGCTTGATGCGGTCCGGCGGCATGATGGTCGCGACCCCGCAATTCTCGGTCTGGCCGTAGACCTCGCGCATGTCGAGGCCGAGCGCGAGATACCAGCGGATCAGGTCGGGAGCGATCGGCGCCGCACCCGTGAAGGCCAGCCGGCAGCGATCCAGCCCGAGCATGCGGCGGATGTTGCGGAACACCAGCCAGTAGGCAGCGCGGTTGGCCAGTCGCAGCGAAAGCGGCGGCGTGTCGCCCTGCAGCTTGTACTCGGTCATGCGATTGCCGATGCCGAGCGCTTGGCGGTACATCCAGTTCTGAAAAGCCGTCGCGTCCTTCAATGCGATCGTGATCCCGGAATAGAACTTTTCCCAGATGCGCGGCACGGCAAGGAATGCGGTCGGCTGCACCTCGCGCAGATTGTCCGGCACGGTTTCCGGGCTTTCGGCGAAATTCATCACCGAACCCAGCGCCAGCGAGAGGTAGTAGCCGCCGATCCGCTCGGCGACATGGCAGAGCGGCAGGAACACCAGCCGCTCCTCGGCATCCGTCGACGGAAACAGGTCGTTGGCGTGCCGCATCTGATGGGTCACGCTGCGATTGGAATGCATGGCGCCCTTGGGCGGACCGGTGGTGCCGGACGTATAGACGAGAATGGCGAGATCGCCGGCCGAGCGGCTTCCGATCATCTCGTCCCACAGCGCCTCGTTGCCCTGCGCATGGTTGCGCCCGAGCGCCGTAAACTCGGCCAGCGACAGCACCATCGGATCGGTAAATCCGCTCAGGCCCTCCATGTCGAATACGACGATCTTCTGCAGGGTTGGACAGCGCGAACGGCACGACAGGATCTTGTCGAGTTGCTCCTCGTCTTCGGCGAAGATCACTTTGGTCGACGAATCGTTGATCAGATATTCGACCTGCACCGACGAATCGGTCGGATAGATTCCGGAGGACACGCCGCCGGCGCAGAGGATGCCCATGTCGGCATAGACCCACTCAGGAACGGCGTTGGCGATAATCGAGGCGACGTCGCCGGGCCGGAAGCCCGAGGCATGAAGGCCATAGGCGACGTCCTTGGAGATCTGCAGCCATTCGCGCCAGCTGGTCGGCTGCCAGATGCCAAATTTCTTCTCGCGGATCGCCGGCCGATCGCCGCGCGCTTCCACGGATTTCAGAAAGCTCCTCGCGATCGTATCGGCGACCGTCAGCACCGCCGGTCTGGCCATGCGTATTCCTCCCTCTTTCGCCTGCCCCCGCCCACCGGTCTTGAAAGCCGGTCTTGGTTCTAAGCGGCGCTCGAATTTAGCTCGAATTCGTCCACAACGCCAATAGCTTAACTGCGTCGTTTAGCGCCAGGTTTTCTTCTTTTTCCAGCGCCGTTCGCCGCGGGCGCCCTCTTCCTTGGCGCCGAGATAGAATTCCTGGATGTCCTTCGAATTCATCAGCCGCTCGCAGGTGTCGTTCATCACCACCCGGCCGATCTCGAGCACATAGCCGTAATGCGCCGTCTCCAGCGCCACCTTGGCGTTCTGCTCGACCAGCAGGATCGACATGCCCTGCTCCTCGTTGACGCGCTTGATGATGGTGAAGATTTCCTTAACCAGGATCGGCGACAGCCCGAGCGACGGCTCATCCAGCAACAGCAGCGTCGGACGGTTCATCAGCGCCCGCCCGATCGCCAGCATCTGCTGCTCGCCGCCGGAAAGCTGCCCGGCCGGCTGGTTGACGCGCTCCTTGAGCCGCGGGAAGTAGCCGTAGACACGCTCGAGATCTTCGGCGACGCCGTCACGGTCCTTGCGCGGATAGGCGCCCATCATCAGGTTTTCGCGCACCGAGAGAAACGGAAACACTTCCCGTCCCTCCGGCACGTGGCTCAGCCCCAGCCGCACGATCTTGTCGGCCTCCATGCGCTGGATCGGCTTGCCGAGAAACTCGATCGTACCCTTTTGCGGATCGAGGATGCCGGAAATGGTCTTGAGCACAGTAGTCTTGCCGGCGCCGTTGGCGCCGAGCAGGGTGACGATGCGGCCGCGCGGCACTTCGAGGCTGATGCCCCGGATGGCCATGATCGGTCCGTAGTAGCTCTCAATGTTGCTGAGCTTGAGGATGGTGTCGGAAGCGCTCATGGCATCGTCCTCAGGCGCCGAGATAGGCGGCAACGACGTCGGGATGGCGCTGCACCTCGGACGGCGAGCCCATCGCGAGCACGCGGCCGTAGTTGAGCGCGATCACGCGATCGGAAACGCGGTTGACCAGCGTCATGTCGTGTTCGACCATCAGAACGGTGATGCCGAGCTCGGTCTTCATGTCGCGGATCCAGAACGACATGTCGTCGGTCTCCTCGACGTTCAGCCCGGATGACGGCTCGTCGAGCAGGATCAGCTTCGGCTCCGAGCACAGCGCACGCGCCAGTTCGATCACCTTGCGGACACCGTAGGGCAGGCCCGAGATCAGCTTGTCGCGATAGGCCTCGAGATCGAGGAACTCGATCACCTGCTCGACGCGGCGCCGGTGCACCTTCTCTCCCGCACGCACGCTGGGCAGGAACAGCAGTTCCTGCCAGAGTTGCGTGGTCGAGTGGCGATGACGGCCGACCAGCAGATTGCTCAGCATGGTCGCATTCTCGAACAGCTCGATGTTCTGGAAGGTGCGGGCGATGCCGAGCCCGGCGATGTCGTAGGCCGGCTGTTCGGTGATGTCCTGGTCCTCGAAAAAGATCTTGCCAGAGGTGGGCGGATAGATCCGCGAGATCAGGTTGAAGATCGAACTCTTGCCGGCGCCGTTGGGGCCGATAATCGAGAGGATCTCGCCCTTCTCCACGGCAAAACTGACGGAGTCGACCGCCTTGAGGCCGCCGAAGTGCAGGGATAGGTTTTCCGCACGGAAATAGCTCATCGGTTCCGCTCCGACTTTACATAGATTTTCTGACGCTTGAAGGTGGCCCGCTTGTAGAGCGGGAAGAGCTGGAAGAAGAGCTTGATCTTCAGCCAGCGTCCGTACAGGCCGAGCGGCTCGAACAGCACGAACAGGACGATGATGACGCCATAGATCGCGCCCTTGAGACCGTTGGCGGAGGCGATCGCGGCGACGTTGCTCTGCACGTTAGCCGCCGCTTCCTTGCCGGCGCCGAAGGCCGCCGCAATGCCCGCGATAATACCGGGCAGGTCGTCCTTCAGATAGGTCAGGAACGGATCGATCATGACCAGGAAGATCGCCCCCAGCACCGCGCCGTGCAGGCTGAAGGTGCCGCCGATCAGGATCACGATGATGAACTCGATCGAGAGCTGCAGCGTGAACATTTCGGGCGAGATGAAGGACAGCTTGTGCGCAAACAGCACGCCGGCGAATCCCGTGATCGCCGCGCTGATCGCAAACGACTTCACCTTGTAGAGCGAGACGTTGATGCCCATGCTGCGCGCCGCGGTTTCGCTGTCGCGAATCGCGACAAAGGCCCGCCCGGTGGGCGAACGCAGCAGATTGAGCGTGCCGATAATGGTCAGGATCAGGACGCCGAGGCACAGAAAATAGAAGGCCGGCCCGTTCTGCGGCACTGCCTGCCCGAACAGCGTCAAGGTCTTGACGCGCATGCCCTCGTTGCCATGGGTCACGCTTTCCCAGCGCGCCAGCACTTCCTCGACGATGAAGGCAAAGGAAATCGTGGCGATGACGAGATAGATGCCCTGCAACCGCAACGCCGGAAAGCCGACCAGCGCGCCGACCACGCCGGTAAACGCGCCGCCAGCCAGGAAGTAGATCAGAAACGGCACGTTGTATTGCTGCAGATAGGCCGCCGTGTAGGCGCCGATTGCCAGAAAGGCGGCGTGGCCAAGCGACGCCTGCCCGGTGAAGCCGGTGAGGATCATCAGCCCGACGCCGACGGTGGCGTAGATGCAAACGAACACCAGCTGGCTGACCAGATAGCTCGACAGCACGAACGGCGCGACGAGGAGGAACGCCAGCAGGATGCCATAGGAGACGATGTAGCCGCTGTGCGGAAACAGCTTGATGTCGTCTTCGTAATCGGTCTTGAACAGAAACCGCATTAGACCTTCTTCCGCGTATGAATTCCAAACAGGCCTTCCGGCTTGAGCAGCAGCACCACCAGAAGCACGATGTAGGGCGCGACGTCCTTCCAGCCCTGCGGAAGATAGAAGCCGGCCATGCTCTCGATCACGCCGATCAGGACGCCGCCGACCACGGCGCCGGGTATCGAGCCGAAGCCGCCGAGCACGGCGGCGGGAAACGCCTTGAGCCCCAGCACGAGGCCGACATTGGAGTGGATGAAGGTGATCGGCGCCAGCAGCACGCCAGCGGCGGTCGCAACCGCCGCCGAGATCGCCCACACGATCGAGACCACGCGCTTGACCGGGATGCCCATGTAGTAGGCAGCCAGCATGTTCTCCGAACTGGCGCGCATCGCGGTGCCGAGCGTGGTGCGGTTGAAGAACAGATAAAGCAGCGCGCAGAGAATTATGGTCGCCGCGATCACCGACAGCTTGTCGTAGGCCAGCACGAGGCTGCCGATCCGCAGTACGCCGTTGCTGAACGGCGTATCGATCTTGAAATCGTCGGTGCCCCAGATCATGCCGACCACGGAGCGGAGGAAATATCCGAGCCCGATGGTAGCCATGATGATGGAAAACTGCGGGTAGCCGAGGATCGGGCGCACCACGACGCGTTCGGCCAGCATGCCGAACGCAGCCATGGCGATGATCGCGCCGGCGAATCCAAGCCAGTAGTTGAGGCCAAGCATGCCGATGAAAGTGAAGGCAAAGAACCCGCCCAGCATCATCAAGTCGCCCTGGGCGAAATTGACGACCTCCGTTGCCTTGTAAACGAGCACGAAGCCGAGCGCGATCAAGCCGTAGACGCAGCCGAGCGCAATACCACTCACCAGCTGCTGAACGAAGTCCAGCATCAATTCCCTCCCCGATGCCAGGCAGTTCTTTTGACCGCCTTTTTGCATCTTGTGTCTACACGCTATCGATTCGCGATGCGTGCAGCCGCTTATGTCCCACTGCATTGAGCCTAAAGCGCCGACCGCTGTCAACAAAGCGCTGGCTGTGCCATCGTTAAGAATTGCGGAGAAATGCCGCAGTCCGGGAAGTTACGTGGTTAGCCACCATTTGGATCGCGCGATTCACCGGGCCTAAAGTTCTTCCGAGTCATGTTCCCTGACGAAAGCGAAACAGGCTGTATCCGTCATCATGCACCCGGACCGATCGGCGCTTGAAGTGCGAGGGTTAACGAAGCGTTTTGACCGCCCGGCGGTCGATGCGCTCGATCTGACGGTTCGCGCGGGCGAGTTCTACGCGTTGCTGGGCCCCAACGGCGCCGGCAAGACCACGACCTTGCGGATGGTCGCCGGACTGCTCAGGCCCGATGCCGGCTCCGTCTCCATCCTGGGCATCGACGCCCTCGCCGATCCCGTTGCCGCCAAGCAGATCACGGCATGGGTTTCCGACGAGCCGATGATCTACGACAAGCTGACGCCTTTGGAATATCTCGAATTCGTCGCCGGCCTCTGGGGCATCGATCCCGCGGTTTCCGGTCCTTCCGCGCACGAGCTCCTGTTCTCGCTCGGCCTCGAACCGCATCTGCACGAACGCTGCGAGGGGTTTTCCAAGGGCATGCGTCAGAAAGTGGCGCTGGCCGGCGCGCTGATTCACGACCCGCGCCTGATCATCCTGGACGAACCGTTGACCGGGCTCGATGCGCTGTCGGCGCGCCACGTCAAGGGATTGCTGCAGGACCGCGTCCGCGCCGGCTGCACCGTGATCATGACCACGCACATTCTCGAAGTCGCCGAGCGGATGGCCGACCGGATCGGCGTCATCGCCAAGGGACGCTTGGTGGCCGAGGGCACGCTTACCGAGCTGCGACAGCGCAACGGCCGCAACGACACCAGTCTCGAAGACATGTTCATCGCCCTCGTCGATGCCGACGTGGTCGCCGCATGAGTTCGGCCGCGGCGCTCACCTGGTTCGCCCGCCACGAAATCCGCCTCGCCTGGCGCGAATGGCTGGCGATGATGACCGGCAGAAGCGGCAGGCGTAAGCGCGCAATCATCGCGCTGTTCGCGTTCGCCGTATTCCTGCATCTGCCCGCCTATGCGGTGGTCGGACGCTTCGCCGATCTGCAGGCGCCGCTCGGCAAGCAGGAATTGATCGTCATCACGGCATCGATCTTTCTCGCCTGGGCGCTGATGCTGTCGCAGGCGATCGAATCGGTGACGAGGGTGTTTTACGCCCGCGCCGACCTCGACCTGATCATGTCCTCGCCGTCGAATCTCGCCAACGTGTTCTCGGTGCGGATCGCGGCGATCGCGCTGTCGGTCACCGGCATGGCGCTGTTGCTGTCCACGCCGTTCGTCGACGTTCTGGTGATCGGCGGCGGAGCGAGGTGGCTGCTGGCCTTTGGGGTCGTCGTCGCGATCGGGTTGACAGCCGCAGCGATCGCCATCGCGATCACGGTGATTCTGTTCAGGCTGATCGGTCCGCGCCGCACCCGCCTCGTCGCCCAGATCGTATCGGCCGTCATCGGCGCCGGCTTCGTCATCGCATTGCAGATCGCAGCCATCCTCTCCTACGGCACGCTGTCGCGCTTCGCGGTGCTGACCTCCGATGCGGCAGCTACCTATGCGCCCGATCTCGACAGCCCGCTATGGTGGCCGGCACGCGCGGCGATCGGCGATGGCGAAGTGTTGTCCTGGCTCCTGGCCGGAGGTCTCTTGCTGCTCGGCATCGTCATGGCGACCTTCTCGCCGCGATTTGCCGATACCGCCGTGCGAGTCGCCGCAAACGCCCGCTCGGTCCGTCAAGGGCCGCGTACCACCGCCTTCCGCGCCGGCTCGCGGCAACGGGCGCTACGCACCAAGGAATTCCTGTTGCTGCGACGCGATCCGTGGCTGTTGTCGCAGAGCCTGATGCAGCTGCTGTACCTGGTGCCGCCGGCCCTGATGCTGTGGCGCAGTTTCTCCGAAAGCTCGTCCGCCATCGTCCTGATCACGCCCGTGATCGTGATGGCCGCGGGCCAACTCGCCGGCGGCCTCGCGTGGCTGACGATCTCGGGCGAAGACGCCGCCGACCTGGTTGCGACCGCGCCGTTGCCACCCTCGCGCGTGATCCGCGCCAAGGTCGAAGTGGTGCTGCTCTCGATCGCCGCCATCTTCGCGCCGCTGATTGTGGCTCTCGCTTTTGCTTCGCTGACGCAGGCGATCGTCACCGCGCTCGGCGTCATCGTCGCCACCGTCTCGGCCGGCGCGATCCAGCTCTGGTTCCGTGTGCAGGCCAAACGCAGCCAGTTTCGCCGCCGCCAGACCTCGTCGCGGATCGCGACCTTCGCCGAAGCCTTCTGCTCGATCGGCTGGGCCGCGACTGCCGCGCTCGCCGTCACCATTCCGGTCGCTGCCTTGGCCAGCGGCGTGATGACGATCGCGATACTGGCGGCGACGTGGAAGCTCAGCCCGCGGCTCAATATGACAGATAAATGACGCTTTAGTGACAGATCCTGTTGGGAGTGCTGCGCTTTGGTCACGTTGAACCGAAATCCGATTTCCCGCGACCTGAATGAAGTGCAGACGCGGCGGACGTCATCGATTTGTTCGCGCCTGACAGCTATCTTGCCGGACCTTCGCCGCGGCACCATGTAGCCAGCGGGAGCAATGTTTGAGGAGAAGAGGCGCGATGAGCGAAACCATCAATGTCCCGGCGGTCATGGTGGACGCCACCGCGGTGACGCGCATCAAGTCCGAGATCGACATCTCGGACAGATCGCGCATCGTTACCTTCGGCGATCGCGCGCAGCGTTCGGTCGTCGAATTCGCCGACCGCATCCTCGCCCAGACCCAGAACCGGGAGTTAGGAACAACCGGTAAACTGCTGTCGGATATCCTGGCCAAGGCGCGAGGCCTCGATCCCGCCGCGCTGAAAGACGGCAACTTCCTGACGCGCCTGTTTTCCTCCGTCGAAGCGAGGCTGCGGCGGTTCTCCGAGCAATTCGGCGATGTCGCCTCGCAGATCGACCGCGTCTGCCTCGAACTCGATCGCAACAAGGAGACCCTGCGGCGCGACATCGCGGTGCTCGACGAGTTGCACGAACAGACCAAGGCCTCGCTCGGCGATCTCGACACGCACATCGCCGCCGGCAAGGCGTTTGCCGAAGAGTTTCGCCGCGGCAAGCTCGTCGAACTCGAGCAGGCCGCGAAGGTAGCGAGCCAGGGCAGCGACGCCATGCTGGCGGCGCAGACCTATCAGGACGCCGCCCAGGCGCTCGACCGGCTAGAAAAGCGCATCTTCTATTTGCAGCAGGCGCGCCAGATCGGCATTCAGCAATTGCCGCAGATCCGCATCGTGCAGTCCGGCGACGAGACGCTGATCGAGAACCTGCAGGCCACGACCGAACTGACCATTCCGGTCTGGAAGCAGAAGATGATCCTGCTGCTTGGCCTGAGCCGGCAGAAATCCGCGCTCGATTTGCAGAAGACCGTCACCGACGCCACCAACGAGATGATGAAACAGGCGTCGGAGATGATGAAGACGCAGGCGATCGAGATCGAGAAGCAGTCGCAGCGCGGCATCGTCGATATCGAGACGCTGGAAAAGACCAATCGCGACCTGCTCGAAACGATCACCGGCGTCCTCAACGTTCAGCAGGAGGGCCGCAAAAAGCGCGCCGAGATCGAGCAACGGATGGCGCAATTGACCGACCAGTTGAAAACGGCGTTGTCCAAGTCGCCCGCATGAACCTCGCTGCGATACGGCTGGCGGCCGGCCTGCTCCTGGCATTGGCGCTCGGCGCCTGCTCGGGGCCGGGCCCGCAATTCACCATCCTGTCGGGCTCGGAGAACGACGTCCTTGAGACGATGGTGCAGGAATTCTGCCAGTCGCGGCGCGCCACCTGCACGGTCAAATATCAGGGCTCGCTGGACATTGCGCTGGCGCTCAAGGCCGGCAACGATCCGCAGGCCGACGCGGTGTGGCCGGCGGCCTCGATCTGGATCGATATGTTCGACACCGCCCGGCGCGTGAAGTCGGTCAAGTCGATCGCGCAGATGCCGGTCATCCTCGGCGTCAAGCGCTCCAGGGCGCAGGCGCTGGGCTGGGTCGGCGCCAGGGTGACGACAAAGGACATCCTGGCCGCGGTCGAGAGCGGCAAGCTGAAATTCCTGATGACGTCGGCCACGCAGTCGAACTCCGGCGCCTCGGCCTATCTCGGCATGCTGGCGGCCGGCATCGGCAAGCCCGATCTGATCGAATCCGGCGACCTCGACAAGCCCGAGGTGCTGGCCACCGTGCGCAGCCTGTTGCGCGGCGTCGAGCGCTCCTCGGGATCGAGCGGATGGCTCGCGGATCTCTACCGCGAAGGCGAGCGGACCGATGCGCGCTACGAGGCGATGTGGAACTACGAGGCCGTCATCAAGGAAACTAACGACAAGCTGATCGCCGACCGGAAGGAGCCGCTGTATGCGATCTACCCCGAGGACGGCGTGTCGATCGGCGACTCGCCGCTCGGCTTCGTCGATCGCGGACGCGGCAAGGAGGTCGAGGATTTCTTTGCCGACCTGCAATCCTTCCTGCTCAAGGGAGAGACCCAGGCCAGAATCGCGGCAACCGGCCGCCGCGTCGAGCTCGGCCGCGCCGCTCCGCTCAAGGCCGATGCGGCCACCAATCTCGACCCTGGCCGCGCGCTCACGGTGGTCCGGCCACCGGAGCCCGCGGTCATTCAAAAAGCGCTGTCGCTCTATCAGGAAGCGCTGCGGCGACCTTCGCTGACCGCCTTGTGCATCGATGTTTCCGGCAGCATGAAGGGACATGGCGAAGAACAACTGCTCGAAGCGATGCGCTTCCTGCTGACGCCGGAACGCACCCGCGAGGTACTGGTGCAATGGTCGAAGCAGGATCGGATCATTGTGCTGCCGTTCAGCGATCGCGTGCTGTGGACGGCGGTGGGAAGCGGAGACGACGGTGATCAGACCGCCATCCTCGACAAGACTCTCCAGTTGCGCGCGCGCGACGGCACCGATTTCTACACCTGCGGGGCGCGCGCGCTCGCCGAGATGAAGCCGGTTCTCGATGCCGGCCAGCATTTGCCGGCCATCGTCATCATGACCGACGGCAAGAGCCAGGGTACGATGTCCACCTTCGAGGCCGCCTGGCGGGCCGATGGGCGCAGCGTCCCGGTGTTCGGCGTCACGTTCGGCGACGATGCCGACCGCAGCCAGCTTGAAAATCTGGCCAGGCTGACCGGCGGTCGGGTGTTCGACGGCACCAAAAGCCTGACGCAGGCTTTCCGCGCGGTGCGAGGATATAATTGAATGCCATCGGCATGGGCAGGAATGAACTGGATCGTGGCCGGCGCGGCGGCGGCGATCCTGCTACCGGTGCTGGCGATCGGCGTCGGCATGCCGTTCTGGGTCGCCGGCATCATCAGCGCCGCGGCCGGCGGTGGCCTGCTGTTCGTGCTTTCGCCGCGCCAATTGTTTGAACGGCTTGACGCCAGCGGCGCCGCGCGCGGCAAAATCGAATTTGCACGAGAACTCCTCACCGATGCCGAGCCGCTGGCGATTCGCCTCGAAGTCGCCGTGAGCACGATCGGCACCCACGCCGTCGCCGAGCGTATCAGGCACATGGCGCGAATTTCTCGCGAAATCTTTGCCGGCGTCGAGGAGGATCCGTCGCGCGTCGATCGCGTCAGACGTTTCCTGACCTATTATCTGCCGCGGGCAGCCGACCTTGCCGAGGCTTATGCCATCCTCGAAAAGAGCGGCAACCGGGACACGACGCGGCTGGTGGCGACCGGCGATCTGATCGACCGGCTCGACACCGCCTTCAGCCACTACGCGACCAATCTGCAGGAAGCCGATCTCGGCAATCTCGACATCGAGCTCAAGCTTTTGAAACGCTCGCTGGACGAGGATCTCGGCGCATCGAAGCTTCCCGTTCCCGATCCAGGCAAAAGGAGCGCCTGATGGCCATATCCCGTCGGGCCTTTGGAATTGGACTGCTCGCCACCAGCGCCGTCGGCACAGGTGGCTATGTCTATCTGCGGCAACATCCCGAGATCGCCGGCCGGTTCGGCGAGGCGAAACGTCTTTTCGGTTTCGCCGGCGGCGAGAAGGAAGGATTTCTGGCCAACGCCCGGGTTCGCAGCCTGCTCGAACGTCGCTTCGGACTGATCCTCGATGCCAGGCGTGCCGGCTCGGTCGAAATGGTGCGCGAGCGCGCGCTGCTCGACCAGAAGCCGCAATTCCTGTGGCCTTCCTCGTCGGTGCTGGTCGAACTGGCGCGCAGCTCCGGCGTAAAGATTTCGCGCGACCAGGTGATCTTCAATTCGCCGATCGTGCTGTACTCCTGGGACCGCATCGCCGACGGCCTGGTCAAAGCCGGCTTTGCCGAGCCCGCCGGCGGCCCGCGCTATACGGTCGACTTGCTCAAGGTTCTGAAAGCGATCATTGCCGGCGAAACGTGGGAGGCGATGGGCGTGAGCGGACTGTTCGGCCGCGCCCGCGTCGTCTCGACCGATCCCAACAAGTCCAATTCCGGTTTCATGTTCGCAGGTCTCACCGCAAGCCTGCTCAGCGGCGACGTGATCGCGCTGGACGCGCTCGGGCGCATCGACGGCGACGTCGCGACCGTGTTCCGCCGGATGGGCTACAAGCCGCCATCCTCGGGCAAACTGTTCGACGACTATGTGGCCGGTGGTCCGGGCGCCCAGCCCTTGATCGTCGGCTACGAAAACCAGCTGATCGAGTGGGTGCTGCAGGATGCCGAGCGCTGGAAACGCGTCGAGGCGAACGCGCCATCCAAACCCGTCATCCTCTATCCTCGGCCGACGGCCTTCTCGGCGCATCCGCTGATCAGCACCGACCGCGCCGCCGACGAACTGATCGATGCGCTGGTCAGCGAGAGCCTGCTCGAACTGGCCTGGGAGGAGCACGGTTTTCGCGGGCCGCTCGGCACCATCGGCAAGGCCCGCAACGCCCTGCTGCAATCGCGGCTGATCGAGCGGGTCGACCAGGTGCTGCCGATGCCGGACGCGCCGGTCATGATGGCCCTGCTCGACCGGCTGGCAACGGCCTGACGCGGCACGGGAACCCCCAGAGCCGTCCGTTCCGATTGAATCGGCTCTTTCGATTTTGGACTGCGACCGGTCCAAGCGTCTCCGACATTTTCTCGGCGACGATTGCGCGACATCGTATCGGCAATGTCGCCATGCGGCAGGCGCGCCGTCACGTATGCATCAGCTCCATCACCGCCGCGGCAAACGCCTCAGGCGCCTCCTGCGGCAGGTTATGACCGGCGACCGGGATCACCCGATGATCGCGGCGGGCGGTGAATTTCGGCGCGCTGGCCGTGCCGTCGGTCGCTGCAATGACCCCGTCGCCGGCGCCGTCCATCGTAATGGTCGGCACCGCGATGACGGGCAGTTCCGCCAGCCGGCGCTGGATGTCGGCATAGTGCGGATCGCCCTCGGCCAGACCGAAGCGGTGACGGTAGCTGTGGATCACCACATCGACGTAATCAGGATTGTCGAAGGCCACCGCCGTCCGTTCGAAACAGGCATCGTCGAACGGCCAGTTCGGCGACCATTGCGCCCACAATATTTTTGCAATTTCGCGCCGGTTGGCGGCCAGCCCCGCCCGGCCGCGTTCGAGCTGGAAGTAATACTGGTACCACAGCGCCAGTTCGCGGTCGGGGCGCTGCGGCGCCATGGCGTTGGCGATATCCTGGATCAGATAGGAATTGGCGCAGACCAGCCCGATGCAGCGCTCCGGCCACAGCGCCGCGCCGACGCATCCCGCGCGGCCGCCCCAATCATAGCCGGCGAACACCGCCCGCCCGATCCCGAGCGCATCCATTAGCGCCATCATGTCGGCGCCGACCGCCGCCTGCTCGCCCGAACGGGGCGTCGCGGGATCGAGAAACCGGGTCGGCCCGTAGCCACGGAGATAGGGCACAATGACGCGACAGCCTTGCGCCGCCAGTTGCGGGGCGACATCGACATAGGAATGAATGTCATAGGGAAAGCCGTGCATCAGCATCACGGCCGGCCCGTCGGCGGGCCCTGTGTCGTAATAGGCGATGTTGAGCACGCCGGCATCGGCATGCTTCAACGGCTCCAGCCGCTTCGAGGACGGGGCATGCGCGGCCGGGGCGGCGGGTGTTTCGGTCACGGCGGACTCCCTGGTCGGACCGTACAATACAGCATTTTGCCTGCCCCGGATGGTGCAATTCCGGCGCGCTGCCGTGCGCGAATGTCGCCATGACGGCCATGGAATTCGGCGATACAGTAATTGCTGCGGCCTTCGCCGCGGAAGGGTCATGCCATGCTGCGATCGCTTATCGGATCCCTTGCCACCGCCCTTGCCGCACTCGGTGCGCTGACCGGGCCTGCGGCCGCCCAGCAGCAGCCGCTGCGCAGCGAGTGCCTGGCGATGGCGAACCGCCCGCCGCTCGCCGTGCCGGTCAGCCTGCGCCGCACCGCCGCAAAGGCGGAAGATGTCGCGATCACCTATGTCGGGCATTCCACCTATTACATCGACACCCCCGGCGGCGTGCGGATCGGAACCGATTTCAACGGTTACTACGTGACGGGCCGGCTGCCCGACGTCGTGACCATGAACCGCGCGCACTCGACCCACTACACGCTGTCGCCCGATCCGAAAATCAAGCACGTTCTGCACGGCTGGGGCGAGGACGGGAAGCCGGCCGACATCTCGACGCGCGTCGGCGACGTCTTCATCCGCAACGTCCCCACCGACATCCGCCGCTATTACGGCGACGGCAACGGCGCGATGCTGCGGGACGGCAATTCGATCTTCATCTTCGAGGTCGCCGGCCTCTGCATCGGCCATCTCGGCCACCTCCATCACAAGCTCGACGACACCCATTTCGCCGCGATCGGCCGGCTCGACATCGTGATGGTGCCGATCGACGGCACCTATACCATGTCGCTCGACGGCGTCTCCGAAATCACCAAGCGGCTGCGCTCCGCGGTCGTGCTGCCGATGCACCGTTTCGCCACCCCGCTCGACGAATTCATGCGCCTGATCGGCCAGCAATTCGCCATCGACCAGCGTAGCGAGCGGACGCTGAAGATTTCGCGCGACACGCTGCCGGGCACGCCGACGGTGATCATTCTGGACGGGGTGTGACGGCAGACCACAACTGCCAGAGCCGTCATTGCGAGCGCAGCGAAGCAATCCAGGGCGGCACGAACTGAGAGATGGATTGCTTCGCTACGCCCGCAATCACGAACGAAAGAACAACAATCAAAAGGGGAGTGAAACCTATGGCCGCCAGCAGTGCACCCGCCTCCAGGAGCGGGCTCTACGCCGATCCACGCGAAGACTGGCTGGCGCAGCATACCGAGGCGATCATCGATCCCGCCCGCCCGATCGTCGATCCGCATCATCATCTCTGGGATCGCGGCGGCCTGCGCTACATGATCGAGGAGATGGCCGCCGACATCGCCTCCGGCCACAACATCATCGCCACGGTCTATGTCGACTGCCGCTCGATGTACCGCGCGCACGGCCCAGAGGCGTTCCGCCCGGTCGGCGAGGTCGAGTTCGCCAACGGCGTCGCCGCGATGGCAGCGAGCGGCGGCTACGGCAAGGCGGCGATCTGCGCCGGCATCGTCAGCCACGTCAACATGCTGCTCGGCGACGGCGCCAAGCCGGTGCTGGAGGCCGAGATCGCCGCCGGCAACGGCCGCTTCCGCGGCATCCGCCATTCCTCAGCCTGGGATGCCGACCCCGACGTAGCCGGCATGTATGCGACGCGGCCGAAAGGCCTGCTGCTCGACAGCACGTTTCGCCAAGGCTTTGCCTGCCTCGCGCCGCTGGGCTTAAGCTTCGACGCCTGGCTGTTCCACCCGCAGATCGGCGAACTCACCGATCTCGCCCGCGCGTTTCCCGGCACCCACATCTGCCTCGATCATTGCGGCGGCCCGGTCGGGATCGGCAGCTATGCCGGACGGCGCGAGGAGATTTTTCCGGCGTGGAAAGCCTCGATCCAGGAAATCGCCAAATGCGAAAACGTCGTCGTCAAGCTCGGCGGTCTCGCCATGTGCCTGCTCGGCTATGACTTCCATCTGCGGCCCAAGCCGCCATCGTCGGAAGAGGCCGCGGCGGCGTGGCGGCCCTATATCGAGACCTGCATCGAGGCGTTTGGTCCCAACCGCTGCATGTTCGAGAGCAATTTTCCGCCGGATAAAGGCCAGTGCAGCTACCAGGTGATCTTCAACGCCTTCAAGCGGCTGGCCGCGCAATATAGCGAGGCCGAGAAGACCGCGCTGTTCTCTAAGACGGCAACTGAGTTCTACAAGCTGAAGCTCGATTGATCCGCATTCCATCGCTTCGTCATGGCCGGGCTTGCCCCGGCCATCCACGACCTTTTTCGCCGAAGCGAAACAAGAACGTGGATGCCCGGGACAAGCCCGGGCATGACGGTGCGCATGATACAAATGAGGAATAGAGCGGCGATCGAGCGTCAATCAGTTCACGCCCACTCGCCCTTGCGGAACACCGGCACGGTGCGGCCGTCGGCATGGATGCCGTCGATATCGGTCTCGGCCGATCCGATCATCCAGTCGATGTGGATCAGGCTCTTGTTGCCGCCTTGGGCCGCGATCTGCTCCGGCGTCAGCTTGTCGCCATTGACGAAGCACTTCGAATAGCATTGGCCGAGCGCGATATGCGAGGCCGCGTTCTCGTCGAACAGCGTGTTGAAGAACAGCAATCCGCTTTTCGAGATCGGCGAGGAATGCGGCACCAGCGCCACTTCGCCCAGCCGCGCCGCGCCCTCGTCGGTGTCGAGCACCTTCTTCAGCACCTCCTCGCCGCGCGAGGCTTTTGCTTCGACGATGCGGCCTTCCTCGAACCTGACCTGGATGTTGTCGATCAGGGTGCCCTGATAGGACAGCGGCTTCGAGGAGACGACATGGCCGCTGACGCGCCGGCAATGCGGCGTGGTGAAGACTTCCTCGGTCGGGATGTTGGCGTTGCAGGTGATGCCGTTCTTCGCGGTCGAGGCGCCGCCTTCCCATTCATGGCCGTCGGCCAGGCCAATGGTGAGATCGGTGCCGGGTCCGGAATATTTCAGCGCGTGAAAGCGCTGGCCGTTCAGCCATTCGGTGCGCTCGCGCAGCACAGCGTTGTGCTTTTCCCAGGCCGCAACGGCGCCGTCCTGATCGACCCGCGACGCTGCAAAGATCGCGTCCGCCAGCTTTGCCACCGCAACGTCCTCGGGGACGTCTGGAAAAACCTGCTTCGCCCAGGACGGGCTCGGATAGGCGATGATGTTCCAGTTGATGTCGAAATTGACGATCCTCTCCAGCGCCGGCTGATAGGCGATCGAATTGGCCTTGCTGGCGCGCGCCACCTTCGCCGGGTCCTCGCCCGAGAGCAGCATTGGATTGTCTCCGACGATGGCAAGCCGCGCGGTGTTGGCGGAAAACGCCTTCGCCATGCCCTCATAGAGCCAGTTGGCGGCGCGGTCGAAACTCTCATCGCGGCCGTAACGATAGCGCGCCAGCGTGATCGCCTCGTCCGACAGGAACGGGGTCACGATCCCCGCGCCGGCCTTGTAGGCATGCTCGGCGATCTTGCGCACCAGCGGCAGCGCCACCGAAGGCGCGGTCAAGAGCAGGTCCTGCCCCGGCTGCAGCCGCAAACCGACCTTCACTGCCACTTCGGCGAGGCGGTCGAGTTTGACGGGATCGATCGATGAGGAAGCGCTGCGCTGATGTGCGGTCATGATTCTCTTGGCTGGGCTGGTTGAATTTGCGGGCCTCGCAGGCTTCGGCCGTGATTCACGCCAAAGCGAGCGAAGCGTCTGACATCAGCAATAACACAAGAATGGTCCGGCGAAACCGGCCTCGTGTACGTTCCGGAATGCGGCGTGACCGGCAGGGAACCCGCAGGCGGCAAAGGGACGATGTCTAGCTCGCCCACGAACTCCCAACGCAGCCGCGACGCCCCAGCGGAAATGCCCGTGCCAGCCGGCCGATCGACGGCGATCGATCGGTCAGCCCCGAAACTTCTTCTTTTTGTTCTTTCCGAACGCGGGCTTGGCGGGTGCTTCATTTTCATGCCGCGGCCGCGCCGCATGCGCCGGCTCGCCCCGATCCCGCCTGTTATGCGCCTTCTTGTCGAACACGGGCTTGCCGGCCGCCTTTGCATTCTTGCCATGCGGCTTCGATGTCTGCGGCTTCTCGCGAACCGGCTCGCGCAGCGCGTCTTGCATCGGCTCGATGCGGATGCTGTCTCCTTTGTCGGGCCGGCGGATGCGCGCGGCGAAGCGGCTGGCGACACGCGCGGAAATCTCGAACTCGGTGGTGTTTTCCAGGATGCGGATGGTGCCGATATCGTCCTTCTTGACGCTGCCGCGGCGACACAGCATTGGCAGCAGCCAGCGCGCCTCCGCGTTCTTCGACCGCCCGATCGCGGCGCTGAACCAGACGCTCTCTTCCGCCATGCCGTGGCGCGCCGATCCCCGTCCGCCCTGGCGCTCGGCCCGCTCTTTTGCACGCTCAGCACGGGATTTGACCCGATCCTCGCCGGGATCGATGATGTCCTCCGGCGACGGCAATCGCGCGCGATAAAGCCGTGCCAACGCCGCAGCGATCTCTTCCGCCGAGCGCTCGGCCAACAGCGCCTGCGCCAGCGCCTGGTCCTCCGCCGTCGTCTCCGCCGCGAACACATCATCCTTGAGAAGGCGCTCGTGATCGAGTTTGCGGATCTCGTCCGGCTCGGGCGCGACGCCCCATGCGGCGTCGATGCCGGCGAGCTTGAGCAACATTTCCGCGCGGCGCCGCCGTGCCGGCGGCACCAGCAGGATGCTGACGCCCTTGCGGCCGGCGCGCCCGGTGCGGCCCGAACGGTGCTGCATCACTTCGGGATCGTTGGGCAGGTCGGCATGGATGACGAGATCGAGATTCGGGAGGTCGATACCGCGCGCGGCGACATCGGTGGCCACGCAGACGCGGGCGCGTCCGTCGCGCAAGGACTGAAGCGCCAGCGTCCGTTCGTTCTGGGTCAGTTCACCCGACAGCGCCACCACCGAAAATCCGCGCTCCAGCAGCGTGGCCTGGAGATGCCGGACGGCGTCGCGTGTATTGCAGAACACCAGCGTGCCCGGCGATTCGTAAAAGCGCAGCAGGTTGACGACGGCATGTTCGACGTCGCCGGCGACGATCCGGATCGCGCGATATTCGATATCGGCGTGGCCGCCTTCGTCGCCCGCGACTTCGACGCGGAACGCGTCTTGCTGATAGTCCCTTGCCAGCGCCACGATGCCGTCAGGCAGCGTCGCCGAGAACAAAAGCGTGCGGCGATCTTCCGGCGTGGCCTGCAGGATGAATTCCATGTCCTCGCGAAAGCCGAGATCGAGCATCTCGTCGGCCTCGTCGAGCACGATCGCTTTCAATCCGGAAACGTCGAGCCGGCCGCGCCGCAGATGGTCGCAGAGCCGGCCCGGCGTGCCGACCACGATATGCGAACCCGCGGCAAGTTCGCGCTGCTCGCGGCGCGGGTCCATGCCACCGACGCAGGAGACGACGCGGGCATCGGCATGCTGGTAGAGCCAGGCCAGTTCGCGCTGCACCTGCAGCGCCAGCTCGCGCGTCGGCGCGACAATCAGCGCCAAGGGCGCGGCGGCCCGCTCGAAGCGCTCGGCGCCAGCAAGCAGGTCGTTTGCCAGCGCCAGGCCGTAGGCGACCGTCTTGCCCGACCCGGTCTGGGCCGAAACCAGCAAATCGCGCCCGACGGCCTCCTCGGCCAGTACCGCTGTCTGCACCTGGGTCAGGCGGTCAAAATTGCGTTCCGCCAGGGCTCGGGCGAGCGGCGGGGAAGTAAGCGGAAATGTCACGCGTTCGAACCTTGGATTGGCCTGATCAGCCGGAAATGATGAAGTTCGCCCCGACCGAAATGGCTCGAAACTGCGCAACTAACGACGCGCAGCGGCACGGCCCGACGGATTTCAATGAGGTAGGCACGCTTTAGGCCAAAACGCCCGGCGGCGCCATCCATTCTTTGCGCACCGGCCGATCACTTCTAGATTATGGTTTCGGGGCATTTTGGGAGGCATTTCCGTGACCGCGTTCAAGACCATTCGCGCCCGGGCCGAAAAGCGCAAGGGCGGCCCCAAGGCGCTCGCCAGCCTGCTGCCGCCGAGGCCCGATCCGAAGGCGCTCGCCAAGCTCAGCGACGACCGGATTCTCGCCGAGATGACCAAGCGGGTGTTTTGCGCGGGCTTTGCGTGGAGCGTGATCGAGAACAAATGGCCGGGTTTTGAAAAGGCGTTTCTCGGCTTCAAGCCGGGGCCGCTGTCGCTGAAGCCGGACGAGTTCTGGGACGATCTGATGAAGGACACCGGCATCGTTCGCAACGGTGCCAAGATCATGTCGGTGCGTGCCAATGCCAGCTTCGTCCGCGACATCGCCAAGGAACATGGCAGTTTTGGCAAATTCCTCGCGGCGTGGCCGTCTTCCAACGAGGTCGGGTTGCTGGAATTGCTGGCCAAGCGCGGCAGCCGGCTCGGCGGCAACACCGGCCAGATGATGCTGCGCTTCATCGGCTGGGACGGGTTCGTCACCTCACGCGACGTGGTGCTGTGCCTGCGCGACGCCGGGCTCGACATCGCGGAGAACGTCACCTCCAAGCGCGATCTCGCGAAAGTGCAGGCGCAGTTCAATGCCTGGGCGGAAGAGAGCGGCCTGCCCTATGTGCAGATGTCGCGGATCTGCGCGATGTCGATCGGCGAGAATTACGCGGCCGAGAAGCTCGCGGGCATGGTCGGCGCAGAGGAATAGCCTCAGATCACGAAAAATCCGTGCGTGCCGTCGCGGCGGAGCTGTTCGACCAGCCCGTATTCCCAGTCGAGATAGGCCTGCATCGCGCTTTCCTTGACGTCGGTGCCTTCATAGGGACGGCGGTAGCGGTGTGACGGATCGGGCCTCGGGATGACGGGCGGCGGGCCAATCTCCAGCGCACCGTCATAACCGCCTTCGAGCACATAGACCTCCCATCCCATCTGCGCGACCCAGGACGCGGTCATGTCGGCGCGGATGCGCAGATTGTCGGATAGCACGATGCGGGCGCCGCGCACGGGCGCCGCCATGTCGATCTCCTGCACCAGTTGCCCGCCGGGATAATGGCGGAAGCCGGCGAGATGACCGGCGGCATATTCTTCCTCCGAGCGGACATCGAAGCGGTAGAGCGTACGCGTCGTGTGCGCGCGTAGCGCCGCCATCTCGGCCGACCCGATATGGCGGACGCCAGCGCGATAGGCGACGTCGCGCGCGGCTGCCTCGCCGCCGGCGATGGCGCCGATCTCGCCGCGCGTGCTGGAGCCATGATCGAGTTTCTGCCTGGCCAGCGTCCAGCCGATCGTGCCGTTGCGCAGCGCCCGAACCTTGTTGGTGACGCCGGCGTTGATCAGCGATTGCGTGCCGATGATCGACCGTGTCCGTCCGGCGCAATTGACGATGATGGTGGTCTCGGGATCGGGCGCCGCGCGGCCGGCGCGCAGCACCAGTTCGGCGCCGGGGACGCTCATCGAGCCCGGAATGTTCATGGTCGCGTATTCGTCGAAGCGGCGGACGTCGAGTATCTGGATGTTGGCGCCCTCGGCGATCAGCGCGCCGACTTCCTCGGCGGCCAGCGACGGCGTGTGGCGGCGATGTTCCACCAGTTCGCCAAAGGCTTTTGCGTATGAATTGACGTCTTCGAACACTTCATAGCCGGCCTGCTTCCAGCCCTGCAGCCCGCCGGCGAGCTGATGGATGTTGCTGTAGCAGAGCCCCGCGAGCTGGTCCGCGGCCTTGGCCACGAGGCCTTCGCCGTCATCGTAAAGAATGATGGGCGCATCCTTCCGCGGCAGCCGCGCTTGGGCTTCCAGCGCGATCCGGCCAGCCGCCATGTTGGCGGCGAACAGCGGATGGCCGGTGGCGAAAATGGCCTCGTGCCTGACGTCGAGCAGCGCGATTTCCTCGCGCAGCAATAGCGCGGTGCGGACTTCAGAGGGCGAGATGGACGGCAGGCTCATGGATCAAGAATCCGGGTACGGCGGTATTCATTCACTAGCAGCATCGCGCGCGCCCCGTCACGCCCGACAGCGTCATTAACTCTTACATCATGGGAGGATTGACTAATTGCGCGGGCTGGCCCGAAACCGCTTATGATGGCAGCCCGACACGCATCCAGGCCACCGATGGACCTCAAACAATTGCGCACCTTCCGCGCCGTCGCGGAACTCGGCAGCCTCAGCAAGGCGGCGGACCGGCTGCGCGCGGCCCAGCCGGCGCTGAGCCGGCACATCAAGCTGCTCGAACACGAACTGCGCGTCGAGCTGTTCGTTCGCAACGGCCGCGGCATGTTGTTGACGAGCGCCGGCCGGATGCTGCTCGACCGCACCACGGGCCTGATCCGCCAGATCGAACAGGTCAGCGACGACCTCAAATCGGCCAACGGCAACCCCTCCGGCCGCGTCATCCTCGGGATGGTGCCGACGGTCAGCGCCGTCTTGTCCGGCCGCTTTGCCCGCCGCGTCCTCAACGAATTTCCGGACGTCTCGCTGCGCATCGTCGAGAGCTATGGCGGGCATCTCGTCGAGTGGCTGCACCGCGGCGAAATGGACCTCGCGATCATCTATGGCCCGGCGGTCGATCTCCATCTTTCCGTCCAGTCGATCGGGCGCGAGGACATCGTGGCGGTCGGGCCGCCGGGATCCGGCCTGAACAGGCGCAAGCAGGTCGATCTCAAATGGCTGGTGAAGCAGAAGCTGATCCTGCCGAGCATTTCACATGGCCTGCGGGCGCTGCTGGAAAAGGCATTGGCGCGCGAAAAGCTTAAACTCGACGCCATGATCGAAGTCGATTCCTATCGCGCCCAGATCAGCCTGATGGAGGAAGGGCTCGGCTACACGCTGCTGCCGCCCTCCGCCATCCGCACCGAAGTCGCGGCCAAACGCCTGGAGATGGCGGCCGTCAATCCGACGGTGTCGCGCGAACTGATCCTGGCCTCGCCGATCGCCCATCCGCCGTCGATCGCGACCACAACGATCGCGGCGCTGATCGTGTCGGAGATTCAGCAGCTCTCGAAGGAAGGGCGCTGGAAGATCACCATGACGGCGTAGCGAGGCACACTCTCTCCGTCATGGCCGGGCTTGACGACGTCTCTAAGGGCAGGTCAATTAAACAGCGCCTCGTCGCCGAGTACCGATTGCCGGAAGCGTGACGTCAGGATCACACCGTCGGCCGGCGGCATCACGAACACTAGCGCCTCGGGATTGATCTTGATCTGCGCAAACGCCGTGCCGCGGCCTTCATGCGCGAGATCGCGCAGTTCGGAAACTTCGGCCATGGTGCGGACGATGCGCGAGGTGCGGATGCCGCAGGCGGTGGCGATGGCGGCGAGATCGACGCCGGAGGCCGTCGGCGTCTTCTGCATGCCGGTCTCGCCGAAGCGTTCGTTGTCGAGTACCGCGATGGTGAGGTTCTTCGGCGCCTCCACCGCGATCGGCGCCAGCGAGCCGACATTCATCAGCAACTCGCCGTCGCCGGTGATGACGAGCACCTTACGCTTCGGCTGCGCCAGCGCCAGGCCGAGCCCGATCATCGAAGCCCCACCCATCGCACCCCAGAGCGGAAAATTGTTGGCATGGTCGCCGGCAGCCGAGACGTCCCAGTTCGGCGCGCCGAGGCCGGCGATGACCAGCAAATCGGCGCGGTCGCGCAACAGCTCGTTGACGACGTCGCGGCGATGCAGCAGTGCATTCGGATTGGCGGTCATTTGCGGGCAAGCTCCCGAAAATTCTTGGCGCCGAGCACGCGTTGTCCGAGCAGGACGGCGACCGGCTTCCAGGTGTTGAAGGCGAGGTTGGCCGCGCCTTGCACGGTGGCGGCGACCAGCTCAGGCTCGTCCACTTTGTTCACGATCACGCCCATCGCCTCCAGCGAGGGCCGCGTGCCCTGCCCCATCGGGATCTGCCATGGATTGAACTCGCCCCAATCGCCGCGCATGGTGACGATCATCAGCAGGGGCATGTGGCAGATCACCGGCAGCGACAGCATGTTGATGCAATTGCCAACGCCGCTCGATTGCAAGAGAAGCACGCCGCGCTCGCCGCCGAGCCACGCGCCCGCCAGCATCGCCACGCCTTCCTCCTCCGTCGTCAGCGTGACGACGCGCGTCTCCGGATCGGCCTCGAAGGAACGGATCAGGCGGCTGTGGCCGGCGTCCGGCACCATGGCGACCTGGCGGATGCCGGCGTCCTTGAGCACGCGATAGATTTCATCCGGCCATGTCGGCAGCCCCGCCTGCGCCGCGCTCCCCGCTTTTGCTGCTTCCGCCATCGGGCTCCGTTTCCTCTGCGATTCCTGATTTCGATTGCCGGGACAATAGAGCGCGTCGGGAATTCAAGGAATTTGAATGTGGACATGGCTTCTATCGAAAAATTGGAAGGCTGACATGGATCGGGTTATGCGCAGAGTCATGCGCTGCAGCGTTCGCGATAACAGGAGCCCGATCGTTCGACGCTATGGAGATCTTTCCGACAACCCTGGCGGGAATTGTTCCTTGTTTGTTTCAGGCGATCGGCCAGGCTGTCCGAGTTCAAGTCTTGGACTTTTCGATGGACCGCGTCTGGTCGATCTTGGCGAAGCGCTCGATGGCATGCTGTTCGCGAGCGGCAAGCTCAGTATCAGACTGCTCGGAGGGGCGCGCGAGATGCCGCAGGTGAAGGCCG
Organism: uncultured Bradyrhizobium sp.; assembly: GCA_964609175.1. Taxonomy (GTDB): domain Bacteria; phylum Pseudomonadota; class Alphaproteobacteria; order Rhizobiales; family Xanthobacteraceae; genus Bradyrhizobium. The sequence continues at coordinate 148,140 of CAZSRR010000003.1, forward strand.
AAGCGTAACGATTTCGGCCCGCGCGATTTGCGGGGCCAACGAGCCTTACTTGGGCTTGGAATCCGGCGGGCAGTTCGGGTCGACCTTCAGCGGCTTGCCGCCGCTCTGCACCGTGGGCGCGGCCGAGTTGGAGCCGCCGGCATCCGGCAGCACGGCGCTCTTTTCGACGGCCATGGAATTGGCCGTCTTCTCCTCGCCACGACCAGCCGTAGCCGACGGCGACGTCGTGCAGGCCGTCTCCGGCTTGACGTCCGAGGCGCCGGTGGTCTGGGCAAGCGCGGCGCTCGTCCCCAACAGCCCGGCGACCATCACTCCCGCGACCCGTATCATCGTATTCTCCTGAAAAGTGGCCTGCCCGCAGCAAACGCCCTCCCGCAACGATGGTTCCGGGCCGGTACCGCGACATTGCGACAGCCTCCCGTCAGGCCGTAAGGTGCGGCGTAAAGGGAGCCCTAGATGACCATCGATCTCACGCGCCGCACATTGCTGCACCTCGCTGGCGCCTCGTCGTTGACCGCGGCGGCGGCGGCCGCGGCGCGGGCCGAGGGCACGGCGGCCGGCACTGGCCCGACCTTCGCCAGCCGGACGCCGATGCGGGTCGGCATGGTGACGTTGCGGGTGCGCAACCTCGATCTCGTCACCGATTACTATCGCGACGTGATCGGGCTGACCGTCATGGCGCGCTCGATGATGGGCGCACTGCTCGGTGCCGGCGGGGTTCGGCTGCTGAACCTACAGCGGCGGGAGGCCGCGCCGCGCGAGGCGCGCAATGCGGCGGGACTCTATCATACCGCGTTCCTGATGCCGACGCGAAACGACCTCGCGCGCTGGCTGGTGCACGCAGCCGCCAACAAAGTGCGGCTATCCGGTTTCGCCGATCATCTCGTCAGCGAATCGGTCTATCTCGACGACCCCGAAGGCAACGGTATCGAGGTCTACGCCGATCGCGCTCCCGAAACCTGGAAATGGGACGGCGACGCGGTCGCGATGGCAACTGACCAGCTTGACATCGACGACCTGCTGGCGCTGGCGGGCACAAGCACGACCAACTACGCGAAAGCGCCCGACGACCTCCGCATCGGCCACATGCACCTGCGCGTTGGCGACCTCGAACAGGCCGGCCGCTTCTACGGCACCGCCGTCGGCCTCGATCCGACCCGCAGGCGCAGCGGCGCGGCGTTTTTGTCCTCGGGACGCTATCACCACCACCTCGGGATCAACGTTTGGCAAAGCGCGGGCGCCGGCCGGCGCGACGCCACCGCCATGGGGCTGGCATGGTTTTCGCTGGAGATCGCGGCAGACGACATTCTTCAAGCCCAGACGCAGCGCCTGCGGCAGGCCGGAGCCCCGATCGCCGCGATCGAGAACGGCATCGAAACATCAGACCCCTGGGGCACCGGGCTTCGGCTGATCAAGGTTTGAACGCAAGAGCGAAACGGTTGACCCGGGCGGCGTATCAGCACGGCAACGCCGCAACAAGAGGACGATGAATGAACTTGCCGATGAGCTGGGATGAATGGGCCGACCATGACGGCGTGGCGCTGGCTGCGCGCATCACGAAGGGCGAGCTGACCCCCGCAGAACTCGCCGCACAGGCCGCCGCCGCCATCGCCAGGGTCGATCCCGCCTTGTCCGCCGTCGTCGAAATCTTCGAGGACGCGGTCGCGGACCCCTCCACCGACGGCACCAGTCTCGACGGGCCGTTTGCCGGGCTTCCGTTCCTGATGAAGGATCTCGGCCCAACCATGAAGGGCCGCCTGCAGGAAATGGGCTCGCGCTACATGCGCGGCAACCGCGCCGCCGCCGACACCTTCATGACGTCAAAGATGCGCGGCGCCGGGCTCAATCTGATCGGCCGCACCACCACGCCGGAATTCGGCGTCTGCAGTTCGGCGGACAATCCCGAAGTCTACGTCACCCGCAATCCATGGAATACCGAGTACACCACCTGCGGCTCGTCTGCCGGCAGCGCCGCGATGGTCGCCGCGGGCGCGGTGCCGATCGCGCACGCCACCGACGGCGGCGGCTCGATCCGCATTCCCGCCGGCGTCAACGGCAATATCGGGCTGAAAGTGTCACGCGGCGTTTTCTCGCTGTCGCCGCTGATGTCCGACCTTACCGGGCTGGTCTCGATTCAAGGCTGCCAGTCGCGCACGGTGCGCGACACCGCCGCCTTCGTCGATGCCTGCCGCGGCCCCGCGCCCGGCGAGTTCATGCCGTTCTGGTCACCTCCCGAACCTTATACGCGGATGATCGCGCGCGATCCGGGCAAGCTGCGCATTGCGCTGTCGCACCAGTGGGGCGAGTACAAGGCGACGCCGCCTATCGTGGCCGAACTGGAGAAGACCGGGCGTTTTCTCGAAGGCCTAGGCCATCACGTCGATTACGCCTTGCCGGAGCTGGATTACCGTGCAGCCTTTGCCGCACAGACCACCTGCTACATCAGTAACTTCGCCGTCGTGATTTCCAACATGCTGGCGGCGCGCGGGCTGGAGAAGCCGCCGGAGGACCTGATCGAGCCTATCAACATCCGGATCTGGGAGCACGGCCGCAACACCAGCTACGCCGACCGGGCGCGGATGCAGGCCGCGTTCAATACGACGTCGCGCAACTTCGGCACGTTCTTCGAGGACTGGGACATCATCCTGACGCCGATCACGGCCTTGCCGACGCCGAAAGTAGGCACTACCGAGTTTCTGACGATCAGCGACAACCCCGATGTGCTGGACTGGTTCGGCAATCTCTGGCGCAATTTCGCCTTCACGCCCCTCGCCAATCTCTGCGGCATCCCCGCGATCTCGCTGCCGCTCGCCACTCACGATCATGGCCTGCCGCTCGGCATCCAGGCGATCGCACGGCAAGCCAATGACGGCCTCTTGCTGCAATTTGCCGCGCAGATCGAGCGTGCAATCGAGGGCAGATGGAACGCGGGCGAAAGGCCCGGCGTGCATGTGACGCGCGGCTGATCTCAACCGGCCGGCGGAGTTGTTCCGATCCAGCCGCGACTCCGCAAGCGCGGTTGCGGCGCGTTTGATATCGCAGCGCATTTCACCGCTCAGGTCCGAGGCAGCGGGTTGAGCCGTCGTCACGGCCCAACCCGCTTCGTCCTACTTCCACTTCGCCAGATAGAATCGCGGCAGTTCGTCCGGGTACGGCGTGAAATCCAGCTGCTTGGCGTAGCCGTAGGTCGTCACATAGGTGTGCAGTGGCGCCCAATAGGCCTGCTCGGTGATCCTCTTGATGACCGCCGAATAAGCCTCCTTGCGCACTTCCGGATCGATGCTCGATCCGCCCTGCAGCAGTCCCTTGTGAATGTCGGGATCCTTCGCGTAGTCGTCGGCGCCGCCATCGAAGAAGTTCGGCAGGAACGCCGAGACGTCGTTGATGGAAAAGCTGCCCCAGCTTCCGAGATACATCCGCAACTCGCCGGCCTTGGCGCGCTGGATCAGCGCCGCGGTCTGCAGTTGGTTGAGCTTGGCGCGGACGCCGACCGCCATCAGGTAATTCTGGACCGCCGAGCCCCATTGCGGCAGCACGTAACTGGCCAGCTCGACGTCAAAGCCGTCGGGGTACCCCGCTTCGGCCAGAAGCTGCTTCGCCTTGGTCGGATCGTAGTCGTACTTCACCGCAGCCTCGGCGTCGCAGCCGAACTGCGACGGGAAGCACGGCGCCGCCGGCACGCGGCTGCCGCCGGTGACGAGCTTGTCGGCGATCGCCTTGCGGTCGATCGCATGCCAGATCGCCTGGCGCACCTTCTGTTTGGTCAGGGGATGGTCGGCGCCGGTGCGGCCTGCGGCGTCGAGCGAGAGGAAGCCGACCCGCATCGATTCCTTCCGCACGGCCTGCAGATGCGGCATCTTGTTCACGGGCTCGAGTTGGTCCGGATTCATGTTCCAGATCCAGTCGGCGCGGCCGGCGAGCAGTTCGGTCATTTCGGTGGTGGCATCAGGCACGAAGCGCACACTCATTTTCTTGATCGCGGGCTTGCCCTTCGGGCTGCCGGCCCAATAGTCCTCGAAGCGCTCGAAATCGATCGACACCCCCGGCTCGACCTTGGTCACCTTGTAGGGGCCCGCGCCGACCGGCGCCTTGGCATAGCCTTCCGCGCCGACCTTCTCGCGATAGGCTTTTGGGTAGATCGGGATGACAAGCGCAAAATATTCCAGCGCCGCCGGGTTCGGCCGCTTCAAGGTCACGCGCACCGAAAGATCGCCGGTCTTCTCGGCCTTCTCCAGCCAGTTGTAGTTCGCCGGCGTCGACAGTTTGCTGGCGGGATCGGCGATCAGATTGATGGTGTAGACGACGTCGTCGGCGGTGAAGGCGCTGCCGTCGTGAAACTTGACGCCGGGCCGTAGAGTGAAGTCGATCGTCTTCGGGTCTGGCTGCTTCCACTCGGTGGCGAGCAGCGGTTCGAGCTTGAACGTGTCGGGATTGCGGTAGACCAGCGCGTCCCAACCCTGGTGGTGCATCACCACGCCGGTGCGCTGATTGTTATAATAGGGATCGATATTGGGCAGCGCGTCGCGCATCACGATGCGCAGCGTGTCGGCGGATTTCTGTGCCGTCGCGGGCATCGCGGCGGCGCCGAGCAGCGCCATCGCCAGAATGGCCGAGCCGAGCCTGTTCTTCAATCGCATATCGCCCTCCATCAGTGTGTTGTGCGGCGTAAAGCACGCCCTATGCCAGATGACATTCTACCATTCCCTGCGGCGGACGGAGCACGCGCGGCGGCGCCTCCTGGCGGCAGCGTTCGATCGCCACGCGGCACCGCGGATTGAAACGGCAGCCCGGCGGAATATTGGACGGATCCGGCATGATGTCGCCGAGGCCGATATCCGGCACTCCCTTGCCCGGCTCCGGCGTCAGCACGCTCTGCAGCAGTGCGCGTGTATAGGGATGGGCCGGCGCGCGAAACAGCGTGTCGGTTTCGTTGCGCTCGACGAAGCGCCCGAGATACATCACCGCGACTTCGCTGGCGACGTGCTCGACAACGGCGAGATTGTGGCTGATGAAAAGGTAGGTCAGCCCGAGATCACGGCGCAGATCGGCCAGCAGATTGAGAATCTGCGCCTGCACGGAAACGTCGAGCGCGCTGGTCGGCTCGTCGCAAATCACGATGCGGGGTTCCAGCACCAGCGCGCGCGCGATCGCCGCGCGCTGGCGCTGGCCGCCGGAAAGCTGCGCCGGCATGCGTTCGCCCATCGCCGCCGTCAAACCGACGCGTTCGAGGATGCCGCCGACGCGGCGTTCGATCTCGGCGCGCGTAAACGTACCCTGCGCCTCCAGCGGCAGCGCGACGATATCCTTGATGCGGCGGCGCGGATTGAGTGAGGCGAACGGATCCTGAAACACCGGCTGGATCAGCCGGGCGCGCGCCTTACGGTCGAGGTCGAACAGGCGCTTGCCGTCGACCAGCACGGTGCCCGATGTCGGCTTCAGCAGCCCGAGGATCAGGCGCGCCAGCGTGGATTTGCCGCAGCCGGATTCGCCGACGATGCCGAGCACGCTGCCGGGGGGCACGCTGAAGGTGACATCATCGACCGCGACCACGCGCTTTTCCGCCGACATCAAGCCGGTATGGACGCGGAATTCGCAACGCAGATTCTCGACCTCGATCGCGGCAGTCATGCGGGTTGCAGCTCCGCCCCATCCGGTTCGAGCCGGCATAGAAAATCATGGCCTTCACCAGCCTGCCGCCGCGGAATGTCGCGCGCGCAGATTTCCATGGCGTGGGCGCAGCGCGAGCGGAAGGCGCAACCTTCAAAGCCGGGTCCGATCGCCGGCACCACGCCCGGGATCGAACCCAGCGGCTTGTCGCGCTGCACGCGGCCCGGCACGGGCACGCAGGACAGCAGCCCGCGCGTATAAGGGTGCTGCGGTGAACGGAATAGTTCGGCGGTCGGGGCGCGCTCGACCACCTCGCCGGCATACATAACCGAAACGTGGTCGGCGATACGGGCGACGATGCCGAGGTCGTGGGTGATCAGCAGGATCGAGAGCCCGAGGTCACGCTTGAGGCCTGCGAGCAGCCGTAGGATCTGCGCCTGCACGGTGACGTCGAGCGCGGTGGTCGGCTCGTCGGCAATCAGTAGTTCGGGATCACACATCAGCGCCATCGCGATCATCACGCGCTGGCGCAGGCCGCCGGAGAGCTGGTGCGGGAATTGACCGAGCCGCATCCCCGGCGCGGTGATGCCGACGCGACCCATCAGTTCGGCGGCGCGGTCCAAGGCTGCCGCGCGCGAGCCGCCCTTGTGCCGGGTCAGCACTTCCGCCATCTGCGAGCCGACGGTGAAGGCCGGGTTGAGGCTGGTCATCGGCTCCTGAAAGATCATCGCCATGCGGTTGCCGCGCAGCCGCGCCATCTCGCGGTCCGACAGCGACAGCAAGTCGGTGCCGGCGAAGCTCATCTTGCTGGCCGAACGCTGGCCGCCGCGAGCGAGCAGGCTCATCACCGCCAGCGCGGTGACGGATTTTCCGCAGCCGGATTCACCGACCAGGCAATGGGTCTCGCCCTTCTCGACCCGGAACGAGGCGCCGCGCACCGCGGCGGTGCGGCCGCCGAAACCGACCTGCAGTCCCTCGACCTCCAGCAGCGCGCTCATCGCAGCCGCTCCGCGCCGAGCCAATTGCGCAGGCCGTCGCCGACCAGATTGATGCCGAGGACCAGCACGGCCAGCGCGATGCCGGGGATCATGATGACCCAGGGCGAGAAGAACATGTAGTCCTTGCCTTCGGCGATCATCAGGCCCCATGACGGTAGTGGCGGCGGCACGCCGAGGCCGAGGAACGACAGCGCGGCTTCCAGCAAAATCGCCAGCGCCATTTCCAGCGTAGCCACCACCGCGAGATGGCTGGCGATATTCGGCAAAATTTCCTTGGTCAGGATATGCGGCATCGAAGCGCCCGCGCACCAGGCGGCGCTGACATAATCATGGTTGCGGACCTGCATGGTGGTGGAGCGCGCCACCACCGCAAATCGATCCCACAGCAACAGGCCGAGGGTCGCCATCACGAGCCAGAGGCCCGATCCCATCAGGCCGACCACGGCGAGCGCCACCAGCACGACGGGGATCGACAGGCGGGTGGTGATGGCGAACAGCACCACGTCGTCGACGCGGCCGCCGAAGAAACCGCCGAGCACGCCCAGCGTGATGCCGATCAGGCCCGAGGTGATTACCGTCATGATACCGATCAACAGCGATATGCGCGCCCCATAGACCAGTCGCGCCAGATAATCCCGCCCGAGTTGATCGGTGCCGAGCAGGTGCTCCGGCTGCGCGCCCTCCATCCAGAACGGCGGCTTGAGGCGGTTGCCGAGATCCTGCGTGAAGGGGTCCTGCGGCACCAGCGCATTGCCGACGATCGCGGCCAGCACCACGAGCGCGACGATGGCGAGGCCGATCGCGAAGGCGGCGTTGCCGAGACGCGAGCTGCCGGCGCCGGATGGCTGCGCCTGAATGGCGATCGGCTCGCTCATGCCGTGCGCAGCCTCGGATCGAGCAGTGCGTTGAGAATATCGGCGAGCAGCGTCAGGCCGATATAGAACACGGCGAGCACCAGCACCACCGCCTGCACCACGGGGAAGTCGTTTTTGGCGATACTCTCCCAGCCGAGATAACCGACGCCATGCAGCGCGAACACGGTCTCGATCACGATCGAGCCGCCCAGCATGAAGCCGAGTTGCACGGCGGCGATCGAAACCACGGGAATGGCGGCGTTGCGCAGCGCATGCTTGAAGATGATCCGCGCCCGCGACAGGCCTTTCGCGCGCGCGGTGCGGATGTAGTCGGAGGCCATGGCCTCGATCATGCCGGAGCGCGTCAGCCGCGTCAGCGCCGGAATGGCAGTGAAGGCGAGCACGATCCCGGGCATCACGAAATGCTGCCAGGAGCCAGTGCCTGAGATGGGCAGAAGGCCGAGCTGCAGGCCGAGCACGATCATCAGGATCAGCGCCAGCCAGAAGCTCGGCACCGCCTGCCCCACCATCGTAAACAGAGTGACGCTGCGATCGACCCAGGTGTTTTCGCGCAGCGCCGCCAGAATTCCGAGCGGAATCGAGATGATCAGCGCGAGACTCAAACCCACCAGACCGAGCGTGACGGTGGTCGGCAGTCGCTTGAGGATCAAGTTCGCCACGCTGTCCTTGAAAAAGTAGCTCTGGCCGAAATCGCCGACCAAGGCGCGGCCGATCCAGGCGAAGAACTGCACATAAAGCGGCCGGTCGAGGCCGTAGGCCTTGCGCACGATCTCGACGTCGGCCTGCGTCGCCGACGGGCCGGCGATCGATACGGCGAGGTCGCCGGACAGACGCGTCAGCAGAAACGCAAGCGTCATCACGGTGAGCGCGACCAACACACCGATGGCAAGACGCCGGGCAATCAGACGCAACATTGAAAAGATCCCAAGGTCTGGGAATGCGCCCCCGCGTTCCCAGCCCAACCATGCCACCGCAACCGTGTCACCAAACCATCATTCCATGCAAGCGCGAGTTGAAGATTGCAGCGATTCGCCAAGGGAATGGGTGCAATGTGTGTGCCAACGCCGATGCAAGCGTCCTACCACGATGGATCGTGAATTTGACCGTTCCCCGGCCGGATCGCGTGCGGCGGCCCGTCGCGGACGCATCCCTGCGCGGCATTCGAACGCCTTGCGCTCAATTTTCGAGCGAACTGCACCACAATTCAGGAAATGTAACGGCTCGGTGCGAACGGCTTGACGTCATACGGCGGCGGCGCGCCGGCAATCATGGCGGCGATGGCGGCGCCGGTGGCGGGCCCCGTGGTGAAGCCGATGTGCTGGTTGCCGAAGGCAAGCCAAAGGCCGGGATGACGGGGCGCGGGGCCGATCATCGGCAGGCTGTCGGGCAGCGTCGGACGCGCACCGCGCCAGACGTCGCCGACCGCGTCGCCGAACTCCACCACCTCGCGCGCCAGCGGCACGACCTGCTCGATCTGCGCGAAAGAGGACGGCGCATCGCGGCCGGTCAGTTCGACGCCCGAAGAGACCCGGATGCCGCGCTCCATCGGCGTTACAAAGAAGCTGCCATCGACGTCATAGATCGGCCGCCGGAGCGACCGCGCCGGATTGGGCCTGAATTCGCGGTGATAGCCGCGCTCGACGGCAAGCGGCACGCGATAGCCAAGAGGACGCAAGATATCCGCCGACCAGGGCCCGAGCGCCACCACCACATGGCGTGCCGATATCTCGCCGGACGAAAGCGGCACACGCCAGCCGTCTCCATTCGGTACGATCGCCGTGACTTCAGATTGGCTTATCCTGCCGCCGGCACCGGCGAACATCTGCGCATAGGCCTTGACCACCGCGCCCGGTGAATCGACTGAGGCGGATTCACTGTGCAGCAGGCCGACTTTGTAAACCGGGACGATATCCGGCTCGATCGCGGAGATGGCCTGGCGGTCGAGGAGTTCGCTGGCGATGCCGTATTCGGCGAGTAACGCCTGCTCCTGCTTCGCCGTTTCGACCGAATCACTGCGCCACGCCTTCAGCGAGCCGGTTTCGCGGAGACGATAACCCGCGCCCGCCTGCACGATCCATTCACGGTGCAGCTTCCCCGATGCGCCGATCAGCCCACGGAGAGCAGCCTCCCGCGGCTTCAGACGTGAGGGAAACGCGTCGGCGAGGAAGCGCAGCACCCAGCCAGGATTCTGCATTGCCCAGACCGGATTCCATCGCAGGGCGGCGTGGCGGTTGGTGAGGTATTTCGGCAGCGACTTCCATAGCGCCGGATTGTTCAGCGGCGTGACCGAACTGCTGCTGATGATGCCGGCATTACCGTAGGAGGTCTCGCTGCCGGGCTCGCGCCGGTCGATGAGGACGACCGACATCCCGCGCTCCCGCGCAGCGTAGGCCGCCGATACGCCGACGATGCCCGCGCCGAGCACGACTACATCCGTTATCCGTTCCGACATCGACTTTCCGGGTACCGTTGCTGCAGGATTTCACATCAAGGCCCGCCGGCCAATAGGCCGGCCTGCCGCCCTGCAATGCCCGGATTGCGTGTCTGGATCTCCGGTCAGCGGCTTGCGGTGCGACGCCCGGTCGGCGGCTGCGCGGGGGGAACAGCCTGCGCAGTTTCCGCTTCGCCCTTACCGTGTCCCACGCAGTCCGCCCCTGTTTGCGTCATGCCTGGCGCGGGAGGCCCCAGATGAAAGCCCTGACCGCGATCGCAGCCGAGCACGGTGAGCGTGAGAATCTGATCCTCGGCTTCGATGCCCTCGGCAACCAGCCCGATGCCGAGGTTTTTCGCCAGTTGCACGATCGATTTGACGATGGTCAGCGCATTCTTGTTGTCGTTCATAGAATGCACGAACGACTGGTCGATCTTCATCGTGTCGAATGGCAGCTCGCTGAGGTGCCGCAGACTGGAATAGCCGGTGCCGAAATCATCAATGGCAACCCGAACGCCGAGATTCTTGAGCGAGGTCAAAATCGCCTTGGCGGTGGCGAAGTCCGCCACCAGCGCGTCCTCGGTCACCTCGATTTCGAGGCGCGCGGCCGGAAAGCCGCATTCCGACAGGAGCTTCAACAACGTCTGGGGCAGCGAAGCATCACGCAGCTGCACCGGCGCAATGTTGATCGCGATCCGTGGCGCACCGGGCCAGTTCAGCGTTTCACGGCAGGCACGGCGCAGCACATTGAGCGTCATCGCGCCGATCAGGCCGGCATCGACCGCGATTTGAATGAATTGGGTGGGCGGGATCGCGCCCCGCTCGGGATGCTGCCACCGCGCAAGAACTTCGTAGCAGGACACTTCGCCGCTGCCGAGATCCCGGATCGGCTGAAAGTACGGGATGATCTGGTCATTCTTGACGGCGATCCTCAAATCGCGCTCGAGCAGCGCGCGTTCCGTCGCCAGCGCTTCCATTTTCTGCTGGAAGAAAACGAAGCGCCCGCCTCCCCGCTCCTTGGCGCGGTGCAAGGCCATATCCGCTCGCCGCAGCAGCGCCTCGGCGTCGACACCATCGGCCGGCGCCCGCGCGACGCCCAGCGCCACGCTGACGGCCAGATGATGGTCGGCCAGAACGACCGGGCCCTCGAACCTCGCCTGCAATGCGGAAAGCTGCGCCGTCAGGTCGGCATCCGTCGTGAACGGCAGTACCAGAATGAATTCGTCTCCGCCCAGGCGCGCCACCATCCCGTCCGGCCCGGCACCTTCCGACAGGCGGCCAGCGATGGCTCGAAGCAGTTCGTCGCCGATGGCGTGCCCGTGCAAATCGTTGATGGCGGTGAAACGATCCAGGTCGACCGCCACGATCGCAAGCCGTTTCACCTGGCCGGCGCTCAATGAAACGAGGCGTTGGCCCAGCTCTTCCTGCAGATGGCGCCGATTGGGAAGCCCCGTCAGCGCATCCTGCCGCGAACTCGCCGCGGCCTGCCTGGCGGCGGCAAGTTCCAGCGCCATGCGAACGCGCTCGTCGCCGGCCTTGCGGCGCTCGGTGACGTCCCGGTAAGTGGCCAGCAGGCCGATGATCTCGCCAGCCGCGTTACGCAGCGGCGCCTTGTTGGTCTCGACCCAGGCGGTCTCGCCGGTCGGAAGCAGAAGCGGTTCCTCGATGCCGAGCTTGGCCAGGCCGGTGTTCATCACTTCGAGGTCGTCCGCGCGGTACGCGTCGGCCTGTTCCTTCGGATAGAAATCGAAGTTGGTTTTGCCGATGATGTCTTCCGGCCCGGTCCCGCCGGAATCCTCCGCGAACCTCTGATTGCAGCCGAGGATGCGCGACTCGCGATCCTTCCAGAACATGCCGACCGACAGCGCATCCAGCACCGCGGCCAGCATCGACTCCGCGGTCAACGGCGTGTTCAACGGCGGTTTGGATGCTTCCATTTCGGTTGCAGAATCGCCGGTGGCGGCAGGCGGCATTTTCATCTGATTTCTAGCTCCCGGAATAGCGCAGGCCGAATCCGGGCATCGCGACGGCCGGACCGTGAGATTGCTGTCGGATGGGGAAGATCTCGTTCAGTCCGCTCATGCCGGGCGTGAAGGATGCCGATCGCGCGGGACACACGGCCTGACCGCACCCGGTTTGAACGGATACATGCATGACGAAAACACCGTATTTCCGCGGAGAGAACGCCGATCTATTCACCAAGCTAGGCCACCGTACCTTCGTTGGAGTTAATTCCCACGCACGTATGACCACGTAGCGGCGCGACGCCTGTGCACGTTGTGTTGCATTGACCGATGCGGCGAGAAAGGACGTCCGCTGCGCGAATGTCAGCCTGAAGCGGGCGCGCGTGAAGCTTCGCGAGGCCGCCTGCGCACTCCAACTGACGTATCGACGCGGACATCGGCCTGCGACCCGGCGTTCGGAGCAGCGTCGCCGTCGAGCGCGCGGCGCACCATGCGGCCGAGTTCGGACTTGTGATACGGCTTGGAGAGCAGCAGGACGCCGGGGTCGAGCCGCCCGTGGTGCACGATGGCATCCTCCGTGTATCCTGACGTGTAGAGCACTTTGGTTCCCGGCCGGCGCCGGACCACCTCGTCGGCGAGCTGACGTCCGGTCAGCCCCCCCGGCATGATCAGGTCGGTGAACAGCAGATCGATCGGCGCGCCGCACTCCTCGACGGCAAGCGCGGTGCGGCTGTCGGCGGCAGCGAGCGTCGTGTAGCCCAGGCTGTCGAGCTGCGAGAGCACGAAGCTGCGGACGAGGTCGTCGTCCTCCACCACGAGAATGGTTTCGCTGCCGCCGCGCACCGGCTCGAGCACTGGCGCAACCGCATCGGCGGCGCCGGTGGCGACCGGCAGGTAGAGCTTGATCGTGGTGCCTGTGCCTTGTTCGCTGTAAACCTTGACGTGCCCGCCCGATTGCTTGACGAAGCCATAGACCATGCTGAGGCCAAGCCCCGTACCGCGGCCGGTCGCCTTGGTGGTGAAGAACGGTTCGAATATCTTGTCGCGCACCTCCGGCGGCATGCCGCTGCCGGTGTCGGTTACGGCGAGCATCGCATAGGCGCCCGGCCGCACGTCCGGATTCATCCGTGCATAGGCTTCGTCGAGTTCGATGTCCGCCGCTTCCAGCATCAGCTTGCCGCCGTGCGGCATCGCGTCCCGCGCGTTGATCGCCAGATTCAGCAAGGCGTTGGCGAGTTGCGACGGATCGATATGAACCGTCGATATCCTGTCCGGCAGGCGCAACATGATCTCGACCTGTTCGCCGAGCGTTGGCTTCAGCAGCCTTGCCATCTCCTTGACGGTGTCGTTGATGTCGACGTTGCGCGGCTGCAGCGGCTGTGCGCGGGCAAAGGCGAGCAGGTGCTTGATCAGATCGGTGCATCGGTCCGCGGCCTGATTGATCAGGGCTGCGACCTCCTGCAGGTCTCTCCGGTCTTCGAGACCGGCCACCAGGATTTCCGTCGTGCCGGTGATCACCGTGAGCATGTTGTTGAAATCGTGCGCGACGCCGCCGGTCAGCTTGCCGATCGCGTCGAGCTTTTGCGATTGATGCAGCTTGCGTTCGATTTCACGACCCGCGGTGACGTCGTGATAGATCAGCGCGGCGCCGCTGAATTTTCCCGCCTCGTCATGTAGCGCGCAACAACTGACCACCAGATGGATCGGGTCTTGCCGGCCCGGCTGGCGAATGACGATTTCCTCCTGGTCGAACTGCTCGCCGCGCACGGCGCGCGCCGCCGGCCCATCCTCCGCCGCGACGAGGGTGGTCCCGTCGACGCGGTAGACGCTGTTGTGCGCCCTCAGTTCCGCAATAGACATCCCCGAGCGGTAGCCCAGCAACGTTTCGGCCGCGCGGTTGGCGAGCACGATTTCTCCGCGGGCGTCGATGACCAGGACCGCTTCGGCCATGCTGCCGAACATGCTCTGGATCACCGACGTCGAACGAAGAAGCTGCTTCTGGGTGGCGACGAGATGTTCGGTCCTTTCGGCGACCGAATGGCGGCTGTCGCGGATCAGGATCGCGGCGAGCACGACGATCAGCGCCGTCCCGGCGAGACCGGCCGCAACCAGCAGGCTGCCGGTCTGCTGCGATTTTCCGGACCTGATCGCGAGCAAGCGCTCCTCCTCGGCGGCCAGCCGGCCGAAGCTGTCGTCGATGGCGACCATCGCCGAGACGCCTCCGGCATTCGCGATCAGTCCGGCCATCCCGACGGCATCGCCTGCTTCGCGAAGCCTGACCAATTCGTCGGTCCTCGCGAGCCGTTGAGCCACCATCGTTTCGGCGCCTTCTAGCAACTGCGTCTGGTGCGGATTGTCTCTCGTCGTCTCGAGCAGGTGCGAGAGAGCCGGCCTGATCCGCTCGAGAGTTTCGCGGTATTCCGCCGCCAGACGCGGATCGTCGGAGAGCGCAAAGCCGCGCGCTGCGCTCTCCCCCTGGCTGATGAGCAGCCGCGCCTCCGACAGCTTGTTCAGCACCTGCAGGCTGTGATTGACCCATCTCGCGTCGGAACGGGATTTGATCTCGAGAAACACCGAAGCGGTGCAGATCAACAGCAAGGCAAAGAGACCAATTCCAAGCAGAGTGCGCTGTGACCGCATCGCGAACCTTCGATTGCCGGATCAGGATTACTCCCAGTTCGGTTACGAACTGACCGGCACGGAAGCGCCGCCGCAAAACGGCGTGGGTGGAAAGGCAGGAAAATCATACCCTAGACTTGCCGAGCCCCAGCTCTCGCAGTCGGCTTCAACGGCGCGAATCGTTTTGGTTCAGGCTACCGTCGATGCGATGCAACGTCTGCACAGGAGCGGGCATAGCGATCGACCCGGCGCTACCGGGCAACGGAGACGACGAAACTCCGGCGAGGCCGCAGGATGGTGGATCGATGACCGCGGTCGGATGCGGTCGGGCGACCATCGCCGGTGCCGATGATTTCCGGACAATTGAATTGGACCAACAGATCTGCGCAACGCGCCGTCGTTCTCCCATTCCGGCCGTGTTTGTCGCCATTTGCCGGATTTACCCGACGCCATACAGATGATATCTATCATCTTAAGAATCCGACATTCACTGATTCGCCTCCGGCAGATGCTGTTCCGCACCCTCAGCGCTTCGCCTGCCCTGGACTTGCAGTCCTATGCCGACATCGACCATTTCCGGGAAAGCGAGCGCTACGTCCAGGCCCAAAGCATCCCGCTGACGGCAAGGGAATTCCCGGTCAAGCGCGCCACGTTGGCATTGCCTTCGTGCCGGCTGTCGCTGGTCCGCACGTTCCCGCGTATCATCAACGGCTACGAATTGTCAGGACGCCTGATGGTCGTCGTTCCCATGGACCAGGTGGGTTCGACGCGGGTAAACGGCAGGGAAATCGGACAGGCGCTGCTTCTGTTGAAGGGAAGCGTGAAATGCACCGTGCTCGAGCCGGAAAGCCGGCTCGTTGCGATCCTTTCAATCGACGCGTCCATCCTTGATCAGGGCCGGTTCGACTTCGACGACGGCTTTGTGTTGCTGCGGCTGCCGGCGGCGGAACTCACCGGACTCCAGGCGTCGATTAGCAACATTCTCGGGCTTGCCGCCACCGAACCCGGCGCCATGACTGCAGCCGATCTGTGCAAGCGAACCGAGGACACGCTGCTCGCGGACCTCGAACTGGCGTTGCAATCCGGCGAGACGGCTGCCTCCGCCAGCCGCGAACCGCTCGATCGCTACAAGCTCATCGTCGACAGGGTCGATGAGCTGGTCGGGAGCTCGCCGATCGACCTCAGCAATGACAGGCTGGCGGATGCGATCGGCGTATCGGTGCGCACCTTGCAGAAGGCCGCCCTCACCGTCTGCGGCTCGGGCGTCTACCGCTACGGCCGGCTCAGGCGGTTGTGGTCGGTGCGCCGCCAGCTCCGCACCGGCGCGCCGGGCCTGACGGTGAAGGCCAGCGCGCTGGCGCACGGCTTCTGGCACCAGAGCGAATTTTCCAACGCGTATCGCGCGGCATTCGGCGAGTTGCCGTCACGGACCCTCGAACAGGCGCGCGTGGCGAGGGGCTAGGGTCGGCTTTGTGAACACGCCGGCGTTTCGAATTTGCGATCAAACGCAATTTTAGCGCGAAAATTCGCAACCCTGTTCCACTCAAGGCCCATCATCCACACGATCATTCTGCGATAAACCGCCCAGGTTGATGCACGCCACGGTTGACGCAACCTCCAGCAACGCGCAATCCTCCTGATCGCCCCCCACGCTCTGCAGCGAGGTCGTCATGGCAGGTACCCAAATGCGTTGATGGTCGACCAGCTCCTTGAGCTCGCATCCCGCGATATCCCTCACCACGCTCCGACTTTGGCTAACAGGCGACGCCTCTTCGCAAAAGCCTCCGTCAATTCGTCTTCCGATTAGGCTGCAATTTTCGTTGCCATCAACCAGCCGGAAATGTCGGCGTGGAGAAACTATGTTCATGCGCTGTCTCAAGATCGTTGCGTTGCTGCTGGTCTGTTGCTGCGGGAGCCAATCCCGTTCGGAGATCTCCGACCTGCCGCCCAAGAACGTCCTGGAGAATCCGGACGCCGATCCCCGAACCGCTTCGAGCAAGCCCGCTTCGATCATGATCGGCAGGAGTTGGACACCGGAGCAAGAGCAGCTGGTCAACGATTTGAAGAACCGGCTGACCGATCGCATTTGCGACGTCGTGGACGATGTGCTGAAGCCCTACGCGACGGCTAATGTGGGCTTCATGTTCGCTGAGTGGTCCCTGCGCATGAAATTCTGGTTCGACCACGCCGGGCGTGCCACGCGCGTGACATTCGACGGGACCACGACCAGGCAGGATCTTGACCGATCGCTGCTATCCTCGATGCACCGCATCGATATCAAGCGGGAGATTCCGTCGTGGTTGCCGTTGCCCGTGCAAGTGCGAATCGGCCACTCAAAAACGCATCTGGTCGGGGCGTGCCGCCTGAAGCATCTGCGTTCTAAATGACAGGCGCTCGGCTGGCGTTCTGTGTTGATGGTGGAGCCTCTCCGTTGGCCGCGATGACCTCGAATATCTGACGAAAGTGCAATCAGGCCGCCGCCCGCTTGGTGTCCCGCCTGGCTTGCACCGGGAGGAGGAATGAGGAGGTCGGCCGGTACGCGGAAACGCGCCCGTAACCGCTGAACATGCCCATGCTACCCTCCTTCATGCCCGCAAGTACATTCCTGACCCTGCTGTGAATAGGCGCCGAACATTGACCCCACGCACGATGCATTTTTCGGCAGGTTTCCAAAGGGCTTCGTCATTTCTCGCCGGAGTCAACCTCGCGTGTTCTGCTTGCCGAAGCGATCCAGCGGCGCTGCCACGGCGTGCAACCGTTCGTGCCTGCGGCCAAGACCGCGGTCGATCGCCAGATCCGTCACGCCGGCGCCAAGCCACATGCCGACGAGGACGATCCAGGCCGTGACGGCAAATACCGATGCCCCCGTGATACCGGCGCCGACGGCGCAACCGCCGGCCAGCATGGCGCCGAATCCCATCAGTACGGCACCGATCAGGTACCGCCGCATCCCAAGGCCGTCGGAAAATCCCTCGAGCCGCAGTTCGTTTGAAAGCGCGGCCGCAGCGAAAGAACCGAGGAACACACCGGGCACGATTCCGAGATCGAAGCCGAGACGGACCTGGGGGCTGTTCAGCACCAGCATCAAGACTTCGGCGGAGGGGCCGCTGAAGGTGAGACTCTTGACGGTGGTCGGAGAAAACGAGGATTGAAACATCTGATAGGTAAAGAACCAGCCGGCAACGACGGCCGCGCCCGTCGCCAGCGCGGACCAGAGCAACCGCGGCGGAAGGTGGCTGCGGATTGCGAAGGCCAATCCTGCGAGAATCCAGACCGCGCCGAAGGCGATTTTCTCGAACGTTCCGCCGCCCACCAGGCTCATGATATCGCGCGACGGCCCCCCATCGATCAGCCAAAGCGAAGTCAGCCATTCGCGGGCAGGCGACAGCAGACCCCGATAAGCAGCCTGCGCGGTGACGGCGAACACGAGCCCCGACAGCAGGGCTCGCAGGTTGCCGTTGGCGGAAAGCACCAGCAGCCGGCTCGCGCAGCCGCGCGTCAGTATCATGCCGCAACCGAACATCACGCCGCCGATCATGGCGCCGGATACGCTGCCTTGCTGCGCGAGCTGACGCACGTTCGACGTATCGAGCCAGCCAAGCGCCGCCATGATCTGGGTACCCGTCAGCGCGGCCGCGAAGGTCAGGAGCCAGACTGACAAGCGCTGGCCGAATTCCCCGCGAGAGAATTCTACCGCAGCGGCCCGGAGGCAGAACCGGCTCCGTTGCGCGAAGAAGCCGAACAGTCCGCCGACCAGCAGTCCGCCAAGCCACGACAGCAGGCCTTCCCCCACATAGTCGATGAGCGTGGTCAGCACGGCAGTCGCGGCTCCCCTCCACACAGTCCATTCTAGCGGCCCGCGCATCGCGGCCCATGAGCCAGATCAAAAGGCGCCTGCGCCTGCGCGGCGACGTCCTGTTCCTACAAAGTATTCACCGGAACCTTGAGAAACACCTTTCCGCTGGAATCCGCCTCCGGCAGATGCCCGGCCCGAATATTCACCTGCAGGGAAGGCACGATGAGCCGAGGCATCGACAGGGTTCTGTCGCGTGCCTCGCGGAGGGCGACGAAGGCGTCTTCGCTGATTCCGTCGCGAACATGAATGTTGTGCCTTCGCTCTTCCTCCACGCTGGTTTCCCAGCGAATTTCACGGCCGTTGGGACCGTAGTCGTGACACATGAACAGCCTGGTTTTCGCCGGTAGCGTATCCAGAATCTTGCGGATCGACCGGAACAGCGCCCGCGCGTCACCACCCGGGAAGTCGGCGCGGGCCGTACCGCCATCGGGCATGAACAGCGTGTCGCCGACGAAGGCGGCGTCGCCAATGACATGTGTCGTACACGCCGACGTGTGACCGGGAGTGTGCATGACGAACGCGGTCATGCCGCCGATGGCGTAGACGTCACCATCCTTGAACAGGCGGTCGAACTGGCTGCCGTCGCGCCGAAATTCCGTACCTTCGTTGAACACCTTTCCGAAGGTATTCTGAACGGCGACGATATGCTCGCCGATTCCGAGTTTGCCGCCCAGCTTCTGCTGGATGTAGGGCGCCGCCGACAGGTGGTCGGCATGCGCATGGGTTTCGACCAGCCATTCCACCGTGAGACGATTGAGCCTGACGTAGTCAATAACGGTGTCGGCCGACTTGTAGCTGATACGGCCTGCCGCATAGTCGATGTCCATCACGGGGTCGATGATGGCGCAGGACGACGACGCGGGATCCTTCACCACATAGCTGATGGTGCTGGTTTCAGGATCGAAGAACGCGGCAACTTTCGGAATGACGTGCGTATCAATCGGGTACGGCAAGAGAACTCCTGTGCTTCATGCGCATCACGCCTTCCCGGGCGTCCTGCAAGTGCTGATCCCGAGCATGGCATAGGGCGGGCACCAGCCGATGACGGCGGTGGCCAATGGAACGAGCCCGAGCAATCCCCACAGCGATTGCGGTCCGACGAAGACAAGGCTCAACACTGCGAGCCCGGCGACGAATCGGATCAGGCGGTCGATCGAACCAATATTGCGGGTCATTTCTGCGCTCTCCGTTGATTGGTTCGACAATAAAGCGCGCCGTCCGGCTGGTATGTGACTAAGTCACCAACCCTCGATCGCCGACATGATAGCTTTGAAAGCCAAGCGATCTTTGCATCCGGCCTTCGACGAGGCACACCATGCCGAACTGCCCATCTCCCTGGACGCCTGAAGCCGATGAACTCCTGCGGCAGGCGGTGTTCCGGGGCCTGCATGCACGGGCGATCTGCAAGCAGTTGGGGCGCACCGAGGCATCGGTGCGCGCCCGGGCCTACGTACTGGGACTGAGCATGCGGCTGGTCGAACCGCGACGGCGACCGGCCAGCTTCAACCGGCGGCCAGATCGGTGAGAGCCCGACGGTCCGTCAGTTCTATTTCGCCCCGCGTGGCCTTGATCCATCCCCGCCGCTGAAATTCATGCAACTGGCGGCTGATGACCTCCCTTGCGCTGCCGAGTTCGTTGGCGAGGTCCTGGTGCGTCGCCGGCAATCGGTGGCTGTCGTCCGCCAACTGGAGCAATCGCTGTGCAAGCCGCACGTCGATCCGCGCGAACGCCACCTCCTCGATGACACGAAACAAGTTGGTGACGCGGCGGCTGAACGCGGTGAAGACGAACCGCCTGAAGTCGCGGGACGAGGCGATCAGTTCATCGAAGATAGAGCGCGGAATGGCGACGGCGCGCACCGCGGTTTCGGCAATTCCCTCTGCCTGATAGTCCTCATATCCCATCAGGCAAGCCGTCGTCAGTGCGCAACTTTCACCGGGCGAAACGCGGTAAAGCACAATTTCGCGGCCACCTTCCGAAACCTGCTGCACCCGAATGCTGCCCTCCAGCAGCAGCAGGAAATTTTCGGGCGCATGACCCGGACCGAATATCCGGCTCCCCTCGGGCAAGACGACAATCATGCTGCCGTGCCGCAGGCGCTTGACTTCCGAAAGATTCTTCAACGGCGGAAACGCGTTTGTCCAGTCTGCCTGATCGGACATCTTTCTCCCGCTGGTTTCTCCCGCTGGCTGAAGCATACCACGGAACGAGGCCAGCGGCCAATCGGGCGCAACAACGATGGTCCACCGCTGCCCGTGCTGCGCGATGTCTCGGCACAACCCGCCCGTGAAGATCGCACCGCGGTCTGTCGAGACGACGAACGGTCGATCGCCAGGTCAAGTCGGTCACCAGACGAGCAACCCCACGCACCGGCCGTTCGACAGACTGCATATGGCGCTGCCGGAACCTATCCGAAAATGTCGGTGGTGATTCCCGAATACCAGCCGATATTTTCTTCCTGCGTCTGCTTGCGCAGATCCGCCGTCTCTCCGGTTTTCGAGACGAAGGTTTCTGCGGCGCTGATCTTGCCATCCTTCGGTTCGTACCGGCCGCCGACCTTCACCGCATTGTCCGTCTCGATCAGGCTCCAGCAGGTGTTGTTGTAGCGCGGAGGGAAGCTCCGGCTTCCCGTCAATTCGTTGCGGATGATCATTGCGGCGACTTTAGCTTGGCTGTTGGCCGAAAATGCCGACTTCGGCATGTCGCCCGCGATACAGGCGTCGCCGACCACGAAAAGATTCGGGTCTTTCGCCGATTTCATCGTCGTCGGATCGATCGGGCAGAATCCCGACGCATCGGCCAGTCCGGCGTCACGCGCGATCTTGCCGGCCATCTGAGCGGGAATGACGTTGACCAGCGCGCAATCCTTGTATGTCTCGAAGCCGGTTACCACGGTGCCGGTCTTCGGGTCGACGGATTTCAATCCGTCGTGAATTTTCGGCCCCAGCCATTCGACCATGCCCTTGTAGAAGGTCTCCCAGCCGTCCTGGAACAGACCCTGCTTGGAGTAGGTCTCCTTGGGATCGACGATGATGATCTTGCAGTTCGTCCGGCCGCTCGCCTTGAGCACATGAGCCATCATCGAAACACGCTCGTAAGGGCCCGGTGGACAGCGATAGGGATTGGGCGGAGCGATCATGACGATGACGCCGCCATTCTTGACTTCGTCGAGGCGCTTTTTCAGCAGCTGGGTCTGCGGACCCGCCTTCCAGGCATGGGGCATCGCTTGTTCGTGCTCCTGCCCCCAGCCTGGCACGGAATCGTATTTCAGATCGATGCCCGGAGCGACCACCAGCTTGTCGTAGGAAAGAATCGTGTTGTCCGCGGTCCGGACACGCTTCTCGTCTCGGTCGATGAAGGCCACCGCCTGCCGGACATGATTGACGCCATACTTCTTGGTCAGGGCTTCGTAATTGTGGGTGATCTGATCGAATGTCTTGTATCCACCGAGATACAGGTTCGAATGAAAACAGGTCACGAAGTTGGCAGAAGGCTCGATCAGCGAGACATTTATGGCGCCGGCGCTGTCGCGGGCAACATACTTGGCCACCGTGGCGCCGCCGGGCCCGCCACCAACGACGACGACGCGCGGCCGCGCCTGGCCGATGACGGCCGGTGCAGTCACTGCGGATGCGACGACCGCCGCGCCGGCACCGAGCAAGCTTCTTCGCGTAATTCCAGACATGGTTCTCTCCCCCGCTAAGTTCGATGCCGTTCCGGTCCTCGATCACGGTGCCGGTCGGGCACCAATTTCGCGGCTCGACGCTGCGGCTCCGGCGTTCATTTCTGCGCCTGTCCGGTGAGCTTCAGGCTGCCGAAATAGGCCGCAAGTGCAGCTATCTCTTCGAGCGAAAGACTGTGCGAGATCGTTCGCATGGTTTCGTTGTCGCGCTGCCCTTCCTTGTAGGACGTGATCACGGCAATGAACTGTTCCTCGGGCCAGGCGACGATCGAGGGCACGCCGCCAACGCTCTTGCCGGAAATCTGATGACAGGCCGTACACTGCGCGGAGAGATACTCGCCAAGCTCCCTGTCGCCCTTGATCTCGGTGGATGCTGCAGCCTGTGCAAGGCCGCCTGCCGTCAGAACCGCTGCCGTCAACGACGCGACCCGAGCAGGAACTCCGCCAGCAAACATCAGTCGACCTTCGGGCCCTTCTTCCCTTCCTCGGGCGTGACGTCAAGAACAGAGGCGCGTCCCGTGATCTTCACTTCCGCCTTGCAGTTCGACATGCAGGGTTTCGGATTCCAGAATTGCTTTTCGACCTTCTCGCGGTCATCGTCGTAGAACCCGCCGGCGTTCGGCAGCTTCACGCCGGCGAAGTTCTGGTTCGACAGCGTGAAGTCTTCCTTGACGATGTCGTTCATGAACATCAGATAGGCGACGATGGCATAGACCTCGTTCGGTTCGAGCGAACGGGCGTTGCCGTACGGCATCGCCCGCTGGATGTAGTCAAAAGCCGTCGATGCATAGGGCCAGAACGAGCCGATGGTCTTTTCCGGGCTTTCTTTCTTGAGGGTTCCGGCGCCGCCCGCCAGAACGGGCCAACGCCCGGCCCCCTCGCCGAATTCCCCATGACAGGATGCGCAGCGTTCGAGGTAGAGGGCTTCGCCCTCCTTCACGCTGCCCTTGCCCGGCGGAAGCCCCTGGCCATCGGGACGAACATCCCTGTCCCATGCCGCGACCTCGTCGGGGAGCGCTTCCCGCCCGAGGTTCAGCTTTCCGGCATTCGCCGGAAATGCGACGAGGCACAAGCCGGCAAGCGTCGCAGCAACCCTAAGATACTTCGACATTCTCGGTCTCGCCATTTGCCTTGACCTGCCAGGTCTGGATTCCGTTGTTGTGATAGATCGAATTGGTCCCGCGAACCTGCCGCAGTTCGGATTTCGTCGGCTGCACATATCCGGTGTCATCGACAGCGCGGGATTGCACGAGAAGCTCCTGACCGCCCCAGTCGAAATCGACGTAGAAGCGCGTCAGCGACAGCGGCGTCGGGGTGCCGTCGATCCGCGCCGACCGCCAGTTGCGGCCGCCGTCGAGCGATACGTCGACACGTTTGATCGTGCCCCGGCCGCTCCATGCCAGCCCGGAAAGCGTGTTCGGCCCCTTGAAGCGCAACGGCGCCTGCGGGCTGGGATTGGTGACCACGGACTTGGCATCCATGATGAAGGTAAAGCGGCGCGATCGCCCGTCGGCGAGCAGGTCGGTGTACTTCGAAGTCTCCTCGCGGTGGTGCCAGGGCTGGTCGCCAACCTCGATCCGCCGCAGCCACTTGACCCACATGTTGCCTTCCCAGCCGGGCACCACGATGCGCAGCGGATAGCCCTGCTCCGGCCGTAACGCTTCGCCGTTCATGCCCCAGACAAGGAGGCAGTCGTTCAGCGCCTTTTCGATCGGGATCGAGCGCGTCATTGCGGCGGCATCGGCGCCTTCGACGAGCAGCCATTTGGCGTTGGTCTTCAACCCGGCCTCGTCGAGAACCGCCTTCAGGGGGATGCCGGTATAGACCACGTTGTGGACCATGCCGTGCGTGAACTGGCATCCGTTCAACTGTGCGCCGCGCCATTCCATTCCGGAATTCGCCGCGCATTCCAGGAAGTAGGTTCGATTGACTCGGCCCGGGAAGCGTTTGAGGTCGGCCAGCGTGAAGACCATCGGCTTGTCGACGAGACCGTTGACCATGAGACGGTGGTTGCCCGGATCGATTTCGGCAACGCCCGAATGGTGGCGCTCGAAGCACAGCCCGCTCGGAGTGATCGTTCCATCGAGTTCGTGCAGTGGCGTGAAGTTGACCGACGACTCCCTCGATGCCGTCAGCCACTCCACATCGCGGCGGATGACATGCTTCTCGAATTTCGACGGCTGGCCATAGGGCTTGGCCGCCACCCCGTCTCCCAGATAACGCGCGGCATCCTGGATCTCGGTGATCAGCGGGTCCGGTTGCTGCCCCGGCACGGCGCGGCCGGCGGATGCGCCCAGCGTGAGCCCGCCCGCCGCCAATCCGGCAGCCCTGATCAGTTGGCGGCGGCTCAGCGAAACAGTCTGTCCTTCATCGCCCATGTGCATCTTCTTCCTCTGCTCGCCCGGTCGTCACGTTCCGGATACCCGGACCGCGGTATTTTCCTTGAGCTGGACCGTTTTCTGTGCGCTGACATGACTGCGCAGGACATCCCAGATCGGCGGCCCCTGCGTGCTTTCGTTGATGCTCGCCCAACCGGCGACGACGTAGGACTTCCTGGGCTCGATCGCCTGACCCGTTTTGAGGTGGGTGAGATTCGAGATCCGATCGCCGGCCGCCTTGGCAACGTCGATGGCATAGCCCATGCCGCCGACACGAACCATGTCTCCGCCGCCCTGGAAATAAGGATCCGGATGGAAGATGTTGTCGGCAACGTCTTCAAGCACGAGCTTCAGCTGCTCTCCGGTCATCTGCTGCCGGTAGCACGCAGGATAGGTCATCGCCGTCGCATTGGTGATGGCCTCCCAGGTGATCGCATCGCCGGGAAGCAGCGTGCCGCCCCAGCGAAAGCCCGGAGACAGCGAGATCTCGGCATCCCGTTGCGTCAGCATGGCATCGCAGATCAGGTCGTCGAACGTGCCGTTGAAATTGCCGCGACGGAAAAGCAGGGAGTCGGTTCGTCCAACGACGGAGGCGAGCTCGGCGGCATAGGGCGCGCGGATCTTCTCCACCAGCGCCTTCATGGCGGAATCGGGCGCGATGGCGTCCGAAAAAACCGGCATCAGCTTGAAGCGGATATCGGTGACGCGCTTGTCCTTCACGGCGAGATCGAGCCGCGAAACGAACTTTCCGTGCGATCCGGAGGCCGCGAGAACCGTGTTGCCGACCTTGACGAGTTCCGGCAGCGCATCATGCGTATGCGCCGTCAGGATGATGTCGATGCCCTTCACCCTGGTCGCAAGCTTGCGGTCCACGTCGAACCCGTTGTGCGACAGCAGTACGACCACGTCCGCGCCTTCCGCACGGGACTGGTCGACCTGCTTCTGCATTTCGTCCTCACGGATCCCGAACTCCCATTTCGGGAACATCCATCGCGGATTGGCGACGGCAGTTCGCGGCAACGCCTGACCGATCACGGCGATTTTGGCGCCGCCCCGCTCGAACATCTTGCGAGCCTCGAAAGCGGGCTCCTGCCATTCGTTGTCGCGTACGTTCTGTGCAAGAAATGCGAACGGTGCCTTGTCGGCGATTTCCTTGACCCGCTCCGCCCCCAGCGTGAATTCCCAATGCGCCGTCATCGCGTCGGTCTTGAGGGCGGACATGACATCGACCATGTCCTGCCCCTTGGTCTGCAACGCGCTCCACGAGCCCTGCCAGGTGTCGCCGCCATCCAGCAGCAGCACCTTGTCGGCGCCGCGCTCGGCGCGGATGGCCGCGACCAGAGTCGCGATGCGGTCAAGTCCGCCCATCCGGCCGTAGCTCTTTGCCAGCGCGGCAAAATCGTCTGCGGTCAACGCGTATGCATCCGCCGAACCATTCGCAATTTTATAGTGGTTGCGAAATGCCTGGTCTGTCAGATGCGGTGGCTGAGCCTTGACTTCGCCGACGCCGAGATTGATCGAGGGTTCGCGGAAGTAGAGCGGAACCAGTTGGGCGTGAAGATCCGTAACGTGAAGGATCGTGACTGTTCCGACCGGATCGAACTTGAGGATGTCCGCCTGGGTCAGTTTCTGTTGCGCCGCGACGCGACCCAGCGGGCCGATACCGGAAGCGGCTACGATGGCCGAGGCAGCAGCCGTCGCTTGCAGGAAATCCCGCCTGGAGATCATGCGATTCATCCCGATGCGCTGTTGCAGCGCGCTTGCTAAAATTGCCGCTTGTCCGGTGCGCTCCCGCGACCGGAAGGAATCAGCCGACCGTCATCTTGTGCTTTGCGACGTATTCCGATCCGTCGTCATCCTTCCAGATGAGCGTGAACTCGCCGGTTTCGCTCGCCTTGTAAAAGAACGACTGATACGGATTGGCTGAAATGGACGGATACCATGTCGCCTCGAAGATCAGCTTGTCGTTGAACTTCGCCGTGAGCGAATTGATGATCTTGCGCGGAATGATCTTGCCGGAGGCATCCTTGCGTTGGCCCGATTCCATGTCATGGGAAATGAGCGTCTTGATTTCGATGAGTTCTCCCGGCTTCGCCTGAGCGGGGATACGAACGCGTGGTTGGCTTGCCATTTTCGTTTCCTTGCCTGGATCGGCTTTGTTTCGTTTCGATCAACCGCCGCAGCCGCCGATCGTCACCTTGATCTGGGACTTCGCCATGAACAGGGAACCATCGGACATCTCTGCGATGCAGATGATGTCCTGTGTTTGCGCAAGCCGCATTCGGGTGGTTGCGGAAGCCTTGCCGCAAGCGGGCGTGAACTTGTAGCTGACGACGTTGGGCAGCGGGTTGCCTTCGGCAAATACGTGGACCGCCTTCACATGGTCGGCATCCGTCATCGGACTCTCGACTTCAACGGAGATCGGGACGACGAGGCCATTCTCGGCGATCTCAGGCACGTCCATCTTGATCTTGCCGCTCGCGAACTTCTTGTCGCCGTACAGCTTGCTGATGGCGGTGGCGACCTCTTCGGGCGTGGCGCTTGCAGGCGACGTAACCAGCAGGCTCAAGCCTGCCAGGCCCGCCAGCCTGAGGGCATCGCGACGCGACTGTTCTGACGACATGAAGGACATCGCCTTCTCCTTGGGTTTCCCACTGGGCGCGCTGCCGCGCCTCAACTTTGCCTTGACGGCAGCACCTGCCATCGCTCATTATCTGAACATATCATTATATTGTTTTTCTTGAATGTAAAGCGTCACGTCGAACGGAAAGCAGCGGTCGCGCCAAGACGGCCCTAACAAACGGAGGGAACTGATGAATCGCACCGCATCCGTGGTTGCGGTCTGTGCGTTGACGGCGCTCGCGCTCCTGGCGGGCCGGCCGGCTCAAGCCCAAGACGCGGCGGAAAAGGAGATCGAACGCTATCGCGCAATGATCTCCGATCCCATGTCCAATCCCGGCTATCTGGCCGTCGATCGCGGCGAAAGCCTTTGGCAGCAGAAGCGCGGCAGCAAGAACGTATCGCTCGAAGGCTGCGACCTCGGCCTCGGCGCGGGCAAGCTCGACGGCGCATTTGCGAAACTGCCCCGCTACTTTTCCGACGCCGACCGCGTCATGGATCTGGAGCAGCGGCTGCTCTGGTGTATGCAGAACCTTCAAGGGCTGGACACCAAGGACGTTGTGGCGCGCCGCTTTTCGGGACCCGGCAAGGCCTCGGACATGGAAGATCTGGTCGCCTTCATCGCCAACAAGTCCAACGGCATGAAGATCGACATTCCGCTTTCCCATCCCAAGGAAAAGGAAGCTGCAGCGGTCGGCGAGGAAATGTTCTATCGACGCGGCGGCGTCAACGACTTCTCCTGCGCGACCTGTCATGGCGAGGAGGGTAAGCGCATTCGTCTGCAGGGCTTGCCGAACTTCTCCAAGCCCGGGCAGGCGCCGCGCGAGACGATGGCAAGCTGGCCGACCTATCGCGTCTCGCAGAGCGCGTTGCGCACGATGCAGCATCGCCTGTGGGACTGCTATCGCCAGCAGCGATGGCCGATCCCCGAATATGCATCCGACGGAATCACGGCACTGACGGTGTTCCTGCAGAAGCAGGCGGCCGGCGGAGAACTCAACGTTCCTTCGATCAAGCGCTGAGGATCAAAATGACAAACATGACAACAAAGATTCTGCTTGGCGCATTGTTCAGCCTGACCGCCATCCCGGGCGCGAGCGCACAGACCGCGACGAAACCGGTTGATGACGCCGTCGTCGAGAAATATCTGGCATCGACCTTCAGCAAGGCCCCGCCTGAATGGCAGGCACGAATCAAGCCGGACGAGACGCTGGCGGCGTGCAACAAGTTCCGCAACGAGGTGCCGCCGGCCGAGGCCGAAAAGATCGTCGCGCGCGAAACGGCGAAGGTGAAGTTTCCCGCCGACGGCAAGCTGACCGGTGACTGGAAATCTGGGGCGAAGATCGCCAACGAAGGCCGCGGCAACCAGTTCTCCGACCCGCCGGGCACGACCGCCGGAGGCAATTGCTACGCCTGTCACCAGATGGAAGCGGCTGAACTGAGCTACGGCACGCTGGGTCCGAGCCTGACCGGCTACGGCAACGCCTGGAAAAACGATCCGGACGCCATCAAGCGGACTTACGCCAAGATATACAACTCGCAATCGCAGGTGGCCTGCTCGAACATGCCGCGATTCGGCACCAATGGTGTGCTGACCGAAGCGCAGATCAAGGACGTCCTCGCCTTCCTGTTTGATCCGCAATCGCCGGTCAACAAGTGATCGGCATCGGCCGCGGCTAACTAAGGCTTGCCGCGGCTGAACAGGCGGCCGAAATTGCGCGACAGCATGGTTCGCGGCGCGTCATCCATCAGAAACGCGATGCCGAGCCGCGCGCCGAAGATCATGCCGCCGACCGCAATGGGCCATGACAGAGCGAGCATCGAGCCCGCCGTGATGCCCTGCCCGATGGTGCAGCCACCGGCGAGAATTCCGCCCGCCCCCATCAGCGCGGCGCCGCACAAGTGGCGCCGCATCTCGCGGTCGTCATCGAACGCTTCCCAGCGGAATTCGTCTCCCACGCGTGCACCGAGATAGGCACCCAGCACGACGCCGATGACGCTGCCGACACCGAAATCGGCAAAGGCCTGGGCGCTCATCAGGCCGGCATAGACCGTCTTGCCTATCGTCGAAACGAAGGTGAGGCTTTGCGGCCGGGCAGGACCGGCAAAATCGTCGTGCAGAAACGCGGTGAGGCACCATCCAGCCGTCACCAGCACGCCCAGCGCGGCGCCGGCCGTCACCAGCCGCGGCGTGCGCCGCAAGCGCGCGTCGCACAGGGCTACGATGCAAAGCGCAAGTCCGATCGCGGCGGCGACCAGCGATCTCGCCTCGAAGCCCAGCCCCCGCGAAACCAGTGCGGCCAGGTCGATGCCGGGCTCCGGCAGGCTGATCGCGATCTGTTCGAGAATGCCGATCCGGAACTCGGCGAATATGCCGCGCAGCATGGCATAGGCGGTCGCCCCCAGCATCAACACGACGACGAGACCACGCAGGTCGCCCGTGCCGAGTCTGACCAGCGAACCCATGCCGCAGGTTCCGACCAGCGCCATGCCGATTCCGAACGCGATACTGCCGATCATGATCGAGAGCAGCGGCAGTCCGCCCGGCACATATGTCGTCTCCACCGGCTTCAGGAGGCCGGCCAGTACGAGCGATTGAGTGCCGAGGATGGCGATGCCGAGCGCCAGCGCGAAAACGCGGAGCCGCCGGCTGTCGCCGCCGATCAGAAAATCCTCGATCGCGCCGAAGGTGCAAAGTCTGGAGCGCTGAATGGCAAAGCCGAGCGCTGCGCCGATGGCAACGCCGCCCGCGGCCTGCATCCAGGCGGAGAACTCCAGCACCGTGTTCCTCCCGCTCGCGTCGGCCCTCTCAAAGAAACCGCGGAGGCGTTATTTCGCCTTCTCGGGCTCGATTGCACAGAAGATATCGTAGATCACCGCAATGACCCTGCGCACGTCATCGTTGGCAAGGCAGTAATAGATCGTCTTGCCGTCCCGGCGGGTGTCGACCATGCCATCGTAACGCAGCCTGGCAAGCTGCTGGGACACCGCCGATTGACGCAACGAAAGGATGTTTTCCAGTTCGGAAACGGAACGTTCGCGTTCGGCCAGCAAGCAGAGCAGGAGCAGCCTGCTTTCGTGCGAAAGCGCCTTGAGGAAGCTGCTGGCTTTCCTTGCCTTTCGCATCAAAAGGTCGAGTTCAGGCGAGTATTCGGCCCCGTCCCGCAGTTCGCTTTCGATGTCCGATGGAAGAATCGAGGTCATGGTATCTCTTTTGCGGATTGGCGGCGCGCCAGATAATGCGCCATCAATATATGCACATATACACGCATATGAATATCTAGAGAAGCGGCGAGATGCGGATCAACCCGCCATCGATCAGCCAGTCGCTGCCCTGCCGAGGGGCTACAAAAAAGACAGCAACACCTCTTGATGCCTGTAGCGAACAGCGACGGCATTTCGCCTTGAACTATGCCGGTTCTCAAACGGTGATTTGCGACAAGTATTTGACCCTAGTGGCGCGCCATTCAGAATAAAACTGCGAACTCTTATGTGATTGAAATTGCAATATAATTTTCTGACACGCCGGAGGCAGCAAGCCCGGACCACTGACAGGATCAAATCGGGGCAAACAACACCCCGGTTCTTGCGATTGGCTGAGAGACCAATTCCGAATCTGGCGACGTAGTGCCTGACGAAGCACGGCAGCACGTTCGGAAAGCGTTGGATGCGGCCGCGAACACGCCGGTCGACGCAACTGATCCATCTCCTGACGGTTTGGCCCGGCAAATATCGCGGCTCTTGACCAACACTCATTACAACATTATTGTTGTAACATGATTCCAACACTAGTGACCCTGCCCGGTTCCCCTTGGATGGTGTTGCCCTCGGGCATTCACCAAGCAGGGCTCGCCGAGGTCGAAATCGCATTCGCTACAACCCCATGGCGGCGGGACCTATTTGGCGGCCTGGTGAACGCCGCTGGGCGACTGCGATCGGCTGGGTGCCCGACGATCTATCTGGATGGCAGCTACGTGACGGAGAAGCCGCGACCAGGAGATTTCGACGCCTGTTGGGATCCCGCCGGCGTCGATGGCAGCAAGCTCGATCCAGTCTTTCTTGATTTCAAGAATGGCCGCTCGGCGCAAAAAGCCGCTTTCAAGGGAGAGTTCTTTCCATCGTCGATGATGTGCGCAGACGTCGGACAGGCATTTGTCGATTTCTTTCAACTGGATCGTTTCACCGGGAAAAGGAAAGGAATCATCTCAGTTTCGCTTTCGGCCGATCCGGTTCTTTCGAGAAAGGTGCAGCCATGATCTACAGCGACAAGCAATACAGCGTTTCGACTGCCGAAGTGGCAAAATTGAGAGACGCGCTCTCTGCTGCAAAAGGCAGGCAATCGGATCAGTTGTGGCTCAAGCAAGCCGAGGTCGACGCGCTCAAGAGTCAGATTGCAGACATTGAAGCAGAGTTGGCAGAGTATGATCTGCTCAAATCAGGGCAAATATCGTTCTCAAAAGCATACGCTCTGGAGGAGTTGCCACGCGTGTTGGTGCAAGCGCGGATCGCCGCCGGCATGACCCAGACGGATCTTGCTGAGAAACTCAATATGAAGCCGCAGCAAGTGCAGCGGTATGAGGCCACTGACTATATGGGAGCAAGCCTCGCTCGGCTCGTTGAGGTATCCCGCGCCCTCGGCGTCAAAGCCTCCGGAACATTCGAAGGTAGCAAGCAAGCCGGTGGGTCTATTTTTGTCTGGCGCGATGCTGACGATGTTGTCTGGAGTCAACTACCATACAAGGAGATGATGAAACGGAAGTGGTTCGCGATACCGCGAAATGCCAATCCGCTGGATCACGTCAAGCAGTACTTCCTCCAGGCCGCAGGTCCGCAGTTTGCGACGGCGTTCCATCGCAAGAAGATGCGGAGCGGAAATGTGCCCAATGAATATGCACTGTTGGCCTGGCAGGCGCGGATACTGGAGCGCGCCCGAAAACAGGCGGCACATGGCGATCTCGCCGAATTCGAATTGAATGATCGTTGGCTGACGGAGCTTGTCAGCCTCACCAAGCGTAAGGATGGGCCATCGCGTGCCAGCCAACTTTTGGCGGCAAAAGGCATTGCGTTGGTCGTTGAGCGGCACTTGCCGGGATCGTACCTCGACGGCGCGGCTATGCTCGGTGACGAAGGTCGGCCTGTGATCGGCCTAACGCTTCGATACGACCGGCTGGATAATTTCTGGTTCGTGTTGTTGCACGAACTCGGTCACGTTTTCCTACATCTCTTCGATGGGCTTCGTTACGATTTCTTCGATGAGGAAGGCGCGTCGGATAACGATTCCATAGAAGCGGAAGCGGATAAATTTGCTCTCGACGCGCTGATACCCGAGGCGCTCTGGGATCAATGCCTCTCACGCTTTGCGATTTCCGAGGAAGCGGTGCGTATCGATGCTAACAATCTCGGCATTGATCCGAGCATCATAGCCGGGCGGATTCGGAAGGAGCGGAGCAACTACACTATCCTCAACAATCTTATCGGCCAAGGTCAGGTTCGCTCCCAATTTGAGGAGGTCCTCGATGATCTTGACTAGCGATATGTATGTGCCCGCTCTTCGATGGCGGCAAGGTGAGTATCAAGCGCTTCTCCGCCTTGCCAATCGCACCAAGGATCGGATCGTACCGTTCATCACCATTCCCGAAATTGAGTTTGATTTCGAGGAATGGCGGCCGAAGAAGTCTGTCCAGGAGCACGTCCACCCCTTTGCTGCCCGGTACAAATCGAAATGGGGGACGCGACCCGCGTGGGTTGGCGTGCACAAGAGCATCATCCAGAGTCCGATGGACGACGGACGGAATATCTTCACTTATGTGTTCGAGGAGTTGCGGGGATTCGAAGCGAATGCTGTTCCGGGAGTTCCCCTCGGGACCGATCCTGCAACTGTCCGCGCAGTGGCCGCGATCGTTAAGCGGGACAGCCTTGGTGCGGCCATCACGGTTCGGCTCGAAGACTTGATGAAGACCACACCAAGTGCTGACGTGCGAGCTTTAGCCACCGCGCTCGGTGTCGCATTATCAGAGACCGATCTGATCATTGATCTCGGTGCACCGAACTTCGAACCCTATGTGACGTTCTCCGGCGCTCTGATCGCGGCTTTGCGCCGATTGAG
Organism: uncultured Bradyrhizobium sp.; assembly: GCA_964609175.1. Lineage (GTDB taxonomy): Bacteria > Pseudomonadota > Alphaproteobacteria > Rhizobiales > Xanthobacteraceae > Bradyrhizobium. The sequence goes on from CAZSRR010000003.1 coordinate 181,275, forward strand.
CGACCTCGCTGTATTCCGAAATCTGGCGTTGATCGGAACAGCGATTCCGGAGACGTTCAAGGATATCGCCAAGGGTTTCGATGAAATCCCCCGTCACGATTGGTTATTCTATCAGATTCTGATGGCGAAGTTGCCACCGGAGATGCGGCGACCGAATTTCGGCGACTACACGATCGTGCATCCCGAATTTACCCCTGTCGACATGCGCAAGATCAAGTCAGCGGGCAAGATCGTCTACACTACACCGAGCAACTGGGCGGTACGCAAAGGCGGCGCGTTTCGAGACAATCCCGCGCAAATGCATGACCATTGCGCGGATCTTGTCAGCAGACCCATCTACAAGGGGGCCAGCTATTCAAGCGGAGATGACTACATCGCAAAATGCGCTATCCGTAAAGAAGGCCCCAGCAATCAAACCCGATGGAAAAATGTGGCGATCAACCATCACATTACGCATGTGCTGGACGATCTCTCCACGTTTGGCGGCGGCCCATGAACTCTCTAATGGCCGCCGTGATCTCGCGGAGCGTCATCGCCTCGCACAGCAACTCGTAAAGATGCTTTCGTGGACCACGCAATTCCTTTGGGGCGTACCCGACCCGAATGAGCAGGTCAAAAACTTCCGGTCTCCAGAGGAGATGCGCCAGCATGACCGGATCGATGTCCGGATTCATCCTAGCAGACCGGATCGGCTGCAATTGTATCCCGCCACGAGCGCCCTGCACCACCTCAATCACACCGCACCACTCTGGAACACTGGCTATGATCTTCGGCAAATGTCTGTGAGCTGCAACGATAGTCACCTTCTGAAGCGCCTGTCGATAAATGTCGATCTGACCGCTTAGCCGGTCGAGGCTGTCTTGGGCGCTCTTGATCTCATAACCGTGGATGCATCCGTTGATGACAGCAATGTCCACGCGACTCCGAGCATGGGCGAGCCCGAGCTCATCGATAACCAAGGTGTCAGGACGCAATTTTTGATGCCGGAGCCGCTTGCTGTGAAGCGCCGATCGGATATCGGAATCGGTTGTGGTGGCAGGGCAGGTCATCGTTAGCTCACGTCGATTGCTCGCCCGGGCCTTATTGCCCGATTTGGGTCTGCCAACCAAGCGCCAATTTGACGATTTCTTGTGCATTGCGAGCCGTGCGCAGCCGAGAGAAGCCATCACGGTCAAACCAATGTCGATCACTGGGTGAGAAATGCGGATGTCGCCGCCGCATTTCGCAACTATTTCCAAAGAGCCTTTCGTTGAACTGAAAGTGCCCCACAACGTCTACCAGGCATGTGGATCGTATCAGCGATGCAGCAGCACCGCCTCTCCGTTGCTGAAGAGGCTCTTGCCGCTTCTCTCTTGAAGGATCTCAGATCGGCAAGGTAATGGGTTCGTGGTTTTATTCTGAATGGTGGCAAAATGGCGCGCCATTCAGAATAAAACTTCGAACTCTTATATAATTGAAATTGCTATATAATTTTCAAAGCTGAGATTTTAAACACAAAGATGATCGAGCAGGTATCCCGACAAGAGCGCCGCTCGTGCCCACGAGGAACGAGACGATCAGCATCCGCGATCAAAAGAGCCAGTCTTCGGCCGCTCAGCGCCCTTGAAAGCGATCAAGGGCTCGGCCGCCCTCGCCGCTGCGCAGAGCCCTCGACACTATAGCAAACCAGTCAGGCTCCCGGCGCCCTAGCCTAAAGGAGCCAAGCCAAGACTATGTCTCGGTGGCTCTTAGGCGCGCGACGTACGTCTTGGAACGGCTCAAGCTGAATGGAACACTAGATCTCGCCCAGACGCGACGAAGAGACGGCCTGGAGGGCATCGCCACATTGCATATTGCAAATGCCTTTTATCAATGGAACTATATGCAAATAATTCGCACTTGCAACTGAAGGACGGCAGGAATGCGCCAGTTCAGGCGGACTTGGGCAAACCAAGACGGAGACCATGACAATTTTCACTTCGGCGATTTTCCCGCCTATTTTGTTTCCCGCATGAGCCTCATGGCTCGCATGGCCCTCACTGCCCGCCCTGCCAACCGGGTCCGCGGCCGCGATTCCAACCTCAACGCTGCCGGCACCGATTTCGGACGTATCGGCCCGGCGCATTCTGAAGGTTCGGGGCGATGAAGCGGGTCATTTTTGGCGTTGCTCTTGCGACGGGATGCATCTGTGAGGGCGTTGCGGCAGATGCAGGCCGACCCCGCCTCGCGGACGCATTCGATTGGACCGGCCCATTCATCGGCGCTCATTTCAGCTATTCCGCCGGAAGCTCCCAGTTCTCTTCAAGCGGCCCGGGAACGCCTGGGTCGTTCGGCCTGTTCGAAGCCTTTGATCCTTTCAAGGGAACGGGAAGCTACGCCATCGGACTGAGCGCCGGATACAATTACATGTTGCCGTTGCGTGTAGTTCTTGGCGTCGAGGCCGACGTGTCCTTTCCGAACACGATCGCGGGCTCCGCTGCCCTCGCCGCCGTGCAGGCCCCCTCAACGTTCAAGGAAGCGGTTCAGGCTTCCGGATCGGTACGGGCACGCCTTGGCTACGCGCCGGGTGCCTGGTTGTTCTATGCCACGGGCGGCCTGGCGTGGACCTACGACCGGTCGACGCTCGCACCGCTCGCCGGCGTCGATGGAGAAACGCACGATCTCACCAGACTCGGCCTCGCGTGGGGCGCGGGGGCGGAGTTCGGATTGTCGCCGAATTGGTCGGCAAGGTTCGAATATCTCGGGACGGGGTTCGGACCGCAAGGCGTGACGTTTTCGGGAGGCGCGCAGCGCGTCTCGTCGGATTGGGCGGTCCACACGGCACGCCTGGGCTTTAACTACCGGTTTGGCCGGGATGACCGGCACGTGCTCACCGAGGGCCTGAAGCCGCTGGAGACCGACTGGTTCAGTCTCCGGGCGCAGACCACCTATCTTCAGCAGTATGCAGCGCCGTTTCGCGCACCGTATCGCGGCACGAACAGCCTTATCCCCAACCAGACCCGCGAGACTTGGGACGTCACCTTCTATGCCGGCATCCGGCCTTGGAAGGGCGGCGAATTCTGGATCAATCCGGAGATCGACCAGGGGTTCGGTTTGAGTTCGACGCTCGGCGTCGCGGGATTTCCAAGCGGCGAAGCCTACAAGGTCGGCTCTGCCAGTCCCTACGCTCGGATTCCGCGGGCCTTCTTCCGCCAGACCTTCGACCTCGGTGGCGAAACCAAGAAAGTCGACGGTGACATCAATCAGTTCGCCGGGACCCAGACGAACGATCGGATCGTCCTGACGGTCGGCAAGTTCGCCGTAACCGACGTCTTCGACACCAACAAATACGCGCACGACCCGCGCAAGGACTTCATGAACTGGTCGCTGGTCGACACCGGTACCTTCGACTATGCGGCGGACGCGTGGGGCTACACCTATGGCGCCGCGATCGAATGGTACCAGGGCTCCTGGACCATACGCGGAGGCCTCTTCGATCTGTCCAGGGTGCCCAACAGCTCGGAACTCGATCCGCGCTTCGCGCAATTCCAGTGGGTTGGGGAAATCGAACATCGGCACGAAATCTGGGGCAAGCCCGGCAAGATCGCGGTGACCGGCTTTCTGTCGCGGGGGCGCATGGGACGCTTCGACGACGCCGTGGCGCTGGCCCAGGCGACCGGCGGGCCTGCCGACACGGCATCCGTCCGGTCGTATCGCAGTCGCGCGGGCGTCAGCGTCAATCTTGAACAGGAGGTGACCCGCGATCTCGGTATCTTTGCACGCGCGGGCGTCGCGGACGGCTCCGTAGAGTCTTATGAGTTCACGGACATCGACAGGACGGCGGCGGCCGGGCTCTCGCTCTCGGGTGCATCGTGGAATAGACCGAACGACGCTTTCGGTTTGGCAGGTGTCATCAACGGCATTTCAAGTGCGCGGCGGGCCTATCTCGATGCCGGGGGGCTCGGCATTCTGGTCGGCGACGGCCGGCTGCCTAACGCGGGTCCGGAGAAGATTCTCGAAAGCTATTACAGCTTTCCGATATCGGTTTGGCGCGCGACTTTGAACTATCAGTTGATCACGAATCCTGCTTACAATCGGGACCGCGGCCCGGTCTCGGTTTTCGGCGCCCGCCTGCGCGCGCAGTTCTAGCCATGATTGACGGCTATTTCCTTTGGGTCAACTCGCTCAACTCGGCATTCGCGGCGCTGAATACGACATCGGCGGAGCGACACTTCGCCATCACCGTTTGCAGGATTTGGCGGCCATCCGGCGTTTTTCCGTTGTGCGTGAGGAACTCCCCGATGTAGAAATCCGCTTCGCATAGGCGTCTGGCGGCTTGAAGTGCGTTGCCTTCTTCGGCAAGCTGACGTACCCGAACGGTGTCCACGTTTCCAAGATAGAGATCTAGGACCGCGCTTGGCCACTGGTCGCGCGTCACCCTGGCTGTGTTCGCCTCGAGTTCCTGGCGATCGGCATATCCCTGGTGAACACGCGCTATGTGCAGCCAGATCGCGGGATTCGGGCTCGATGGTCTGAGGCGAACGGCGGTCTGAAGGTCATCGACCGCCGCCGCAATCGCGTCCGCGTATACGCGGACGCGACCTCGTCCCAAATAGACGGCGGCATTGCCCGGATCGATCTTTTGGGCACGATCGAAATCGCCGATCGCTTCGTTGTATCGGCCAAGCGCGAAATAGGCGTTTGCCCTGTTGGTCCAAAAGATGGGGTCGCTTTCTCGCAGCCGTATGGCCTCGTCGAAATCCGCGATGGCCTTTTCCGCGTCGCCTTGCATAAGGTAGACGCCGGCGCGATTGCTGTAGGCATCGGCAAAATCCTTCCGCAAGGCAATCGCGCGATCATAGTCGGCCACGGCGGCCTGGTAGTCCTGCTTTGCGATGAAGGCGTGGGCGCGATTGTAGAAGGCCTCCGCATACGCCGGATCGAGACGTATCGCGGTCGCGTAATTCTCTATGGCCAAGTCCAGTTCGCCCTTACGTTCGTAAACCGAACCGAGATTATTGTAGATCTGCGCGTTGTTGGGGTTGAGCCGAAGCGCCTGCATCAGGTCGTCGCGCGCCCGGTCGAATTCGCGGCGATCCGTCCAGATGAGCGCCCTGTAGATGTAAGAGTTCGGAAACTGCGGGAGGAGTGCGATCGCCGCATCGAGATCGCCAAGCGCACGGTCGCGTAAACCGAGCGCTTCGTAAGAGACGCCGCGGCTATAGAGCAGAAATCCTCGCTGGTCCGGTGCGAACTCTCCGCGCCGGAGAGCCTCGTCGAACAACTGAATGGCATACGAATATTGCCGCCTCTCCTTTGCAGCAAACCCTTCGTGGACTAGCTCCCGAGCGGTCTGCGCTGCCGAAGGCGCTGCGAAGACGAACAGGATCGAGACGCACAAGGCCGCGCAGGCTGCGGCGTACCGGAGACCGCACACCAGCGCCGCGCCGCGGCGAATGCCGGCGAAGACGAGCAGCATTGCGCCCCGAGTTCTCATTGCTTCATCCTTCACGCCACGTAGCCACCTTGTGCTCAAACACCGCATGACGCCCGATCAATTGGCCGACCGGAAGGAAAGGCGCCCAGTTGCGCGTAGCCCGCAATCATCGCACCCGAAAGACCAGCCGCTCGGTTCGCTGTGCCAATCGCCGTCGCGCGCGCATGCCGGACGCGCCACTGTACCCCTATCAGGACCCGCCGCAAGCTTGAATCCCATCGACGCTGACAGCTGGGTAGCGCGCGCGTTTCGTTCCGCTTTCTCATCCTTGTCCATCTAGACCACGTCATCCGGAGCGAGCGAGCAGGCGTTGCCTGCTGATCTGCACTGTCGCGTCACCCTGGGTTCAGAAAACTTCTGGATTCCGTTACGCTGCCGGAACGCCTTGCCGTGTCTTGGGAGCACGTGAACGGCCGGCACCACCATAATCATGGTGATGACCATCGTCGGCAGCGTCCCGGTGGTCACGGACGCGACGTTCCCTCCACCATCATCAGTGCCCCCGCTCCGATTTCCCGCGTCAGACATGCAGCACGGCCTCCTCGGCTCTAATGGCTTCGTTCTCGATTTGAATGGTAACGTGATCGATGCCGAAATTGTCCTTCAAAACGCGGCGTGCTTCCCGCAGCGCCTCGCGTCCGCGCGACAGGTCGGCGACGACGAGATGGCCGCTCATGGCGTCAAAGCCCGAAGTGACGGTCCACACGTGAAGATCGTGGACGGCGGTCACGCCGGGGATCTCCATGAGCTTCCGTTCCAGTATTCCCAGGTCGACGTTCGCCGGCGTACCCTCCATGAGGATGTGCGTGACCTGCTTCAGCAGCGTCCACGTCCTCGGCACGATGAACAGCCCGATGCCGGCGCCGATGATCGGGTCGGCGAGAACCCAGCCCTTCCACATGATGAGCAAAGACGCGACGATGACGCCGATCGAGCCGAGCATGTCGCTCAGCACCTCGAAATAGGCCCCCTTCACGTTCAGGCTTTCGGACGATCCCCCGGCCAGCAGCCGCATGCTGATTAGGTTGACGACGAGCCCGATCGCCGCGACGACCAGCATCGGCCCGCTGCGGATTTCCGGCGGCGCCTGGAAGCGCTGGTAGGCTTCGTAGAGGATGTAGACCGTCAGCAACAGCAGCACGACCGCGTTGGTGAGCGCGGACAACACTTCCATCCGCAGATAGCCGTAGGTCCGCTGCGGGGTCGCCTCGCGCGCCGCGAAACGGATCGCGAGCAGCGCCAAGGCGAGCCCGCCGACGTCGGTCATCATGTGGGCGGCGTCGGCCAGCAGCGCCAGGCTGCCCGTGACCAGACCGCCGACCACTTCTGCCACCATATACGTCGCCGTGAGGCCAAGCGCCCATTTGAGTCTTCCCGCATGCTGCGCAGCCGCTGTTCCTGTCGAACCTCCACCGTGCATATTCAATCCTCCAGTTTCTGACCCGGACGTACGTTGGCGCTGTGGTCGGTTGCGTTCCGCAGGTTCGCTTCGAGTTCGTCCAGCAGGAAGAAGCTCACGTCATCGACGGAGCCATGTCCCTTCGCAAAAGGCTGTTCGAGAAGGCGGACGAGGTATAGCGCGTAGATGAACATGTAAGAGATGAATCCGAACAGGATAGCCGATGCCGGATCTCCTTCGGTCTTCAGGAACAGCATCATGGTGACGATCGAGAAGACCAACGTCTGGACGAGCACGCGGACGGACGGTACGAACTCCACGCGCTGGATCTGGTAGACCCGGAACATGGACCTGCGCAGCACGTCTTGCGTCGTGCGCAGACGGACGACGAAATTGGCCGTCATACCCATCGATTCGAGCCGGCCGAAGATCGGGGTCAGCTTGCCGATTTCGGCGAGGACCGGAGGAATATCCTTGTGGTCGCGCGCATGTCCGAGACCGGACCGAAGCTTGTCGATGGTCGCCAGCAGGATCCGCCGGCATCCAGCCAGATCAAAGTCCCGGTTGATCGCCGCGAACGACTCCAGGTCGCCGTCGATGGCCTCGATCGAGGTGCGGATGTCGGCGGGGATCCGCTCGGCCTCCTTGTAGTCGGCGAGCACGCTGGAAAGCAGAAATCCGATGATGAAGATCGCGCCGCCGATGCCGCTGGTCAGCAGGCTGTTGAGCTCCAGGATTTCGAGGCCGTAATAGTGCACGGCTACCTTGACGCAGCCGAGAGCCAGCACGACCACGGCGACCGTGAAGAACAGCCGGAATTTCTTGCGAAAGCTGAGGTTCGCGCCTCCGAAATGGAGATGCGCAATTATCGAGGAGGTCATGCTCTACGATTCACTCTTCCATTCGGGCTTCAACGAAACCGGCTTCCGTTCCAGATCAATCGTCTGCAGCAGCTATGGTCGTATCCGCCGCAATGCACTTCGAGGGAAGGGACGCCGGATACGATCGACATGTCGATTTCGAAAACGTTTCCCCGCCAGACCTCCCGCTGCAACCCCGCCCTGGAAACGAAAACGCGGTGGAGACATCCGCTGGACGAACAAACTTCCGCTCTGTTCCCGCAGCCGATCTGGTCAAAGTGCACTGCTGTAAATTCTTCTCCCACCGGTCCCTGCAGGTACCGCAGAAAGCCGTTGCGCACGGAGATGTCTTCATCCCCGCACGCTCGCTTCGCCAGTTCCAGTGCGGAGCGGATGGCCGGCGACAGCCGGCTGTACTGGCCGGGAGACAAAGGGACGAGCCGGCCCTGGGCCTGGCCTGAAGCGCGCGCCATCGCGGCGGAGGTCGTAAGGCAAATCATCAAAGCTATGACGAAACGCGACATGAGATCCTCCCTGCCACCGGCGCCAGTCGCGCCCTCAAGATTCTCGATTCGTTATGAAGGAGACGCCGAGACGCCTTTCCTGGATCCACACAATGCGGCATTCGTGGCGGACATCGTCGGTCGGGATCATCAGCGTAAATTCCCTCGGGACGACGAGCGGGCTGGCGACATCCAGCATGGCGCCCGACCTCGTCAGGTTGCGCACCGTGCAGGAGATCGCAGATCCGCCGAACGAGATCGTTCCGGTCTTCAAGACGCGCGTTCGCCGCGGTCTGCGCGTGTCTTCCACCATGGCCTCCCAACGGGACATGCCTAGTCAACCTTTTTCTCGGCCGCCTCTGCGAGCTTCACGATGTCGCCCTTCGTGAAGAGGATTCCCTTGAGCTCGGTGCGCCAGTCCGCCTTCTTGCGCAGCAGGAACTCGAGGTTCATCCCAAAATGCTTGAATTCCTCCTTCTGCGCATTCTCCATGATCGCCTTGGCTTCCTTGTCCTTCTCAACCGACATCCGTTGCTCATACCAACTGATCGCCTCCGCTTCCTCGATCAGCGAGGTGATCATGCGAGCGAAGGTGCGCATCTCCTGGGAGAGTTCTTCCGGCGGTTCGTGGTATTGATCGAAGCCCATGGGGTGGTCCTTCCGTTGGTCTTTATCAGATGTTGGATGGCATTCACGTCGCAGGTGGCTTCAGCAGGCGCAGCGCATTCAGGGTCACCAGCACGGTGGCGCCGGTGTCGGCGAGGATGGCCGGCCACAGCCCGGTCAGCCCGATCACGGTGGTGACCAGGAACACCGCCTTCAGCCCCAGCGCGACCGCGATGTTCTGGCGGATGTTGGTCATGGTCCGCTTCGACAGGTCAACCATTGCGGCCACGTCTGACACGCGCCCGTGAAGCACGGCGGCGTCGGCGGTCTCCAGCGCGACGTCGGTGCCGCCGCCCATCGCGATGCCGACGTCGGCGGCGGCGAGCGCGGGAGCATCGTTGATGCCGTCGCCGACCTTGGCGACGGACCAGCCAGCCTTCTGGAATTGGCCGACGATCCGCTGCTTGTCCTCCGGCAGCAGTTCCGCCTCGACGTCGATGCCGAGTTGCTGGCCTATCGCGTTCGCGGTCCGGCGGTTGTCGCCGGTCAACATGACCGTCCGGATTCCTGCATCCGACAGCAGCTTCAGGCCCTTCTTGGCGTCCGGACGGGCCTCGTCCCTCATGGCGATGGCGCCAGCAAGCCTGTCGTCCATGACCAGCAGAGCGACCGTCTTGCCCTCGTCGTTGAGACGCGAAATGAGGGCCTCCTGGTCGGCCGTGACCGACGTGAACTCTGTCGCCGCCTTTGGAGAACCGAGGAATATCCTGACACCCTCCACCGTGGCCTGGACGCCTTTACCGCCGATGGCGGTGGCGTTGGAAGTCGGCGGCACCCAGATCTGCTGTTCCGCGGCCTTGGCCAGGATCGCGGTCGCCAGCGGGTGGCTTGATCCGGATTCGAGCGCAGCGGCGAAACGCAGGACGTCTCCCTCGCTCCTGTCGAAGCCGATCACGTCCGTCACCTGGGGCTTGCCCGCGGTGAGCGTGCCCGTCTTGTCGAAGCAGGCGATGGTAATCTTGCCGATCTGTTCGAGAACGGCACCCCCCTTCAGGAGCAGACCCCGGCGGGCGCCTGCCGACAGGCTGGCAGCGATCGCCGCAGGCACCGAGATAACCAGGGCGCACGGACACCCGATCAGCAGGATAGCGAGGCCCTTGTAGATCCAGCCGCTCCAGGCGCCGCCGAACAGCAGCGGCGGAACGACGGCCACCAGAGCCGCTACCGCCACCACGCCGGGCGTGTAGTACCGGGAGAAGCGGTCGATGAAACGCTCGGTTGGCGCTTTGGACTCCTGCGCCTCCTCGACAAGCTTCACCACGCGGGCGATCGTGTTATCCGCCGCAGCGGCCGTCACCCGAACCCTGAGCAGGCCGTCTCCATTGACGGTACCGGCGAACAGGTTTTCGTCGCGGCCCTTCCGGACGGGAGTGCTCTCGCCGGTGACGGGCGCCTCGTCGATCGAACTATCGCCGGAAACGATGACGCCGTCGGCGGGGATCCGATCGCCGGGCCGCACCTGGATCATGGCGCCCACCGACAGCGTGTCGGCCTCTACCTCGCGGACCTGACCATCACTTCCCTCGATCCGGGCGGTCTTCGGTACCAGCTTGGTCAGCTCCTGGATGCTGGCGCGCGCCCGGCTCGCGGCGACGCCCTCGAGCAGTTCGCCGATCAGGAACAGAAAGACTACCGCCGCCGCTTCCTCCGTCGCCCCGATGAACACGGCGCCGATTGCGGCGATCGTCATCAGCATCTCGATCGAAAACGGCGTGCCTGCCATCGCTGCGGAAATCGCGCGCTTGGCGATCGGGATCAGGCCGACCATCATCGCCAGCAAAAATGCCCATTGCTCGGTGGCCGGAACGACTTTTCCTACGGCGAAAGCGACCGCGAGAGCTCCTCCGGATGCGATTGTCAATTGGCCTTTGCGGGTTTGCCACCAGCCTTGGTCCGTGGGGCCCTGCTCGTGAATGCGGGAATGTCCAGCGTCTTCTTCGGGCGCGGACACTTCAAGGCCAGCGGGTTTGGCTCCGACCTGTTCCGACCCGATGACGGCATATCCCAGACCCGCGATCTGGCTACTCATCGCCTTGGTATCCCCCTGATCGTGCCGAACAGTAACCGTGCCACCGGCGACGGATACGTTCACCTCCGTGACGCCGGGCATCCGCTGCAGCGCGTTCTCGATCTTGATCGCGCAACCGGCGCAATCCATTCCCTGGACCCGAATCCGTGTGGTGGTCGCCAACGGCCGCTCCTGTTTCGTTCCGTGTGAATTCGGCATCATGCGGCGCTCATTCAATTACTCCGCGACGATCGGAGATCTTTTGTCCACTCCGGTAGTAAGCGACCGCAGTCATAACGGCGATGCCCGCTAGGCTGACGAGGATTTGAAACGAGATCGAATCGGACACCATTTCGATAAGGAAGTGGCCGACAAAAGACAGAAAAATGCCGACGCAGAACACTTCCAGGGAACGCTTTGTTGAGAATGTTGTCGACGAAGATCGCCCAGTTGGCTGCGCCTCGAAATAAGTCGAGGCGCAGGTCGCGCGCCGTTGGGCCGCTGTCTGATTGATCGCCGACGCGGTCCGTCATTTTGACATTGCCTTCACCTCGGTTGCAAAAGCGCCGCCGAACCATTGCGACGGACGCGCCGCTACTTTTTGTATTTTGCCTGGCCGGACTTGCCCTCGGCGGTCTTGATCGTGAGCGTCACCGTCGCGCCGGGCGCAATTTCCGTCTTCGCCTCGCCCTGCAACGAGTTTTCACCGGAGGCGGCGAGCGTTACCGTTTCCTTCGCGGTTCCGTTCGCGATCAACACCGCCGCTGAGTAGCCCTTTGTTGCGATCGGCTTGGCATTCTTGGGATCAAAAACGTTGATCGTGACCTTGGTGCCGGACGTGACGAGTTCCGCGTCGATGCCGGCGACATCCTCCATTGGACCGCCGTTCGGTCCCTTCTCGCCATGGGAATGTTGCGCGAACGAAGGCGCCGACCAGATGAGGGACAGGAGAATGATAAATACGTATTTCATGTCGTGACTCCGTTGGTTGAAGGTTGAGGGGTTTCTTGTCTCTCGCCGTTCTCACGCCGAAAAAGCACGTAAAGTGCCGGCAGTACGAGAAGCGTGAGAAGTGTCGACGAGATGATGCCGCCGATGACGACGGTCGCCAGCGGTCTCTGGACTTCGGCGCCGGCGCCGGTCGCTATCGCCATCGGCACGAAACCGAGCGATGCAACCAAAGCTGTCATCAGCACAGGCCGCAGTCTGGTCAGCGCCCCTTCGCGGACGGCGTCGACCAGAGCATGTCCTTCTCTCCGCAGCTTTTCGATGAAGGTGATGATGACGAGACCATTGAGCACGGCCACGCCGGACAGTGCGATAAACCCGATGCCGGCACTGATCGAGAGCGGAATGTCCCGAAGAATAAGCGCAAGAATCCCTCCTGTCAGTGCAAGGGGAACGCCGCTAAACACCAGAAGAGCGTCCGCCGCCGAGCCCAAGCTGATGAACAGAAGAATAAAGATTAGAAGCAGCGCGATCGGCACAACGATGGTCAGCCGCTTCGTGGCGGACACCAACTGCTCAAATTGGCCGCCCCATCCGATCCAGTACCCCGCCGGCAGCTTCACCTTTCCTGCGATCTGGCTTTGGGCGTCGCCAACAAACGATCCGAGATCCCGCCCCCGTACGTTGGCGCTGACCACGATCCGCCGCTTGCCGTCTTCGCGGCTGATCTGATTTGGCCCCGGTGCAATGTCGATCTGCGCCAATTCGGACAATGGGGCGTAGCGAATTTGTGCGAGAGGTGAGTTACCCCAAATCGCCGGCGTCGCCTTGGTCTGGCTCTCGATAGGCGGCAGCGGTACGGGAAGTGATCTGATCGCCTCCACGTTCGATCGGAGATACTCGGGAAGGCGGACAACCAATTCGAAGCGCCGGTCGCCCTCGAACACCAACCCCGCATTCTTCCCGCCCACCGCGATCTCGACGAGGTTCTGCACGTCGCCGACGCTGATCCCGTACCGCGACAAGGCCTGACGGTTGAGCTTTACTGTCAGTACCGGCAGTCCGGATACTTGCTCGGTCTTGACGTCTGCGGCGCCCTCGACCGTTTGCAGGACCGTTTGTACCTGGCCGGCCACTTGCGCGAGAACTTCGAGATCGTCGCCAAAAATCTTCACGCCGACGTCGCTTCGCACGCCCGAGATCAGTTCGTTGAATCGCAACTGTATCGGCTGCGACAGTTCATAGCTGCTGCCGGCAATCTCTTCGGCGGCTTCTTCGATATCCTTGACCACCGCCGACTTGGGTTTCTTCGGGTCGGGCCATTGGTCGCGGGGCTTGAGCATCACATAGCCGTCGGAGATCGACGGGGGCATCGGATCCGTTGCCACCTCCGCCGTGCCGGTGCGAGCGAATGCTTCCTTGACCTCGGGTATCTTGAGAAGACGCTTCTCCAGCATCTGCTGCATGGCAAGGGACTGCGTGAGGCTTGTCCCCGGGATGCGCAGCGCTTGTATGGCAACGTCTCCCTCGTCCAGGCTCGGAATGAACTCACCACCCATTCGCGAGGCCGCGAAGCCGCTGACAACGACGAGGATTGCCGCAACAAACGCAATCATGCCCCGGTACTGAATTGATCTGGCAAGCAGCGGGACATAGACGTAGCGTGCCCCGCGCATAAACCAGTTCTCATGTTCGGAGACGCGTCCCGTCACCAGCAGCGCCACGGCCGCTGGAACAAACGTCATCGACAAAATACTCGCGCCCAGCAGCGCCATCAACACCGTCAACGCCATGGGCGTGAACATTTTTCCTTCCACACCCGTCAGCGTCAGGATCGGCAGGTAGACGACGGCGATGATCAAGGTCCCGAACAGGCTAGGGCCGATGACTTCCTTGGATCCGGCGAGGATAGTCTCGAACCGTTCCTCGCGATTCAGAATCCGGCCCAGCCGTTGTTGTTCGACTGCCAGCAGCCGCAAACAATTTTCCACGATGATGACCGCCCCGTCGATGATGATGCCGAAATCGATCGCGCCAAGACTCATCAGGTTGGCGCTCACCTTGTTTTCGAACATTCCTGTGATGGTGAAGAGCATGGACAAGGGAATGACGAAGGCCGTCGCGATGGCGGCCTTGAAGTTCCCCAGGATCAAGAACAGGATGATGATGACCAGCAGCGCGCCTTCGACCAGGTTCTTTTCGACGGTCGCAATCGTTGCTTCGACCAAATGGGTACGGTCGTAGATTGCTCGCGCGATCACGCCTTCCGGAAGTGAACGCCCAATCTCACCGATCTTCGCTGCAACCCGCTGAGCCACTGTGCGACTGTTCTCGCCGATCAGCAGCATGGCGGTTCCGAGCACTATCTCCTCGCCGTTCAGCGTTGCGGCGCCGGTTCGTAGATCCTGTCCTTCGCGGACATCCGCCACGTCCGAAATGCGAATGGGAACGCCGTTCCGCGACCCGATGACGATCTCCTTGATCTCGTCGGTATTGGCGACCTGCCCGGGGGTGCGAACAAGATACTGCTCGCCGTTCCGTTCGATATAGCCTGCGCCGACATTGGCATTGTTGGCCGCCAGCGCTGTCATCACCTCGCGAAAGCTCAGCTTGTAAGCCATCAATTGGGCAGGATCCGGCAGGACGTGGAACTGCTTCTCAAAACCGCCGATCGTGTTGACCTCGATGACGCCGGACACGTTTCTCAACTGCGGCTTGATGATCCAGTCCTGAATCGTGCGCAGGTCGGTTGGACTGTATGGCTTGCCATCAGCCTTCAGCGCTTTGGGTTTTGCTTCCACCGTGTAGAGATAGATCTCTCCGAGCCCGGTAGAGACCGGTCCCATAGCAGTTTCGATCCCGGCCGGAAGACGATCCTTGACCTGCTGCACCCGTTCGTTGACCAACTGGCGCGCGAAGTAGATATCGGTGCCGTCCTTGAACACGACCGTCACCTGGCTCAACCCGTAACGCGACAGCGAGCGGGTGTTCTGGAGGTTCGGTAGGCCGCCCATGCTGGTTTCGATCGGGAAGGTTATGCGTTGCTCGACTTCGAGCGGCGAATAGCCCGGAGCGCGCGTATTGATCTGGACCTGGACGTTGGTGATATCAGGAACGGCGTCGATCGGGAGGCGGGTAAAATTCCACGCACCGAAGGCGGCCATGACCAGCACGCCGATCATGACCAGCCAGCGTTGGCGGATGGAAAACGAGAGAATCCCGTCAATCATCGCGCTTCTCCGGACGTCGGCCGATTTCCCTGATGCGCGCAAACGTGTGGACCGGCGTCGTGAGCACGACTCCGTCGCCCTTCCTGCCCGTCCAGGCGGCCGATGCGATGCGGTCACAAATGGAATCCGCAAATTCCGCCTTGCAGACCAGTCGAAGTTCGAGGAACTGGTGATAGGTCAGGTCAGCATCGCTCGACATATAGGCTCCGCCCTGTCCACGTCCGCGTCCCTGCCCCCGAACCTCGGTAAACGTGAAGCCGGGAAAGTCAGGCAATTCGTGAAGTACCCGCACAACGTGACCCTCCATGTGCGGCCTGATGAGAGCGGTAACGAGGATCATTTCGCCATCAATGCTCATGCTCGGCCGTCCCTTTCGCCATTTCAGCCTTGACGATAAAGCTGTTTTTCGCAGCATACATTTCGTCCTCGACCACTCCGAACGTGATCTCGACAAGCTCCTGGTCGCGATCGCCAATCTCTACGTCCCGCGGCTCAAACTTTTCCCCGTCGCGTACGAACACAACGGTTCGATTTTCGACTGTCTGAAGAGCCGATGACTTGACCGCGACGTTTACTTTTTTGGCGGACAGAGTGAGGCGACCGGTGATGAACAGGCCGGGACGGAGCCGCAGGCCGGAATTCGGAACAATTGCTCTGGCCAGCGCGCTTTGAGTTTCGCTGCTACCGACCGGCGACAAATATGAGATCTTTGACTCGATCGGTTGTCCGCCGTCCGCAGCGTCGATCAGCACCTGGTCGCCGATGTTGACCCGCTTGAGATCGCGCCGGTAGACGGAGAAGTCGACCCACACCGTCGAAAGGTCGGCGATGACGAAAGCCGGCTTCTGCTCCGATACGAATTCGCCCAACGTGGTCTGACGATCGATGACCGTACCTGCCAGCGACGCTTTCAATTCGTATGGTGTCAGACTCTGGTTGCTTTCGACGATCGCGAGAACATCGCCCTTTTCGACACGGTCGCCGATTCGTTTTCGCACGTCGCGCACGATTCCCGGAAATCGGGGCGTGACCTGAAGAAGCGATTCCTGGTTGGGTTGCACGATGCCGTTCAACAGGAGACTGTCGCGCAAAACGCCTGGGCCGGCCTTGGCGAGTTCGATCCCGGCGGCCGCGATCTTTGCGTCGGTGAATCTAACGCCCTCGGCGTGCTCTTCCTTCTCGACCTTTTCGGTCGACACCGTCTTAGATGTCGCCGGCAGCAAATACCGATAGCCGCCGTAGGCGAGCCCGGCCGCGACCAAAATGAATACCGAATAGCGGAAAATTGCCTTGATCATCTTTTGCTGCTCTCGCGAATGAGCGTAAACGGATTGCCGACAAGACCTTCGATGGTCGCGATGGCGATGTGAAAGTTTTGCAGGGCTTCCTGTTCGCGCAGCAGCGCTTGCAACAGCGATCCCCGGACGTCGAGCAGTTCGAGCAGGGTGAAACGGCCTTGCGTATAGCCGCTGAACATCGTCTCGGACGCGCTGCGTGCGTTTGGTATGACCGAGGATCGCAATAGCTTGATCTCGGCCAAGGCGCCGGTCAGGGAGTCGTAGGCGCGGCCCACGATACTGATCAGGACCAGCTTGTTGATCGCCCGCTCGGCGTTGGTCTTCGCGAGCGTCTCCTGGGCGGCGATGATGTTGCCGGTATTTTGGTCGAATACCGGGATAGGAATCGAAACGCCGAGCCGGACGGCGTTGTCGTTGGTATTCGAGAAGTGGCGCCAGCCGGCGGAGATACGCGGGTCGGGGATGGCTTTCAAGCGCGCAATGAGCAGTTCGGCATTGCGCTGTGCGGCTACAGCGGTCCAGCGCAACAACTGCGGATTGGCCTCAATGGCCTGCAAAATGGATTGGAATGATGGAGGCTGACCGATATTGGTGAGCCGCCCGACGGCATTACCGAAGTTCGGACTGCTGCCACCCATCAATATCGCGAGATCACGGCGCGCCAGGGCCAACTGCGTCTTGGTGCGTTCGCGGTCGACGCGGAAAAGGTCGGCGGCAACTTGTGCCCTCAGCGTCTCGGCCGGCGAGGAGGCGCCTTCCTGGACGCGCCTTTGCAGCAATGGAATGAGGGGGTCGAAACTTGCGATTTGCTCGTCGAGGATTTCGATGCGGCGCTGCAGACTGACGATGGTAATGAACGCTATCGCCGTCTCCGACAGCACTTCCAACCGCGTCGCCCGCCGCTGCCAGACGGCAGCGCCGATGCCAGCTTCGCCCGCAGCGATTCGTGCCTCGCGCTTGCCGCCAAGTTCGATGAGTTGGCTGAGCTGAAGATTGGTCTCTGCCGATCTAAGCCCCTTGTAAGGTCCCGACCCCAACGCATTGTCGAGTTCGAACGACACCTCCGGATTGGGGAGCACGCCGGCCTGAATTCGAAGTCCGCCCGCGATGCCGATATCGCGCTCGGCCGCAGTCAGCCGCGGATTTGCCGCCAATGCACGCTGGAGCGCTTCTGGCAACGAGATGGCGCGCGAAGCGCGTTCGGCAGCCTTGACTGGAATCGTAAGGACAAGCAGTGCGCACGTGAGGCGCAAAGCCGCTTTGACAAATTGCATAATACCAACCCGAAACGCGAATGAGACGCGCGGAACTATCCGCGCGCGGCTTACGGTCTTCAGGTCAGTCGTTTGGGGGGTGGGGTATCAAGCCGCGGATGATCTTCGAGCAGCAGCAAGGGCGCGCTGAAGGCTACTTGCATCGGCCGGAAGGAAGGTCCGGCATCCGGAGCATGTGCGGGCATCGCAACCGGTGCAAAGACGTAGCAATGTTCGCCGACGACCGACGACTTCTTGGAATCGCCGTCATCCGAATTATCACCCGGTGGCGCCGACGCTTCGGAGGTTACGGGGGATGCGAATGCTTCACCGAAAAACTCAGCTGAGTGCGCAAAGGAATGGGCAAAACCAACAAAAAGATACGCGAAAGCAACGAACATCAACAGCGCCCGGCGAAGCCCCGGCGCTTTCGATTTCGGCGTTTTGCGATCGATCCGAGGTTCCATCGCCTGCGATTAGCAAATTTCGATACCGAACACTATTACAATGTTTTGGAAATCTTGGCCCGGAACTGCGTTATTCCCCCGGATCGGTGAAGGACTAAGGGGATTTACGGTTTAGCTGAACACGCGAAGGTCCATATTTTGGGAATGGCCTTCGAAGCTGCGCTGACTGGCTGTCAAGTTCCGCAAAAATACAAAGGGCACGCCTGGATATCGGGTTTCTGGAGCGGCCTAATCTAAACGTGACCGGGGATATAACATGGTGGGATCCGATAGCGACGGATATGAGTTGAGCGCCAATCACAAAGACTTGCGAGGCAAGCCCTACTTCTACCCTTTAGCCGGACCGTTGCCTTGACTTACCGAGCCATGGCCCGGAAACGATAGTATGCGATGAGCATGAAGAGCTGACAGCGCTCGCCTATTAGCCAGCGCCATCATGACTGCCGAGATCGTCACCGGCGAGATGGACGATCGACAAGAGGGAATCCAAAAAACCTTTTACCGTGGCACTGGGCAACGTAGGCGGAAAGGTCGGATCGCAATCTGGTAAGAAGCAAAAATGTGCAAGATGTCGCATTGTATAATATCGCGCCGTCAGCATGCTCGCAGGCATTAACCCATCCATGATTCGTGCCAAGGCGAGGAATTCGTGGGCGAAACAGAGCTGGTCCCGGTTGTCTGAACAGATTTTCCGCTTCGATAAGTGGAGCCTCTGCCGGGGTTAGGCTGCCAAGCGGACTGGCAGCGGGGTGAAGTAAGCTTGATCGGGTGTCATGTCGTCAAGGCTTTGGTGCGGTCGGCGGCGATTGTAGAAATCGAGGTATCGGCCGATCGAGTTGCGGGCCTCGCTGACGCTTTCATAGGCCCGCAGATACACCTCCTCGTATTTGACGCTGCGCCACAGCCGTTCGACGAACACGTTGTCGCGCCAGGCGCCCTTGCCGTCCATGCTGATGGCGATGCCGTGGCCGGCCAGCACGCCGGTGAACGCCGAGCCGGTGAACTGCGAGCCCTGGTCGGTGTTGAATATCTCCGGCTTGCCGTGACGGGCCAGAGCATCCTCCAGGGTCTCGACACAGAAGGCCGCTTCCATCGTGATCGACAACCGCCACGACAGAACCCGGCGGGTCGCCCAATCCAGTACGACGGCGAGATAGACGAAGCCGCGCTCCATCGGGATATACGTAATGTCCATCGCCCAGACCTGGTTCGGCCGCGTGATCGCCATGCCGCGCAGCAGATACGGATAGATTTTGTGACCAGGTTCGGGCTGCGTGGTGCGCGGACGGCGATAGAGCGCCTCTATCCCCATCCGCCGCATGAGCGTTTTGACATGCCGGCGGCCGATCTTGACCCCCTGGAGAGCCAGCAAGCCTCTCAGCATACGCGAACCGGCGAAGGGGAATTCCAGGTGCAGCCGATCCAGATGCCGCATGATCGCGAGATCGGCATCCGGGACCGCGCGCGGCAGGTAATAGACGCTGCCGCGGCTGATCTGCAAAATCTCCGCCTGCTTTGTGATCGACAGATCGTGCTCGCGGTCGATCATCGTTTTGCGCTCAGCAATCCCGCCTTGGTGAGCGCTCCTTCTAAAAAACTATGCGCGGCGCTGCGCTCCCCCTGTGGGATAGAAACGGCGGGTGCTAGATTGCCGATCGGAAGGGAGCGGCCGATACGATTTTGGTGGCACGTGACCCCGTTAAAAAACCTGGTCCATGGGTTGTTGCGCACTTGAGAGTGGTGACGCCATCCGGCGATCCCGTTTAGGAATCTGACCAATAGCGCAGCCCAGCCCTTCCGCCGCCGTCAGCAGGAGGATTGGAGATGAACCCCAAAAGATCGAAGTCGAGGAACGGCGGTAAGATGCCGATGGTGCACCCGAATGCGGCTGCCATCGACGTCGGAGCGACTATGCACATGGCTGCCGTGAGGGCGGATCGCGCACGGGAACCAGTCCGCAGCTTCGGTACCTTCACGGCCGATCTGCATCGGCTGGTCGACTGGTTTACGGAATGCGGCGTCGAGACGGTCGTCATGGAATCAACCAGCGTCTACTGGATTCCGATTTTCGAGCTTCTCGATACCCGGGGATTTACCGTGTTTCTTGTCAACGCGCGCGATGCCAGGCACGTACCGGGACGCAAGACCGATGTCAGCGATGCGCAATGGCTGCAGCGGCTCCATTCATTCGGGTTGCTACGGGCCAGCTTTCGGCCCAAAGGGCAGATTGCCGAGCTGCGAGCCTACGTGCGTCAGCGCGAGCGCCTGCTGGAGTACGCGGCCTCACACATCCAGCATATGCAGAAGGCCTTGACGGAGATGAATCTTCAGCTGCACCACGTCGTCGCTGACATCACCGGTGCGACCGGCCTGCGTATCATACGCGCGATCCTTGCCGGCGAGCGCGATCCTGAGGCGCTGGCGTGCTTGCGCCATTACAGCTGCCACTCCAGCGCCGAGACGATCGCGAAGGCACTCACCGGAAGCTACCGCGCCGAGCATCTGTTTGCGCTCGAGCAGGCACTTGCGCTTTACGACGCCTACCACGAGAAGGCATCTGCTTGCGACGCCCGAATCGAAGCCGTGTTGAAGGAACTGAGCATCCATCGCGGTCATGGCCATGGACCGGCGCCGCAGGCCTCGCGGCGTCGGAATCGAACCACTCAGGCGAATGCTCTAGCTTTCGACGTCCGCGAGGCGCTGTTCGCGTTGCTCGGAAAGGACATCACCACGATCGACGGCCTCGGTCCTTACCTCTCGCTGAAGCTGATCGCTGAATGCGGCGACGACCTCTCCTCGTGGCCAAGTACAAAGCATTTTACTTCCTGGCTGGGACTGGCGCCGAGCAACAAGGTCTCCGGCGGCAAAATGCTCTCGTCCCGAACGCGCCGATCCGGCGGCCGGGCGGCAGCACTTCTGCGCCTTGCTGCCGTGACCGTGGGTCGTACAGACACCGCGCTCGGCGCCTTTTATAGACGGCTTTCAGCGCGCATCGGCAAGGCCAAGGCCGTGACCGCCACGGCCCGCAAGATCGCAGTTCTGTTCTACAATGCTGTGCGATACGGAATGGACTATGTCGATCCCGGGGCCTCGTCCTACGAGGCGCGTTACCGGACGCGAGTGGTCAACAATTTGCATCGGCGTGCCAAGGCATTCGGCTTTGTTCTTCAACCCTTGGAGCCAAAAGTAGGTGCTGCCGTTTCTTAGGAATCGTTCTCCAGCGTCAGCTCTCCGATCTTGGCGTGCAGCGACTTCACGTCGATCGCGGGCGCGGCCGGCGCCATGTTCCCAGATCCGAAAACTCCGGAAGCACCGCCCTCCAACTGGATCTTCCAGGCCGTAATCTGATTGGGGTGGACGTCGAAGTGCTCGGCCAGCTGGGCTATCGTTCGGTCACCCTTGACGGCGGCAAGTGCCACCTTCGCCTTGAAGGCCGGTGTGTGGTTCCGGCGCGGTCGTCTGTTCATGGTCGCTCCTGTTCACGGCGATTATCGCCGCCTTCAGGCAGAAATTCCACTTATCGACCTGTTCAAATTTGCGGAGCCGGCTCTAAACCACAATTGTCCATCTTTCGCGCCTGATGGTTCTGAGGCGTCGGCTTGACGTTGCAGCAAATAACGTTGCAAACGTCGAGACCACGGGTTTTCGCGCTCAACAACTCTCGTTTCAGGAATATTTGAAGCCAGAAAAGGGCAACGAAATCGGGATTAAACCGGAGCGCCCCCTTTCATTGGTAGATGCAGCATTCACCTTTACGACCTCATCAGCCGGGGCGATCCGGAACACGGGAAACCCGCTCGATCTGGCGATCAATGGAAACGCCTATTTCGTGGTTCAAACGCCTCAGGGGGAACGCTACACGCGAGACGGCTCATTTAGCCTGGATGGAACTGGCCGGCTGGTGACGATGGATGGACTGCCGGTCTTAGCGGACCGGGGCGCAGTGACGGTGCCTGCCCAAGCCGGAACTATCAGTATCGACCCGGGGGGGCGGATATCGACGAGGCTGGGAGAGCTGGGCCGATTGAGACTGGTGAGTTTCCCGGCGCAGGCGAACCTGCACTCGGTGGGCGGCAACCTTTTTCGATCGGATCGCGCTGCGGAGGCGGCAAGGGGCGGCTCCGCAACGGTATTGCAGGGCGTGACTGAAAAATCCAACGTTCGGCCGACCATCGAAATGAGCAGACTGGTAGAAATCAACAGATCGTACGAGTTAGCGAGCAAATTGTTGAAAGATTCACAGGGAACGGCTGACCTAAACAAGCTGGCGAATGTACCTGATTAGTTGCAGGGATCTGCTCGGTCGATTGGGGTTTAAGCCCAAGGTGCTATTTTTGACACCGGTTCGTCAGACGGATTAAAGCGTCTAATTCGCAACAAGACCCTCTTTGCGAGAAATGAGGCTTGTATCGGTCAATTTGGCAATCGGAATGCAACTCCATGAAATGGATCCTCGATCGCCTTGGGCGCTTGATCGCCGCCTATTTGCAGAGGCCTGCGCCGGGTTATGAGCCGTTTACCCCGGCTGATCCGAGCGCGCTCCAAGCCTAAATCAGACCAGGCGATATCTTGCTGATTGAAGGTCGCAATCGCATCTCCGGCATTATCAAATATCTCACACGCTCGACTTGGTCTCACGCCGCACTTTACGTAGGATCGACAGCGGGCGGCGAAGCCGAGCTAGTCGAGTCCAATCTCGATGACGGCATCACTTGCGTTGCGCTATCAAAGTATTCCAAATTTCATACTCGCATATGCCGGCCGGTCGGACTGTCGTCGGAAGACTGCCAAAAAGTCTGCACCTACGCAGCTGCGCGAATCGGGCTCAAGTACGACCTCAAAAATCTTATCGATCTCGGGCGCTACTTGCTGCCGCTACCGGTGCCGCAGCGTTGGCGGCGGCGAATGATTGCGTTGGGCTCCGGCGACCCGACCCGTCTCATTTGCTCCACCCTCATTGCTCAAGCATTCATGAAAGTTGGATACCCAATTCTGCCTATCATTACACTGATGGAAAGTGACCATGCGCGGAAGGAAATTTTTCATATCCGTGACTCTTCGCTTTACACACCTCGTGATTTTGACATCTCGCCTTTTTTCGCCGTGCTCAAGCCGACAATCGAAGTCGGATTCGACTATAAGAAAATAGTTTGGTGCGACGATCCGGGCGCGATTGGCGGGTTGAAGTTCTAGACAAGCTCCTCTTGCAATAACTACTCTCCAGGTCGTGTTGACACTTATTGCATCCATAGGATGATGGCTGCGAGAGTGACGACGGCACGGTAATTTCTAGTGGATCTTTTCGAAGCGGGTTGTGACGCGGCGGAATTGCTCGAGTTTTGAGAAGCAGCATTCTACGAGATGGCGCTGGGCATGGAGATGCTTGTCGAGTGGATATTTGAGCGCGCGCGACGGGTTGTCGGAGATGACGGCGAGCGCGCCCTTGGCAGCAATGGCTTGGCGCAAGTGATCGGCATCACAGGCCGTATCGGCCATAACGACCTCGGCAGGTAATCCTGCGACCAAGGCGGCGGCTTGCGGGCATCGCTCTTCTGTCCTGCGGTAAGGGTGAACCGCACGGGACATACCAAGCCGCGAACGGCCATACGTATCTTGTGTTCAGGCCACCGCGCGAGCGGCCGAGCGCCTGATCAGCCCCCCTTTTTTCGCCCCGGCGGCGTGCTGGGCGTGCTGATGCGCCCGGATGATGGTGGGATCGACGATCAGATATTCGAAGTCCGGACATCATCCGCGCCAGCGCCACATGGACGCGCTTGATGCGTGCATCTCGGCTAAGCCGCTTGAATCAAGATTCGCGAGTGGTCGATGACTCAAATGCCAAAAGGTTCAGCGATCCGGCGTCATCGATTCGCGCGCCTTACTGGGCGGACTTCATCGTCCATACGTTCGGATTTAGATTCTCGGTACACACAGATGTTCTGCGGACATTCCCTTGCCGAGGTATCCGTGTCTTGGTCGAGGACATCGCCACCACGATCCTCCCGCCAGGAGCGGTGACGTCGATATCGAGGAATTCGTACAGCGCGGCCGACAGCAAATGGGCCACGATTGGAATACGGCAACGATTCCGCGCGGGGCGCGCAGGCGGCGTGTTCTATATTTGGTGGCAGAGATGCTGACGATCGTTACTTTGCCAGCGTTGTTTTGACACGTGCGCAAAGGTCGGGTTCGACCGAACAGCATTACGTATTCAGCCCGTGTTTCTCTCGCCGTTTCCGCCTGCATCCCCGAGGCCGGGACTCATTTGCGAAAGAACACCCTCGCCAGTGCGAGCACCGCCGCCGCTGCGCCAAGTGGTCCGACGGGAGTATCCCATTGGTTGTCCGGGAATGCGCGATGCAACAGGATCCCCGCTACCGTCGCCGCCAGGACGATCGTCGCGAGAAGTCCGATGACAAGGATGACCGGTTGGATCGTAGACATGCCGTGAGACCTTGCAAGGGCTTGTTTGGTCTGTCCGAGTCGAACCATTCGGCTGATGCCCGTCATTGTTGCTTGGTCTCGATGATCGAAACTCATCACGCAATGGAAAATCGTTTTCCTTGCCCCAAATTCCTATGGAGAAATATGGAAGGCCGGTGGTGTAGGCGTGATTGCGGTAGGTATCTCAACTCTACGTCGTCCAACAATTGGTTAATCAATATGAATGGATATTCAGGCAGTTACGACGAATTAATGTTGCCCGTCGGAACATAGATGCTCAGCGTCAATTGCTACTCCACACACTATTTGGAGTATATTCCCATGAAAAGGTTAGCTATCGTTTTTGCCGTCGGCGCAGCTGCACTGCTCGGCGGTTCCGGAGCAAACGCCACGGACAATACGGTGAAGGCACAGGCCGCGACCGACGTATCGCAGTCGACGGATTTTAGTTCACGTCATCGGGGTTATCGTCATTCGCGCGGCTATGCCCGCCCATACTACGGCGGCTACGCTCCGCGACGGGCTTACTACGCTCCGCAGCCCTACTACGGTGGTGGCGGGTATGGTTACGGTGGACCGGTTTATGGTGGCGGCTATGGTCATGGGGGTCCGAGCATAAGCCTTGGCTTCGGCGGTGGACATGGCGGAGGGGGCTTCGGCGGTGGACATGGTGGCGGATTCGGTCGCCATTGATCAAGAAGCCCGCAGCAATGCGGGCTTCTTCTTTCATACAAAGCTGCCGCATCAGGTCAGCCATTCCGCCGCGTCCATATGCCTCATTGCGACGGGTTGTCGCCCGAGGAGACAGTTGAATGTGCGGGCGAGTGAATGTGCGTGCGAGGATCATGTGACTCGCGGAGTTCGCGAATTACGCATCCTGTGCACCGTCAGCTACTACGGAGGAACTAATGCTCGGAAAGGCAATTTGGGTAGTCGTCGGTGTGGTCCTGAGTGTGGGCGGTGCAAACGCGGCTCCGCGGTCCCCCGTTGCAATTTTTGGCCAAAGTTCGACCGCATTACAGGTGCAGCACCATGAGCGCGCGAGGGAGGGCCATGAGGCACCCCGGCACGGGACGCCTCACTACGAGGCACCGCGACACGCCAATCCCGGTCATGTGCAGCCGCAACATGTAGTGCCGCATATCGTGATGCCACACGTCGTTGTTCCCCAACATCAACAGCGGCGTGAGCATTAGGAAAATTCGCACATGATACTCGGGCCGCTTTCTCTTTCGAGAGATAGGCCAGACTTTAGGTTGACATACGCAAATCGCGCGGAGAGAGCAGCCGTTGCCCGGACATGATTCCGGTCGTTCGATAGTAACCTTTTAGTCCAAGTCGTGCATAACCGAGAATGCGCAAACGGAGCATGCTCCTGCGTTGCTTGCGTTGCCGGTATCAAATGGGGCGTTCGAACCCTTTGCTTGAAGGTGCGCTGGGAGCGGCGATGGCCGAACACCACATCTCGCAGGGACTGATCCTGGCCGTTGCGTCCGCGCTGCTTCTGTATTCCGTCGATCTCAATACGCCTGTCGGGCGGGCAAGCAGGGTGGCGGAAGGTATGGAATGAACCAAGCTTGGCGGGGAACCGGCGATCAACAAGGGCTTACCTACTGCTGTAGACTGATCGCGATAGCTGCCGCTCAAAGGCCGTGCAGTCGTTCTGCATGAGCTCAGCGACCGAGCCTTCGTTGAATTGTCAACGTCGCGACGGCGCCGACGAAGTCATCAACATCGTGGGAGCGAGCCTTCCCGGGACGGTCTGCCTCGTCGTTGCACGCACCCGCTACCGATGCCTTTTCGGGTTCAATGCGAACTCGTTGGCAGATTTGCCTACGCAGAAAAAGCTCGCCTCACCCTGTGTGCTGTAGCTCACATTCAAGCGTTGGGTCCCGGCATATGCTTCGGACTATCGGAGCAGATCCCTGCTACCAGACCTTAAAGGAGCTACCATGTCATTCCGCAAAGCAATGTTATCCACGCTTGCCGCAACCGTCGTATTGGTTGCCAGCCTTTCCGCTAGTTTCGCTGCGCCGTTGGCGCCCACCTCGATCTCCCTGGAGAACGAGATAATCCAGGTTCAGCATCACGGTCATGGCTTCGGCCATATCTTCGCGGGGCACGGTGGTCATCATGGCGGTCACTTTGGTGGTCATCACGGTGGTCATGGTGGTGGCCATCACGGTGGTGGTCATGGTGGCGGCCATCACGGCGGCGGGCATGGTGCCGGTCATCACGGCGGCGGTCATGGTGGCAGCCATCACGGCGGCGGGCATGGCGGTGGCCACGGTGGGGGCCACGGCGGGGGGCATGGCGGCTCTCACCACTAACGAGAAAAGCCGGCCGACGGACCTCGGCCGGCGCTCCTCCTGCGCCAGATCGCAATCAAGCAGAGGTTGCGACCGTCTCAGCGTCTCGCTGCGACTCACTTAATGAGCCATGAACCAGGATGTCTCGGTATTTTTCAGCATCTCGCTGGTCACACCACCCAGCACGCGCTCCGCGAACGGACCACGGCTATAGACGCCGGCAACTATCAGGCTTGCGCCCTCGCGCTGTGCCTGGGTGAGCAGGTTGGCGCATATATCTCCTTGAGAACGCGGCACATGCAGATGACCGGTCGTCACTTCGTGACGACGCAAATGTTCGTCCACCGCTTCAAGTCGGTCGATGGACACTTCATCTCCAACGCCGACGATCGTCACACTATCAGCACGCTTGAGAATGGGCAGTGCATCATGCACAGCCCGGCGAGCTTGCGAACAGTCCTTCCAGGCCACCACGACGTTGGGGAAGCGGCATGCCGCCAAGTTCCGGCCAAGACGAAGAACGGGCGTTCCTGACCGCAAAGCAAGTTCAGCCGCATCCGGTGAAACACAGGTCTTTTCTTCAGACGCGCTGGTGATGAGCAAATCAGCGGAGAGAAGATGGTCAAACAGCGCCGCGGTCGGCTCGATAATGCCGGAGCACCACTCGACTTCGACCGGCTTTGCCGCAAACACGCTGTCGAAAGCACTGCGCGTCGCGCCCAGGGCTTCTTCCATCGCCCGTGTTCGCTCCTGGATAGAGAATGCATTCCCCACCAAAACGTCGCCCACAATCGACGTCCGCGGCCAGGCGTACGAGACGACGGTCAGTTTCGCTCCGAACTCAACAGCTATTTCGTGCGCGCGCTCAAGCGTCCGATGTATGTCGCTCTTTGGGCACGCATCAACAACGATATCGCGAAAGCTCATGATATAATTCCTCTTCCTTTAGTTTCCCGAGTGCGCATTTAGCTGATGGTGAGCGGCGATTTACACGCGATGGGTGAGCAGGTATTTCGCGCGATCATGAGCGGCCGCTTTGACCGACATGGTCATTAGTTCAGGTGCTTGTGTCAATCGGGCAGACTTTATGGGAATCTTTCTGTGATCGGCGTAGCAATCCCATTCGCTCCGCCAATTCCCGATCGAGACGAAAGCCCAGCAACAACACTTGCAGCACTCCCGCAGCTTGATGCACGACCAAGCAGGTCAAGGAACTTTTCCCCGTTCACAATTTGCATGCCCATGGCTCCTCTTGGCGCAAAGCGGTCATTCAGCAATTTGTGGGCGCCGGACGAAGCAAATGGGATCGAGAAGGCGAGTAGGGGACATCTCCTATTGACCGAAGGAGCACTCGTTCTAGCCCGGCCTGAAAGTTGCGACGATCGTTCTTTGCAGCGCTTGCCAGTTTTTGTCCTCGACCACCAGGCGGAAGCCGAGATTTGCGGGCGACACACCGGCGGCGCAGCCGCCGCTGCGGGGATCGCGGATGAAGTCGGTCATATAGTTTCGGTGTGCGCCCTGCACGACACGAACGCCGCAATTGGTGTTGGTGACGCGCGCAGCGCCCGTCGGCAGCGTCATGCGAAGGAAGCAACTGTTGGTCCATTCCCAGACATTGCCGCTGAAATCCTGCAGCCCGTTGTCGTTGCACCCGAAGGTGCCGACCGGCTGCGGGTCGAGTGCGTCGGGCCGCGCTTTGTTGGCTTCCGCCTCATAACGCGTGATCCAGGCCTGCGCCGGATCGACTGGATCGACCAGCGGGTGCACCTCGTCGCGGGCTTTCTCGCCGGCTGCCAACACCCATTCTTCGTCGATGGGAAGGCGATACACTAATCCGGTCTTTTTCGTCATCCACTCGGCGTAGGCCGTTGCATCCCACCAACTCACGCCGACCATCGGACGGTCCGCCATGGCGGATGCGTGCGAGATCTTGGGGCATCCGCCGTCATCGGCGCAGCGCGCATATTCGCTCGCGGTGACCTGACGGTTCATGATCCTGATGCTCGCGGGCAGACGCGCGTCGCGCAGCGGGGCTTCCGCAGGCTTGCCGTCACGGGAGAAATCGCCTGCGAGCCGATACTGGAACGGCTTTGCAACGATTTGGTGATCTCGGAATTCACGTGATGACTGCCGACCGAGGCAACGGGGGCGATCGTCAGCGCGATCGGACTGGCCAGAGCGGCCGCTGTTATCGCGGCCTTGATTTTCATGGCGAGCAGCATAGCGAATCCTGCGGTCGATGCGGCCTGCGGTTTTCGCCGCATGCCGCGAGGTCGTTATCTGGTTTTCACCACAGGTTCCGCCGCGCTGGACTTGCCAGGCAGCATTGGTCCGGGAGACTGTACCTGCTTCAGGAGGTCGTTGTTCCATTGGCCTTCGACCTTGAAGTGGGCGGTGGCACCGAGCTCGACGGCCTCGATCAGGTTATGATTGACGTAAGTGTAGATGCCGGGCTGCCTGAACGTGTAGAGCGCAGCCCTCGCCGAACCGTCGCGAATGAACTAGTGGACCAAATCTAACACTTCGATTCGCTTGGGGATTCCCTGAAGGACTCGCGTGTGCGAGTCTCGGGCATGCACAAGCGAACGAATATCCAGTTGAGCCGCGCGGACCGTAACAAGCTTAAGGCCGTGGTCGCCAACCGCAATAGCCCCCAGAAGCATGTTTGGCGGGCAAAGATTGTCCTTCTGACGGCCGATGGTCGAGGCACGGCTGAGATCATGCAAGCCACCGGCAAGGCAAAGACGGTGATCTGGCGCTGGCAGGAACGTTTCCGCGATGAAGGAGCCGCCGGCCTTTGGCGGGACAAGACACGACGGTCGCGCATTCCGCCGCTGAGCCCTGAGGTGGCTAGACGTGTGGTCGCCCTGACGTTGGCTGGCCCGCCGCCGGCGGCCAGTCACTGGAGCGGTTCGGCGATGGCGAAGGCAGCCGGGGTTAGCGTCAGTTGTCAGTTCGGTGCAGCGGATATGGCGTGCTCATGGCCTCCAACCGCACCGGGTGCGTCAGTTCAAACTGTCCAACGATCCGCAGTTTGCCGCCAAACTGCACGAGATCGTCGGCCTCTACGTCGATCCGCCCGACCACGCCATTGTCCTGTCTGTCGATGAGAAGAGCCAAATTCAAGCGCTTGACCGCACCCAGCCGGGTCTGCCGATGAAGAAGGGACGCGCTGGTACCATGACCCATGATTACAAGCGCCATGGCGTCACCACGTTGTTCGCGGCGCTCGATGTCCTCGAGGGCAAGGTTATTGGCCAGTGCATGAAGCGCCATCGCCATCAAGAGTTCATTCGGTTTCTGAACGTCATCGAGGCCAGAGTGTCCAGGAAAAAGACGATCCATGTCATCGTCGACAACTACGCCACCCACAAACATCCCGACGTCATGGCATGGCTCGAAAAGCATCGGCGGTTTGTCTTCCACTTCACCCCGACATCCGCTTCCTGGCTCAACGCTATCGAGGGATTCTTTGCCAAACTCACAAAGAAGCGTCTCAAGCACGGCGTATTCCGATCACTGCGGGAACTCAAAGACGCCATCCACCGCTTCCTCGACCACACCAACGCAAACCCAAAGCCCTTTACCTGGACCAAGGACCCAAACAAGATCATCGCCGCTGTCAAACGGGGACACCAAGTGTTAGATTCGATCCACTAGCACTACTTTGGCAGATTTTGGCGATTGATTGGCAAGACTGGATTCCCGAATCAGGTTTTAAATGATTCATGGGTGGTCGGCTTTTGGAGGGCCGACCATGGTGGACACGAAGTCGAAGTGGGAAGACGAGCTTGGACGCTGGCTCAAGCCATTCCTGGATCGTTTAGGTCACAAGGCGCGGCGGCGGATGTGTCCGCTTTATATCTCGGGATTGATTGGACCGGGTGATCGCAAGAGCGTCCAGCCGATGGCGGCGCGGCTGGCACCGGGCGAGTATGACCAGTTGCACCATTTCATTGCTGATGGCGTTTGGGATGCAGCGCCATTGGAGGCGGAATTGCTGGTTCAGGCCGATCGCCTAGTCGGCGGCAAGGATGCGGTGCTGGTCATCGACGACACGGCGATGCCGAAGAAGGGCGATCGTTCGGTTGGTGTCGCTCCACAATATGCCTCGTCTCTCGGCAAGACGGCCAATTGCCAAACATTGGTGTCGCTGACGCTTGCGCGGGGTGAAGTGCCGGTCATGGTGGCATTACGTCTCTTCGTTCCCGAGAGTTGGACGAGTAATCCGGTGCGTTTGAAGCGTGCGGGCGTTCCAGTCGAGCACCGCGCAGCGCGGACCAAGCCAGAGATCGCCTTGGTGGAGATCGACCGCGTCATCGCCTCCGGTGTGCGTTTCGGCTGTGTGCTTGCCGATTCAGGGTACGGCTCCAGCGGGCCTTTCCGTCAGGCTTTGAGCGAGCGCGGTCTGCTGTGGGCGGTGGGTCTGTCGCGGCGCCAGAACGTCTATCCCGCCGACATTGCCCTGATCTTCCCCATCGCGAAGACCGGAAAGCCCCGCAAATACCACATCCCTGATCAGCCACCGGTCTCTGCTGAAGCGTTATTGGCCGAAGGCAAATGGCAAAGGGTCAGTTGGCGGCGGGGTACCAAAGGTCGGCTGACATGTCTCTTCACGGCCCGCCGTGTCCGCGTTGCGGATGGCCATAAGCACAGGATGCTCAATAACCGTATGCAGTGCATGCCTGGTGACGAGGTCTGGCTCGTCGGCGAGCGGCGGTCGACCGGGGAGCAAAAATACTATGTGTCGAACCTGCCGGCCGATGCCACCATCAAGACGCTCGCTGCCACGATCAAGGCCAGGTGGATCTGTGAACAGGCCCACCAGCAGCTCAAGGAGGAGCTTGGGCTCGACCACTTCGAAGGTAGATCCTGGACGGGATTACATCGACACGCATTGATGACGATGATCGCCTACGCCTTCCTCCAATCCCGCCGCCTCAAAGCAGCGGGACGGAAAAAAAAGAATCTCAGGACCGCCACCACAACCAAGCATGCCGGCCATCAGGCAAGCGATCCTCGACCTCTTCGCACGACCTCCACCCCGACAATGTCCTCACTGTGACATGTTCCTTGCAGATATCGCCAAGCCTAAAGTGCCAAAGTAGTGCTAGGTCTCGATATCCTTCTTCGGCGGGTTGACGAACTTGCCGGTCTCCCAGACCTAGTCGCCGTGACCGCCGATCAGATGCGGACGGGTGTCGCGATTGGCCTGCGAGTGAACGATCATGACAGTCTTGCCGACCTTCGACGTCATCGCATTCTTGCCGGTCAGGGCGCCGACCTTGCCGATGAACACGACGTAGGTCGGGATCACCTTGCTCATCACCTCGGTGGTGTCGGCGAACGATTCGCCCACCGTTTCGTAAGTCTTGTATTTGCCTTTCTCGTCCTTGGGAGCGTAGAGGTCGTTCTCGCCGGCGTACTAGAGGCGATCGTAGCGCAGCGCCTTGCCCTCGCGGTTTTTCAGACCGTCACGTGGCAGCACCATCACGGTGCCGTGCATGCCTGACACGACGTGCCAGGGGATCATACCTTCCGGCGCGCAGTGATAGATGAAGGTTCCGGTGCGCGTGGACGACGACGCATTCCATCGCCGACAATGCCGCGACGACGTGTTTGGTATTGGGGTCGGACTGCAGGATATCCTCGCCCTGCACGTAGATGCCCATGAACGCGCCTTCGATCGCGGCATCGAACATGTTGGGAATCCGTAGGCCCGGCTCGCTGTTGAGCTTGACGTTCCACAGCGCTTCGAAAGACGCGCGTGCCTCATCGCCGGAAATGTGCCGGTAGCCCGGCAGTTCATGCGGGAATGAGCCCATGTCGCAGGCGCCATGCACGTTGTTCTGGCCGCGCAGCGGGTTCACACCAACGCCAGGCCGGCCGATATTGCCGGTCGCCATCGCCAGATTGGCGATCGCGATTACGGTGGTCGAGCCCTGGCTGTGCTCGGTGACGCCAAGCCCGTAATAGATCGAACCGTTGCCGCCGGTGGCGAACAGCCGCGCGGCGACGCGCTATTCCTTGGGGTCAACACCGGTGACGATGCCAGTGGCCTCCGGGCTGTTCTTCGGCAGCGCCACGAAGGCCGCCCAATCCTCGAACTCGCTCCAATCGCAGCGCTCGCGCACGAAGGCTTCGTCCACCAGTCTTTCGGTGACGATCACATGGGCAATCGCGGTCAGAACCGCGACGTTGGTGCCGGGCATCACACCAGGCCAACCGCCTCAAGTTCTTCGGCGATCACGCCGCTCTCGCCGACCCGCAGGCGCTCGCGACATATCTGGCGCCGGTGCGCCGAACCGAATGAGCGGTCTATGCCAAGCGCCCGTTCGGCGGGCCACAGGCCGTGCTGGCCTATCTGTCGCGCTATACCCACCGCGTCGCCATCGCCAACAGCCGGTTGATCGCCTGCGACCACGCCAGTGTCACCTTCCGATGGAAGGACTATCGCGCCGAAGGCCGCGAGCGCCAGAAGGTCATGACGCTGGCCACCGCCGAGTTCATCCGCCGCTTCCTGATCCACGTCCTGCCGCACGGCTTCCACCGCATCCGCCACTATGGCCTGCTTGCCAGCGGCACGCGCGCCGACAATATCGCCCGGACGCGCCGCTTGCTCGTCGTGCCAGCGGCACAGCCTGGGACCGAGGATAACAGCTGCGCCGACGCAGCCGGACTCGAGCCACCCTCATACCCGTGCTCTTGCTGCGGCGCGGTCGCATGGTGATCATCGAGACATTCCAGCGCGGCGCCTCGCCGCGCTATCGACCGGAGGTAATCAGGATCGACACATCATGACCAGAACCAGTTCGCCGCGACATTCCATTGCGCCTCTGCCTCGCCGCGTCTTGATCGGCCGTGATCACGCTCGCCGCCGCGACGCCCAGGGCAACCGACTCGTCGATCAATCTCCGCTGCGCGACGCCAGTTCCGGCGATCGCAATCGACCGACCGTGTTCGCCACCTCTTCGACCGCTCCCTACAGAGGTGGTAATCGCTCCTCGGCAACACACCGCCAGCGCAGAAATCCCCATAGCATCTGACGCGCCACCTCGCCCGACATTCCGCGGTTTCCTCCCTTGGAGCTTTGCGTACGCCGGCCCCCGTGTGCGCGGCGCCACCTTCATGGAGCCGGCACCCGCAAAGCGATTTCAGGTAGACACGTCCGCGATGAGTTTATAGGTATTTTATCCTATCAGCAGGATGCACAGGTGTGAAGAGATCATTTTGAAGCTAAGTGTCGCAATTGACGCGCTTCTGATCGGGTGATTTTGGTTCGTCTTGGTTCAATTTGCGTCG
Source organism: uncultured Bradyrhizobium sp. (assembly GCA_964609175.1). Lineage (GTDB taxonomy): Bacteria > Pseudomonadota > Alphaproteobacteria > Rhizobiales > Xanthobacteraceae > Bradyrhizobium. The sequence continues at coordinate 215,417 of CAZSRR010000003.1, forward strand.
GTGAACCCGCGGACTCGAGCTTGCGGCGGTGTTTGCGGTGCGCCGGCATCTCGGGCCTGTTCCAGGAATTTCGGGATGGAGGGGTTCACCTGATCACGGATCGCGCGTGCCCTTTGCTGCGGTCGGCATACGGCACGCCGTTGGGGACCTTATCGGCCGATCGTCTGCGCGGCGGTCAGGCGCGTGGTCTTGGGGCCTGGCTCACAGGAACGTTACCCGCGAATACTCAGAATCCATCTGCTCCCTGGAGGGCTTGTTAGCCTCGGGGCTCAAGGAACGCGTCGGAGACCACCATGAACTCGAACCTGCGACGACGGCTAAAAGCGGTTGCTGGCGAACTGCGCGGATCACTCGGACGCATTCCGTTCGATCGTGTCTTGCGGGGTCATCTCGATTTATTCGAGGAGTTGCGACGCGAGGGATGTACATGGTCGCAGGTGGCGCGGGCCTTAGCTGCGGCCGGGGTCAGGCGCGCCGACGGGGAGACGGTTTCGGTTGATCACCTGCGTGGGATGGTGTCGCGCCAGGTGCGGGAAAAAGCGTCCGTGCTACAAGGCTCGCCGACGAAAGATCGTGCGCCGCAGCGAACAGCGGTCTCGGTGGGCCGAACGCGTTCTACAGCCCAAATCGGCAAAACAGCCAAGCTCAGAGGCCGGAAAGCAACTTGAAGATCGCCCGTGGTTGCACTTGATCCTGGATGAGCTTTCGAGATTCGTCTGGATTCATTTTGCTTCGGGTAACGCGATGAACTCTAACTTGCAGCGACGGCTGAAGGCGCTCGCTGACAATTTCAAGGGACCACTCGGCCCTATACCGCTCGATCGTGCGGTGCGGCGGCATCGCGGCCTGTTCGAGGAATTCCGGGATGAGGGATTCACTTGGTCACAGATCGCGCGTGCCCTTGCTGCGGCCGGCATACGGCGTGCCGATGGGAGTTGTTTCTCGGCCGATCGTCTGCGCGGGGCGGTATCGCGGCAAATGAAGGTGACTGCATCCGCACCAACAGGCCAGCCCGCGGAAGACAGCACTCCTCTGCGGACCGCCGCCCCAGAGGAAAAGGCGTCGTCCGGATCCAGGACCGGTGAAACAGCCGCGTCCCGGGCCCGGAAAACGGTGGCCGTCAAACCGGTCGGCGTGCAGAAACCAGACCAGACCACGGCTGTTTCGCGTTCGATCCAGGACAAGCTTTCGCGCGTGGCGAAGTTGCGCGGCGGTTAGGATCGGGGTCGTTGCTCACAGGAACGTTACCAGCCGGATACTCAGAATCCATCTTCTTCCCAATGAGCTTGTTAGCCTCGCGGCTCAAGGAACGCCTTGTGGCGCCAAAGACAAGGGAAACAAGCATGGCGGCGGACCTGCCGACTTCGGACATCGAAAGGAACAAGCTGCGCAAGCTGTTGCTTTCGGACACGCCCTTCCAGGGGTATCTCGACTTCAGCCGACCGATCGTTGCGGTGAGCAGGGAGGCCATACGCAAGGGAAGGGCCGCCTATCCGCCGCAGGTTCCGCTGAAGATAAAAATGGCGGCGGGCTGGCCGGCTCAAAGTCTGCAAGGGATGATTGTCGATAGCCTCGACGATCCGCTTCCGATCCAGGCAACGCCCGAGGAGCGGGAGCGGTTCGACCGGGGCGAGCCGCTGCTGGTTCGAGCAAATATGGTCGGCATGCGGACTGAGCGGTCAAGTGGCGGGCAGGTTGCCGACGATATCGAGAAGCAGATCAGGGACGCCTTCGCCGTCAACGTGTTCGTGATCTACGAGCGGCTTCGGCATCTTGTGCCGCTGCGCGACGGAAAAAATGTCCGCAACTGGGCGGATCAGGAGGCGGCGCAGAACTTTATCTTCGACAAGGAGCTGCTGTCGCTTCCCTGGCCCGAACGCGATCATCGCACGACCGGGAAGAGCCGGCGCCACCTCATCGATACGGCCTGGCGCAACGGCCAGCGCCAGAAATTTCTGCGATGCCTGTACCCGGGTAGCAGGCTGCGCCGGGAGATCGCGGCCTGGGCGGAGGACTTTCGCGGCAAACGCAAGGATGTGATCGAGGAAGAAATCCGCTTTCAGAAGACGCAATTTGTCGCGCTCAACATGTGCCGCGAGCGAGCGAAGGAGTTTCGCTTCATTGAAAGCGAAATCAGTGAGAGCATCCGGCGGGAGCCGGACGGGGATGGGTTTCTCGATCCGAAGCAGGCGGAGGTGGCGGCAGGTCTCAACCACACGATCGATGCCGGGGCGGTCTTTCCGGCCGTCTATGCCGGGGATTTCGATCCCGAACTGATGTTCTATCGATTGGCGAGTTTGAAAGGTTTTGAATTTGTCCGGCAACTGGGCCGGATCGCCCGTGGGCAGCTCGCAACGTCGTCACCTGCGCAACTTGTCGAACAGGTCGAACGCAACTGGCAACATCTTGAAGCGCAGCCGGAGATGTTTAGTGAACGTTTGCATCCCGAATTGATGAGCGGGCGGGAATTCCTGTTGTATGCATACGCGATCTTTGAAGGTCAGTGCGCGGCAGCCGGAAAGAAAGCCTGACGCGGTTGAGGTCGCGCGCTGAATCTTTTTCTGGAAAAAACTCAGAATCCATCCGGCCTCTTCGATTCCATGACTTCTTCCTTGGCCCCGCGATCAACCGGGACGAAGGACAAAGTCATGACAGAGACGGACAAGAGGCGCTGGGCCATCGTTGTCGCCAACGAAAAAGGCGGGGTCGGCAAATCGACGCTGGCGCTGGCCATCACCGACAAACTGGCGATCGCGGGATATTCGCCGGTCGTTATTCAAATCGACCGTCAAAAGCGGTTGTCGGCCGCGCTGGGCCAGGACGTCATCACCGTTGCATCAGATCCCAAGGCGGCGCGTGCCGATCCCGGCAAGGAGCTGGCGCGGTTCAGCCCGGTGCTGGACGCCGTCACGCGAGCGGACACGGCCGCTCCGATCCTCATCGACATTGGTGCTGGCGAGGTTGGCCGGTTCTCCGAATGGGCGGCTCTGGTCGATCTGGACGAAGAATTTGGCGAATTCGGTTTTCATCCGGTCGTCTTCGTACCATTCACGGCCGAAGCAGAAGCGATGCGACAGGCGCATTGGACGGTCGAACGCCTGACGACGGCCATCCCTCGCGCAGACATCATCCTTGCCGAAAACCAGCGCGATGGCCGGATCGCCGATCTGCATCCGGCCTCCACTGCCTGGCAGGAGTGGACCGATAAGCTCAAGCCCGCTGCGGAGAGCAATGCACTCATCATCATGGGCGCCATTCCTGGCGGCTCATGGCGGTATTTCGAGGCGGTCGGCTCCCGGTTCATCGATGTCGTGGACCTCGATACGCCGGCAGCCATGCAATTGAGCGGCTTGCCACGCGCGGAAGCGAAGATCGCACGCGGTGACGTTGCCCAGTGGCTGGTGGCGCTATTTGCAGAACTCGACCGCATCCTCAAGACGACGGAGAGGGTCAATGAAGAGTGAGAACTTCAGAACGGCGGCTGCCCGCGCCATCGACGAGGGCAGCCGGGAACGGCGGGCGAGCGCGCAGCGGCTGGCCTCTCAGTTCGAGACGGGCGCGGCCGAATTCGACCTGCGCTCGCTGGAGCGCCTCGGAGAAGAGGGCCTCGCGGCGTTCCTGTCGAGCCTCGGCCATCAAAACCCGTTTCCGAATTGGCGAGAAGTAGAGCCCGCCCCGAACATCCAACGTTCCTCCGACCCGGAGGCTGGAAGGGATTGCGGCTGGGCGATTTTGCGATGCCGCGAACCCAGGTGGTTGGTCCGTGCTGTCGTGCGTGGATGGGCTGCGGGCTTTGCCCTTGCCGTCATCGGCTCGATTCTTCTCAAATTTGTGGAGTAACAGGACAGTGACAACCATCAAGGTCAAGAAATCCCCCGGTCCTGCACTGGCAGCCGCGCTACTCGTGGCATGCGGTGTCATGATCTTCAGTTTCTTCGTTATTGGGCTTGTCGCCCCGTTTGAGAATCCGAACATCACACCGGCTTATTTCTGGAGAACGGTCTGGGATGAAGGTTTCCACCGCTACTGCGGACCGGGGCCGTTGCAGGTCTTCGATCTCGATTGCCGCACAGCGAACCTTCGGGGGTGGTTGGCCTGGCCGCCGTTCGCTCTCCGCCTCTACCTCTTTCTTGGCTCCACGATAATCGCGGCAATTCTTGCGGTCATCTGGAGCTGGAAGCATACTTCACCGAAGGAGACTGTCAGCACGATCCGGGGTCCGTGGCCGATATTCGGGGCGCAGGGCCGGGTCTCACTGCGCAAGGCCATTGCCGTAACCGGAGCGCCGCAACCGGACTCGCTCTGGCTTGCACCTTACGTTCAGCTCACGCCCGTCGCAGAAGCTTCCAACATTCTCGTCATCGGTGACCAAGGTTCGGGCAAGAGCGCCGTGATCCGTGGCTGGGCGGAACAGATTCTGGCACGTGGGGAGCGGTCGATCATTCACGACGCCAAGGGGGACATTCTTGCCTGCGCTCCGATTGACAGGATACTTCTGGTGGCGCCTCATGACGCAAGAGGATGGACTTGGGATATCGGCCGCGACGTAATCAATGCGCAAGGCGCTCGTGAGGTTGCGGAAAAGCTCGTGCCGTCGGGTTCAGAACTGGAATCGATGTGGTCCAATGGCGCCAAGGCCATCCTGTCGGGAGCCATCGAGGCGCTGCAACGTGAGCGCAAAACCGATTGGGGATGGGCCGATCTGTTCAAGTTCGTATTCAAAAGCCCGAACGAGCTGCGCGCGGCTCTTGAGGCCGCGCGCTCACCGAGTGTCCACCTCATCGAAATCGACGCCGATGGGGTGGCCAACAGAACCACTCTGAGCCTGATGTTGACGCTGTGGGTCGCGGCCCTGACGACGATCCGGCCGCTCGCACAGGCGGAGGCATCGAACAAGGAGTGCAGTTTCAGCGTCCGCGACTGGCTTTCCGAGCAGTCCAGTCTGCCGCGAACGATCATTCTTCAGCACAATGCCGAATACCCCCTTCTCTCGACCGCGATCAGCGGCCTTCTTGTCGATGTCGTCTGCGGCAAATTGCTCAGTCCGTCCACGCCCAAACGGGATCGCCCGTGGTTGCACCTGATCCTGGATGAACTTCCGGTTCTGGGCCGTCTCGAACAGTTTCCCAAATTGCTCAATGTCGGCCGGGAAAAAGGTGTGGCGGCGATCGTCGCGACGCAGGATTGGGAACAGATCCTCAAGCTCTACCAGCGGCACGACGCGGCAACGCTCGAAGCGCGCTTCAAGATCAAGGTCGTCTGCAGACTCGGCATTTCCGAAACACGCGAACGCGTGGTCAGCAAATATGCAGGTCGCCGCACGATCGAAACGTGGGTTGCCGCCAGCAGGGACAAACCTGAGAAAATCCGCCACGAGAATGAAATCGACGTGATCGAGCCAAATTACCTGGACGATGAGCTTGGCGTGCGCATCGTTGACGGTTTCCTTGTCGTTCGCGCCCTGGTTTTCGGTCTCGGCAATCCCGCCGTCGTCGAAACTCCGTTCACACAATGGCGAAAACGGCGCGAAGCCTACAGGGACGCCGCCTGGGCAAAGACCAGCGCGTGAGCAAGAACGAACGATCAAGCGAGTGCCACACAATGTGGCGCTCTCTTTGTCCTGCCCGGTCAGGGCGATGCTATTTTTGGCAGCCGTGTTTTTCGAGCCGGGCGGAGCCCGGCGAGCGGTTTTTTACCGAGCACCTTCTTTGCCGGTCCGCGTGCGGACCGGCAAGAATTTTTCGGCACGGGGCAAAAGCCGAGAAGCCTTGTCCGGCTCCCCGGCATTGCGGGTCAGGCAGATTTCAGGCGCTGCATGCCTTCTGCCAGCGTCCAGAGCGCGCGGTTGAGGCCGACATTCTGGTCGATGCCATTGATGGCACGGGTCTGCGCGCGGCGAATACGGCCATCGGTGGTCTGGCGGCGGCCGTGAAGTCCGCCACGAATGAGGTTTTCCTGGGCTGCGTTCAGTGTCAGCCAGAGACTTTGCCCGACATCCTCGCGGCGTCGAGGCGCAATGATCTGGTCCGGACGAACGGGGCTTTCGTCCTCGCCGTAGCGGGCGACAAGTGCGGCTTCAGCAAAAACGGTCTGCTCGTCCCGCGAGAGCTTTGTTTCCTTCATCGTCTCGACGGATTCGATGAGGCGCGGAAAGTCTTCCGCAACAGTATAAACGCCCTCGATAATTTCGTGCTGGATATTGCCCTTGTGCGGCACGCGAACTTCCTCGAAGCGCTCGCCCGCGACAAGGCTGTTTGTGCAAACAAACCTGAGCAACCCCGCAAACATCTGGTACGCCGAGGTTCCATCATGCGAATTGACGATGATGACTTCGGCCGCTTCGGGCTTGCCGATGCCCCCATCACGACGCAGGCGGAGCATGTGCTTTGCGTGGCCGAGGCGGTCACCGTCGCGTGGCACGGTCTGCACGGCGAAGAACGGAAACCATCCTTCGCGGCGCACTTCCTCCACAATCTCGATGGTGGGTACGTAGACGTAGCGTTCTGACCGGCTGTCATGCGCCTCGCGGGCGAAGATGGCCGGGACGTGCCGGTACAGGGTCTCGTTGTCGAGGGCTTCGCGTCCGCTGATTTGGTGGGCGTTGCGGCCGAACCGGGTGGCGAGATGGTGATGCATGATCTTGCTCCTTTGAGGCTTGGGTTGCAGCGCTGCGCTGCAGCCCTGCCTCGCGGCGAGCAGCGGGGTAGCAAGGGCAAGAAAACTCTTCGGCACCGTGGAATAAATGGAGGGGCCCCGCCTCGCGGGGAGGAGGCCGTTTATGCCGCGAAAGGCCGAAGAATTTTCTTGTCCCGCGCGAGGGCGGAGCCATTAGCAAGCCACCGGCAGGAGCATCTGGCGGATGCCGGGAAAACGACATGCACTGTTCTTCCGCGCGTTTAGGATTCTGAGTAGAAACACCAATCGTGGGGCCAGAATCCAACTCCATCCCCTGAAAACACTGCATCCAAGTGGTCTTGAGTTCGGAGACCATTGCGGTGGTTGCAACGTGGAATGTGGCGGCGTCCAGCGCTTATTATGTGCGCGGCGTCGCCGGCTGCAGCTATTGAACTGCTTCGAGTTTCGCGCGCGCCTGATGCTGGAAACGACCGGCGTCCCACCGCCCGTCGTGGCATCACGATGCGGTTTCCGGACACAAGAGCAGATGCGAAGGGCGTTCCATCGCCGTCTCGGCGTCACGCCGGGCTGGATCCGGGAGCACTTTGGCAAAGTCCATTAGTTCACGACATTTCTGGATGGGTTTCCACCCGAGGCCCTGCACTGTTACGTCGACCGTGCGTCGCCGCCGATACGATGCTTGCAACGATCCCTATCAACATCCCAAAAGGTACAAATCGCAGCGTAGCGAAGCGGTGCGCAGGAGTGGGAAATCCCAGCCATGAACATATGAAACGCCGCTGCCGGACCTGCCCCCACTTCTTTCTTCATCGTTGTGGCCATGAGCGCAGCAAAGACCCCGCCTCCGAAGAGGCGGGGCCAGTCGATCCCTTGGGATCAATCGCCGTTGCGGCGGGACCAGATCAGCGTAAAGCTGTCGTCGCCCTCACCCTTCACCAGCGAGGCGTAGATCGGGGCCGGAAAGCTCGGATCGTCGAGCTTGACCGAGAGATATTCGCGATCGCTGTCCCGTGCGGTCTTCTTCCACGCAGCCCCAAACTCGACAGTGGAGCTTGCGAAGATGCGAAAATCGGGCGCCTTGTCGTTGTCCTTCTCGGTCGCGACGAACTTCGCCTTGACGTTGAGGGTGAGCGTCTTGACCGATCCCGTGTAACCGTTTTCCGCCGCAGTAAAGGTTCCGATGGTAGCCATGGTGTCTCCGTGCTGTTGTCGGGCCGCGACCATCGCAGCCTCGATGGCGGTCCTTGGCCCGGGGAGCGATCGGCCCGCAGCCGCAAGGCCCGGAGCAACGCGGAGGACGGCGTTGGACGGCTTTTTTGTCTTCCGCGAGGAATGCCGCCCTTCGCGGCAGGGGAAAAAAGCCGGCTGAGCCGTTGCGGGAAGGCGATCGAGGCTTAAGCCGGCCCCTCGGGCCTGATCCGTCCATTCGAGGTCGCGTGGGACGCGCCCATCAAACAAACCGATAGAGACCACCATGACGATCGTCACCGCACAAGGACAGGGAACGCCGGTCGCAGAAAGACGTGCGTCCGTGCCCCAACGGAAATGCAAAAATGCGACCCGGGAAACGACGGCGCACGAATTCACATTGCGGCCACCATCCTGACGCGCTGCCAAGGATCCGCTGAACCCGGTTCGCCATCTCGATGTCAGCAGATGTTCAGTAAGCCCGCAAAGATTCACCCTCGCTGGTTTGGTGAGGGAGTCGGTCAGCCGGCGCCAATATCGTGGTCCTGCCAGGAGCATGACACGCGTCGACCTGCCGCCGATCCGGACAGGTTTCACGAGAGATCCTATGCAGCAGGCAGGAGTGCTCCAATAGGCGCCTCTGATTCGCTGACACAGGAGGTGTACATGAACGGTCAAACCGATTTCACCGCGAAAGTAGAGCCCGAAGATTTCAGGAATACGTTTTTTCTGGCCATGGAGTTGAGCCGCTCGACCTGGCTGGTGGCGACGTTCGCACCGCGGCTTGGCGACAAGATCAGCGTGCATGCGACACCGGGCGGGGATACGAAGCGTTTGCTTGAGCTTATCGGCCGCCTGCAAGCGAAGCTTCGAGGCAAGGACGTCAGCCGGGTGCGGACGGTATGCTGCTATGAGGCAGGCTACGACGGGTTCTGGTTGCACAGGGTGCTCCGTCAACCACGGCATCGAGAACCACGTCCTCGATGCAGCGAGTCTTCCGATTGATCGTCGCGCCAAGCATATCAAGACAGACAATATCGACGCCAAACGCCTGCTAAGGGCTATTGTAGGCTTCGTGCAAGGCGATCCGCAAAGTTGCCGCGTGGTTCGCGCGCCAACGCCCGAGGAAGAGGATGCGCGGCGCCTCCATCGCGAGCGGCAGCGACTGGTGCGCGAACGTACTGGCCATTTGAACAGGATCAAGGCCCTTTTGATAACGCATGGCATTCGAACGCTTCGGATCACGGATGCAAAGTGGTGTGAGCGTCTTGACAAGATGCGGACCGGCGATGGTCGGCCGATTCCGGCGCGGCTGAAGATCGAGATCGAGCGCGAATGGAAGTGGCTCAAGGTGGTCGCCGAGCAAGTCCGGGAGGTCGAAGTCGAACGTGACAGGCTCGTCAAAGGAAGCAAACCATCAGGGGACGCGTGCACCGAAAAGATGCGCCAGCTCGTCAAGCTGCACGGTATCGGCGCCGAATTTGCCACAGTGCTTACGCGGGAAGTCTTCTATCGACCGTTCCAGAACCGCCGGCAAGTTGCCAGCTACGTCGGCTTGACGCCGGCACCCTACGACAGCGGAGACACCAAACACGACCAGGGAATCAACAAAGCGGGCAACACGCGGGCCCGCGTGATCGCCGTGCAAATGGCTTGGCTGTGGCTCAGGTACCAATCGAAAAGCGAACTGTCCCTCTGGTATTACAGGCGCGTCGGAGACCTCAAGGGTCGTGTCCGGCGCATCATGATCATCGCGCTCGCGCGCAAGCTGGTGATCGCTCTCTGGCGATACGTCGAAACCGGCAAGGTTCCGACAGGTGCCATCGTCACTACTTGATAAGTTGAATGAGTTTGGCCCACGCTTTCAGGCCAATGCCGGGACGGATGTGTGACTGAGGATGCCGGGTTGGCCTTATCAGCCGTACGAGAGATGAGTCCCATCCATCTTGGAGCCGAGCTGCCACGAGTATGCAGGATTTTGGTACGAGCCGCTGGCGCTCGACCGGATATAAGTTGATGCGGCTGCCACGGTGCAGCATGCAGGCGGGACAACGGCTCCAGTCCTGATTGTTCGCGTTATGGAAGCGGGCGTAGCGTATGCTGCCGGTGTTCTTGGCGGAGCGATCGTGACCCGAATGGGCCGAGACCGCTTGGGGGGCTCGGTCGAGCGGTCGCTTGGCCGCGAAATAGAGCGCGACCCCGCCAGGCGGGGGTCGCCCCATTACAGTCGATCGCAACTGAGCGGCGTCGAGAAGTATGTCCGCCTTTATCAGAAGCGGAAGTGAACTGAGTGCAAAAGCGTCGCTATGTGCCAAAATGCGACCTCACCGAAACGGCCGTAGCGGCCTCCAGAGGCCCCGTCTCCTAGCGCGCCGGGTGCCGCAATGCGGGAAACTCAGTTGGGTAGGCCGCGCAGAAATTCAATGATCGCGGCACTCACCTCTGCGGGGCGCTCTTGCTGGGTCCAATGGCCACAGCCGGCGAGCATCTGGATGTCGCGCAGGAGTGGCACGTGTTGTTTCATGTTGGCGATATGCTCGGCTGCTCCAGGAAACGCAACGACTAGGTCGTGATCTCCGGCAATGTAGAGGGCGGGCACGGCAACCTTGATGCCTTCGAGGGCCGCCATCAGCTCCCAATTACGATCGATATTGCGATAGTAGTTGAGCGGCCCGCGAAAACCGCTGCGCGCAAATTCAAGGGCATAAACTTCGAGATCAGCTTCGCTGAGCCATGATGGCAGCGGCACCTGCACGCCGGACGGCAACATGCCGCCGCCGCGCGGCACCATGCCCACGCCGGGCGTCTTCCCGCTCGCGGCATTCATCGCGCGGATAGCGGTGATGCCCTCGCCGGATCCGCCAAAGAGGTTGAGGCGTAGCGTCAGGCGCGGATCTTTCTCGAATTCCGCCTCCGCAACGCCGGGCGCCTGGAAATACAACTGGTAGAATTGGGCGTCCTCTGTTTGCGGCATCAGACTGGTCGGGTGTGCTGGACCGCGCGGCCGGTATGGAACGCTAAGACCGACGACCGCGCGGAAGCGGTCAGGGCGCAGACGCGCCGCTTGCCAGGCGATGGGGGCACCCCAGTCATGGCCGACTACAACCGCGCTGGGCGTATCAAACGCATCCAGCAGGCCCACGACATCCCCGACCAAATGAAAGATAGTGTACTGATCGATCGCCTCAGGTCGGTCGCTCTTGCCGTAACCGCGCATGTCAGGGGCGACCGCATGGAAGCCCGCCGCGGCGAGTGCATCGATCTGGTGACGCCAGGAGTACGAGCTTTCCGGAAAGCCGTGGCACAACAAAACAAGAGGGCCCTTGCCCTGTTCGACGACATTCAGGCTGATGCCGTTAGCCTTGACGATCCGCTCAATCGGTTTGCTCATGGTCCATTTCCCACCAAGGCCCTCACCGCTGACCCGCGTTTCGTGCCTATTCGCCCCATACCGCACCACGAAACAGGGAGCTGCAGAGCGAGTTACATAGTATAAACCTCAGCATGTATTTGCAACGTCGCATCCTCATTAGGCGGCGTTTGAGTCCACTGCCCCTGATAGCGGCAGGCGCGAAAGCAACCGTGCGGGATGTCCGAGTCGGGTCCAGGCTGTGTAAAAACGGTTTTCCTCCCCCAAAAACTGCTCGCAACCGGGGACGATCCGCGTCGACACGACGGTCTGAGCGTATTTTTGCGGTATCGAGTCTGGAGTCAACCCGGGCGCAACCTCGGGCCACGCTGAGCGACCTGAACGGTCACACGATGCGCATGACAGCACGAGCTCTTCACGCCCGGATTGCCACCAGGAGCGGCTTGATGCCGACGATGTTCATTACGCGCGTGAGGTTGTAGGCGAGTACGTTCAGCGCCATTTCGGTCGCGACATTGGGCAACCGCTTCATTAGAAAGTGTGTCGCACCCATCCGCATCTTCAGTGTGGCGAACGGATGTTCGACGGTTTCGCGGCGCACACGCATGGCTTGCGGGTTCTGATCGAGCCGCGTCTGCGCGGCCTCGACGACGTGTTCGTGTTCCCAGCGTTTGATGCGGCGCTCGTTGGACGTTGTGCACTGATGCTTGAACGGGCATGTGCGGCACGCCTTCGTCAAGTAAATCCGCATTTTCTGGCCATCTTCATCAGCGGTGAAGTGGTGCGCCAGCTTCTCGCCGGCCGGGCAGCGATAGGCGTCGTCCTTGGCCAAATAGACAAAATCAGGTTTCCCAAAGCGGCCTGCCGACTTGGCTCCCGAAGTTTGCGGCTTGGGTAGCGTCACCGCGACCCCGGCCTGTTCGCATGCCAGGATTTCCTCACCTTTAAAGTAGCCCCGATCCGCAACGACGTCCAAGTGATCGCTGCGCAGCGCGGCTTTCGCCGCCTGCGCCATCGTCGCCAGTTGCGATCTATCGGTGCCGACGTTGGTGACCTCGTGCGCGACAATCAGATGGTTCGTGGTGTCGACCGCACTTTGTACGTTGTAGGCGACCATGCCTGAGCCGCGCCCGCTCGTTGCCATCGAGCGGCAATCGGGATCGGTCAGCGATATCTGCTTGTCGGGCGAGGCGAGCAATGCCTTTTCAATCGCGGCCAGCCGTTTCACTTCTTCTTCGAGCTTCGCCAGCTTTTCCCTAAGCCGCGTCTTGGTCAGCAGCACCGTTTCCGACGGCTCTTCTCCTGCGGCAGTCTGGCGGTCGGCGGTGTCCAGTTGGCTCATGTAGCGCGCCACGCTCTCTTCGATCTGCTTCTGGCGGCGCTGGATCTTGCCTTGCGTGAAGTTGTTGTCGCGACTGTTCACGGCCTTGAACTTGCTGCCGTCGATGGCAACGCTGGCCTTCGTCAGCAGGCCCATCTTGCGGCACAACTCGACGAATTGCGCGCAAACCTTCTTGATCGCTGGGCCATTGTCCTTGCGGAAGTCGGCGATGGTCTTGTGATCCGGCGCGAGCCGTCCGGTCAGCCACATCACCTCGAGATTGCGGCCAGCCTCGCGCTCCAGCCGCCGGCTCGATTGGACCCGGTTGAGATAGCCGTAAATGTAGAGCTTGAGCATCGGCGAAGGATGGTACGCCGGCCGGCCGGTCGCCGCAGGATCAACGCCATCGAACCCGAGGTCGCGCAGTTCCAACGCATCCACGAACACATCGACCGCGCGAATAGAATTGCCCTCGTCGACCCAATCATCGAGGCATTCCGGCAACAGCGTCGTCTGCTGGCGATCCGCCCCTTGAACGAAACCCCGCATCACTTCCCCCGCCGATTCAGCAAGAGAATCATAGCATCGACCAGGTTTTCACACAGCCTGGGTCATTCGCGACCGAGGTTTCCCCGGTGGAATGTCCGCATTCGCCAAAGGACTAAACCGCTCGCGCGGTAGGGCTCCGCCGCCAAGTGCGCGGAGTGGGGAGAGATAACAGGCGCGTCCTGTCTGAAGATGAGGAGTTGCAACCCTCCCTCCAGACAGGAGCCACCCCATGACCGACCAGGCAATGAGCCCGTTACGCCGGCGCATGATCGAAGACATGACGATCCGGAAGTTCGCACCGAAGACCCAACATGACTACCTGCAGAGGGTCAAGAACTTCGCGGCCTTTCTCGGTCGCTCGCCCGACACGGCGAGCTCCGAAGACGTGCGTCGCTACCAACTCCATCTGACGGCGAGCGGCGTCGGCATTCCCACCCTCAACCAGACCGTCTCGACGCTGCGGTTCTTCTTCAAAGTCACGCTCGGGCGGCCCGACCTCGTCGAACGCACGGCATTCGTCCGTGAACCGCGCAAGCTGCCGGTGGTGCTCAGTCCGGAGGAAGTGGCGCGCCTGCTCGATGCGGCGCCGGCGCTCAAGTACAAGGCGGCGCTGAGCGTGGCTTACGGGGCGGGATTACGCGTCTCCGAGGTGGTGGCGTTGAAGGTCGGTGACATCGACAGCAAGCGCATGGTGATCCGCAACAGCCGGCTGATCGCCTGCGACCGCACCGGTGTCACCTTCCGATGGAAAGACTATCGTGCCGACGGTCACGACCGCCAGAAGGTCATGACACTGGCCACCGGCGAGTTCATCCGACGTTTCCTGATCCACGTGTTACCGCAGGGCTTCCACCGCATCCGCCACTACGGTCTGCTTGCCAGCGGCACGCGCGCCGACAACATCACCAGAGCCCGCCGTTTGCTCGACGTGCCCGCGGCACCGCCCGAGGCCGGCGATACAAGCTGCGCCGAGGCCGCCGAACCAAAGCCGCTCTCACATCCCTGTCCGTGCTGCGGCGGTCGCATGATCATCATCGAGACATTCCAGCGCGGCGCCTCGCCGCGCTATCGGCCGGCAGCATCCACCGCCGAGATCAGGATCGACACATCATGATCAAGGTCGGCGCGCGGCAAAATTACAAGGCTGCATCCCTGCTTCGCCGAATCTCGACCGGCAATGATCAGGCTCGACCTCGCACCGCCCGCGATAGCCGTCGTGTGGTTCGATCTCGTACTGACGACGCCGGTTCTGCCGATCGCAACCGGCCAACCGGGTTCGTCATCCCCTCGATCGCTTCCTACACAAGCGTTCAACGCACCTCGGCGACAGACCGCCGACGCCGAAATCCCCATAGCGTCTGACGCGCGGCCTCGCCATACCTCCCGCGGTTTCCTCCCTTGGAGGTTTGCGTACGCCGGCCCCCCGCGTGTGCCGCGCCACCATCATGGGGCCGGCATCCGCAAACCTTCACAGTAGCGGACATCGCCGATCGGAAAAAATGGGGGGGCCGCGATGGTTTTGGTGGGCCATTGGTGGGTTGACAAGGCTCCGTTCATATAAGCTGGCCACAACGCGCTTTTCTCCCTTCATCGGCGTTTTGCGGACAGCGTCCTGCTTTCTTAAAATGCCCCGTCGAGGGCTTGAGTGTCATGAGATCGGCCGCGCGCCATCAGGCGCGCGGCCGAAAATTCTGATATCCGCACGATGAACAGCCGGGACCGCGTGGCGGTCCCGGCCGTGCTGATTACTCGGCGGCGACAGAATACATGTCAGGGCTCGCCTCCGTGACGACATCGGCCTGTGGCTGCTCTGTACACTCCTGCGCGGTTCGCGGTGTCCGCATCAGCACGGGCAGCCAGCCGGTTGCGATCACCAACTGTTCGGCAGCTTCCGCCATGTCCTGCTTCTTCATGTCCGCCATCCGGTCAGCGGCCTCGATGCTGACGGCTTCCCGCACGGCGTCAAGAATGCGCGGCTTGGTGACCCGACCGAAATAGGTCCGCGCGGTAGGTTGCCAATGCGCGGTCATGTCGAGCGACACGGCTTCCGCCAACCTGTCCGCCGTTGCCATCGCCCGGGGCCTGCGATCCATTGGCAACTTCACGGCGTTCACCGTCAGCGCCACACAATGCGCAAACAGCGCCATGCGGCTATCATGGTCCAACTCCCTGACAAAAGCCCAAAGAGCGGCCACGTCGCGCGGCATCTGCGCCGCCCAACGGGCATGGTGATCCGCCCATGCCTTCCCCGCTTTTGTATCCTCGATACCGTCCGCGTGCGCAGCTAGCATTGTGCTGACCGGACGGATATCGAGAACGTGGGCATCCGCGCCGCGATAGAAGATTTGCGCTGACAGTGCATGGGTGACGGCGACGATAGCGACCTCCGGCTGCTCGCTCAAAGCGAGGCGAAGCCCGAGGGTACGGTGCGCGGTGAGATCGCGGATCAAGATATCCGACAGCGGCTTCTCATCGTCGCTATCCTCGTCATCCCCGGCCAAGCTCTCATTCCCGGAACCGTTCAGGCCGCTTCCGCCTTCACCGCCCTCGCCTTCGCCGCTCGCTTTCACCGTTTCCGTGTCCTGCCTCTCGTCCTCGGCTCTGACAAAACCGCGCTCGATGCGGACGGTGCCGTCATGGTTGAGGATGACGAAGGCCCCGCAGCGGGCGATGTCGGCGGGGTCGTAGGCAAGACGCTTGGCCTCAAGCCGCTCGATTTCGGCTTCAAGTTCACCGAAACGCGCATCGACTTCGTCGGGCAGTTCCTCGTCGCTCTCATGCTGCGCCGTCAGGCTGTCGAACTCGCCCCTCGCGGCATCCAGCGTGGCATGATCTTCCGCCGACAGGTCTACCGCTTGCGGATAGGTCCGACGCAGCCCGTGGCTGTGGGGGTAGTCCAGAAAGACCTGCGCCCATTTCCAGCCCTCGGCTTCCATCAGGGCGTCGGCTTCGCGGCCAAGCTTCGCCATGACCAGCATATCGAGAAGGGCCACGTCCTCGAAATAGCCGCCGCGATCCTCCGTGAAGAGGTCGCGCAGGATCGTACCGCCAACCTCGGTATACTTTTCCGCGCCGACAAAGATCGCGCGGCGATCCGTTGCGGCGACATTGGCTTCGGTGAGCAAGCGGCGGATCGTGCTGGCATCGCGGTTGTGGGATAGCCGCTCGTAAGCGGCTTCCTGCCGGGCATGGTCCTCGGTAATCGCAAAGGCCATCAACTGGTCAAGCGCCAGATCGCCGTCGCGGTAGATTTGCATCAACCTGGGCGAGACCGCGCCCAAGCGAAGGCGCTGCCGCACCACATGCGGTGTCACGCCGAAGCGGGCGGCGATTTCCTCCGCACCATACCCGCGTTCCTCGGCCAGCTTCTTGAACGCCTCGAGCTGATCGGCGGGATGCATGTTCTCGCGCGTAACGTTCTCATCAAGGCTGATTTCGAAGGCGTCGTTCGCGGTGTCGATGACACAGCGGATCGGCTCGGTCTTCTTGATCTCCTTGCGCTTGACCCGCAAAAGCTGCGCCAACCTGCGGCCTTCGCCGATAGTGACGAAATAGAACCCGGTCGCCACGCCCTCCGCGTCTAATTCCGGTTCGACGACAAGGTTTTGCAGGACGCCCTTCGCGGCGATGCTGGCGGCATAGGCTTCAATCGACGCCTCGCTGTGCGGCGTCTTGCGGGCATTCTTCGGGGACTTCTTGAGCTT
This sequence comes from uncultured Bradyrhizobium sp., assembly GCA_964609175.1. Lineage (GTDB taxonomy): Bacteria > Pseudomonadota > Alphaproteobacteria > Rhizobiales > Xanthobacteraceae > Bradyrhizobium. Next base: position 232,185 of record CAZSRR010000003.1, read on the forward strand.
GTTGAGCGGAATGAAACGCTCGGTCCCGCTCTCGACAACGGTTTCGACATTCTTGGCCGACATGATCTATCTCCTTTTGGGGCTTGGGTGCAGAGCGCATCTGCGCCTGCACCCTGCCCGTCGGCGAGACCGGGGTAGCAAGGGCAAGAAGACTCTTCGGCACCGTGGAATAAATGGAGGGGCCCCGCCTCGCGGGGAGGAAGCCGTTTATGCCGCGAAAGGCCGAAGAATTTTCTTGCCCCGCGCGAGGGCGGAGCCATTAGCAAACCACCGGCAGGAGCATCTGGCGGATGCCGGGAAAACGACATGCACTGTTCTTCCGCGCATTTCTGGATTCTGAGTAGAAACACCAATCGTGGGGCTAGAATCCAACTCCATCCCCTGAAAACACTGCATCTCGATGGTCTCGAGTTCGGAGACCATTGCGGTGGTTGCAACCTGGAATGTGGCGGCGTCCAGCGCCTACTATGTGCGCGGCGCCGAATACTATCTTGGCAGCAGGGAGCCGGAGGGTGTCTGGTACGCGCCGCGCGGCGATCTCGGCCGCCGTGATGCGACAACGGTACAACCGAAAGAATTCGCCCGCCTCTATGAAGGGCTCGGCGAGAACGGGCAGTCGCTTATCACCAACCCGGGCGGAAAGGCGGATCGGCGTGTTCCTGCCTTCGACCTGACATTTTCCGCGCCGCGCTCGGTGTCACTGGCGTGGGCCTTCGCGGATGAGGATCTGCGGCGCAATCTCGAAGCCTCCCAGGAGCGCGCCGTCCGCGCCACCCTTTCCACGGTCGAGCGGGAAGCCATATACGCACGCCGCGGGAAAGATGGCGCACGCATCGAAAAGGTCGCGCTGACGGCCGCGTTGTTCCAGCACGGCGAAAGCCGCCCGGCGGAGCATGCCGATGGCCGGGTCTTCGGTGATCCGAACCTTCACACCCATGCCGTCGTCCTGAACATGGCGACACGCGCCGATGGCACGGTGGGAGCACTGCATTCCACCGTCCTGCGCGACTGGAAGATGGCGGCCGGCGCTGTCTATCACGCCGCCCTCGCAAACGAGATGACCGATCTCGGCTTCGACCTCGATCGCGTCGGGCGGAACGGCACGTTCGAGCTGGCCGGCATCAGCGACCAAGCCATCACCTATTTTTCTGCGCGGCGGCAGGAAATCGAAAAGGAGCTGGCGGAGGCGGGCACGACGAGCGGTTCATCGGCTGCGCTGGCCTCCGCTGTCGCCAAGTCGACGCGCCATTCGAAAGAGCTGGACGCTGATCGCGAGACCGTCTGGCGTGAGGCGGCGCAATCGGTCGGTCTTGACCGTGACATCCGCGTGGCGCTCCAGCAGCGATCGGCCCGGGAGTTTGCCCCCGGGGATGCCGGGCACATCTTCGCCAACCGGCTGGTGACGCTGCCGGCAGAACTGACCGAGCATGAAAGCGTCATCGATCGTCGGGAGCTGGTTCGCTCCGTCCACGCGGCAAGCGTCGGGCTGGGCCTGCCGCTGTCACGCCTTGACCGGGAAGTCGATCAGCTTGTCACCTCCGGGACGTTCGTCGAAATCGGCCGCGATGCTATCGGTCAGGTGCGCTATTCGACGCCGGAGATGATCGCGATCGAGCGTGATCTGGTTGCGACCGCCTCAAGACTGGCTGAACGGCGCGGGGTCGGGATCGATCCTGCCGACATCAAGGCGCGAAGCGCCGCGCATGGGTTGAGCGCTGAACAGACCTTCGCCGCCGAAGCTGCAACGGGTCCGAACGCTATCGTTGTCGTCGAAGGCGCTCCGGGCTCGGGCAAGACCACCACACTCGCGCCGATCGTGGAAGCCTGGCAGGCCGCCGGACATCGCGTCATCGGCACGGCCACCGCATGGCGCGTCGCCCGTGCGCTCCAGCAGGATCTGAACATCGAAGCGCGAGCAAGCGCGTCCTGGGTCGAACGCCTCAAGACCGGCGAGCCCTTCCTTGACGAGAAGTCGGTTCTGATCGTGGATGAAGCGGGTCTCCTGTCTTCACGAGAAACCCATGCACTGCTATGGGAAGTCGAGCGAGCACAAGCCAGGGTGATCCTGGTCGGCGATCGCCGGCAATTGCAGGCGATCGGCGCGGGTCCGGGCCTCGATCTCGTCGTTCGCAGCGTCGAGGCCACCCGCGTTGACACCATCGTGCGCCAGCGTGACGCCTGGGCGCGACAGGCCGTGACGGACTTCGGCGCGGGTCGGGCCAACGAAGCGCTTGACGCATTCCAGGCGCACGGCTGCTTCGAAGAAGCTCCCTCCTACCGGGCTACGCTGCAGCGGATTGTCGAACTATGGAACGGTGCAAGAGCCGAGCATCCCGACAGCTCCATCCTCCTGATCGCCCGCACCAACAAGCAGGTCGCGGACATCTCGCGGGCGGTTCGCGCTGAACTCAAACGTGAGGGTGTCATTCACGGCGCAGAGGCCAGCGTTGAGGCGGTTACGCCATCGGGCCAGTCAACCCGTCTTGAAATCGCGGCCGGCGACCAAATCCGCTTCCGGCTTCGCAACGATCAGCTCGGCGTCGTCAACGGTACGGTTGCGACCGTGACTGCCGTCCACGCTGACCCGTCGAAAGAACAGAGTACGCCCGGCAACATCCGGATTGAAGCGGTCATCGACAAGCGCCGCATCAGCTTCATTCCCGCCGACATCGCCGACGAACGCGGACGAGCCCGGCTCGGCTGGGCCTATGCAAGCACCGTGCACGGCGCGCAGGGCATGACCGTCGATCGGGCGGTCGTCCTGCTCGATCCCCGGTTCGATCGCCATGCCGCATATGTAGCCGCAAGCCGCGCCCGCGACGAAACCCGGCTCGTCGTCGATCGCTCCCAGATCGAAGCGCTTCTTTCTTCGCGTCTGCCGCTGGATCGCACACAGCAGGCCGAACCCGCATCCGCGGAAGGCCGGCGCGCACTGCTCGCCGGGCGATTGTCCAGCGGACACGCCAAGACATCGACGATCGCCGTGATCGAACAGGCCGCTCTCCCGGTGAAACATGCCGATCGGCTTCACAGCCGGCAATCGGCAGATCGGGCGATGCAGCCGCCCGCAAAGCCACCAGCCGCGCAGGAGGCCGCCCGCGCCGCTCTGCCGTCCGGAGCGCGCGCACGTGATCGCGAGTTGGACCATGGCCGTTGAGCGGAAAGCGACGCGCCCGCCGCGACGGACCGCGACAGGACGGAGAAGAAGTCCAGACAAGGAGACCGGTTGGTCGGTTGAGTTCGAGATTGACAGCGCCCTTCGCGTGACCGACACCGAAGTCCAGGTGCTGGAAACCTGGCTCGGCAAGCAACTGGATGCGCTGTTTGGGGGTGCTCACTCACCACGAAGCGGCACCGCCGTGCCCGATCAGGCGATGAACCCTCTAATACGGAAGCGGGGATGATGCCCGATGGGCAGCATGACAACCCGGGACGGCGACACTTCCACTCGCGCAAGAACAAACAAATCCGTCGGAATTGTCAGGCGTTGATGTATTCATTGACATCACGAGCAGGTTGATGTAACAAATTACATCGATGGCCAAAGCACGTAAAATCACGCGAACCCGGCTTGTCGTCAGCCCCGGCTTTGCCGAGCTGGTTGTGTGGGAAGTTCCCGAGCCCGTTTCGGGCTGTCCGCATAGCTACAAATACCGGCTCGCCTATGTGGTGAACGGCGTCTGCCGCGTGCGTTACGACAATGAGCGCGGCAAGGGCGACCATCGCCACCTGGATGGCAAGGAAAGCCCTTATGCGTTTCGTGGGCTGGAGCGGCTGCTGGCGGATTTTTGGCGCGACGTGAATAAACGGAGATAGAGCATGCGGACGGTTATCCTGGGCGTCGAGACACAAAACGACCTGACGCGCCGCATCATGGCGACTGCGCACGGGCAGCGTAAGGCTGGTGACGACCGAATTTCGTTCGAGAGCGTCAGCGATCTTTGGCGGGTGCTGGCGCCCAAGCGCATGGAGATCGTGCGCATTATGGCCGGAGCCGGACCGCTGACGATCCGGGAAGTCGCGCGTCGGGTCGATCGCGACTTCAAGGGGGTCCACTCCGACGTGACGCTGCTACTGGGCGCGGGGATTTTGGAGCGGACGGAACGTGGGGGCGTGGAATTTCCCTATGACCGCGTGCATGTCGAGTTCGACATGATGGCGGCGTGATGTCGCCGCCCGTATCAATAGTAAGATTGAAACAGCGCAATCACACAAAATCGCGCGGGACCGTAGAGATCCGTCAATGACCCGGAATTTGCAATCAGGAACAAGTCTTGCCGCAACCGACTGCCCTGCGAAGTTGAGAGCCGTTGTTTATCTGCGGGTCTCGACCGGGCGGCAGGCGGAGGGCGAGGTGTCGATTCCGTCTCAGCGCGATCTGACCACACGCCATTGTCTGTCGAACGGCTGGACCGTCGTCGATGAATATGTCGAGCCCGGCGCCAGCGCCACCGACGATCGACGGCCGGTGTTTCAGGCGATGCTGGAACGGGCCTGCGATGCAGACCATCCTTATGATGTCATCGTCGTGCACTCCTTTTCGCGGTTCTTCCGCGACGGGGCCACGATGGAACTGACGATCCGCAAGCTTCGCCGTCACGGCGTCGAGGTCGTCTCGATGACGCAACCGACTGGCACCGATCCGTCCCAGGAGATGATGCGCCAGATCATCGGCATCTTCGACGAGTACACCTCGAAGGAAAACGGCAAGAACGTTACCAGGGCGATGAAGGAGAATGCCAAACAAGGGTTCTGGAACGGTGCCTCACCTCCGCTCGGTTACACCATTGTCGAAGCCGAACGGCGGGGGCAAAAGATCAAGAAACACCTCGCTGTCGAGCCCGTCGAGGCCGAGACCGTCCGGCTCATCTTTCGGCTCTATGCGGAAGGTGACACCAGGACCGACACTCCACCGCTAGGTATCAAACAACTGGTCAAATGGCTTAACAGCCGTGGCTACCGGACGAAAGCGGGAGGGACCTTTGGCGTCGGTCCCATGCACCATATCCTGACTAACACCGTCTATGTCGGCCACTGGCAATACAACGTCCGTTCGGCGAAGACCGGCGAACTGAAGCCCGCCTCGGAAATCGTCGGGATCGCAACTCCCGCCATTGTCGAGCAGGACCTGTTCGATCGCGTCCAGGCCCGGCTTGTGGCCAATAATCCCAAGGTCACACCGCCTCGCGTGGTCACTGGCCCGATCCTCCTGACCGGACTTGCCAAATGTGCTCATTGCGGCGGGGGGATGACGCAGCGGACCGGAACCTCCTGCACGGGGCGCATCTACGCCTATTACACATGCGCAAGCCGTGCGCAGAAGGGACCAACGGCCTGTCGGGGGAACACGATCCGGATGGCGTTCCTGGATGAACTGGTTCTGACTGCGCTCAGGGAAAACATGTTCACGCCTGAACGTCTTGCCGAACTGCTTTCCACGATTGCCGCCCGGCGCCAGGAGCGCACCGTCGCCGTTGATCGCCGCCTCGCTTCGTTGAAATCCCAGGTCGTCGATGCCGAAGATCGCCTCAAGCGGCTCTATCGCGGAATCGAGGAGGGTATCGTCGAACTCGACGATCTTCTTCGCGAGCGGATCGTCGAACTCAAAGCCGACCGCGAGAAGGCTCAAGCGGCCTATGACCACGCGGCATCGCAAGTGCTGCCATCGGCCAGCATCGACCCGGAAAGGATCGCTGCGTTCAGCAAGCTCATGAGCGATCTGCTCGATAATGGCGAAACGCCCGCGCGCAAGGCATATCTGCGCACGCTGGTCGGCGCTATCATTGTCGGTGACAAATCGGTGAAAATCGTCGGCAGCAAGGAAGCCGTCAGAGCGGCTATTCTCGGTAAACCCAGCCCCCTCCAAAACGTTCGTGGTTTGGGACCGGAATGGCGCGCCCGAAGAGATTCGAACTCCTGACCCCCAGATTCGTAGTCTGGTGCTCTATCCAGCTGAGCTACGGGCGCGTTTTCGCCTGGCATTTGGGCCTTGGACGGGCCCGGATGCGTCCGAACGAGGTCGGACGGTCGCGAAAGAGCGCTTTAGCTACCCGCTCCGGCCCCGCTTTGCAAGGTCTGGGTAGGCGCGTTTTGGGGCGGCGATGGCGCGCCGGTTAATGCCATGTCATTCAGCGGCTTGCGGCCGCAGGGCAACTGAACTCCCCCGTAACCACGTCTGGATTCCGGGTTCGATGCTTTGCGTCGCCCCCGAAATGGCGGGTCAGGCCGACATCCTCACGCGCTTGCCCGCTCGTTGCGGACGGTCTGCAGTTCCACCGGGCGGTCCGGGATCGAAATCCGGAAGGTGGCGCCGATGGTGCCTTCGACGAGGTGGATGTCGCCGCCATGGGCGCGGATCAGCTCTGCGGCAATGGCCAGGCCGAGCCCGCTGCCGCCGGGACGGCCGGAGGTCTGGAACGCCTCGAACAGGTGCTCGCGGGCCTTGGCCGGCACACCGGGGCCGGTATCGGAAATCTCGATGATCGCGACTGAACCTTCGCGGCGGCCGGTGATGCGAATCTGCAGCGGCGAGCCCTCGCCGTGCGGGCGGCTTTCCAGCGCCTGCACGGCGTTGCGCACCAGGTTGAGCAGCACGCGAAACAGCTGGTCGGGATCGGCGTCGATCGACAATCCGCGCTCGATGGCGCTGATCCAGGTGATCGAGGCGTCGGCGGCCAGGCCGGCGGATTCGCGCACTTCGGTCGCGACAGGTTCGAGCAGGATCATGCGGCGGTCGGGCTCGGCTTCCTGCGCACGGCCATAGGACAGCGTCGATTGGCAGAAATCGATGGCGCGCTCCAGCGAGCGCATCAGCTTCGGCGCAAACCGCTGCACGCGAGGATCCGGCACGCTGGCGAGCTGGTCCGACAGCAATTGCGAGGACGCCAGCAGATTGCGCAGATCGTGGTTGATCTTCGATACCGCGAGGCCGAGCGCGGCGAGCCGGCTCTTCTGCGACAGCATCGAAACCAGGTCGCGCTGCATGTCGGACAGTTCGCGCTCCGCCACCCCGATCTCGTCGCTGCGCTGGCTTGGCACGATGATGTGCGCCGCGCTTTCCGGGTTCTCGTGGAAGGCGACCATGTTGGCGGTCAGCCGCCGCATCGGGCGGACAAACAGGTAATGCAAGGCGAGATAGACCAGGCCCGCTGCGAGGATCGCGATGCCCAGCGCGACCACCAGAAGGTTGCGGGAGAAGCGGTACATTGCCTGGCGGAGCGGCTTCTCATCGACCACCACCTCGATGAACTGCGCGCCGCCGGGAGCGGGCCCCACGACGCGGATGGTCTGGTTGCCCCGCTCCAGCATGGTCTCGAAGGACTCGACGATCGCCGACCATACCGTGAGCTCGCGCATATCGATATCGCGGTCGATCGCCGGCGGCAGGTCGGCGCTGGCGAGCATCCGGCGATGCTGGCCCATCTTGATGGCCACAGCCCGCGCACCGACGCTCGTCAGGATCTGCCGCGCCAGCGAGTCCGGCACCATGCCGAGCGGCGCGGCATCCAGCACCAAAGCAGCCGTATTGGCCGCCGCGAGGCGGTCGTTCAGCCGGTTGGTCCAGAAATTGGCAATCGACGGCACATAGATCGCAAGCAGCGCGATCATCACCAGCGGGATCGTGAGCAGGAGAAGTTTGCCGGACAGGCCTAGGCGCCGCGCGGGGTTGCACCGCGGCGCTTGAAGGGTCGGCTGGTCGTCGGTCGCTGACACGAATATCGGCCCTGATATCCCAATATGTCTGACTTTGTATGTCTATCCTGGAGCCCCGCCGGACAAGGGACGCCAGCACCGCCGGACAAGGGACATCGGTCCCCAATCCATACTCTGATTCCAAGGATGCGTTTCGGCCCCGGACCGGTCAAATTACCGATCGCTAATGTCATGGCGTCGCGGGTTCCACTCGCGGCGCCTTCTCGCCGGTAAAACCCCGAGAAAACAGATATATTTAAAGAGATTACGTTGTTTCGAGGAACGGCCGCCAGGCACCCTACGACATTGACGAAAACAGGCCGCTCCCTTATAAGCCGCGCCAACTGTCCGCGATGGCCCGGTTCCAACCGGGGGCGGCTCGTTTTGGGCCGTAAATGGCCGTTTACGAGCCGGCCCGCATCACCGGACTTGATCTCAATCCAACAGGCAAATTGCCCGGTCAGCGGAGAATTACCCGTGAAGCGGACTTATCAACCCAGCAAACTGGTGCGCAAGCGCCGTCACGGCTTCCGCGCCCGTCTCGCCACCGCTGGCGGCCGCAAGGTTCTCGCCGCCCGCCGTGCGCGCGGCCGCAAGCGTCTGAGCGCCTGAGCCGGTTCTTCCGGAGATTTCATTCATGGATCGGCTGAGGCAGCGGGCGGACTTTCTCGCCGTTGCCAATGGCACGCGGGCGAATAGTGCTGCCTTCGTGCTGCAGGGCCGCCGCCGCGACGATGACGGCCCGATCCGGATCGGTTTCACCGTTACCAAGAAGAACGGTACTGCCACCGAACGTAATCGCATCCGGCGCCGGCTTCGCGAGCTGGTCAAGCGGCTGGATGTCACATCGGTGCGGCCCCACCATGATTATGTATTGGTAGGCCGGCGCGCCGCACTCACCCGCGACTTTGCGACCATGCTGGGCGATCTCCGCTCGGCGCTGCAACGCCTCGACCGGCAGCCGACGGCGAAAGCGCCTTCGAGCGAAGTGAGCCGCAAATCGAATTGAATGGCCCCAAAACGATGTCCGATAATCGCAACACCATCCTCGCCGTCATTCTGTCCGGCCTCGTGCTGATCGCGTGGCAGTATTTCTACAACATGCCGCAGATGGAGCGGCAGCGCGCGCAACAGCAGGCCCAGGCCGAACTCAACAAGCAGTCGCCGCAGACGACGCCGGGATCGGCGGCGCCGGGTTCGACGATACCGCAACCGGGCGCGGCGCCATCCGCCGCCACCCCCGGCAAGCCCGGCGCAGCGCAGCCGGTCATCGGCCGTGACACCGCGATCGCGGCCTCCCCACGCATCAAGATCGAAACGCCGCGGCTTTCCGGCAGCATCGCGCTGAAGGGTGCGCGCGTCGACGATCTGTCGCTGGAGAAATTCCGCGATACCGTCAATCCGGAATCGCCGGCGATCGTGCTGTTCTCGCCGTCGAACACCGCGCATCCCTATTATGCCGAATTCGGCTGGGTCGCAGACTCGGGCTCGAAGGCAAAGCTACCCGACCGCGACACGGTGTGGCAGCAGGAGGGCTCCGGCAACCTGACGCCCACGAGCCCGGTGACGCTCAAATATGACAATGGCGAAGGCCTCACCTTCCGCCGCACGATCGCAATCGACGATAAATATCTTTTCACGATCAAGGACGACGTGACCAATAACGGCGGCGCGCCGGTCACGCTCTACCCGTTTGCGCTGATCTCCCGCCATGGCACGCCGGAGGTCTCCGGCTACTACATCCTGCACGAAGGCCTGATCGGCTATCTCGGCGACAAGGGCCTGCAGGAATACGGCTATAAGGCCGTCGCCGAGGCGCCCGTGCTGGGCAACGGGTTGCGGGGTTTTGAATACAACGTCACCAATGGCTGGCTCGGCATCACCGACAAATACTGGGCGGCGGCGCTGCTGCCCGACACTACGGCACGCCTGAAAGCGCGCTTCTACGCCGAGCCAGGCGCCAAGCCGCGCTATCAGGCGGACTACGTGCAGGACGCGCAGACGATCCCGGCCGGCGGCACCGGCTCGGCCAATGCGCGGCTGTTCGCGGGCGCCAAGGAAGCCGGCGTCGTCGGCATCAACTTCCCGTTCGCCGGCCTTGGCGGCTACGACAAACAGCTGGGGCTGAACCATTTCGACCTGCTGATCGACTGGGGCTGGTTCTACTTCATCACCAAGCCGATGTTCGTGCTGCTCGATTATTTCTTCCATTTGTTCGGCAATTTCGGCGTCTCCATCCTGCTGGTGACGGTGCTGATCAAGCTGCTGTTCTTCCCGCTCGCCAACAAGTCCTACGCCTCGATGGCGAAGATGAAGTCGGTGCAGCCGCAGCTGCAGGCGCTCAAGGAGCGCTATCCCGACGACCGCCAGAAGCAGCAGCAGGAGATGATGGAGATTTACCGCAAGGAGAAGATCAACCCGATCGCCGGCTGCCTTCCGATCGCGCTGCAGATTCCGGTGTTCTTCTCGCTCTACAAGGTGCTGTTCGTCACCATCGAAATGCGCCACGCGCCGTTCTACGGCTGGATCAAGGATCTTTCCGCGCCCGACCCGACCACGATCTTCAATTTGTTCGGGCTGATCCCGTGGGATCCGATTGCGACGTTCGGGCCGCATGTCGGCGCCTATCTGATGCTCGGCGTCTGGCCGATCATCATGGGCATCACGATGTGGTTCCAGATGAAGCTGAACCCGACGCCGCCGGATCCGACCCAGAAGATGATCTTCGACTGGATGCCGCTGATCTTCACCTTCATGTTGGCCGGCTTCCCGGCAGGTCTCGTGATCTACTGGGCCTGGAACAATTTGCTCTCGGTGCTGCAGCAGGGCTACATCATGCGCAAGAACGGCGTGAAGGTGGAGCTGATGGACAACATCAAGTCCAGCTTTGGCCTCGGCAAGCCGGCCGAGAAGACGTAACAGCTGCCGATAACTGCCGGACACCTCCACGGTCATGCCCGGCCTTGAGCCGGGCATCCACGTCTCGTGGCGCAGGTGACCAAAACAAGACGCGGATGGCCGGACGAGCCCGGCCATGACGAAGGAAAAACTTCGCCATGACCACCGACATCGATGCGAAGCTGATCGACGAGGGCCGAAAACTCTTCGCGGGCGACTGGAAGTTCGTCTGGGCCTCGCCCTCGATCGAAACGCTGCCGCCGATGGCCGGCGTGGAAGTGGCGTTCGCAGGCCGCTCCAATGTCGGCAAATCGAGCCTCATCAACGCGCTCACCGGCCGCAACGCGCTGGCCCGCACCTCGCATACGCCTGGCCGCACCCAGGAACTGATCTTTTTCGACGGCCCTGACAACACCGGACTGCGGCTGGTCGACATGCCCGGCTACGGCTATGCTTCCGCGCCGAAAACCCAGGTCGCGTCCTGGACAAAGCTGATCCATCAATTCCTGCAGGGGCGCGCCACGCTGGCGCGGGTCTATGTGCTGATCGACGCGCGCCACGGCATCAAGGACGTCGACCAGGACGTGCTGAAGACGCTGGACAAGTCCGCCGTGAGCTATCAGGTGGTGCTGACCAAGGCCGACCAGGTGAAGAAAGCCGAGTTGGAAAAGAACATCGAGCAGGTCGCTACGGCGCTTGCAAAACATCCCGCAGCGTTTCCGGAAATCCTCGTGACCTCCTCGCGCTCCGGCGCCGGCATGCCGGAATTGCGGGCCGCGATGGTGCGCCTGCTGCACGAGCGTGCCGGATGAGCCGTGCGGGCCGCATCCTGATCGTGCTGGCCGGCATCATGGGCGCCGACGGCGTCATGCTGGCGGCCGCCTCCGCCCACGGGGCCGACGCCGCGCGGCTGGCTTCGGCGTCGTCGATGCTGCTGTTTCACGCCACTGCGGTATTGGGCGCCGTGGCACTGGCGGAGCGCGCGATGGTGCATGCGAAAATCGGCATTGCCGCGGCCTTTGGCTTCGTCATCGCCGCCAGCCTGTTCGCAGGCGACCTGACGCTGCGGCAATATGCCGGCCACGGGCTGTTCCCGATGGCCGCGCCGACCGGCGGGACGCTGCTGATCGTAAGCTGGCTGGTGCTGGCCGTTGGAGCCGCCTGGCCGCGGCGGGGATGATTCTTCCCTTCTCCCCTCTTGTCCGCCGAAGCCTTCGGCGAAGGCGGATGTGGAGAAGGTGGCATAGGCGGCCCATGGCCGCCGTCCTTTGGAACGCCGATGCTTCGCATCGGCTATGGCGCCGGATGAGGGGTTTTCTCCGGGCTTGCAGCGCACGCGGATAGAACCCCTCCCCCGTCTCAATCGCGCTTTGCACGATTGATCCACCCTCTCCCACAAGGGGAGAGGGTAAAACAGAGCGAGCCTCTGCATTTCCCCCACTTTGCGCCCTGCCCGCCAATCGGATAGAACCGCGCCCGACCCCAGGAATGGCGAGAACCGTTTGATGACGCAGACAATCAGCCCGCTCGATCAGGCCCGCATCCTCTCCGAAGCGCTGCCGCACATGCAGCAATATGACGATGAAACCATCGTCATCAAGTATGGCGGCCACGCCATGGGCGACGAGGAAACCGCAAAAGCCTTTGCCCGCGACATCGTTTTGCTCGAGCAGACGGCAATCAATCCGGTCGTGGTGCATGGCGGCGGGCCGCAGATCGCGACGATGCTCAAGCGCCTCGGCATCCAGTCGGAATTCGCCGCCGGGCTTCGCATCACCGACGCCGCCACCATCGAGATCGTCGAGATGGTGCTGGCGGGCTCGGTCAACAAGCAACTGGTCGGCTACATCAACGAGGCCGGCGGCAAGGCGGTGGGGCTGTCCGGCAAGGACGGCAACATGGTGAAGGCGTCGAAGACGACGCGCACCATGGTCGATCCGGATTCCAACATCGAAAAGGCGATCGATCTCGGCTTTGTCGGCGATCCCGACAAGGTGGATCTCACCTTGCTGAACCAGCTGATCGGCTACGAGCTGATCCCGGTGCTGGCGCCCCTGGCCACCTCGCATGACGGCCAGACGCTGAACGTCAACGCCGACACCTTTGCCGGCGCAGTCGCCGGTGCGCTGAAGGCCAAGCGGCTGTTGCTGTTGACCGACGTTCCCGGCGTGCTCGACAAGTCGAAGAAGCTGATCCCGGAACTGTCGGTCAAGGATGCGCGCAGGCTGATCGCCGACGGGACGATTTCCGGCGGCATGATCCCCAAGGTCGAGACCTGCATCTACGCGCTGGAACAGGGCGTTCAGGGCGTCGTCATCATCGACGGCAAGATGCAGCACGCGGTCCTGCTTGAGTTGTTTACTAATCAAGGCACCGGCACGCTGATCCACAAGTGATGCACGAGTGGCGACGCAAAAAAGGGCCGTCATGGCCGGGCTTGTCCCGGCCATCCACGTCCTTTTTTGGTCGAGCGAAGGACGTGGATGCCCGGGACAAGCCCGGGCATGACGAGCCGAGGGAGTTGCGCAAGTCACGCTCAGCATTCACCCATATGTGGATGTCCTTGCCCGCCGCGGCTATCTCGCTGTTCTTATCTTCCCTCCCCGCCGTCGCCGATCTCAAACTCTGCAACCGCATGAGTTACGTGGTCGAGGCCGCGATCGGCATCGACGAAAAATCCGCGACCGCCACGCGCGGCTGGTTCCGGATCGACCCTGCCGCCTGCCGGGTGGTGCTGCAGGGTACGCTGACCGCCGACCGTATATTGCTGAGCGCGCGCGCGCTGGGCGTCTATGGCGCCTCGCCGATCCCGCAGAACGGCAGCGATACGCTTTGCGTGGCGCCGGACAATTTCGTCATCGCCGCCGCGCGACAGTGCCGCGGCAACCAGACGCCGGCGCCCTTCACCCAGATCACGCCGACGCGCACCGACGACGGCAATCTAGTCGCCTATCTGGCCGAAGATTCCGAATATGACGACGAGCAGGCGCGGCTCGCCGGCATCCAGCGCCTGCTTGTCATCGCGGGCCATGACGCCGCCCCGATCGACGGCGTCGACGGGCCGAAGACGCAGGCCGCGCTTGCGGCGTTCCTGAAAAGCCGCGGGCTCTCGGCCGACATCCTGCAGTCGCCGACCTTCTTCGCCACCATGATCGACGCCGTGCAAAAGCCGTCGGCCTCCGGGCTGACCTGGTGCAACGACACCCCGCACAAGATCTTGGCGGCGGTCGCCACCGACGACGGCAAGGCGGTGACCAGCCGCGGCTGGTACCGCATCGATCCCGGCAAATGCCTGCACCCCGACGTGACCGGCCAGCCGAAGCAGGTCTACAGTTTTGCCGAAGCCGTCGATGGCGAGAACCGCGCCGTCAAGTATCGCGACAAGCCCTTGAGCTGGGGCGGCCCGAAGCAACTCTGCACTCGCGACAGCAAGTTTGAAATCAGCGAGCAGGGCGACTGCGGCACCCGCGGGCTGGCGCCGGTCGGCTTTGCGCCGGTCGACATGAGTGGCGGCGGCAAGACGATCCGCTTTGCGATGCCGTGACGATGCGATGCTCTCTTTTCACACTCTGGACGTCACCTGCAGCGGCCGGGCATGACAGCGAGTAAACGATGACCACCTCCCCCCGCTCCTTCACCCATGTCGACACCTGGGTATTCGACCTCGACAACACGCTCTACCCGCACCACGTCAATCTGTGGCAGCAGGTCGATGCGCGGATCGGGGAGTTCATCAGTTCGTTCCTGAACATCTCAGCGGCAGAAGCGCGCGTGCTGCAGAAGGATTATTACCGCCGCTACGGCACCAGCATGCGCGGCATGATGACCGAGCACGGCGTGCATGCCGACGACTATCTGGCCTATGTGCACAGGATCGACCACTCGCCGCTGGAGCCCAACCCGGCGATGGGCGCGGCAATCGCCAAGCTTCCCGGCCGCAAGCTGATCCTGACCAACGGCTCGACCGACCACGCCGGCGCGGTGCTGGAACGGCTCGGCATCACCGAGCATTTCGAGGCGGTGTTCGACATCATCGCCGCCGACCTCGAGCCAAAGCCGGCGCCGCAGACCTACGACAAGTTCCTGCGCGTCCACGGCGTCGACCCTGCGAAAGCAGCGATGTTCGAAGACCTCGCCCGCAACCTCGTGGTGCCGCACCAGCTCGGGATGACCACGGTGCTGGTCGTGCCCGACGGCGCCAAGGAGGTTGTCCGCGAAGACTGGGAGCTGGAAGGCCGCGATGCGGCCCATGTGGATCATGTGACGGATGATCTGACGGGGTTTTTGCAGAAGTTGACGTAAACCAGCCCCACTCGTCATCATGCCCGGGCTTGTCCCGGGCATCCACGTTCTCATCGCCGTTAGCAAGAAAGTCGTGGATGGCCGGGTCAAGCCTGGTCAAGCCCGGCCATGACGAGTGCGTTCTTGACTCTCCCCCGCCAAATCCCGAAAAAGCCGGTCACCTTCGCCCAAAAGCCTCGAGGAAATCCCGATGTCCCTGTCCGCGCTGGAATCCACCGTCAATTCCGCCTTCGATGCCCGCGACGGCATTTCGATCTCGACCAAGGGCGAGGTCCGCGAGGCGGTCGATCACGCGCTCGACCTGCTCGACAAGGGCGAGGCGCGGGTGGCCGAGCGCGAAGACAGCGGCAAGTGGAAGGTCAACCAGTGGCTGAAGAAGGCGGTGCTGCTGTCGTTCCGCCTCAACGACATGAGCGCCATTCCGGGCGGCCCCGGCCAGGCGTCGTGGTGGGACAAGGTGCCCTCGAAGTTCGAAGGCTGGGGCGAGAATCGATTCCGCGACGCAGGCTTCCGCGCCGTGCCCGGCGCGATCGTGCGCCGTTCGGCTTTCATCGCCCGCAACGTCGTGCTGATGCCGTCCTTCGTCAATCTCGGCGCCTATGTCGATGAGAGCACCATGGTCGACACGTGGTCCACGGTCGGCAGCTGTGCGCAGATCGGCAAGCGCGTGCACATTTCCGGCGGCGTCGGCATCGGCGGCGTGCTGGAGCCGCTGCAGGCCGAGCCCGTGATCGTCGAGGACGACTGTTTCATCGGCGCGCGTTCGGAAGTCGCCGAAGGCGTGATCGTGCGCAAGGGCGCGGTCCTGGCGATGGGCGTGTTTCTGGGCGCTTCGACCAAGATCGTCGACCGCACCACCGGCGAGGTCTTTGTCGGCGAGGTGCCGGAATATTCGGTCGTGGTACCCGGTGCGCTGCCCGGCAAGCCGCTGCCGAACGGCCAGCCCGGCCCCTCCACCGCCTGCGCCGTGATCATGAAGCGCGTCGACGAGCGGACCCGCGCCAAGACCAGCATCAACGAACTGCTGCGGGACTGATCGAACCCGGGTCTTTCCCGCGCGACTAACATACCGGATTCGGGCGTACGCCCCCGGAGCATCGCGAATGGACTGGACCTGGTACCTGTTCCGCTTCGACGGCCGCATAAGCCGCGCCAGAATGTGGCTGGCGATACCGGTGCTGTTTGGCGTGATGACGACCGTGGGGCTGGCGATCGTTGCGATCCACAGCCTGTTCGGCCGCGCCGCACCCTTTGAGTTCGGCGCCAGCGACCTCTTCAAGCTGGTCGATCCGGACGCCTGGCGTTCCCTGACATGGTCCGACCTCCCCCGGCTCCTGATCAAGCTGGTCGGCACCGTGCTGCTGATGTGGGTCTACTTCGCGCTATCGATCAAGCGGCTGCATGACCGCGACAAGAGCGGCTGGTGGTTGGTGCCGTTTTTCGCGGTCCCCGGCCTTTACAATCAGTTCGCCGAACGGCTTCTGGATTCGCCTGCCGACCTGCCACTCGCCATTGCCGTAGCCGGCCTCGGCCTGTGGGGGTTCGTCGAAATGTATGGCCTGAACGGCTCGCGCAAAACCAACCGCTTCGGCGCCGACCCGCTGGCGCCGCCGCCACCGAGCGATACGCGGCCGACCTGGGACCAGCAGAGCGAGATCGAAATGACAACTTACAAGGCTAGTCCGCCGCCAGTTTGACATGTTAAGTCGGGGCATGAATGACGCCGTTTCCATTACCCGCGACCTCGTCCGCTGCCCCTCCGTCACCCCCGCCGATGCCGGCGCGCTCGGCGTCCTCGAGCGCCTGCTGAAAGATGCCGGCTTCGACGTGCACCGCGTCACCTTCAGCGAGCCCGGCACGGCCGACATCGACAATCTCTACGCCCGCATCGGGACCGAGGGGCCGCACATCACCTTTGCCGGACATA
This sequence comes from uncultured Bradyrhizobium sp., assembly GCA_964609175.1. GTDB lineage: Bacteria > Pseudomonadota > Alphaproteobacteria > Rhizobiales > Xanthobacteraceae > Bradyrhizobium. The sequence continues at coordinate 249,004 of CAZSRR010000003.1, forward strand.
CCGATGTGGTGCCGCCCGGCGATGAGGCCGCCTGGACGCTCGGCGCGTTCTCCGGCGAGGTGAAGGACGGCTTTCTCTATGGCCGCGGCGCGGTCGACATGAAGGGCGGCATCGCCTGCAGCGTCGCCGCCGTGCTGCAATATCTCGCCGACGTCGGCGGCAAGCCGAAGGGTTCGATCTCGTTCCTGATCACCGGTGACGAAGAGGACATTTCGGTCAACGGCACCATCAAGCTCCTGAAATGGTGCGCCGAGCGCGGCGAAAAGTTCGATCACTGCGTGCTCGGTGAGCCGTCCAATGTCGAGGTGCTGGGCGATTGCATCAAGATTGGCCGCCGCGGCTCGCAATCCGGCACGCTCTATGTCGACGGCGTGCAGGGCCACGTCGCCTATCCGCATCGCGCGTCGAACCCGGTGCCGGACATTTCACGGCTCATTGTTGCGATCTCCGACGAGCCGCTCGATCACGGCAGCGCGCAGTTCCAGGCCTCCAATCTCGAATTCACCTCGGTGGACGTTGGCAACACCGCCAGCAACGTGATCCCCGGCCAGGCGCGCGCCAAGTTCAACATCCGCTACAACGACAATCATACCCAGGAATCGCTGCGCGAGCTGGTCGAGGCGCGACTGGCAAAAGCCTGCGGCAACCGCATCCGCGCCCGCATCGTCTGGGAATATTCCAACTCCAACGTGTTCGTGACCAAGCCCGGCGCCTTCACCGACCTCGCGGTGAGCGCGATCGAGGAAGTGACAGGGCGCAAGCCCGAACTTTCGACCAGCGGCGGCACGTCGGATGCGAGATTCATCTCGAGCTATTGCCCAGTGATCGAATTCGGGCTGGTCGGCCAGACCATGCACCAGATCGACGAGCGTACGCCGGTGTCGGATCTGGAGAAGCTGACGCGGGTGTATCGCGGGATTCTCGACCGGTATTTTGGATAGCTCCTCGCCCTCGCCGTCATGGCCGGGCTGTCCCGGCCATCCACGTTCTTTCCCGCCCCAATCGAGAAGCAAATTCGTCAAACCCGGACTTGAGCCGGTTATCGACGTGCCTACTCTCCGCAACTGAGCAAGGACGTGGATGGCCGGGACAAGCCCGGCCATGACGGTGGATAGGTCGGCTCAGTAATCGACCTTGACCAGATACAGCCCATCCGGCGGCGCGACCGGGCCGCAGGCAGCGCGGGTGCGGGCGGCGAGGGCGGCGGCGAGATCGTCGGCGGTCCAGCGGCCTTCGCCGACCCAGACCAGCGAGCCCACCATCGAGCGCACCTGGCTGTGCAGGAACGAGCGCGCGGAGGTGAGGATCGAGATTTCGTCGCCTTCCCTGACGACGTCGAGTTGATCCAGCGTCTTCTCCGGCGATTTGGCCTGGCATTCGGTATCGCGAAAAGTCGTGAAATCGTGCTTGCCGAGCAGGCGTTTGGCGGCGGCATTCATCGCCGATGTATCGAGATGGCGCGGCACGCGCCAGCTGCGCTTGATATCGAGCGCGAGATTGGCGCGGTGGTTGGTGATGCGGTAACGGTAGTGCCGCTTCTTCGCCGAGAAGCGTGCTTCGAAATCATCGGCCACGACGTCCGCCGAAAGCACGCCGATCGGATTCGGGCGCAGATGCGCGTTCAGCCCGTCGCGCAGCCGGCCCGGCGGAAACGATTTTGCAATATCGCAATGCGCGACCTGTCCCCGCGCGTGCACGCCCGCATCGGTGCGGCCCGAACCGTGGACGCGCACGTCGTCGCCGCAGATCGCCTTGACGGCGGCTTCCAGCGCGCCCTGCACGGTCGGCGCGTTGTCCTGGATCTGCCAGCCGGAAAACGGCGTGCCATCATACTCGATGATGAGCTTGTAGCGGGGCATCAGCCAAGCCGTGCCGGTGGTTTCAGCGGTGTACCGCGCAGAAAATCCGCCGACTTCATCGGCGCCTTGCCGGCGCGCTGCAATTCGAGAATGCGAATCGCGCCGTCGCCGCAGGCAACGGTGAGGCGATCATCGAGCACGTCGCCGGGCGCGCCCGCGCCGTTCGCCGGTTCGCATCGTAAGATCTTGATCCGCGCCGGCTCGCCGTTGCCGGCGAGTTCGCACCAGGCGCCGGGGAACAGCGACAGGCCGTGGATGTGCCGCAGCACCTCGCGCGCAGGCCTTTTCCAGTCGATCCGCGCCTCGGCCTTTTCGATCTTGGCGGCGTAGGTGACGCCATCTTCGCTCTGCTTGGTGAGTTGCAGGCCGCCGCGCTCCAGTGCGGCCATCGCGCGCACCATCAGGTCGGCGCCGAGCGGGGCCAGGGCATCGTGCAGATCGGCGGCCGTCATGGTGTCCGTGATCGGCAGCCGCTCGGCCATCGCCACATCGCCGGTGTCGAGCCCGACATCCATCTTCATCACCATCACGCCGCTCTCGGCGTCGCCTTCCATGATGGCGCGGTTGATCGGCGCGGCGCCGCGCCAGCGCGGCAGCAGCGAGCCGTGCAGATTGAAGCAGCCGAGCGGCGTCGCATCGAGGATGGCCTGCGGCAGGATCATGCCATAGGCGACGACGACCGCCGCATCGGCGTTGTGCGCGCGAAATTCTTCCAGCGCTTCCGGCGTTTTCAGCGTGGTCGGCGTCAGCACGGGAATGCCGAGCCGCCGCGCCTCCTGCTCCACAGGGCTCGCCTGCAGCTTCATCCCGCGCCCCGCCGGCTTCGGCGCCCGCGTGTAGACGGCCACGACCTCATGGCCGTGGGCCACCAGTTCGAGCAGCGTCGGCACCGCGAAATCGGGCGTGCCCATGAAGATGAGGCGAAGGGACATGAGGTCGAGGTATCCGGGACGCTTCCAGTTTACTCCGTCATGGCCGGGCTTGTCCCGGCCATCCACGTCCTTGCTGCGGCTAGAAAGAAAGAACGTGGATGCCCGGGACAAGCCCGGGCATGACGACGAGAGAATGGCGGGCTACTCCGCCGCGCGCTTGGCGGCTTTGGTAAACTTCTTCAGCACGCGGTCGCGCTTCAGTTTTGAGAGATAGTCCACGAACAGCACGCCGTTGAGGTGGTCGATCTCGTGCTGGATGCAGGTGGCGAACAGCCCCTCGGCGTCTTCCTCGTGCACCTTGCCGTCGAGATCGGTGAATCGGATGCGGACTTTTGCCGGGCGCTCGACCTCCTCGTAATACTCGGGGATCGACAGGCAGCCCTCCTCGTAGACCGACAATTCCTCCGACGAGGAGATAATTTCCGGATTGATGAACACGCGGGGCTTTGGCTTGGTTTCGCCGTTCTCGTCCTTCCTGGCGAGGTCCATCGTGATCAGGCGCAGCGGCTGCGCGACCTGGATCGCCGCCAGCCCGATGCCGGGGGCGTCATACATGGTCTCGAACATGTCGTCGGCCAGCTTGCGGATCTCCGTCGTCACCTTCTCGACGGGCTTGGAGACCAGCCGCAACTGCTTGTCCGGCAGGATGATGATTTCTCTTAGGGCCATGGCGCGCGATTTAGGCTGCTGGTTTGCCGGGGTCAATCCGCCAGCGTGGCCATTAAGGCCACGTTAACCATGATTTTTAAGCCGGCGTTAACCGCGAAAATCAAGCGGTCGCTTGCCATATATGTTCCCTCTTCGTTCGCGAAAGCCCGCGAATCGGGCTACATAGCCGAATGAACGAAATTCTTTTCAGTATCGGCGAGTTGCCGATCCATGTCGGCGAGGCCCTGACCGGCTTCGGCGTGCTCGCGCTGGTGCTGCTGCTGGTGATCGCCATCGTCATCGCCCGCGCTGGCCATCGGGGCGCCGAAATGGCAATGGCGCAGGCGATACGCGCCGACGAACTGGAGGAGCGGCTGAGCGAGGTGCTGCGGGCGCAGAGCGAATCGACCGGCCGGGTCGACGCCATGGCGCAGTCGCTGGCGGGCCGGCAGGCCGAGATGGCGCGCGCGGTCAACGAGCGGCTGGATTCGGTGACGCACCGGGTCGGCCAGTCGATGGAGGCGACCACGCGCCACACCATGGATTCGCTCCGAATGCTGCACGAGCGGCTCGGCATCATCGACAACGCGCACAGGAACCTGACCGACCTGACGTCGCAGGTCACCACGCTGCGCGACGTGCTCGCCAACAAGCAGTCGCGCGGTGCGTTCGGCCAGGCGCGGATGGAAGCCATCGTGCAGGACGGCATGCCGCAGGGTTCCTACGAATTCCAGTACACGCTGTCATCAGGCAAGCGGCCGGACTGCGTGGTGTTCCTGCCCGACCAGCGGCCGCTCTGCATCGACGCCAAATTCCCGCTGGAGGCGATGACCGCGCTGCACGACGCGCGCAGCGACGAGGAACGCAAATTCGCTACGCAACGGCTGCGCAACGACGTGATGAAGCACGTCAACGACATCGCGGAAAAATACCTGATCGCCGGCGAAACACAGGACACCGCGCTGATGTTCGTGCCGTCGGAATCGGTCTACGCCGAGATCCACGACGGGTTCGACGACGTGATCCAAAAGGCCTACCGCGCCCGCGTCGTGCTGGTGTCGCCCTCGCTGCTGATGCTGGCGATCCAGGTAATGCAGCAGATTTTGAAGGACGCGCGGATGCGCGACGCCGCCGACCAGATCCGCACCGAGGTGCTCAATCTCGGCGACGACCTGAACCGCCTGCGCGACCGCGTGCTCAAGCTGCAAAAGCATTTTGGCGACGTCAACGAGGATGTGCGGCAGATCCTGATCTCCGCCGACAAGATCGAAAAGCGCGCGGGGCGGATCGAGGAACTCGATTTCAGCAAGCAGGATGCGCCGGTGGAAGCGCCGCGGTTCACGAGCGAGCGGCCGGAGCTGTTTCCAGCGCCGCGTAAATTGCAGGCGGGGGAGTAGCTCTTTTTCCCTTCTCCCCTTGTGGGAGAGGGGAAGAAAGCTCGAATCTCTGCTAACACCCCTTGATGACAGCCCCCGAAGCCGCCTCCTCACCCGAAAAAGCCCCTGCCCCCACCTGGCGCGAGAGCCTCGCCGTTTACCTGCAACCGCGCGTCTTGATCGTGCTGATGCTCGGCTTTTCCTCCGGGCTGCCGCTGGCGCTATCGGGCTCGACGCTCCTGGTGTGGATGCGCGAGTCCGGCGTCGATCTCGGGACCATCGGGCTGTTTGCGTTGGTCGGCACGCCCTATACGCTGAAATTCATCTGGGCGCCGCTGATCGACGCGCTGCATGTGCCGCTGTTCACGCGCGCGTTCGGCCGCCGCCGCGGCTGGCTGGTGTTTTCCCAACTGCTCCTGATCGGCGCCATCCTGCTGCTGGCTCTAACCGACCCGGCGCGGTCACCGCTGTTGGTGGCGCTCGGCGCCCTGCTGGTCGCGACCACGTCATCGACACAGGACATCGTGGTCGACGCTTTCCGCGTCGAGAGCCTGCCGGAGAGCGAACAGGCCGCTGGCATGGCGTCCTATGTTGCCGCCTACCGGATCGGCATGCTGATCTCGACCGCCGGCGTGCTGTTCCTGGTCAGCGCGTTCGAAAGCACCGGCATCGGCCGTCACGCGGCCTGGATGTGGGGCTATATCGCGATGGCCGCTTTGGTGCTGATCGGCACGGTCACCGCGCTGCTCGCCACCGAGCCCGAGCAATCGGTACGCGCGGAAGCCGCCACGCGCGACGAGGACGCATTCACGCGCGTGATGCACGCGGCCGTCGGCGCGTTCTCCGAGTTTCTTTCCCGCAAATATGCCTGGGTGGCGCTGGCCTTCGTCGTGCTGTTCAAGTTCACCGACGCGTTTTCCGGCACCATGACCGCGCCGTTCGTGATCGACCTCGGCTTCACCCGCAACGACTACGCCGCGATCGTCAAGGGCGTCGGCCTGATCGCGACGCTCGTCGGCGGCTTTGCCGGCGGCTACCTGGCGCGGCGCTATTCGCTGGTGACGAGCCTGTGGATCGGCGGCGTGCTGCAGGCGATCTCCAACCTGGTGTTCGCCTGGCTCGCTGTCGTCGGTGTCAATCAATTGGCGCTGGCCGCCGCAATCTCGGCAGAGAATTTTACCGGCGCGATCGGCACCGTGATCTTCGTTGCCTATCTCTCGGCGCTGTGCCAGAACCCGCTGCATACCGCGACGCAATACGCACTGCTCACCGCACTCGCTGCCGTCGGGCGCACCTATCTCTCTTCCGGCGCGGGCTATTTGGCGGAGGTGACCGGCTGGCCACTGTTCTTCGTTATTTCAGTCGTGGTCGCGGTTCCGAGCCTCATCCTGCTGGCCTGGCTGCAGGGCCGCGGACATTTTGACGGAATCGGAACGGTGAGGGTTTAGCCTTCCGAGACGCTACCGACAAACACGTCGTCACCGAGTGCGGAACTACGCACTGCGGCCTCACCACCTCACTGCTTGAGATCGTCGCGAACCTTTGCATTCAGTTTCTGAAAATCAACCACCAAGGCGTCGCAGGCCGGTTTCGGCGCCTCGCACAACACATCCGTTTTGATGGAGATGCTTCCAGCTTCCTGCATCACTTTGCGGTGAATGGCGGCCGGGCCTGCAGGATGGCGGGGTGGTGTGAACGACCACAGGCTCAATGTCGATTTGTCCTCGATAACGGTCCAGCCCGCGTGCGTGGAGATCTTGACCCCGCTCTTGGCACGCAAAGCCTCGAGCGCTGCCGCAGCGGTTGGGTACTCTCGGACTGACGCCGCACCCCGTGGGTTTTGCGCGACAGCTCCTGCGACGAAGACGAGCGTCAGGATCAAGGCAAGCAAACTTCTCATGGCGACCCAACGCGGCCTGGAAAACTCTCGCTCTTCTATCGCACAATCCCGCAATTGCAACCTGGACAAGATTAGTGCTTCGTCACCACGCTCCACTTCGTGATGACAGCCTCGCTGGTCTGCCCGGCTTCCTGTGCGCAGGCGACCTCGTCGACCTTCACGGAAATTTCCTTGCCGATGAAATTCTTCAGCTGCGCGGCCTGGGCGTCGCTTGAGGTCACGAGCTGGAATGTCTCGGGTCCGGTTTCGAGATTGCACAGCCCGCTCGGCGGCGGCAGGCGGCGCGGTTCGCTGGTGATCTGGTAGGTCTGCGGGCGCTTGCTCCGCTTGCTGCCCTTCATGGCGTTGAGCTCGCCCGAAAGCACGTCGCCGGCCTTGATCGGCTTGCCCGGCTTCGGCTCGGCCTGCGCCCACGCGGAAGAAGCGATCAAGGTCACGGCAGCCGCCATCGTGAACACAAAACAGGAGCGCTTGCCGAATCGGGGTTTCGTCATGTCGATGAGTTCCGGTGTGTGGGGCTAGAACAGCGTGCGCTGCCGCATGGCAGCCGATAGCGTACCTTCGTCGAGATAATCAAGCTCGCCGCCGACAGGCACGCCATGCGCCAGCCGGGTGACCTTGACGTTGGCGTCCTGCAGAAGGTCGGTGATGTAGTGCGCCGTAGTTTGGCCATCAACCGTCGCATTCAGCGCCAGAACGATCTCATTCACTTGAGAATCATGCGCGCGGGCCACCAGCGCATCGATGGTGAGATCCTGCGGACCGACGCCGTCAAGTGGCGATAATGTGGCGCCGAGCACGTGATAGCGGCCGTTGGTCGCGTTCGCCCGCTCCAGCGCCCAGAGATCGGCAACGTCGGCGACCACGACGATGGTCGAGGGATCGCGCCGCGGGTCGGTGCACACGGTGCAGGGATTTTGCGTGTCGATATTGCCGCAGGTCTTGCAGACCTGAATTTTATCAATGGCCACCTGCAGCGCGCCGGCCAGCGGCGTCATCAGCGCCTCGCGCTTCTTGATCAGATGCAGCGCCGCGCGCCGCGCCGAGCGCGGCCCGAGACCGGGCAATCGCGCCAGGAGCTGGATCAGGCGTTCGATTTCAGGACCGGCAACGCTGGCAGCCATTTCAGCCGAGACCGAACATTCCGGGCGGCAGGCCGAGCCCGCCGGTCAGGGCCTGCATCTTCTCCTGCATCGCCGTTTCCGCCTTGCGGCGCGCATCGGCGTGCGCGGTCACCAGCAGATCCTCGAGCACCTCGCGCTCCTCCGCCTTCATCAGCGACGGATCGATCCTGACGCCCTTCACTTCCATCTTGGCGGTCATGCGCACGGCAACCAGGCCTCCGCCGGAAATGCCCTCGACCTCGATATTGCCGAGCTCTTCCTGCATCGCCTGCATCTTGGACTGCAGTTGCGCTGCCTGCTTCATCATGCCGAGAAAATCAGCCATTTGTCCGTCCTTTCGAAAGCGTCAGTCGTCGTCGCCGTCGGCGCTCTCGCTCAACTCGTCAGCGTTAATATCGGATTCCGGCGGCTCGGCGGCAAGCGTGCGCACCTCGACCACCTTGGCGCCAGGAAACCGCGCCAAAACCTCCTGCACGCGCGGATCGGCCTCGGCGGCGCGGGCATGCTCGTTCCTCGCCTGTTCGTTCTGCGCGCGGAGCGTCGGCTGCCCTTCCTCGTTGGAGACGATCACGGTCCAGCGCCGCCCGGTCCAGGCTTCCAGCTTGCGCGAGAGGTCATTGACCATGCCGCGCGCCGCGTTGCGCTCCAGCGCGACCTCCAGCCGCCCGTCCTCGAAACGAACCAGCCGCATGTCGGATTCCAGCGCCGCCTTGGTCAGGACGTCGCGCTTCTCGGCGGCGAGCGCCACCAGTTGTGGAAACGAGGTGAGCCGCAGGGCGGGCGCGGATTCGGTCTGGGCCGAGGGCGCCGCCATTTGCGGCCGCGCGGAGGCTTCAGCGCCCGAGCGGGGCGACGCCCGCATCGGTGCAGCGGTGGAGATGGCTGATACCGGCGCTGCAGGCGCCGCCCGTGACGACGCCGCGCCACCGGAGAGTACCTGCGATCCGCCGCCGTTGGCGTCCAGCATCCTGATCGCTTCGTCCGGCGTCGGCAGGTCGGCGACATAGGCGATGCGGACCAGCACCATTTCGGCGGCCGCCGCCGGCCGGGTCGCGGTCTGCACTTCCGCGATGCCCTTGAGCAGCATCTGCCACATGCGCGACAGCACCCGCATCGACAGTTTGGCGGCGAATTCGCGGGCGCGGACCCGCTCCGTCTCGCCGAACGCGACATTGTCGGCGGTGGCGGGAACGATCTTCACGCGGGTGACGAAATTGACGAATTCGGCGAGGTCGGACAGCACCACGACCGGGTCGGCGCCGACGTCATATTGCGTGCGGAACTCGCTGAAGGCGCTGGCGATGTCGCCGCGCGCCAGATGCTCGAACAGGTCGATCACCCTGGTGCGGTCGGCGAGCCCCAGCATCTGCCGCACGGCGTCGGCGCGAACGAGCCCCGCAGCATGCGCGATCGCCTGGTCGAACAATGACAGCGAATCGCGTACCGAGCCTTCCGCGGCGCGCGCGATGATGCCGAGCGCCTCGGGTTCGACCTCGACGCCTTCCTTTTTGGCGATATTGCCGAGGTGGTTCATCAGCACGTCGGCCTCGACCCGGCGCAGGTCAAAACGCTGGCAGCGCGACAGCACCGTGACCGGGACTTTACGGATTTCAGTGGTGGCGAACACGAATTTGGCGTGCTCGGGCGGCTCCTCCAGCGTCTTCAGGAAGGCGTTGAACGCCGCCGTCGACAGCATGTGGACTTCGTCGATGATGTAGACCTTGTAGCGCGCGCTCAGCGGCGCATAGCGCGAACCGCTCAACAGGTCCCGCATGTTGTCGATGCCGGTGTTGGAGGCCG
>CAZSRR010000004.1:0-200130 GCA_964609175.1 uncultured Bradyrhizobium sp.
TCGTACTCGATCGCCTGGCCGATGAAGGCGATCGAGTTCATGTTCTTGATCTCGCAGCGGGTGCCGAGCGGCCCGCCGGGCCTGCGCACGGACACGTTGACGTCGGCGCGCAGGGATCCCTTCTCCATGTCGCCGTCACAGGTGCCGAGATAGCGCATGATCGAGCGCAGCTTGGTGACATAGGCCTTGGCCTGCTCGGCGTCGCGGATGTCCGGCTTCGAGACGATTTCCATCAGCGCCACGCCGGAGCGGTTGAAGTCGATGAAGGACTGCGACGGCGACTGGTCGTGCAGCATCTTGCCTGGATCCTGCTCCAGATGCAGCCGCTCGATGCCGATGGCGGCCGTCCTGCCGCCGTCGAGATCGACGATCACCTCGCCCTCGCCGACGATCGGCGACTTGTACTGGCTGATCTGGTAGCCCTGCGCGAGGTCCGGATAGAAATAGTTCTTGCGGTCGAACACCGAACGCAGATTGATGTTTGCCTTCAGCCCGAGACCGGTACGGATCGCCTGGCGGACGCATTCCTCGTTGATCACGGGCAGCATGCCCGGCATCGCCACGTCGACCAGCGACACCTGCGTGTTTGGCTCGCCGCCGAATTCAGTCGAGGCGCCGGAGAACAGCTTTGACTTCGAGGTGACCTGAGCATGGACCTCCATGCCGATCACGACCTCCCACTCGCCGGTCTGGCCCTTGATCAGTTTTCCCGGTTTCACTGTCGCGTTCATGCTTTTCCACTCCCGAGCAGCGCGGACACGATCCGCTCCCATTCGGCATCCAGGGAATCCTTCGCCGCCGGCTGCCCGGCCTGGCGATACCAGTAGCCCGCATTGGCCAGATCGCCTTCGACGCGGTGCAGATAGGCATGCACCCAGGCCGAGTTGGCGTCATTCTCGACCTGCACGATCTGGTGGGCGCCTTCCCAGTTTCCCTTCGCCGCCCACCACAATGCCACCAGCGCCGGTTCGAGGCCGGGCGCCGGCGCACTTTCCGACAGGCTGCCGTAGAAATCGGCCATCGCTACCACCAGCGCTGCGGCGTGAAGCGCCCTGCCGCCTGTTCCACCACTTCGCCGAGCGAGAACAGCGTCTCCTCGTCGAACGGACGGCCAATCAGCTGCAGCCCGAGCGGCAGGCCCTGGCTGTCCTTGCCCGCGGGGACGGCGATGCCGGGCAGGCCCGCCATGTTCACGGTCACGGTAAAGATGTCGTTGAGATACATCTCGACCGGATCGCCCCCGCCCTTTTCGCCGACGCCGAAAGCCGCCGAGGGCGTCGCCGGCGTCAGGATCGCGCTGATGCCGTTGGCAAAACAGTCCTCGAAGTCCTTCTTGATCAGGCTGCGCACCTTTTGGGCGCGGATGTAATAGGCGTCGTAATAGCCGGCCGAGAGCACATAGGTGCCGATCATGACGCGGCGGCGCACCTCGGCGCCAAAACCCTCGGCGCGGGTGTTCTCGTACATCTCGGTGATGTTGCGGCCGGGCACGCGCAGGCCGTAGCGTACGCCGTCGTAGCGCGCGAGGTTGGACGAGGCCTCGGCGGGCGCCACGATGTAATAGGCCGGCAGCGCGTATTTGGTGTGCGGCAGCGACACGTCCACCAGTTCGGCGCCGGCGGCCTTCAGCCAGGCCGCGCCCTCGCTCCACAGTTTTTCAATCTCCGCCGGCATGCCGTCGAGGCGGTACTCCTTCGGGATGCCGATCTTCATGCCCTTGACGGATTTTCCGATCGCCGCCTCGTAGTTTGGCACCGGACGATCCACCGATGTGCTGTCCTTGGGATCGTGGCCCGCCATCGAGCGCATCAGGATCGCGGCGTCCCGGTTGGTGCGCGCGATCGGACCGGCCTGGTCGAGCGAGGAGGCAAACGCCACGATGCCCCAGCGCGAGCAGCGGCCATAGGTCGGCTTGACGCCGACGGTGGCGGTGAAGGCCGCGGGCTGGCGGATCGAGCCACCGGTGTCGGTCGCGGTCGCGCCCATGCAGAGCAGCGCCGCCACCGCGGACGCCGATCCGCCGGACGAGCCGCCCGGCACCAGCGCGGTGTTGGAGCCCTCGCGCCGCCACGGATTGACCACCGGGCCGAAGCACGAGGTCTCGTTCGCCGAGCCCATCGCGAATTCGTCGTTGTTGAGCTTGCCGAGCATGACCGCGCCGTCGCGCCAGAGCTGCGCGGTGACGGTCGACTCATACGGCGGCACGAAATTGCCGAGGATCTTTGAGCAGGCGGTGGTGCGCACGTCCCTTGTCGCGAACAGGTCCTTGATGCCGAGCGGAATGCCGGCCAAGGGACCGCCCTCGCCCCTGGCGATCTTCGCATCGACCGCGCGCGCCATGTCGCGGGCCTTGTCCGGGGTTTCCAGCACGAAGGCGTTGAGCGAACGTGCCGCCTCGATCGCGGCAAGATGCGCGTCCGTCAGCTCAAGCGAAGTGAAAGACTTCTTCGCGAGGCCGTCGCGGGCCTCGGCGATCGTCATCGATGTCAGGTCGGTCATTTATTGATCGGGCTGCAGAAAAAAGGAGAAAGCGTCTTGTCGTTGGCGGGGTCGTCCGATTTCGGCCCCGTCCGTTCGTCGGCCTCGAGCGCATCGAGCAGCACGTCCATCGCCTTGTCCGGATCGGCAGTCTTGCCCTGCCGCTCCATCGCGTCGAGATAGTTCATGTAGGCCTGGTAGGCCTTTTCATCGTCGCAGAGCAGACACATTGGACTTCCGATCTTTTGCCAATTGAGCGGCTATTCAACAACCTTCGGCACCAGAAAGAAATGATTCTGGGTCTCCGGCGCATTCGCCACGATGGCGTCGGGGATTCCGCCGTCATCGACCACGTCGGCCCGCTTCTTCATTTCCATCGGGGTCACCGAGGTCATCGGTTCGACGCCGTCCACATTCACTTCCGAAAGCTGCTCCACGAAATCAAGCATGGCGTTCAACTCGCCCTGCAGATGGGGAACTTCGGCCTCGGTGACCGCAATCCGCGCCAGGTGCGCGATGCGGCGGACGGTGGCGGCATCAACGGACATTAATATAGGCCTCGAATGGAGAATTGGCATCTGCCGTATAGCAGAGGCCGGTTTTGCGCCGCAACCGCGGGAACGGGGCGGCCCGCCCCAATATCGGACTTCGGGGCCGGAAGCCGCGCCGGGCCGGGCGTGATCCAACTCGCGGTATTTTTTCTCCAGATCGAGCCATCCTGCCCCCTGACGAAGCCGTCTTTGCCCCCCATCTGTTTATTCAGGGGATGTCGTCGCCGACCCGGAAATCGTGAGTGGTGCCATGTCGCAGACCAAGGCCAATATCCTCCGAGAAAAGGCAGAAATGTTCCAGGCGCGCGCCGAAAGCGCGACCGATCCCATCTCGCGCGAGCATTATCGAGAGATGGCCGCGCATTATCGGTCGCTGGCTGCCGAACATCTGGACGTCAGGCGGGACGAAACGGCGCACTAGCCGCCGTCCCGGAATTTGAAATTCAGTTCGGCTGCGCTATCGTGAGCCTCGAATTTCGGGGCTGACGGGCACAGGCGCTCGCGGTGACAACAACAAGAAAAGATACCGGGAGGCGCGGGATGGAGTTCGTCGAAGCCAACGGCGTGGGCCTGCGCTGCGAGTTGAGCGGCTCGGGCGAGCGCACGCTGGTGCTGGTGCATGAAATGGGCGGCGCGCTGGAAAGCTGGGACGACGTCGTCCCCCGCCTGGCGAACTCAGGAAAAGTGCTGCGCTACGACACCCGCGGCGCCGGATTGTCGCAAAAGGTGCGTGGCGAGCTCACGCTTCCCACCATGGCCGACGACATCGCCGCCCTGCTCGATCATTTCGGCATCAAGGGCCAGGTGGCGCTGGCGGGCATCGCCGTCGGCGGCGCCATCGCGCTGCAGTTCGCGGCCCGCTACCCGGCGCGCACCAGCGCCGTCGTGGTCGGCAGCCCGGCAACCGGCATCGCCGCCGAGCGCCGCGGACCGGCCATGGAGCGGCTGGCGCGGATCGAAGCGGCCGGCATGGGCTTTGCGGTCGAGGATTCCATGCGGAACGGCTATGCGCCGGAGCTGCGCGGCGACAGCGAGCGCTTCGAACGGTTTCGGACCCGGTGGCTCGGCAACGATCCCTCCAGCTACGCCACGATCTGGCGCATGCTGGCGGCAGCCGAGATGCAGGACGATCTGGCCCGGATTTCCTGCCCGGTGCTGGTGATCGGCGGCAGCCTCGACCGCGTGCGCCCGCCGGCGCTGGCGGAAGACGTCGCCAGGATGATCCCGGGCGCGCGCTACGTCGAAATCCGCACCGGGCATTACATGTCGGTGCAGACGCCCGATTTGCTCGCCGACACCATCGATGAATTCCTGAAATCGGTCGGCGCCTGAGCCACCACAGCCCTGAGGTCACCTCGCATGAACCAACCGGCCGCGCAAATTCCCGGCATCTATCACCGCAGGATCGGCGATATCGTCGTCACCGCCATCAGCGATGGCTACCTCGACGGCACGCTCGACGTGATGCGCAATGTCGATCTCGACAAGGCCAGGCAGATTCTCACCGACGCGTTCCGGCCGGCGCGGCGGACCAGCGTGAACACGTTCCTGATCCACGCCAAGGGCCGGATCGCCCTCGTCGATACCGGCTCTGGCAATTACATGCAGCCGTCGGCCGGCTTCGTTCAGCGCAACCTCATGGCTGCCGGGATCGATCCGAAGTCGATCGACACGGTGTTGCTGACCCATATGCACCCGGACCACTCGGCCGGCCTCACCAACATGAGCAACGGGCAGTTGCTGTTTCCGAACGCCGAACTGGCGATGCACGAGAACGAGCTGCCGCACTGGTTCGACGATGGCGCGATGGCCAGGGCCGACGAGCGCTCGGCAAAGCTGTTTTTCCAGGCCGGCCGCGAGCAGGTCGCGCCCTACAAGAAGCAGACGCGATTGTTCCGGGAGGGCGAGGTATTTCCCGGCGTTACTGCGGTGCCGAGCCACGGCCATACGCCGGGGCACACCGCATACCTGATCACCTCGGGTGACGAACAGTTGATGATCTGGGGCGACACCGTGCATGTGCCGGAAGTGCAGACCGCGTATCCCGACGCGGGCATGGCCTTTGACACCGATCTGGCGGCTGCCGCCGCCTCCCGCAAGCGAATGTTCGACCGCGTCGCCACCGACGGCATTCTGATCGCCGGGATGCACCTGCACTTCCCGGCGTTCTCGCGGCTGGCCCGGCGTGGCAACGCCTATGCGCTGTATCCGGAGGCCTGGGTTCACGCGCTGTAGAACGCGGGGCCGGCCGTCACTCAGGCAGTCCGGCTGCATCCGCAGCCGGCTTCAAAATGTCGGTATAAAACTGCTTGTACAGAGGGACCGACGTCGGCAGGCACGCATCGATAGTTTGCGACAGGCGGTAATGGGGGAACAAGCTCAATAGTTCCCGCGTCGCAAGCCGCGCTGCCGCATGGTCTCCGGTCAGTGCCAGCGAGATCGCTGCTCCCACATGGGCCCGCGGCAATCGCGGATTGGCCGCCCGCGCGCGGGTGAAGCAGATGACGGCCTCGCTGAAATCCTTCAGCAGCAGGCGGGCAAATCCCGCGACGGTCCATGATGCGCCATGCTGCGGACCGCGAGGATCGAGCTGAAGCGCCGTTTCGGCTGCAGCCAATGCTTCTCGGCCTCTCCCCAAATGCACGAGCGAGTTGCCGAGATTGTTGTGTGCCAGCGCAAAATTGCGGTCGAGGGCGATCGCGGCTTCGTTTGCCAGAGCAGACTTCTCGAAGTCGCCGCGCAGCACGTGAACCAGACCCTCGGCATAGTGAGCGCGCGCATTCCCGGGATCAAGCGCGAGCGCCTTCTGCGCGGAGGCGGCGCCTCGCGTGAGCGCATCGCGCTTCTGAAGGGGCGAGGCGTGGGCCTGCGTAACCTGAAGGGTTATCGCCCGGGAAAGCCGCGCCAGCGCCTCGCAATTTTTCGGGTCGAGCTCCGCGGCCCGAGCGAACAGCAGCTCCTGCTCCTGCAACGACTCCAGCGATTGAGGCCGGTTATCGGCTGCGATGCCCCGCATCACCAGATCGGAAGATTTCGGATCGATATTCCGCGCTTCGCCATCGCGGGCCGCAGCGACGAAGATCTCTCGCCCGATCGAGTTGGCGATGCGGCCCGTGATGAGGTCCTGTAGCGAGAACAGGTCCGATGCATCCCCGTCAAACAATTCCGACCACACCTGCATACCACTTCGCCCGTCAGCGAGCTGCGCATTGATGCGGACATGGTGATCGAAGCGTTGCACGCTGCCCGTCAGAACGTAGCGCACGCGAAGTTCGCTGCTCGCCTGCCGAACATCCGCGGCCCCGCCTTCGAATGTTGCCGCCGTCGCTGATGAAATGACGAGCAACCCGGATATCCTCGAAAGATCGGTGCTGACGGTCTGACTGAGACCCTGGGCAAAGTAATTCTGCTCGGCGTCGCTGCTGAGACTGACGAACGGAAGCACGACGAGTGAGAGCGGTTCGCCGCTTGTCGCCTGCGGCGTGGCCTCGGCAGACGCCGCAGCATGACTTTCCACGCGCTCGACCTCGGCAACCAGGCGGTAGCCACGACCGGGAACCGTCTGAAGCCCCTGTGCTAGTGCGGGATCTGCCGCCAGAACCTTGCGCAAGGCCGATATCTGGGCGGCCAGGTTGTTCTCGTCGACAATCGCCTTCTGCCAGACCTCGGCAATCAATTCATCCTTGGTGGCCAGCTGACCTTGTCGGCTGACGAGCGCCAGCAGCAAATCGAACGCGCGCGAGCCCAGCGACACCGACGCTCGTCCCAGCTTCAAATGCCGAGCCCGAGGGTCAAGAACGAACGAACCAATGCGAAATACGTTGGAATCGTACGCTGGCAAGGCTTGGCTCGGCATGAGGTTCGGGCGTGGACGGATGGTGGCACACACACTTCCGTTTCACAAGAATTCAGACGTTTTCACGACGCCGCCAAAGACTTTGGCACCGTCGCATCGCATTGTAGCGGCACACAGTTTCACGCCCCAGCGGTGGCGGTTGGCGGCAAACAAACCTCAGCCAGGAAAAGGATGCATATGTCGATCAATCGGCGCCAGATGTTGTCCCTTGCATGTGCGTCCGCGCTCTCGTCAGCCTTCCCGGGTTCCGCCTGGGCCACCGGCTATCCGGCGCGGCCGGTGCGAATGTTGGTTGGCTTCCCTGCGGGCGGCACCGCCGACATTCTCGCACGAATGATCTGCGAACGCCTGCAGGACCGGCTGGGCCAAACCTTTGTCGTCGAAAACCGTCCCGGCGCCGCCACCAACCTCGCGACGGAAGCGGTGGTGCGCGCGCCTGCCGACGGACACACGCTTCTGGCGACCACCACGAGTAACCTGCTCAACGGCGCACTATTCGACGATCTGAAATACGACTTCATCCGCGACATCGCTCCTGTTGCGGGGGTCGCTAGTCAGCCGCTCGTCCTGGTCGCTGCTCCAACGCTACGTGCGAAATCAGTTGCCGAACTGATCGCCTTCGGCAAAGCCAATCCGAACACGCTCAGCGTGGGGAATTTCGGTACCGGAACGATCTCGCATCTCGCAGCCGAAGCATTCAAACAGGCGACAGGCGTCGATTTCCAAAGCGTGGCCTATCGCGGTTCGGCGCAAATGCTGACGGACCTGCTGGGCGGCCGCATTCAAGCGGCCTTCGACAACATACCGGCGTCCATCGAGCACATCAGGTCCGAAGCCTTGCGGGCACTTGCGGTGACGAGCGCGACGCGCGCGAAAGCTCTGCCGGATGTGCCTGCGATGGCCGAGTCTATCGCCGGCTACGAAGCCATCACGATCGCCGGCGTCGGAGCGCCGCGAGGGACACCGGCGGAGATCATCGACAGGCTGAACAAGGAAATCAATGCCGGACTGGCGGATCCGAAGCTGAGCGTCCGGCTTGAGAGCTTAGGCTCGACCGCGCTTGGCGGCTCGGCGGCAGACTTTGCGAACCTCATTGCGCGAGAAACGGAACGATGGGCTCGCGTGATCCGTACTTCCGGCGTCAAGCTCAACTAGAACCGTCTCGGTCAACACAACATTTCGGCACGCGCCTGACATCGCGGGGAAATCGGCATGCAAATCTCTGATCTTGCATTCGCCGGTTTTCTCGCCCATGGCGTCATCCGCCGCCTGTCCATCCCTGGCTCACCTGAATAGTCCGCCCACCGCGCTCCCGACGCCGCGCACTGCGCCCCCCACGCCGCGCGCCACGCCGCCGATCGCGCCGATGGGACCACCGGGACCGCGCGAATAGCGGGTACGGTTTCCAGCGCGACGACGGTCCTTGCGGTCGGCCCTGGCGGCCTGCTTTGCGGCGTCCGTCAGCGCCTTGTGCTGGCCGGCGTCGAGAAAGCCGGTCGAAGGATAGCCGGCATCCTCCTGCCACCGCGAGATGGCTGCGCGCGTCGACTCGTCGAACGTCCCATTGGCCTTGGTCTCGAACCCGAGCCGGCTCAATCCACGCTGCACCCTGAGACGCTTGGCTTTGGTGAGGCCGATCGCTTCCTCGGTCTCCTGCGTCGCTTCGCTGGCGGCGATCGCCGGATCTGCGGGCGCCGAAGTTTCGCGGGGCGTGCTGCTCAGGCCAGCCGTGGCAAAGTGCGCACTGTCGATAATCGCCAGCATGGAAAAAGCCAGGATCGCGGCCCGCATGACCCTGCCCAGGCCGTTACGACTGACGATACGTTCTGGATGACAAGAATACATCGCGCTGCCCCCGGACCACCGACATCCGGAGGCCCCTCTCCGCTTCGTCGCGGGGATAAGTGTTTTCCATGGCAGACGGTTCCCCAACCTCGCGCCAAACCGGAAGTCGGCTCTCGGGACGTTCGCACGCGAACTCCAACGGCCGATCCGAAGGCGTGTTAATCGCTGCTTTTGGCCCAATTTTGACGTCGAGCCAGGGATCCTGTCGCGCCGCAATCAATCGTAGAACCGACCTCATGGCGCCCCGCCCTGTTGGAGCGGCGCGACGTCCTATCCACCCAACGCGCCCAGCCGCGCCAGCGCATCTCCCGCCAGGGACCGTGTCAGCTCGGCTGCCGGCACCTCGCGGCCCATCCGCAGTGCCTGTCCGGCCCAGAGATTGGTGAAATCGACCTTGCCGAGCTTTTCGGCGACCGCCTTCAGGGGCCCGAGCGCGGTGGCGGCATGGGGGAATGCCGGGGCGTCGGGCGAGATCGGGCCGACCTCGCGCATGATGCGGTTGGGCACGCCGCGCGCCGGGCGTCCGGTCATGACGTTGGTGATGAAGGTGGCGTCGTCACTTGCCTCGGCCAGCGCGGTCCGCGCCGCCGCGCTCACCTTCGACTCCGGGCAGCGCAGATAGGCGCTGCCGATCTGCGCACCGGCCGCGCCGAGCGCAAATGCGGCTGCGATGCCGCGCCCGTCGGCAATACCGCCGGCGGCGATCACCGGCACCTTCACCGCATCGACCACCTGCGGCACCAGCGCAAAGGTGCCGGGCTGCTGGGCGATGTTGTCGGTCAAAAACATCCCGCGGTGGCCGCCGGCCTCGGCGCCCTGTGCGATGATGACGTCCGCGCCGTTTTCCTCGAGCCAGATCGCCTCCTTCACGATGGTCGCCGACGACATCACAGTGGCGCCCGCCGCCTTGACGCGCTTGAGCAGCGCCGGGGATGGCAGGCCGAAGTGAAAACTAACCACCTCCGGCTTCAACTCCTCCACCACCGCGCACATCGCCTCGTCGAATGGTGCGCGGTTCGCGGCGACAAAGGGCGCGGCGGGATCGAGGCCCAGCTCCGCGTAATAGGCACCGAGCCGCTTCTTCCAGCCCGCCTCGCGCGCGGGGTCGGCATCGACGGCCGTGTGGCAGAAGAAGTTCATGTTGATCGGAGCGGACACGCGCTGGCGGATAATGTTGACCTGTTCGCGGGCCTTGTCGGCCGTGATCATCGCGCAGGGCAGCGAGCCCAGCGCCCCGCCCTGCGCCGCCGCGATCACGAGGTCTGCGTCCATGACGCCGGCCATCGGCGCCAGCACGATCGGAAATTCGGTCTTGAAGAAGTCGATGATCCGGCGGTCTGGCCACATGGTTTGTGCTCGCTTCGTTCGTTGTGGAATCCCTCTCCCCTTGTGGGAGAGGGTGGATCGAATGAGCATCAGCTCATTCGAGACGGGTGAGGGGTATGTCTCCGCGAGTTTTGCATTCGCGGAGACATACCCCTCATCCGACGCGGACTGCGTCCGCGCCACCTTCTCCCACAAGGGGAGAAGGAAAAGAACTCGTCGCCACGGAATTGCGTCGGCCGCTTAATATCTGGCTTGCTTCGCCGACCATCCTCTCGACGATCTCGCCCGCGGGCGGGATGTCATGGATCAGCCCGACGGCTTCGCCCGCGATAACGGCGGCGACGTCGAAATTGCCGGCCGCCCTCGCCGCCGCATATTCGGCCGCGACCATTTTGACGTTCTGCATCAGTTCGACTTCGCGGCCGATCCAGCGCCGGGCGTGGTCGTTGATCAGGCAGCGGCCGGTGAACGGCGCCGGCCAGACATTGTTGCGCGAGAGGTCGAAGATGATGCCGCGGACGCTGTTGCCGTTCGACGCCGCACAGATGCGCCGCTTGGCCTCTTCCGCGCCGTCGCATTCCTGGCTGGCATAGAAGCGCGTGCCGAGCAGCACGCCGGACGCGCCCAGCATCAGCATGGCCCCCAGTCCGCGGCCGTCGCCAATGCCGCCGGCAGCCGCCACTGGCACCCGGCCGGCGGCGAGATCGACGATCGCCGGCACGATATCGAGCGTGGTGCGCGAGGCGCCGTGGCCGCCGGCTTCGGTGCCTTGCGCGATCAGGATGTCGGCGCCGGCCTCGAGCGCCTGCCGGGCCATGTCCTCGCTCTGCACCTGGCAGATCAAGAGCGCGCCCGATGACTTCACACGCGGCGCGAACGGCGCGGGATCGCCGAACGAAAGCATGATCGCGCGCGGCCGCGCCTCAAGCGCGATGTCGAGCAGCGCCGGCTGTTTGGCGAGGCTCCAGGTGATGAAGCCGATACCGAAGGGAACTTGTACATCCGAAAGCTTCGCCGTCTCCCGTTTGAGCCAGGCCTCGTCGCCATAGCCGCCGCCCAGGATGCCAAATCCGCCGGCGGCGCTGACGGCGCTCGTGAGGCGCGCACCGGCGATGACGTCCATAGGCGCCGACAGAATCGGATGCTTGATACCCAGGCAGGCGGTCAGCGGCGTGGAGATCGGCATGTCCATTCTCCGAAAATCTGGACAGCAATATAAGGTGCGATTATCCTTCTCTAAAAATGAATACTAGAGATTTCTCGTATCTCAAAAATGAAACGGAGCGTCCAATGGAGCTGAGCGACCTCCTGACCTTTTCCACCGTCGCGCGGCTGGGCGGCATCACCCGCGCCGCCGACGAGCTCAACACCGTGCAATCCAACGTCACCCAGCGCGTGAAAGCGCTCGAAGCCGAGATCGGCACCGCGCTGTTCGAGCGGCACAGCCGCGGTATGACGCTGACGGGCGCTGGCCGCCGTTTGCTGCCCTATGCCGAACGAATGGCCGCTCTGTCGCGCGAGGCGCTCCTGGCCGCGCGCGACGACGGCGAACCGAAGGGGCCACTCGCGATCGGCTCGATGGAAACGACCGCCGCGGTCCGCCTGCCCGCGCTGCTGGCGAATTTCCATCGCCGCTTTCCGCAGGTGCAACTGAGCCTGCGCACCTCGACGACCGCTGAACTCGTGGCCGGCGTCCTCAACGGCACGTTTGACGGCGCGTTCGTCGCCGGACCGATCGAGCATGCCGAACTCGAGGCCACGGTCGCATTCCGCGAGGAACTGGTGCTGGTCACCGCGCGTCGCTGGCAGAGCCTCAAGGCCTTGCGCGCGGGCACGCCGGGTCCGGGGCCTACCGCGCTCGTCTTCCGCACCGGCTGCACCTATCGCCAGCGTCTTGAACAGGTGTTCGCGGAATTCGGCTGGCCGTCCTCGGCGCGGTTCGAACTCGGCACGCTCGACGGCATGATCGGCTGCGTCGCCGCCGACATGGGCGTGACGCTGTTGCCGCGCGCCGTGGTCGGAGGCAACGACAGCGTCAGCATTCACACTGTGACGTCAGCGCAATCCCGGGTCGAGACGCTCTTCATCATCCGACGCACGGCGCATCGATACAGCGCGCTGCAGGGGTTCGCGTCCTGCCTGGGCGATGGCGGCAAGGTCATCGCCGCCTGACATGCCCGCGCCGAAATACGGCAGCGGCGCGGATACCTTCACCGGCCTGAACGGCCGAGCGCATTCCTCGATCAGTTTCGAGGTGCGGAACGTCACTGCCATATTGTTGCAACAATGCGTCGGCGCTGCGCGTTTTCCGCATTGCGGGGTTCGATCGCAATGGAGCATCGGACTCCAAAATCTTCTGGCCGCCGCGCATTGCTACGTTAGTATAAGCGGCGACTATCAAAAACCATAACGTCAATCTGGGAGGGACTGCAATGCGCACTGCGTTCGTGTTGGGGTGTTCTGTTGCCTTGTTGGGTGCGGTTGGAACGGCTAGCGCTCAAGACTGGACGAAATCGAAATGGGGGCCGAACGATGAAGTCGGTTCCGCCAATTACATGACGCCCGAACTGGTCGTAAAAGCAGCGGGGCTGGTCAAGACCGGCAAGACCTACCCGCTCGGGATTCCCGTCGACAGCACGACCCCGGCCTATCCGCCGCGGGCGTTCAAGATCACCGTCGTTCAGCCCGGCCAGGCCGGCAGTCCGGGCCTCGGACCGAGCAAGACGACCTATAATGACGACCTAATCGATGGATGGGTCGGCGTCGGCAGCCAGTTAGACGGGCTTGGCCATATCGGCGTCGAGCACGTCTATTACAACGGCAACAAGCTGGCCGATTTCGCCGATCCCTCCGGTCTCAAGAAGCTCGGCGTCGACAAGATTCCGCCGATGGTGGCGCGCGGCGTGCTGCTCGACATGGCGGCGCATTACGGCACCGACGTCGTCAAGGAAGGCACCGCCTTCAACACCAAGGAGATCGAGGAAGTCGCCAAGAAGCAGGGCGTCGAGATCCGCCAGGGCGACGTCGTGATCTTCCACACCGGCTGGCTCAGCCTGATCGGCAAGGACGACAAGCGTTTTGGGGCCGGCGAACCCGGGCTCGGGGTGGAAGGCGCCAAATATCTCACCAGCAAGGGCGTCGTCGCGATCGGCGCCGATACCTGGGGCCTCGAAGCCGTGCCTTTCGAGACCAAGAACATCTTCGAAGTGCACCAGATCCTGCTGCCGATGAACGGCACTTACATCCTGGAGAACATGAATACGGCTGAGCTTGCCAAGGACAAGGCCTATGAATTCATGTTCGTGCTCGGCCAGCCGCGCTTCAAGGGGGCCGTGCAGAGCATGATCAACCCGGTCGCGATCCGGTAAGACCGCAACGACGGATGGCGTGGCGTTCCTGCATGGACGCCACGCCATGTCAGGCTTTGCGCCGGCAGCACGCCGGTGTTATGCGGGGCCATGCCCGCGCCTATCCTTCCCCTCGTCGAAGCCGTCGCGCACTGGCCCGATCGCGGCGCCCTGATCGGCCTCGACCTCGGCACCAAGACCATCGGCGTCGCCGTCTCCGATCCCGACCGCCGGCTGGCGACCGGCGTCGAGACAGTGCAGCGCAAGGCCTTCAAGGCCGACGCCGCGCGGCTGCTGGCGATCGCGAGCGAACGAAATGCGGTCGGCTTCGTGCTGGGCCTGCCCATCAACATGGACGGCAGCGAGGGGCCGCGCGCGCAATCGACCCGCGCCTTTGCCCGCAATTTTTCCGGCCTCACCGGCCTTGCCATCGCGCTGTGGGACGAGCGGCTGTCGACGGCGGCCGTCGAGCGCGAGTTGATCGGCATGGACGTCTCGCGCGCCCGCCGCGCCGAGGTGATCGACGAGCATGCCGCGATCTTCATCCTGCAGGGCGCGCTGGACCGGCTGGCAAAACTGCGCGGGGATCGCTGAAGCATGGCGGCCGTCATCGCGGCGCTGCTGCCGGTGTTTCTGCTGATCGTGCTGGGCTTCGTCCTGAAGCGGACGCTGATCAGGCCCGAGACGCAGTGGGTTGGACTGGAACGGCTGACCTATTATGTGCTGCTGCCGCTGTTTCTGATCCAGACGCTGGTCAAGGCCGATCTGAGCACCGTGCCGGTCGGCGGCGTGGGCGGCGCACTGCTGTTGTCGGCGCTCGCAGTGTCGCTGCTGTGTCTGGCGGTGCGCGCCCTGCTCGCGCGCGCCGGAATTGACGGGCCCGCCTTTACCTCGATCTTCCAGGGCGCGACGCGCTGGCAGACCTATGTCGCGCTTTCCGTCGCCGGCAGCCTGTTCGGCAATAACGGGCTGGCGATCGCTTCGGTTGCGATGATCGCCATCGTGCCGATGGTGAATGTCCTCAGCGTTTCGGTGCTGGCCCATTACGCCTCGCCGGAAAAGCGCTCGGCCGGATCGATCGTCGTAGCGGTGGCGGGCAATCCACTGATCTGGGCCTGCGCGATCGGGCTGGCGATCAACGTCGCGCAGCTTCCGCTGCCAAAGCTCTGGCACGAAGTGGCCGACGCACTCGGCCGCTCCTCGCTTGCGATCGGCCTGCTGGTGACCGGCGCCGGCCTGCAGCTCAAAGGCCTGTTCCGGCCAAGCCTCGCCGCCGGCGTTGCCGTATTCCTCAAGCTGGTGCTGATGCCGGCGATCGCCGTCGCCCTGGCACTGCAATTCGGCCTCACCGGCTCCAACCTTGCCGTCGTCACCATCTGTTCGGCGGTGCCGACGGCATCTAGCGCCTATGTGCTGGCGCGGCAAATGGGCGGCGACGCGCCGCTGCTGGCGCAGATCATCACGCTGCAGACCATTCTGGCGGCGGTGACGATGCCGATCGCGATTGCGCTTGTGGGCTGAATTGGCGGATGCAGACTAGTCGATCGGTTTGAGAGCTCGGGTGGCTACCGGTCCGAGTCATGAGTTATGGACCCCCGCCCCATAGCCGCCGCGCTTGTTGAGTTCCTGGCTCATTGAGGACCTAGGACGACCACAGCCCCGCCAGCCAAAGCGTCTGGATCGTCGCGGCCAGATTGTTGATGCCGTGCAGGGCGATTGTCAGCCACGTCGAGTTGGTGCGGTAGCGCAGATAGCCAAGCAGCACGCCGATGGTGAACACTTCGCAGAAGAAGAACCAGTCGTATTGCAGGTGCAGCGAGGTCCAGGCGAGCGACGACAGGAAGATTGCGCCGGCGACGCCGAGCTTTGATTCCGACCAGCCGCGATAGAGGAAGCCGCGGGCAAAAATTTCTTCCCACATCGGCGCGGCGGCGCAGAATGCGAGCACCAGAAGCCACAGCGCTCCGTCGGCCTGGGCGGATTTCAGCACCTCGCCCATGAAGCCCGACGTCACCTCGCGCCCGAGCGCGCGCGACACCAGATCCCAGCCACCGACAAGGATGACCAGCGCCGCCAGCCCCGTGAAGAGGTTGCGCCAGGAGGTTCCGCGCAGTGCCAGATAATCGGCAAACGGAATGCGCGTCGGCCGGATCGCGATCCATGTCGCTAGCAGCACGGCCGGCAATCCCAGGATGACCGAGAGCGAGATCGTCAGCCCTCCGCCGATGACCTGGATCGTTTCGGCGACGTCGAACGACCAGCCGTTTCGGAATACGAAGTAGATGATGATCGCGAGCTGGCCAAGGAACATCGCAACGAAGATGAACAGGCCCCACAGCGTCGTGCCCCAGAATTTCCAGACCCGCGGCGGCTGGTCGGGAAGCGCGGGTGGAACGGCGACGGCGCTTGCGGTGGTAAGGGTGTCCATCAGACGGCCTTCTCGTTGTCGTCATGCCCGGGCTTGGCCCGGGGCATCCACGTCTATGCGCAGAGACAAAGGCGTGGATGGTGGCCGGGTCAAGCCCGGCCATGACCAAGCATGTGCATTGGCGGGTTAGAACCGTGAATCACTTGCGCGGCGCGATCGCGAAATCATAGGCCTGCCCGCCGGCTCCCGGCAGCGAAAAGTGCCACCACTCTTTCGAATAGTTTACAAATCCTCGCCTTGCCATCACCTGAACCAGCCTCTCGCGCCACTTGCGCTGGGCCGCGGTGATGGATTTCGCCGCCGTGTGCGACCTGGCATCGGCGCAGTCGTAACCGGTGCCCATGTCGACGCTGCCGTCGGGCGCGCGAAGGTTAATTTCGGCCGTACAGTCGCCATAGCTTTTGGCGGGATCAAACGTGGCCGAATTGTCGGCCTTCAGATCGACCAAAGACAGGTCGAGCGCCGCGCCGGTGGAATGGCCCGAACGGGTGGCGATGTAGCCGAGGCGGAACAGGTCGGCCTTGGCGAACGCCGGGTGGTAGCGCTTGCCGGCAACCGTCTCCCTGCCGTCGCGCGACCACGCCACCATGTCGGCGACCGCACGCGTCGGCCGGTAGCAATCGAACATTTTTAGCGACAGATTCTGCTGCGCGAGTTCTTCCTGGATGCTCTTCAACCGCGCGCCGACCTCGCGCTTCACCACGCACTCGGCAGCCTCGTATCCGCGCAGCGAGCGGCCGACGAAATTGTTCGAGCCGGCATAGCGCATGTCCTGAATGATGGTCGGATCGACATCGCGCAGATAGACGAAGCCCGCCGGCAGCTTTTGGGTTTGCGCGGCGGCCGGCAAGCAATATGCCGCGGCAAGCCCGAGCCATGTGGCGATACGGGCCAGGCTTTTTCCGATCACTGCGCCGGCTCCGAATTGACCACCAGCTTCGTCATCGCAGTGTCGGTGTATTTGTTGCCTGCCCAGACCTCGTCGATGACGAACTTGACCCAGTAGGCCTTGACCGGCTGGAGCAGCGTCAGGGTTTCCGACCCGGTTCGGTCCTGCAAGGTGAGCGTCTGGCTCTCGCCCTGCGAGAACACGGCCCGCAACTGCCGCACGCGGTTGTTCTTGCCGAAGATGTCTTCGCTCTTCTGGTAGCCGTTGCGCACGACGATGGAACGCACGGTGCGCAGCCCCTCGAATTCGACCGTGATCCACTCGCCGACGCCATTGCCTTGCCGGCCCTCCACCCACGCGCTGCTCGCCGGCCCCTTGAACAGGTTTTCCGGGCCATAGGAATTGCCGAACTGCGGCTTCAGCACCGAACTGACGCAATAGGTTTCGCGGCCGTTGCGCGCGCAGCTTTCGCCTGATGCGGATGGACGCTGCGGTCGCACCGCCATCCGCTCGGTCACATTGGGAACCGGCGGCGGCTGCACCGGCATGGCGGCCAGTTCGGGCGGACGGGTGGCGGTCGATGTTGCAGCCAGATAGATGCGGCCGCCAAGGGTCTGATCGTAATAGGCCGGCGTCTGTTCGTGCGGCGCCGGCCGGCCGCGTTCGTCGGTCGCCTTCAGCGCCAGTTCGGCGACGCGTTCACGCACTTCGACGGCGAGGTCGCCGAGATGCAGCTCCGGCCGCTTCAATTGTTCGGCGAAGATGCGGGTGAACACGGAATTGTGCGCGGTGTCGTTGCCGCCGAGCCGGTCGAGTGCGGTCTGGCCGATGCCGGCGGAATACAGCGTAAAAATGCCGCGCGCCGGCTTGGCATCCGCGAGCCCGCGCGTGTTGCCGATCGAACGGCCGGCGGCGCGCGGAAACGGATTGTCGCGGCAGGCATCGATCACAAGCAGCGCGACGCGAACCGAACGCGCCTGCAGTTCCGCGATCAGATCGGGCTCGGCCAGCGACGCGCCGCGCACGCGCGCTTCCGCGCCTTCGGTGACGGCGGGGACGTCGCTCGGGATCAGATAGTTGACGCCGCCGATCGCGACGCCATGGCCGGCAAAGAACAGCGCCGCCGTGTCGCCCGGCTGCAGCCGCGCGGTGAATTCGGCGAGCTTGTCGATCATCGCCTGCCGCCCGAGATTGGTGCCGACGATGACTTCGAAGCCGAGCGACCGCAAAGTTCCCGCGACCGTGGTGGCGTCGTTGGCGGCCTTTTTGAGCTGCCGGTCGGCGGACAGATTGGGATAGAGGTCGTTGCCGATCGAAAGCGCCAGGCGCTTCTCGGCAATGGCTGTCGTCGCCGAAAGGCAGGCAATTGCGGTCAGCAGGGCAAATATTGCGGCGTGGCGGAATTGAATCGAATATCGCATGTTTTCAAAGGCTCGATGCACCGTCCCCCACCCTAGCGGAATCTGCCGCCACGGCCTACCGCCCGGCGGTTTACCGGGCAGCCGAAGCGCTAGTGGATAAGTCCGGACAGGGGATTTGACGCTTGCCCTGCCCGGCGTCTCTGCCTATAGCTCTGGCTTTAATGACCCCTGCATCGAAATCGACGTTTGTCCTCGGGCACCGGCATCTGCTGGGAATCGAGGGACTTTCCGCTGCCGACATTACCGGCCTGCTCGACCTTTCCGAGGAATATGTCGAGCTCAACCGCCAGGTGGACAAGAAGCGCACCTCGCTTCGCGGACGAACCCAGATCAACCTGTTCTTCGAAGCCTCGACCCGCACCCAGTCCTCGTTCGAGATCGCCGGAAAACGGCTCGGCGCCGACGTCATGAACATGTCGGTGTCCTCGTCCTCGATCCGCAAGGGCGAGACGCTGATGGATACCGCCGTCACGCTCAACGCCATGCACCCGGATATCCTTGTCGTGCGGCACCACGCGTCGGGCGCGGTGGAACTGCTGGCCCGCAAGGTGGATGGTTCCGTGATCAATGCCGGCGACGGCGCCCACGAACATCCGACGCAGGCGCTCCTGGACGCGCTGACCATCCGGCGCAACAAAGGCCGGCTGGAGGGCCTCGTCATCGCGATCTGCGGCGACGTGATGCATTCGCGCGTGGCGCGCTCCAACATCCTGCTGCTCAACACCATGGGCGCCCGCGTCCGCGTCGTCGCGCCTTCCACGCTGTTGCCGCGCGGCATCGAACGAATGGGCGTCGAGGTGGCGCGCGACATGCGCGAGGGACTCAACGGCGCCGACATCGTGATGATGCTGCGGCTGCAGCGCGAGCGCATGAACGGCTCTTTCGTGCCGTCTTCCGGCGAGTATTTTCACTATTTCGGCCTCGACCAGAAGAAGCTCGCTTACGCAAAACCCGATGCGCTGGTGATGCATCCGGGCCCGATGAACCGCGGCGTGGAGATCGACTCGATCGTGGCGGACGGCGCGCAATCGCTGATCCGCGAACAGGTGGAAATGGGAGTGGCGGTGCGGATGGCGGTGCTGGAAGCACTGGCCCGCAACCTGCCGAACGCCTGACATGCTGACCGGTCGCCGCCCCATCCTGCTCGCCAATGCCCGCGTCGTCGATCCCTCCCGGGATTTTGACGGCCCCGGCGACGTCTTGATTGCCGACGGCATGATCCGCGACGCCAGGCGCGGCATCGGCGCGGCCGGCGTGCCCGAGGGCACCGACATCGTCAATTGCGCCGGCAAGATCATCGCCCCCGGGCTGATCGACATGCGCGCCTTTGTCGGCGAGCCCGGCGCCAGCCACCGCGAAACCTTTGCCTCGGCCAGCCAGGCCGCCGCCGCCGGCGGCATCACCACCATCGTCTGCCAGCCGGATACCTCGCCCGTGATCGACAATTCGGCGACGGTCGATTTCGTGCTGCGCCGCGCCCGCGACACCGCGATCGTCAACATTCACCCGATGGCGGCACTGACCAAGGGGCTGGGCGGCCAGGAGATGACCGAGATCGGGCTGCTGAAAGCGGCCGGCGCGGTCGCCTTCACCGACGGCGACAAGAGCGTCACCAATGCGCAGGTGATGCGCCGCGCGCTGACCTATGCCCGCGATTTCGACGCGCTGATCGTGCACCACACCGAGGACCCCGATCTGGTCGGCGAAGGCGTGATGAACGAGGGCGAGTTCGCCGCCCGCCTCGGCCTGGTCGGCATTCCCAACGCCGCCGAGTGCATCATCCTCGAGCGCGACATGCGCCTCGTCGCGCTGACCGGCGGCCGCTATCACGCCGCCTCGCTGTCGTCGCTGGAGTCGCTGGAAATTCTCAAGCGCGCGCGCGATGCCGGGCTCGACGTCAGCGCCTCGGTGTCGATCAACCATCTCACGCTGAACGAAAACGATATCGGCCCTTACCGGACATTTCTAAAACTGTCGCCGCCGCTGCGGACCGAGGAGGATCGCCAGGCGCTGGTCGCAGCCGTCGCCTCCGGACTGATCGATGTCGTGATGTCCGACCACAATCCGCAGGACGTCGAGGTGAAGCGGCTGCCGTTCGCGGAAGCCGCGTCCGGCGCGGTCGGACTGCAGACCATGCTGCCGGCGGCGCTGCGGCTGATTCACAATGGCGAGATGGATTTCAAGACGCTGATCCGGGCGATGTCGACCCGGCCGGCGGAGCTGCTCGGCCTGCCCGGCGGCTCGCTGCGCGCGGGTTCCCCGGCCGATGTCGTCGTGATCGACCCCGATACGCCCTGGGTGCTCGATCCGGCCGACCTCAAATCGCAATGCAAGAACACGCCGTTCGACGAAGCCCGCTTCTCGGGGCGCGTCGTGCGTACTATCGTGGGTGGGCGTACCGTCTACGAGCACGTCTGATTCATCCCGCGAAGGGAGCACCCGCCATGTCCGACGCCTTCCTCATCGCCGCTTTCCTGATCGGCTATCTGCTCGGCTCGATCCCGTTCGGCGTGGTGCTGACCAAACTCGGCGGCACGCAGGACCTGCGCTCGATCGGCAGCGGCAATATCGGCGCCACCAACGTGCTGCGCACCGGCCGCAAGGGCTTAGCCGCGGCGACGCTGATCGGCGACATGCTCAAGGGCACGGTTGCGGTGATGATCGCCGGCTATTACGGCGGCGCCAATGCGGCGATGCTGGCAGCGCTCGGCGCCTTCCTCGGCCATCTCTTTCCGGTCTGGCTGAAATTCAACGGCGGCAAGGGCGTCGCCACCTATATCGGCGTGCTGATCGGCCTGTTCTGGCCGGCGGCCTTCATGTTCTGCCTGATCTGGCTCGCCACCGCCGTCACCACACGCTACTCGTCGCTGTCGGCGCTGGTGGCGGCTTTCGTGACGCCGTTGTTCCTGTGGTGGTTCGGCCACCCCGCGCTGGCCTCGCTGTTCGTCGTGATGACGCTGCTGCTGTTCTGGAAGCACAGCGAGAACATCAAGCGGCTGCAGACGGGTACAGAGGGACGGATCGGGGCGAAGTAACGCGTATTGCCGATGCGGTGAGCCGGTCAGGCTGCTTCTTCCTCGCGAGTCGGACGAATTAGTATTTCGGCCGAAATCCCGAGCTGCTCATGTAGCCGACGGATCATGTCGATTGACAGACTGCGCCTCCGATTCATGACCTCCGCGACCCGCGCACGAGTACCGATCAGCGGCTCAAGATCTTTTCGTGTAAGGCCTTGCTGCTCCATCCGAAACTCGATCGCCTCGATCGGGTCCGGCGGATCCATGGGATAGTGCTTGGCTTCATATGCATCGATTAATGTCGCCAGCACATCGAGCCGGTCGCCCTTGGGCGTCCCGCTCTTTGACCCCCAAAGGCGTTCAACCTCGGCAAGTGCGTTCTTGTAGTCCACCCTGGTTCGGATCGGTTTCAGTTCATTCGCCATATCGTACCTCGGCTACGTCGATCTTGTCGTAAGCTTTGTGCGTGCCGATCCATTTGATCCAGACGATGCCCTTCTCGAAATCGACGGCTACGACAAGGCGATAGTCATTACCTTTTATGTTGAAGACGATGCGTTCCGCACTGACGATACTCGCCGTGGCATAGCGACGCTTGACCTCCGCAGTGCTCTTCCACGACGCCTTGCTCACTTCATCGAACCAAGCCTCCAGCGCCGCTCTGACCGCCGGCTGGTCCTTCCTACCGGAAAGGCTCTTGACGAATTCTCGCAATGTTCGGCGAGCAATGATCCTCATTGCCCACAATATAGCTTGATCCCATTATGGGAGCAACCCGCTTGTTGGAGGCTTATCGCCCAGCCAGCGCCTTCTCGACAAACCGCGCCGCCGCCAGCGCCTGCGCATCGGCGCCATATCGTGCGATCACGGTGACGCCGACCGGCAGATTGCCTTCCGCAACCAGCGTGGGAACATTGACGCAGGGCACGCCCATCAGCGTCCAGAGCCGGTTGTAGCGGGGATCGCCGGTCGAGGCCAAACCCTTCGGCGCTCCGCCCGGGGCCGACAGGGTCAGGATCACATCGACATCGTCGAATAGTTTGGCGAGCGCATGCCGCGCGCGTCCCGCGACATCCATGGCCGCGTCATACTCGGCCGCCGTCCCGCCCTTGCTTTCGTCGAGGCGGCCGCGGAGGTTCGGTGCCAAGGCGTCGTAATTCTCGCGGTACTCCCAGGCGAGCGCCTGATGCGCTTCGAACTCCTGCACCACCGGATGGATGCGCCACGCCTCCGCGACGACTTCGGGCATGGACAGCGTGCGCACCGTGGCGCCGGCGCGCTCGGCCGCCCTCGCTGCCATCTGCAAGGCTTCCGCGCCTGCCGCTTCCGGCGCATCGGCAAAATCCTGCGTCACGACGCCGATGCGCGGAGTCGGAAGATTTGACGGCAGCAGCAATCCGGGACGGCCGGTCATCGCGGCCAGTCCCCGCGCCACATCGTCGACCCCGGCCGCGAACAGGCCGACGGTGTCGAGCGTCCATGAGTAGCATTTGACGCCGACCGTCGGCAGCAGGCGATAGGACGGTTTGATCGCAGTCGCGCCACAGAACGAGGCCGGGCGGATCACCGAGCCGCCGGTCTGTGTGCCGAGAGCCAGCGGGATCATGCCGGCGCCGACCGCCGCCGCCGAGCCGGACGACGATCCGCCGGGCGTGTGGCCGTGATTGTGCGGATTGAGCGTCGCGGTCGGATCAGAGGATGCGAAAGCCGTGGTCGTGGTCTTGCCCAGAATGGTGCCGCCTGCCTGCTTCAGCAGCATCACGACCGCCGCGTCGCCGCGCGAGCGGTACCCCTTGTAGATCGGCGAGCCCATCTCGGTCGGGAAATCTGCGGTATCCATGATGTCCTTGATGCCGACCGCAATGCCGCGCAACGGCCCGGCGCTTTGCGCGCGGGCGCTGGAATCGTAGCTGACGAACGCGCCGATCGACGGCTCTTGTGCACGGATCGCTTGGAGCGACTGCGCGAGGGCAGCGTCGGCGGACAGATCGCCGGCATCGATGCGGCGCTGGAGGTCGGCAAGCGAGATCATGGGGGCATTCCTGTGATGGCGGACGCAGGTTACGGAGCGCCCCCGCATCGAGCAAGCGCGGTGCCAATCACCATCAAACCGGTTGATCGCAATCTCAGGTTGGGCAAAGCTGCGTCCGCATGCATGACAGGACACATCTCAAGCCCGACATCACCGAGACCGACCGGATCGACCGGCTGCGGCTGATCCGCAGCGACAATGTCGGGCCGCGGACTTTTAATGCGCTGATCGCGCATTTCGGCAGTGCGCGCGAAGCGCTGGAACATCTGCCGGAACTGGCACGGCGCGGCGGCGCTTCGCGCTCCGGGCGGATTTTTGGCGAGGAACAGGCGCGCGCGGAGATCGCAGCGGGCGAGAAGATCGGCGTCACGCTGGTCGCGCCAACCGAGTCCACCTATCCGCCGCGACTGGCGACGCTCGACGATGCCCCGCCGCTGCTCGGGATCCGCGGCGTTCGAGAAGCGATGCTCCGGCCGATGATCGCAATCGTCGGCTCGCGCAACGCCTCCGGCGCCGGGCTGAAATTCGCCGGGCAACTGGCGCGCGACCTCGGCGAGGCCGGCTTTGTCGTCATCTCCGGGCTGGCGCGCGGGATCGATCAGGCTGCGCATCGCGCGACGGTCGAGGGCGGCACCGTGGCGGTGCTGGCCGGCGGCCATGACAGGATCTATCCGCCGGAGCATGGCGACCTGCTTGCCGCCCTGCTCGACCATGGCGGCGCGATCTCCGAAATGCCGCTCGGCCACGTGCCCCGCGCCCATGATTTTCCCCGCCGCAACCGCCTGATCTCGGGCGCATCGCTCGGCGTCGTCGTGATCGAGGCCGCGCATCGCTCGGGCTCGCTGATCACGGCGCGGATGGCGGCCGAACAGGGCCGCGAGGTGTTCGCGGTACCGGGCTCGCCGCTCGACCCGCGCGCCGCCGGCACCAACGATTTGATCAAGCAAGGCGCGGCGCTGGTCACCGAGGCCAGCGACGTCATCAACGCCATCCAGCCCATCCTGGCGCGGCCGGTCGTGCTCGAGGCGCGTGAAGACGACGATGCGCCGCTCGACTTCGAGATCGATCCCACCGTACGCAGTAGCATCGTCGCGCTGCTCGGGCCGAGTCCGGTCAGCCTCGACGACCTGATCCGGATGTCGGGCCTGTCGCCTGCCCTCGTCCGCACCGCGCTGCTCGAACTCGAACTGGCCGGCCGGCTGGAACGCCACGGCGGCGGGCTGGTGACGCTGATCTAGAACACGCCGTTCAGGGGTAGCAGCACGATGGCAAAGCGCGTTCTGCCCCAGCCAATCCGCCGCAGCTTCGAGCCGGCCGTTTGCCAGGCGCAAACGACCGGCGGGAACAACGGCGGCAAGCTGCTTTACCCCCGATAGATCGGCGCACCGCTCGGCGAGGCCGTCGCGCCGCCGTCAACAAACAATTCCTGGCCCTGAACATGGGCGGCATCGTCGGAGGCGAGGAACAGCACGGTTTTCGAAATGTGTTCGGTTTCGCCGATGCGGCCAAGCGGGGTCGATAGCGCGATGCGTTTTTCAAAGGCCTTTTCGGCTTCGGGCGTCGCGATCGCCGCGCCCCAGATCGGGGTGCGGATCGCGCCGGGCGCCACCACGTTCACCCGGATGCCGCGCGGCGACAACTCCGATGCCATGATCCGCGCCATCGCCCGCACCCCGGCCTTCGCCGCGCCATAGGCCGAGTAGCCGGGAATGCCGAGTACCGAGATCACCGAGCCATTGAGAATGATCGAGGCGTTGTCGTTGATATGCGGCAGCGCCGACTGCACGGTGAAAAAGACGCCGGTCAGATTGGTGCTGATGACTTTTTCGAACGCCTCGACCGTCGAGGCTCCCAGTGGCGTGCTGCCGGCAATGCCGGCATTGGCGAACAGGATATCGTATTTGCCGAACTTCTCAGCTCCCTTGCGGATCGCGGCTTCGGTCGCCGCGATGTCGGTGGCGTCGGCCACGAGCGCCAGCGCGTTGGGCCCCAATTCCCTGGCCGCGGCTTCGAGCGTCGACTGATTCCGGCCGGTGATGACGACCTTGGCGCCCTCAGCCACGAAAACCTTTGCGGTCGCGAGTCCGATGCCGCCGTTACCGCCTGTAATGAATGCCGTCTTGCCTGCGAGCCTCATGTGCCGTCTCCGATGGTTGCATTATTAAACTAAGTTGCCGGACTAGGCTATCTGGTTTAATATTGCAACTACACAAGGCCGTGATCGGTCGCGTACCCAGCCGGAGATCGAAATGGTGAAGCGGACGAGCTTTGAACGCGACGATTGCCCGATCGCGCGCTCGCTGGATGCGCTTGGCGACTGGTGGTCGATGCTGATCATTCGCGAGGCGTTGTTCGGCGTCCGGCGCTTCGGCGAATTTCAAAAAAGGCTCGGGCTCGCCAAGAATATCCTGACCGTGCGGCTGCGCGCGCTGGTCGATCGGGGCATTCTCAAAACCGTACCCGCCTCCGACGGCCGCGCCTATCAGGAATACCTGCTGACCCCGAAAGGCCGCGGCGTGTTCCCGATCCTGGTCGCGCTGCGGCAATGGAGCGAGGAATTCGACGATCGGCCGGAAGAGATCGCCACGATTCTGGTCGACAGGGAAACCGGCATGCCGGTGCGCAAGCTCGAACTGCATGCGCAGGACGGACGGCTGCTAAGCGTGGGCGATATCGCGGTGAAGCCGCGGACGTCGAAGGCGGGCAAGCGGGCGACGGCGTAAAGGAAGCCGTGCCGTTCAAGACAGCTTGTGCTTGCTCCGCGTGCGCAGCCGTTCTTCCGCCTCGAGCTGCGCCATGCCGAGCAGGTGACCGAGCACTTCGAGCCGATGCCGCTCGGCCAGCTTGACCAGTTCGGCAACCGTCTCCGCAATGAAGGCCACGGCCTCGTCGGGGCCGCCCTCCTCGCCGAGGCCTTTTTCGCGGGGGGGCGAGTCCCGATGTGTGCCTGAAGCCCTTGACTTCCGGCCGCCTCCACCCTTGCTCAAAAAATTTGCATCCAATCGACTAGAATATTGCGCAGGAATAACCCTTTTGCGGGCGCAACTCTAGGCAGTAGTGTGGAACTCCGTTGATATTAAGTCGAATATCGGGTTCTTCTGCCCCCGCATTGGCGATTTGACAGGGGCCGCCTCACCACCCATGTTCGGGTCCAAACGGCGGGTCGCGAATCTCGCGAAACCCACCTGTATCTCTTCCCGTAAGCCATTGGAATGACATGAATATCGTCATCGTGGAGTCGCCGGCGAAAGCCAAGACGATCAATAAGTATTTGGGCGCCTCCTACGAGGTTCTGGCTTCGTTCGGCCATGTCCGGGATCTCCCCGCCAAGAACGGTTCCGTCGATCCGGAAGCCAATTTCCAGATGATCTGGGAGGTCGATCCCAAGGCGGCCGGCCGGCTCAATGACATCGCCAAGGCGCTCAAGGGTGCCGACCGCCTGATTCTCGCAACCGACCCCGATCGCGAGGGCGAAGCGATCTCCTGGCACGTGCTGGAGGTGATGAAGGAGAAGCGCGCGCTCAAGGATCAGAAGATCGAGCGCGTGGTGTTCAACGCCATCACCAAGCAGGCGGTGACGGATGCGATGAAGGCGCCGCGCCAGATCGACGGCGCGCTGGTCGACGCCTACATGGCGCGCCGCGCGCTGGACTATCTGGTCGGCTTCACGCTCTCGCCGGTGCTGTGGCGCAAGCTGCCGGGCGCCCGCTCGGCCGGCCGCGTGCAATCGGTCGCATTGCGGCTGGTCTGCGACCGCGAACTCGAAATCGAAAAATTCGTGCCGCGCGAATACTGGTCGCTGGTCGCGACCTTGACGACGCCGCGCGGCGAGAGTTTTGAAGCCCGCCTGGTCGGCGCCGACGGCAAGAAGATCCAGCGGCTCGACATCGGCTCGGGCGCCGAAGCCGAAGACCTCAAGAAGGCGATCGAAGCCGCGAATTTTACGGTTTCCACCGTCGAGGCAAAACCGGCGCGCCGCAATCCGCAGGCCCCCTTCACCACCTCGACGCTGCAGCAGGAAGCCAGCCGCAAGCTGGGCTTTGCCCCGGCGCACACGATGCGGATCGCGCAGCGGCTTTACGAAGGTATCGATATCGGCGGCGAGACCACCGGCCTCATCACCTATATGCGGACCGACGGCGTGCAGATCGACGGCTCCGCGATCACGCAGGCGCGCAAGGTGATCGGCGAGGACTACGGCAACAATTACGTGCCGGAGGCGCCGCGACAATACCAGACCAAAGCCAAGAACGCGCAGGAAGCGCATGAAGCGATCCGCCCGACCGACCTGTCGCGCCGGCCGGCACAGATGCGCGGCCGCCTCGATGCCGATCAGTCCAAGCTGTACGAGCTGATCTGGATCCGAACCATTGCGAGCCAGATGGAATCGGCCGAACTCGAGCGCACCACCGTGGACATCGCGGCGAAAGCCGGCTCCCGCGTGCTGGAGCTCCGCGCCAGCGGGCAAGTCATCAAGTTCGACGGTTTCCTCGCGCTCTACCAGGAAGGCCGCGACGACGAGGAGGACGAGGATTCGCGCCGCCTCCCCGCGATGAGCCAGGGCGAAGCGCTGCAGCGGCAGGCCCTCGCCGTCACGCAACATTTCACCGAGCCGCCGCCGCGCTTCTCCGAGGCATCGCTGGTCAAGCGGATGGAAGAACTCGGCATCGGCCGGCCCTCGACCTACGCCTCGATCCTGCAGGTCTTGAAAGACCGCGGCTACGTCAAGCTAGAGAAAAAGCGGCTGCACGGCGAGGACAAGGGCCGCGTCGTGGTCGCGTTCCTGGAAAACTTCTTCACGCGCTATGTGGAATACGACTTTACCGCCGCGCTGGAAGAGCAGCTCGACCGCATCTCGAACAACGAGATTTCCTGGCAGCAGGTGCTGAAGGATTTCTGGATCGGCTTCGCCGGCGCGGTCAGCGACATCAAGGACCTGCGCGTCTCCGAAGTGCTCGATGCGCTCGACGACATGCTGGGGCCGCACATCTATCCGCCGCGCGCGGATGGCGGCGACGTCCGGCAATGCCCGACCTGCGGCACCGGCAAATTAAATCTCAAGGCCGGAAAGTTCGGCGCCTTCGTCGGCTGCTCGAACTATCCGGAGTGCCGCTACACCCGCCCGCTGGCCGCCGATAGCGAGGCCAGTGCTGATCGCGTGCTGGGGAAGGATCCTGAAACCGGGCTCGACGTGACGGTGAAGGCCGGCCGTTTCGGGCCCTATATCCAGCTCGGCGAGCAGAAGGATTACGCGGAGGGCGAAAAGCCACGCCGCGCCGGCATTCCCAAAAACACCTCGCCCGGCGACATGGAACTGGAGCTGGCGCTCAAGCTGTTGTCCTTGCCGCGCGAAATCGGAAAACATCCCGAAACCGGCCAGCCGATCACCGCCGGCATCGGCCGCTTCGGTCCGTTCGTGCGTCACGAAAAGACCTATGCGAGTCTCGAGGCCGGCGACGAGGTATTCGACATCGGCCTCAACCGCGCGGTGACGCTGATTGCGGAAAAGATCGCCAAGGGACCGAGCGGCCGCCGCTTCGGCGCCGATCCCGGCAAGCCGCTCGGGGAGCATCCAAGCCTCGGCGGCGTCGCGGTCAAAAACGGCCGCTATGGCGCCTATGTCACGGCCGGCGGCGTCAACGCCACGATCCCGAGCGACAAGGCGCCGGAGACGATCACGCTGGCCGAGGCGATCGCGCTGATCGACGAACGCGCCGCCAAGGGCGGCGGCAAGCCGAAGCGCGCCGCCAAGAAAGCCGCGCCGAAGAAAGCCGCCGCCAAGAAGGCGGCCGATACGGACGCCGGCCCGGACAAGCCGAAGCCCGCCAAGAAGGCCGCTGCAAAGAAGGCAGCGGCCAAGCCCAAATCGGAAGCGGTGAGCAAGGCGCGGGCGCCGGTCGCTTCCGCCGCCAAGACCTCGGCAAAACCTCCCGCCTCCCCCAAAACGCCCGCGAAGAAGAGCGCAGGCAAGGCCCGCGGATAAGTGAAAAGAAAACACGACAATGGTTTTCCGGGCCGGGACGCCATCGTCGCCTTCATCCGCGCGAATCCCGGCAAGATCGGCACGCGTGAAATCGCGCGCGAGTTCGGCCTGAAGAATGCCGACCGCGTCGAGTTGAAGCGCATTCTGCGCGAACTCGCCGAGGATGGCGTCGTCACCAAGCGCGGACGAAAGATCCACGAGCCCGCCGCGCTGCCGCCGACGGTTGTCGCCGACATCACCGGCCGCGACGCCGATGGCGAACTGCTCGCCACCCCCACCGAGTGGGATTCTGAGGAAAACGGCGCCGCGCCAAAAATCCGCGTTCACGTGCCGCGCCGGCCGCAACCGGGCACGGCTGCCGGCGTCGGCGACCGCGCGCTGATGCGCATCGAGCGGCTGGACGAGGGCGACGGCGCGCTCTATCGCGGACGTGTCATCAAGGTGCTCGACCACGCCCGCACGCGCATTCTGGGCATTTTCCGCAAGGCACCCGGCGGCGGCGGACGGCTCGTGCCCGTCGACAAGAAGCAGGCCGGTCGTGAACTGAACATTGCACCATCGGACACCGGCGGCGCCGAGGACGGCGACCTCGTCAGCGTCGATCTGGTGCGTTCGCGCGGCTACGGCCTCGCCTCCGGAAAGGTGAAAGAGCGGCTCGGC
This sequence comes from uncultured Bradyrhizobium sp., assembly GCA_964609175.1. Classification (GTDB taxonomy): domain Bacteria; phylum Pseudomonadota; class Alphaproteobacteria; order Rhizobiales; family Xanthobacteraceae; genus Bradyrhizobium. Next base: position 29,834 of record CAZSRR010000004.1, read on the forward strand.
TCGCTGTCGAGCGAAAAAGCGATCAGCCTGATCGCGATCCACGCCCACGAAATCCCGCAGGCGTTTTCATCCGGCGCGTTGCGCGAAGCCGAACAGGCGCAGCCTGCCACGCTGAAAGGCCGCGAAGACTGGCGCGACATTCCGCTCGTCACCATCGATCCGCCCGATGCCAAGGATCACGACGACGCGGTGCATGCCACACCCGATGACGATCCGAACAACAAAGGCGGCTATATCGTCCATGTCGCCATCGCCGACGTTGCGTTCTATGTGCGGCCCGGCTCGGCGCTCGATCGCGACGCGCTGACGCGCGGCAACTCGGTGTATTTCCCGGATCGCGTGGTGCCGATGCTCCCGGAGCGCATCTCCAACGACCTCTGTTCGCTGGTGCCGGGACAGGGGCGCGGCGCGCTCGCGGTGCGGATGGTGATCGGCGCCGACGGTCGCAAGCGCTCGCACAGCTTTCACCGCGTGCTGATGCGCTCGGCCGCCAAACTGCATTACGCGCAGGCGCAGACGGCCATCGACGGGCGGCCCGACGACATGACAGGCCCGCTGCTGGAGCCGATCCTCAAACCGCTCTATGCGGCGTATGCGCTGGTGAAGCTGGCGCGCGACGAACGCGATCCGCTGGATCTCGATCTGCCGGAACGTAAAATTTTGCTCAAACCCGACGGATCGGTTGATCGCGTGATCGTTCCCGAGCGGCTCGACGCGCATCGTTTGATCGAGGAGTTCATGATCCTCGCCAACGTGGCAGCGGCGGAAATGCTTGAAAAGAAAGCATTGCCGCTTATCTACCGGGTGCATGACGAGCCGTCGCAGGAGAAGGTCCACAACCTTCAGGAATTTTTGAAGACGCTTGATCTGCCGTTCGCCAGGAGCGGAGCTTTGCGCCCTTCTTTGTTCAATCGCGTGCTCGGTCAGGTCCGTGGCGAGGATTACGAGCCGCTGGTCAACGAGGTGGTACTGCGCTCGCAGGCGCAAGCGGAATATTCGGCAGAGAACTACGGCCATTTCGGCCTCAACCTGCGTCGCTACGCGCATTTCACGTCGCCGATCCGGCGATACGCGGACCTGATCGTGCATCGCGCGCTGATCCGCGCGCTCGGCCTCGGTGAAGGCGCGTTGCCGGAAACCGAGACGCTGGAAAGCCTGAGCGAAGTCGCCGCGCAGATTTCCGTGACCGAGCGGCGCGCCATGAAGGCCGAGCGCGAGACCGCCGACCGGCTGATCGCGCATTTCCTCGCCGACCGCGTCGGCGCCACGTTTCAGGGCCGTATTTCCGGCGTTACCCGCGCGGGACTGTTTGTAAAGTTGTCGGAGACTGGCGCCGACGGGTTGATACCGATCCGCACGCTCGGCACGGAGTACTACAATTATGACGAGACGCGCCACGCGCTCGTCGGCTCGCGCAGCGGTGCCATGCACCGGCTGGGGGACGTGGTCGACGTGCGTCTGGTAGAAGCTGCACCCGTGGCCGGCGCGCTGCGGTTCGAGCTGTTGTCGGAAGGACAAGTCATTCCGCGCGGCAGAAAACGCGACGGCTCAAAATCTTCGACAACGGCGTCGAAATCGCGTCCGGGCCGCAGTCCGCGCGAAAAAGCCCGCAAGCTCGTCAAGGGCAAGTCTGGAAAGACCACGCCCGGCAAGGCAAAGTCAGGCAAATCGAAGAAAGGCAAGTCATGGAAACGGTAGGCGCCGCGACGACAGTCTGGACCCGGGAAACCGTGAAAGCCGAGAAGCGCGACCTGTGGAGCGCGATGAAGCGCGGCTTTCGCTGCCGCTGCCCGCGCTGCGGCGAAGGCAAGCTGTTTCGCGCCTTCCTTAAGACCGCCGACAATTGCTCGGTCTGCGGGCTGGATTTCACGCCGCACCGCGCTGACGATTTGCCGGCCTATCTCGTGATCGTCATCGTCGGCCACATCGTGGTACCGGCGGTGCTGTGGATCGAGACCAACTACGCGCCCGCCGTGTGGCTGCAGCTGGCGATCTACCTGCCGCTGACGTTCATCCTGTCGCTGGCGCTGTTGCAGCCGGTCAAGGGTGCGGTGGTTGGCCTGCAATGGGCGCTACGCATGCATGGCTTTGATGAGAATCCCCCTAGCGACATCCCGCCGGTCTAGCTACACCTGAAAAGGCAAGAGCAATAAATGGGGATGGAATGACTGAAACTGCGCCCTCCGTCATCGAAGGAAAAGAAGCCGACCACCATCCTTATTTCAGGCCGAAGGACGCAGCCACGCTGATCCTGATCGACCGCTCCGGCGACAAGCCAAAAGTTCTCGTCGGCAAGCGCCACGACAAGGTGGTGTTCATGCCCGGCAAATACGTTTTTCCGGGCGGCCGCGTCGACAAGACCGACAACCGCGTTCCGGTCGCAGCCCCCATCACCGCCGAGCTCGAAGCCAACCTCCTCAAGGGCAGCCCGAAGATCGCGGCATCCCGTGCGCGGGCGCTCGCAGTCGCCGCGATCCGCGAGGCCTGCGAGGAAACCGGGCTCTGCCTCGGCCGCAAGGTCGAGAAGCCCGTGAAGCTCGAAGGAGCCTGGCAACCGTTCTCCGACGCGGGCCTGCTACCCGATCCGTCCAGCCTGTTCCTGATCGCCCGCGCCATCACCCCGCCCGGCCGCGTCCGCCGCTTCGATACACGCTTCTTCACGGCCGATGCGTCGGCGATCGCCCACCGCGTCGAGGGCGTGGTCCATGCCGATGCCGAGCTGGTTGAGCTGGTGTGGGTCGAGATCGGCTCCGAGCCGCTCGCCGACGCGCACGCGATGACCAAGAACGTGCTCGCCGAACTCGACCGCCGGCTGGCGACCGGGCCGTTGCGCCACGACGCACCGGTGCCGTTCTTCCACTTCCATGGCGGCAAGATGCAGAAGGATGTGCTGGGGGCGTAGGCCCCGCCCCGCTCACCGTCATTCCGGGGCAATGCGTCAGCAGCGAACCCGGAATCTCGAGATTCCGGGTCTGCGCTTCGCGCATCCCGGAATAACAGTCTTGTTGAGCCATCGCACAAAAACAAAATAATCTTCTGCGCGCCTACGATGGCGCTCCCGCTGCGCCTCCCTATCTGTTCCCCAACAATAACCAGCACGGAACGGGGCCATGGCTCAGCGGCAACTCAAGCTCGGCGCGTTCATGCGGCCGGTATCGATCCACACCGGCGCGTGGCGCTATCCGGGCGCATGGCCCGACGCCAACTTCAATTTTCCGCATATCAAGAAGCTGATCCAGAAGCTCGAAGCCGGCAAGTTCGACGCCTTCTTCATGGCCGATCACCTCGCCGTGCTGAACATGCCGATCAATGCGCTCAAGCGCAGCCACACCGTGACCTCGTTCGAACCGTTCACGCTGCTGTCGGCGCTGGCCGGCGCCACCGAGCGTATCGGCCTGATCGCGACCGGCTCGACCACGTTCGACGAGCCTTATCACGTCGCCCGGCGCTTTGCCTCGCTCGACCATATCTCGGGCGGGCGCGCGGGCTGGAATATCGTCACGACTTCCAATCCGGACGCTGCGCTGAATTTCGGGCTCGACGACCACATGGAGCACGCCGAGCGCTACAAGCGGGCGCGCGAGTTCTATGACGTGGTTACCGGTCTCTGGGACTCGTTTGCCGACGACGCCTTCGTGCGCGACGTCGAGCAAGGGCTGTATTTCGATCCCGCAAAAATGCACGTGCTCAATCACAAGGGCAAATACCTCTCGGTGCGCGGGCCGCTCAATATCGCCCGCCCGGTGCAGGGCTGGCCGCTGATTGTACAAGCCGGCGCATCCGAGGACGGCAGGCAGCTCGCCGCGGAAACCGCGGAAGCCGTGTTCACCGGCGGCGGCTCGCTTGCTGACGGCCAGAAGCTCTATGCCGACATCAAGGGCCGCATGGAGAAGATCGGCCGCGACCCCGAGCACCTGAAGATCCTGCCCGGCGCCTTCGTGGTAGTCGGCGACAGCGTCGAAGAAGCCAAGGAGAAGCGGGCCAGGCTCGACAGCATGGTTCATTACGACTCCGCCATCGCCTCGCTGTCGGTGCAGCTCGGCACCGACGCTTCCGGCTTCGATCCGGATGGGCCATTGCCGCCGATCCCCGAGACCAATGCGAGCAAGAGCGGCCGCCAGCGCCTGGTCGATCTCGCCGCCCGCGACAAGCTTACCGTGCGCCAGCTCGCCCAGCGCGTCGGCGGCTATGGTGGGCTGTCATTCGTGGGAACGCCCAAAACCATCGCCGACCAGATGGAAGACTGGCTGGTCAGCCGCGGCAGCGACGGTTTCAACATCATGTTCCCGTTCCTGCCCGCCGGGCTCGACGATTTCGTCGACAAGGTGGTGCCGGAACTGCAGAACCGCGGGATTTTCCGGAAAGAGTACGAAGGCAAGACCTTGCGGGAGAATCTGGGGCTGCCGAGGCCGAAAAACCGGTTCTTCGAGGGGTAATCCCTCGGAATCGGGCCGGTTTTGGCCCCGAAAACCTTGACTTTGGGCGATCAGAAGCTAGGTTGCCCGCAAATGCAGGCCGGTTTGGCCGGCGCCTGAATTCCCCTATTTTGAGGTTCTGCACATGGCCAAGGCGGTCACCATCAAGGTCAAGCTGGTTTCCACGGCGGATACCGGCTTCTATTACGTCGCCAAGAAGAACTCGCGCACCATGACCGACAAGCTGGTCAAGAAGAAGTACGACCCGGTCGCGCGCAAGCACGTCGAGTTCAAGGAAGCGAAGATCAAGTAACTTCGAAACCTTTTGCCGACGGATTGAAACGGGGCCGCGCGGCCCCGTTTTCATTTGGCGCGGGCCTCAAGGCAGTCGTCGTGCTATCCTATAACCGGAGCAAAGAGTCTCCGGCCAATCGACAGGGAAGAGCACCATGAGACTGGCGTTGCTCATCTGCCCGCTTGCCGTGGGCACCGCCATGGCCGCCGCAGCCGAACCGGTCGAAAAGCGGTTCGGCCCTGATCGTGAACGCGGCTATCGGATCGAGCGCGGGCTCGGTGCGGCCCGCCCCGGCTTCCAGAATCGAGATCGGTCACATTTTCTCGACGGCGATCGGCCATTGAACGATCGAGGCCGCCGACCCGCGATGCCGCCTCCCTGCCCGTCGACTTGCAGCGATGGCTGAAAGCACCGGGCTCGCTCCGTTGCGTTCGATCGCCAGCCACACCATCATTCGGCGGCCACCAGACGGCCGTCCGGCTTTGGCGTTTCCGGCAAGATATCTCCGTCAACATCCGCGCCCAGATCCTTGCGCCAGGGCCTGATCTTCTCCATCGCCACGAGGATGACGACGATCGCGGCCGCGAGGCCAAGCGCGCCCTGCCAATAGGGAATGCCGGCGAAATCCGTAAAGATCTGCTTCGGCCCGGAACCGATCAGCGATTTGGCGAGCCAGGGCTGCGAATAGGAAAAGGCCACTGCACCGGCCAGGCCGCCGAGCAGCGTGAAGATGGCATCGCGATAACCGACGCCGATTTGCGCCAGCGTCGTGCCTGGACATGCGCCGGCCAACGCGATGCCCGCGCCGAGGACCAGTCCGCCGACGATATCGGCGGCATACAGCGCGGCCTTGGGCTGCAGCTTGACGAAGCCAAAGCCGTGCAGAATCGCCAGCACCACCGCGCCGGTCGCAACCGCGCTCAAGAATATCTTGAGCATGATCCAGTTGCGCAACTGCATCTGGCCGACGATCATTCCGGGTTCGAACACCCGCGATTTCTCCAGTGCGAAACCGAATACGATTCCCATCAGCAGGCCGCTGAAAATTCCGGTTGCAACCGACGACATGAGCATCTCTCCTGGATCAAATACGACGCAGCAGCAGCAGCGCGGTTGCGATGCCACCGGCAAACATGGCAGCAACCGCCACCGTCGAGCCGACCGACAACTGCGCCATCCCCGACAAGCCGTGACCGCTGGTGCAGCCGTCGGCAATTCTTGCCCCGAACAACATCAGGAAACCCGCGGCGAACGCCACTGCGTAGCGCAAGCCCTTCGACGATGAACCCAGCGCGCGGGCCCAGATCGGCGAGATCGGCGCACGAGCCGCACCGGAAAGCTTCATCGACATGAATGCGCCCAAGGCAATTCCGAACACGAGCGCGACCTGCCAGAGGTTCTTGGCGTTCGCCGCAACGTGTCTGGCCACGTAGTCGATCTTGAGAAGCGAAGAGTCTGCCAGGCCGGCTAGCCCCGCCCCCACCGTCACGTATGAAGACGAAGCCCCGAGCGCGGTCTCGATGAGCAGAAATGCGGGAATCTGCAGCAGGCCGATAAGGATACCGGCGGCGTAAGGCGACCATGCCTTGTCATATGGCGACATCAGCAACCTCCCTTTTTATATTAGAAGTTTATAATATAATAGGGCACGTTCGTTGATATGGATCAATCTCTCCGGACGGCGCAGCCGATATCGCGGTAGCGATTTTGTTGCGGATCAATGCGCACGACTGCAACCGCTGCGCAGATATGTCTTGGCATCAACGGGAGATCACGCAGATGTTGAAGATCTCGCTACTCGTATGGATCATGCTGGGTACGGCACTCGCGGGTACCGCCGTCGTCACGGTTCTCGCGGTTCCTTCGCTGGCCGACAATGCCATGAAGAACATTCCGTTCGCGGTTCTGCTCGGCTTCGCCGCCGCGATGCCGCTCTCCTATCTAGTCGCCAGAAAAATCGGCGAGCCGTCTTCGCGGTAGCAACAGGGCAAAAGCGGTATGGGTGAAACCATCATCGAGGGGCCGCTCTACGCGGCCCGCAAGAAGGTCTATCCGCAGGCCGTCCATGGCCGGTTCCGCCGGATCAAATGGACGCTGCTGGTGGTCGGGCTGGCGGTCTATTATCTGCTGCCGTTCGTGCGATGGGACCGTGGACCCGGGCTGCCCAACCAGGCCGTGCTGCTCGACCTGCCGCATCGCCGCTTCTATTTCTTCTTCATCGAGCTGTGGCCGCAGGAGGTCTACTACTTTACCGGTCTCTTGATCATCGCGGCGATGGTGCTGTTCCTGATGAACGCGCTGGCGGGGCGCATCTGGTGCGGCTATTTGTGCCCGCAAACGATCTGGACCGACCTGTTCTATGCGGTCGAGCGCTGGGTCGAGGGCGACCGGCGCGAACGCATCCTGAAGGACAAGCGCGCCTGGACGTTCACCCATATCCGCGAGGTCGCAACCAAACACTTCCTGTGGCTGATGATCGCGTGGTGGACCGGCGGCGCCTGGGTGCTGTATTTCGCCGACGCGCCGACGCTGGTGAAGGAACTCGCCACCTTCCAGGCGCCCTTCATCGCCTATCTCTGGATCGGCATCCTGACCGCGACGACCTATGTCTTCGCCGGCCACGCGCGCGAGCAGGTCTGCATCTACATGTGTCCGTGGCCGCGTATCCAGGCCGCACTGACGGACGAATGGGCGCTCAACGTCACCTACCGCCGCGACCGCGGCGAGCCGCGCACCTCGATCAAGAAGGCCGAGCAGCTACGCTTGGCCGGTGAGCCTGCCGGGGACTGCGTCGATTGCCATCAATGCATCAATGTGTGCCCGACGGGCGTCGACATCCGCAACGGCATCCAGCTCGGCTGCATTCAGTGCGGCCTGTGCATCGATGCCTGCGACACGATCATGCGGCAGGTCAACCGGCCGACCGGGCTGATTGCCTACGATACCGACATCAATGCCGAGCGCCGGCTGGCCGGCAAACCGCCGGTCTACCGCCCGATCCGCGCCCGGACCGTGCTCTACGCCGCCATCATCGCCGTGGTCGGCGGCATCATGCTGTACACGCTGGCGACGCGCAGCACGATGGGCATCAATGCGTTGCACGAACGCAGTCCGCTGCTCGTGACCTTGAGCGATGGCAGCGTCCGCAACGACTACACTCTGCGCTTCCTCAACAAGGCCGGCGTGGCGCGCTCCTTCGCCCTGGAAACGCGCGGCGTTCCCGCCGCCGAGATTCGCGCATCCGGCATCGAAGCCGGCGCGGATGGAAAACTGATCGTGGAAGTCGGCCCCGACCAGACCAGGGAACTCCGGGCGTCGGTCCAAGTGCCGTTGGCCAGCCTGCCCAAGCAGGCGGTCGACATCGAGTTCATCGCGACGGATGTCGCGAGCGGACAGAGCGTCTCGGCCCGGGATCATTTTGTCCCGGCCGCCAAGTAATCCGGCCGTACCTAACGCGCCGCCGCCAGCGGCGGCTGGCTCGGCCGGATCAGCGCGAAGGCGACCTGAATGATGCCGCCGGCAAGTCCGAGCGCCACGCCGATGCGCCAGGCCATGGTATAGGAGCCGAGTTGGTCATAGATCAGACCGCCGCCGAAGGCGCCGAGGAACGAGCCGATCTGATGGCTCATGAACGCGAGACCCTGGATCATCGCCTGCCATTTCAGGCCGAACATTTCGGCGACCGCGCCCGCCACCAGCGGACCGACGCCCATCCAGAGAAACCCCATGATCGCGCCGAACAGCAGCGTGCTCTCGTTCGTCGCCGGCAGCATGAAATACCAGGCCAGCGCCAGCGAGCGCAGAACGTAGATCATGCCGAGCAGCGCGAGCTTGTTCCAGCGCTGGCCGGCCCAGCCGAAGAACAGGCTGCCCAGCACGTTGAAGCCGCCGATCATGCCGAGCGTCTGCGCGCTCAGCATCGGATCGAGGCCGCAGATCTGCAAATACGACGGCAGGTGCGTGGTCAGGAACACGAGTTGCATGCCGCAGACGAAATAGGCGCAGGTCATCACCACGAAGGAGGCGTTACCGAAGGCGAGCTTGGCGGCCGTCCCGGCCGAGGCATCGCCGATGTCGTCGGCGGCCTTGGGCGGCAGCGGGATCTTGTCGGCGCGGCCGGCGTACCAGGCGGCCGGCAGCATGAACAGCGACAGGATGACGAAACCGGCGACGCCGACCCGCCAGCCAAAGCCTTCGTTGAGCATCTGCCCGATCGGCGCCGACAGCAGCGCGCCGAGCGATCCCGCCGCGGAGACCATGCCCATCACGGTGCTGCGCACGCTGGCCGGCACCGCGCGCGCCGACACCGACATCGCGATCGCATTGGCGGTGCAGGCCAGCGACGCGCCGATCAGCACGCCCGCGCCGATCAGGATCGGGATCATGCCGTGCGCGGTCGCCATCAGAGCCAGACCCACGACATACATCAACGAGCCCGCGATCATGATCGGACGAAAGCCGTAACGCACCGTGAGCGCGCCCGCGACCGGCTGCAGGAATCCCCAGGCGAGGTTCTGCACGGCCAGCGCCAGCGTGAATTGCGACACCGAAATGCCGATGTCCTGTGTCAGCGGCTGCATGAATATCCCAAAGCTCTGCCGCAGCCCCATGCTCAGGGTCAGCATCAGCGAAGCGCCGATCAGGATGGGAAGCGTGGGCCGCAGGACTTGCAGCAGGGCCATTATTTTCTCCCAAGCGGGCGCGATTTCGATGCCGCGTCCTGCAATCGATAACTGAAATAGGTACACAGACCTGTGCACCTAGGCTATAAGGGGGTGGCCCTGTCAAGCTGACCAGACCCGCGCATTCGCATGGCACCCCTGCCCGCCAAATCCGACATGAAGGACCGCATCCTCGAAACCGCCGACAGGCTGTTCTATCTGCAGGGGATTCGCGCGGTCGGCGTCGACACCATCGCCGCCGAGATCGGCATCAGCAAGCGCACGCTGTACAATCATTTCCCCTCCAAGGAAGCGCTGATCTCGGCCTACCTGGCCCGCCGCTTCGTGGCGCCGCGGCAGTCGGACAAGCCGCCGGTCGAGCAAATTCTCGGCACCTTCGACTCGCTGGAAAGGCGTTTCGCGTCACGGGATTTCCGGGGCTGCCCCTTTGTCAATGCAGTCGCCGAGCTTGGTGAAGACCGCGCGGTGCGGAAGGTCGCGATCGCCTTCAAGGAGAGCCGGCGGCTGTGGTTCCGTGACCTTCTGCTGCAACTCGGTGTAGCCGACGCGGAAGTGCTTGCGACGCAGCTCGCGCTGCTGGTCGACGGCTCGATCGCGCAGGACCTGGTGCGCGGCGACCCCGCGATGGCGCGGGCGGCGAAGGAAGCCGCGCGCGTGTTGTTGCGGAATGCCGGGGTGAAGGTGGGGACGAGCCCGGCGAAGAAGCGGCGGTCAAAGTCCGCCAATTGAGCCCATCTCCATCGTCGTCCCGTGCACGCAGGACCGATACGCCGCGGCCTTTCAATTGGTTGATGCGGCAGCTACCCTGTCCCACAATCAGCGCCGGCGCTTATGGACCCTCGACGCCGAGAATCACGCAACAGGGAGCGAAGATGGAAGACCTGACAGTCACCGCCAAGGGATACGACTTCAAGCCGGCGCAGGCGGCGATGCAGCGCTATGTCGACAACAATCTGTTGTCGGGCATTTCGTGGGCGGTCATGGTCGGGCGCGAGCTGGCCGACGTGAACTGCGTCGGCTGGGCCGACAAGGAGGCGCAGACACCATTGCGCACCGATCATATTTTTCGCGTGTTTTCCAACACCAAACTGGTCACGTCCTGCGCGGCGCTGCTGCTGGTCGAGGACGGCAAGCTCGGGCTCGACGACCCCATTGAAAAGTTCATTCCGCAGCTCGGCGATCGCAAAGTGCTGCGTTCGGGCGCCACATCGCTCGACGACACCGAGCCGGCGAAGAGTTCGATCACCGTCCGCCATTTGCTCAGCCACAGTTCGGGGCTCAGCTACGGCTTCTTCGATCCGGGTACCGCGATCTACCAGGCGCTCAACGAGCGCGGTGTCCACGATCCCCGGACGACGCTGGCCGACATGGTCGACGTGCTGGCCGGTCTGCCGCTGATCTATCAGCCGGGAACGTCCTGGGAATATTCGCTCGCCACCGACGTCGTGGCGCGGCTGGTGGAAGTCATCAGCGGGCAAAGCTTCGACAAATTCATCCAGGCGCGGGTATTCGATCCGCTCGGCATGGTCGATACGGGTTTCGTCGTTCCGGAAAGAGATCACGGCCGCCTGGTCGCCTATTACGCCGGCGCCGACCTGATGGAGCCGATGAAGCCGGGCCTGACCCGGACCGACAACGCACCCTTCCCCGGCGCCTATTTGCGCCCGATCGCGCGCCTCAACGGCGGCGGCGGACTGGTGTCGACCATGCCCGACATGGTGGCGCTGATCCGGAGCCTGCTGCCCGGCGGCAGGACTCTGCTCAGGCCGGAAACGATCGCACAGATGATGACGAACCAATTGCCGGAGGGACAGTGGATCCGCTTTGCCCTGATGGGCGAACAGCCGGGCAAGGTGCACGGGCTTGCCGGCGGCATCATCCAGGCGCCGTCGAAGTTCGACCATCCCGACGCGTCAGACGAATTCTACTGGGGCGGCGTGGCGGGGACGCAATGGTGGATCTCGCCGAAGCGCAACATGGCGGGCGTGATGATGGCGCAGCGCCAGATGTCGTTCGTGCATCCGTTCTCGTTCGAGTTCAAGCGGCTGGCGTATGAGGCGCTGAAGCAAGGGGCGCGAGTCGGCGCTTAACGCGTGATGAAATTAGGTTGGGCAAAGCGTAGCGTGCCCACCATCAAGCTGCAGGTTCAATGATAGACGGTGGGCACGTCGCTGCGCGCAATTGCCCACCCTACGGGATCGCGTTCGCGGGGACGACGGTTACGCCGCCGTCGAGACCACCCTGTTCCGCCCGTCGTGCTTGGCGCGATACAGCGCGGTGTCGGCGCGCTTGAGCACGTCGGCGACCGGCTCGTCCTTGTTGTCCAGCGTCGCCAGACCGATCGAGATCGTGACGTCGATCCGCTTGGTGCCCTTATGAACCGCAAAGGTTTCTCCCGCGATCGAGCGGCGCAGGCGTTCGGCGATCATGCCGGCAGCGGCGAGATCGGTTTCCGGCATCACGATCACGAACTCCTCGCCGCCGTAGCGGCAGGCGAGATCGATGCCGCGGATCGACTTGCGGATGCGCACGGCGAATTCGCGAAGCACGTCGTCGCCGGCGTCGTGGCCATAGGTATCGTTGATCGACTTGAAATAATCGATGTCGAGGATCATCAGCGCCAGCGGCTTGCCTCGGCCGGACGCCTGCTCGGCCAGCGTCGAGAGATGGCTTTCCATGTAGCGGCGGTTATGCAGCCCGGTCAGCGCGTCGGTAATCGCCATTTCGATCGAGTTCTGCACGTTGTCGCGCAGATGATCGGTGTACCGCCGCTTGCGGATCTGGGTGCGGGCGCGCGCCAGCAATTCGTTCTTGTCGACGGGGCGCAGCAGATAGTCGTTGACGCCGATCTCCAACCCGCGCAGCAGCCGCGCATTGTTGTCGGCGTCCGAGATGGCGAGGATCGGCAGTTGCCGCGTGCGCTCCAGCGAGCGCGCCTGGCTGCACAGCCGCAGGCCGTCGTAATTCTCAAGGCTGAGCGAAACGATCAGCAGATCGTAATTGCCCTCTGCGGCGTGAAACAGCGCTTCCGCCGGATTGATCTCGACATCGACGGTGTGCTCGGCCGACAGGATCGGCGCCAGCCGCTCGTAGGAAGACGGCCGATCGTCGACCAGCAGGATGCGACCGCCGACGCCCTTGTCGGCGATGGCGCTGCGCTCTGGCGCCTCCATGCCGATCTCGAGCGAGGTGAGGGCGCGCATCCGCAACTCGTCGGTCATCATCTTAAGCCGCGTCAACGAACGCACGCGCGCGATCAGCACGATGTCGGACACCGGCTTGGTGAGGAAATCGTCGGCGCCGGCTTCAAGCCCGCGGACGCGGTCGGACGGGCTGTCCAGCGCGGTGACGATTACGACGGGAATGAAATGGGTCGCCGGGTTCGATTTCAGCCGGCGGCAGACCTCGAAACCATCCATGTCGGGCATCATGACGTCGAGCAGGATGATGTCGCACTCCGAGCGCGAGCAGATATCGAGCGCCTCGGCACCGTTGGATGCCGTCAGCACGTCGAAATATTCCGCCGACAGACGGGCTTCCAACAGTTTGACGTTGGCCGGGACGTCATCGACGACGAGGATACGCGCAGACATCGAAACTCACTCCTACCCGATAAACCGCCGCACGGTTTCGATGAACTTGCCGACCGAGATCGGCTTGGACAGATACGCCTCGCAGCCGCCCTCGCGGATGCGCTCTTCGTCACCCTTCATCGCGAATGCCGTGACCGCGACCACCGGAATGGCGCGCAGTTCCGGATCGTCCTTGATCCAGCGCGTCACTTCGAGACCGGAGACTTGCGGCAACTGAATATCCATCAAGATCAGATCGGGGCGCAGCTTGCGCACGAGGTCGAGTGCCTCGAACCCGTTGCTGGTGCCCGAGGTCTGGTAGCCGTGGGCCTCCAGCAGGTCGCGAAAGAGCTTCATGTTGAGCTCGTTGTCCTCCACGATCAGGACGGTTTTTGCCATCCCGTCCCTCCCCTTATTGCAGGAAACAGATCCGACTTCGCGTACGTCCCGGTACCGCCGTCGGCCTGCCAAAAGTGAATTTAAACTAGCGTTGGATTTCGCTCTAAGCCGTTAAATCGATGCACCAACTTTTGCGGTTTGGTTTCCACTTGCTTGAATACTTTCCGCAGACTCGGGCATGATGGTTCCAAACTAGACACCATAAGTTAATGGAAAGGCAAATCCATCGTTGAAAAAGCCTGTTCACAACCCTCGCGAAGTGGCTGAAATTGTTGCAGTTCAGGCGCTCAGCTTCATTGCCGGCGACCCCGAGAGATTGGGGCTTTTTCTGGCCGAAAGCGGCCTTGGCCCGGAGACGCTGCGAACCGCCGCGAAGGAACCGCAGTTCCTTCGTGCGGTGCTGGATTTTGTGATGCGCGACGACGCAACCGTGAAGGCGTTTGCCAGTGCCTCACAACTGCATCCGACCAATATCGCCGCTGCCCGCCAGGTGCTGGGCGACCCCGATTGGGAGCGCGACGTGCCGTGAGCGCACCGGCGGTCACCTTCAACGGCCCGCTAGCATTCTGCCGGGATTGCCTCGGCGACCTCGATATCAAGGCCAGACGGTGCGGCGCCTGCGGCTCGCCGCGCGTCGTCCGCCACCATGCGCTGCCCTCGCTGACGCTGGCGCATATCGATTGCGACGCGTTCTACGCCACCGTCGAAAAGCGCGACAATCCGGAACTGGCCGACCGGCCCGTGATCATCGGCGGCGGCAAGCGCGGCGTGGTATCGGCGGCCTGCTACGTCGCGCGCACCTTTGGCGTGCGCTCGGCGATGCCGATGTTCAAGGCGCTGGCGCTCTGTCCGCAGGCCGCCGTCATCCCGCCCGACATGGCAAAATATGTCCGCGTTGGCCGCGAAGTGCGCCACGCCATGCAGGCGCTGACGCCGCTGGTGGAACCGCTGTCGATCGACGAGGCGTTCCTGGATCTTGCCGGCACCCAGCGCGTCCACGGCATGATCCCGGCAAAAGTGCTGGCGCGCTTTGCGCGTGACGTCGAGCGCGACATCGGCATCACCGTTTCCGTCGGGCTGTCCTGCAACAAGTTCCTCGCCAAGATCGCCTCCGATCTCGACAAACCGCGCGGCTTTGCGGCGCTCGACCAGGACGAGGCCCGCGAGATGCTGGCGGACAAGCCGGTCGGCTTCATCTACGGCGTCGGCCCGGCGACGCAGGAGAGACTGGTGCAGCGCGGCTTCCGCACCATTGCGGATCTGCAGCGCGCCGACGAGGTCGAGTTGATGAAGCAGTTCGGCGGCGAAGGCCGCAGGCTGTGGCGGCTGGCGCGCGGCATCGACGATCGCAGCGTGGTCGCGGACCGCGGCGCCAAGACCATCTCCAACGAAACCACGTTCGAAAACGACATCAAGGATTTTGCGACGCTGGAAAAGGTGCTGTGGCGGCTGTCCGAGAAAGTGTCGTCGCGGCTGAAGACCAGCGAATTGTCGGGCCTTACGATCACACTCAAGCTGAAAACCGCGGATTTCCGCCAGCGCACCCGCTCGCAATCGCTCCAGGCGCCGACCCAGCTCGCTGCCAAGATCTTTGCCGTGTCGCGCGAAATGCTGGCGAAGGAAATCGACGGCACGGCGTTTCGCCTGATCGGCACCGGCGTCAGCGCGCTGCGCGAGGGATCGCAGGCCGACGACACCGACATGCTCGACCGCCGTTCGGCCCACGCCGAACGCGCGATGGACGATTTGCGCAAGAAATTCGGCAATGCCGCGGTGATCCGGGGCATTGCCTACAGGGGGCCGGTGAAGAAAGAGGACGAGGAGGAAGAGGGGTAGCGCGCTGACCCATCCCCGTCATGGCGAGCGAAGCGAAGCAATCCATTGTGCGGCATACGCGGATTCATGGATTGCTTCGTCGCAAGCGCTCCTCGCAATGACGGCCGAGAGAGAGTAGCGCGATCGGGTCAATCCGCCACGGCCACCGCCTCGATCTCGATCAGCCATTCCGGCGCGGCCAATGCGCTGACTCCGACCAGCGTACTCGCCGGCGGCTCCATGCCTTCAAAAAAGACCGAGCGCGCTTTGCCGATGATGGGACGAAGCTCCGGCTTGTAGCCGACGACGAAGGTGGTGATCTTTACGATGTTGGAATAGCTGGCGCCGGCCGCTTTCAGAGCCATCCCGAGATTTTGCATCACCTGGGTCGTCTGCGCGGCGATATCCCCCTCGCCGACCACGCGGCCTTCCTCGTCGGTGGCCACCTGTCCCGAGATATAGATCGTGCGCGCGCCCGAAGCGACGACGACGTGCGAGTAAGCCGGATTGTTGTGAAGCCCGCTTGGCTTGAGATGTTGGTGCTTGCCCATGGTTGCGCTCCCTGTCGTGAAGGGCCGCAGCGTATCCGGATGCGGTGCGTTCGGCCAGACCGCCCAGAAAAATAGGGATATCCGAAGAATGCCGTCATGCCCCGGCCTTGTGCCAGGCATCCACGTCCTGCTGAACCCAAGAACCGGACAAACCCGGCCATGCAGGAAACAAGCTGGGCGCGAGCACGCGCCAGTCACTTGCAGGGCTTGGAATCCCGCACGTCGAACCGGCCCATCGCCCCCGAGATCACAAAGTCGTTGTAGTCGAGCACCAACGCGCGCGAAACGCCGTTCTCGAACAGTTCGAACGACATCGCATAAACGGGCGTCTGCTCGCCTTCCTTGTTCCTGGCGTCGCGCTCGTAATAGCTCACCGTCACGGGCCAGCGGGTCAGCGCCTTCATCTGGTCGCTGGAAGTCGAGGGATCGGGGGTCGCGATGTCGCGGGTGCCCGGGATCGGCTGCCCGATCACCGACAGCGTGTTGTAGACTTTTTCGCCATTGTCGGAGCCGTCATAGACTGTCAGTTCCAGCAACGATTTGCCCTCGCGGGCGGCGGCGATGATGTGCTGGATCTGCTCGGTCGGGAAAACGATACTGCCTTCAAGTTCGAACGTCTTCGCCACCGGCTGCTTCAGCTTGACCTTGATGCGGTCGCCGACCCGCTCCGCCATGCCGTCGACCGGCGCAGCAGCGGTGTCGTTCATGCGGGTGTCGATCTTGAAGCGGTAGCTCCTGCCCTCGGCGTCTTCCCAGGAATGCGAGCGCAGGTCGCTCAGCGTCAGCTTGCCCTCGCCGCTGTCGAGTTCCGAGACCTGGCGGAATTCGGAGGTGTAGCCCTCGCAGGCGCTCCCCGAAAAATTGTAGAGGATGCGTCCGCGCGCGCCCGAAATCGCGTTAGAACCGCGCGACTTGACCAGCTTCAACTCATAGAGCGCCTGATGGGCCAGAAACGGGCCGCTGGCGCCGGCCAGCGCCGGTCCGTTTGCAAATCCCGTGAGCAAGGCGGCCGCAGCTGAAAACGTCAACGCACGAACCGGAACCGAGCAAGCCATGTGCGGTTTTTTCCTCGATGGAGATTCAGTTACATTAGTGATGGCCTCATTGCGTCGCAACTAGGGCGGCCCTGGGAAACGCGGGAATTTGAAAGGGGAATCCCCCGGGCGTCCTGACAGTGTACGGGGACGATTGCGCCACAGCTCAAACGGCCGTCACCCGCCATCGGGTCGGCAAATTGGCCGCCTTATGTCCATGCACAGCGATCCCTCTCTCTTGCAACCGGCCGCGCGATGCGCGAAACAATGCGGCCCGATCTGGATCGGGACGATCATATCAATCAGAGGCGAAACAAGATGGCGGGCACGGTCGAACAGAAGCTGGCGGCACAGGGCATCGTGCTGAACGAGCCGCGCACCCCGATGGCGAACTACGTCGGCTTCGTGCGCTCGGGCAATCTGCTGTTCGTTTCCGGCCAGGTCTGCGCCAATGCGGAAGGCCAGCTGATCGCCAAGGGCAAGCTAGGCGCCGGCGTCACCATCGAACAGGGCTATGCGGCGGCGCAGGGTTGCGGAGTCAATCTGCTGTCGCAGGTAAAGGCTGCGCTCGGCGATCTCGACAAGGTCGTCCGCGTCGTTCGCCTCGGCGGCTTTATCAATTCCGCCCCCGACTTCCTCGACGGACCCAAGGTACTGAACGGCGCCTCCGACCTGATGGTCACCGCCTTCGGCGACAAGGGCCGGCACGCCCGCACCACCGTCGGCGTCGCCGCGCTGCCGTCTGATGCCGCCGTGGAGGTCGACGCCATCTTCGAAGTCGCCTGAGCGGAGTTCTCCATGCGCGCGCCGGACTGGCTGACGGCACGGCCGGTCGCCCACCGCGGTCTGCATGACATTGCCCGCGGCATCGTCGAGAACATGCCGGCGGCCGCCCAGGCCGCCATTGACGGCAATTTCTCCATCGAATGCGACATCCAGCTGTCGTCCGACGGCGAAGCGATGGTGCATCATGACAGCGTGCTCGGCCGCCTCACCGAAGGTTCCGGCAAGCTGATCGAAATGACCGCGGCCGAACTCAAGGCTGTCTCGTTCAAGAATACGCCGGAGCGGATGATGACGCTCGGCGATCTCTGCGCGCTGGTCGCCGGCCGCGTGCCGCTGGTGATCGAGGTCAAAAGCCATTTTGACGGCGACCGCCGGCTGGTGAAGCGGATGGGGCAAGTGCTCGCCGCGTATGACGGACCGGCGGTCGGCATGTCGTTCGATCCCGACCAGGTGGTGGCGTTGCGCGACCTGATCCCGAACCGCGCGCGCGGCATCGTGGCCGAGCGTGAGTACACGGCCGAGGAATGGCCGGAAGCTTCCGCCGAACAGCGCCGCGGCATGACGCATCTGCGCCACGCGTTTCGTACCCGGCCGGCTTTCGTCGCCTATTGGGTAAACGAATTGCCGGCCGCCGCCCCCTGGATCGCCCGCAACATCTTTGGGCTCCCGCTATTGGCCTGGACTGTGCGCACACCTGAGCAGCGCGCGCGTGCCGCCGCGAATGCCGACCAGATGATTTTTGAGGGGTTTCTGCCGGGAACCTGACCCGCGCAAGGCCACCTTGAACTGGCACGCCGGATGCACGATCTTTATGGTGTTGGCCACCCAGCGCGATGGCTGATCGCACGATGGGACCGGTCTGAGTTCTCGATGGCGTCATCCGAAATTACCCTCGAAGCCGTCCCTGCCGTCAGCGACATCCCTGCTGCCGAATGGGATGCCTGCGCCAATCCGGCGGGTGATATCAACAGTCTGGATAATCTGGACACGCTGGCCGCTAATGGCGACGTCTGCGCCAGCTTAAAACCAGCCTATAACCCCTTTGTTTCGCACGCATTTTTCGCCGCCGCCGAAGCCTCCGGCTCGGCCTGCGCGCGCACCGGCTGGGGCGCGCGGCATCTCGTGGCGCGGCTCGACGGCGAGATCGCCGGCATCGTGCCCTGCTATCTGAAATCGCATTCGCAGGGTGAATACGTCTTCGACCGCGGCTGGGCGGATGCCTATGAGCGCGCCGGCGGGCGATATTATCCAAAGCTGCAGGCCTCGGTGCCGTTCACGCCCGCCACCGGCCCGCGGCTGTTGATCCGCGACGGCGTCGACCGCGGGCTGATCGGCTCCGCGCTGGCGCGCGGGTTGATGGCGCTGTGCAACGCGACCGACGCCTCCTCGGTGCACGTCACCTTTGCGCGCGAGGCCGAGGCGAAGTTTCTGGGCGAGCACGGTTTCCTGTTGCGCAACGACCAACAGTTTCACTGGCACAATAAAGGCTACAGAACGTTCGACGATTTCCTGGCCTCGCTGAACTCGCGCCACCGCAAGGCGATCAAGCGCGAGCGGCGCGAGGCGGTCGCCGCCGGGATCACGATCCATCACCTCACCGGCGCCGACATCAGCGAGGACGCCTGGGATGCGTTCTTTGCGTTCTATATGGAGACCGGCTCGCGCAAATGGGGCCGGCCGTACCTCACCCGAGAATTCTTCTCGCTGATCGGCGAGAGCATGAACCGCGACGTGCTGCTGGTGATGGCCAAGCGCAACGGCCGCTGGATCGCAGGCGCCATCAACTTCATCGGCTCGGACACGCTGTTCGGGCGCAACTGGGGCGCTATTGAACACCACCCGTTTCTGCATTTCGAGGTCTGCTACTATCAAGCGATCGACTTTGCGATTCAGCGCCGCCTGAAAGTCGTGGAGGCCGGCGCGCAAGGCGAGCACAAGCTGGCGCGTGGTTACCTGCCGCAAACCACATATTCGGCTCATTTCATCGCCGACTCAAATCTGCGCCGCGCGATCGCGGACTATTTGAAACGCGAGCGCGCCTATGTCGCCGAGGTCGGCCGCGAACTGACCGAGCACGGCCCGTTCCGCAAGACCGCCGACGAGGCTTGACCTGAAAACGACCGACATGAGATTGAGAGACTAACCTCCGAGGGAACAAGCCATGCCCGCCTATGACCCCCAAAACCCCTTCGCAAAAATCCTGCGCGGCGAGTTTCCTTGCCACAAGGTCTATGAGGACGAGCATGTGCTGGCGTTCCTCGACATCATGCCGCGCTCGCCCGGCCATACGCTGGTGATCCCAAAGGCCCCTGCCCGCAACATCCTTGACATCACGCCCGACGATTACGCCCACGTCGCCCGCACCGCCCACAAGATCGCGGCCGCCGCCATGAAGGCGTTCAACGCCGATGGGATCACCGTGCAGCAATTCAACGAGCCCGCCGGCGGACAGGTCGTGTTCCACCTGCATATGCACGTGATGCCGCGCCATGACGGCGTGGCGCTGCTGCCCCCCGCCAGCCGCAAGGAAGACGTGAAGGTGCTGGAAGACAATGCGACCAAGCTGGTCGCGGCGCTGGGATGATTTCTTCACCCGCCTTAGAGAGGCGGGTGAAGCGAGGCTGCGCGTCGTCACCTCGTAGCCGGATGAGCACGGCGACATCCGGGAATTCTCGCTCGATCTAACAGCGCACTGTGAAAGTCGCCGAGTCTCGGCGACGTTCTCGTCCCTACGCGAGCCGTGGAATGACGGATAGTGCGCTCGATCGGAGGGCGCTCGCCTCACTATGGCGGGGGCGACGTCAATCGCCTTGGCAACACGATTGTGTCGTCCACCGCATACAGGAAGCATGTCGAGCCGGAGATCTGATTGCAGTCCTGCAGCGCCTTGCCCTGCGCTTCGGCCGCCGTCGCACCGGTTGCGGAAACATAACGGGGCGGCACAGCTTTGATCGCCATCGCTTTCGGCGTCGGCATCTTCGCGTATTGGTTTGCCGTGTCACGGCTTGTGCGCGACAGGAAGGGAAGCTTGTTCAGATCGTACTGCCCCTCGGCATGCACCAGTTCGATGTCGCGGGGCATCGTTGCGGGAGGATCGGTTGCGATCAGCGTATCGTCCGTTGCGATGAGAACACATGGCTTCCCCAAATTCACCTGGCATTGGGCCAACGCCATTCTTTCTGCAACCTCGACCGTCGCTGCGCCATCCCAATAGCTCCAGGCGCCACTCTCCGGCTCGATGACCAAGGCCTTGTGGGGCTTGACGGCGCGATAGGACTCTTCGGCTTTGACCGGCCCGATCAGCCGGACCGCCTCGGCGATCGTCTTGGCCGGGGCGCGTGGCCCCGTAATCCTGAGCGGCAAAACGACGTGATTTCCAACGGCATAAAGGAAGCATGGTCCGTCCTTGCCGGCGCGCGCGGGGTTCTCGTTGCAGTTCTTCAACGCCTCTGCCTCCGCGGAGGCCTGGCTGGCGCTCCCCGAGGCGATGTACAGTTGCCCCCAGGGATGGATTGCGGCGGCCTTGGGTCCGCCGCCGGATGAATAGTCGATCACGTCCTTGCGGCCACGGACGGCCGGGCCGACGATCGGAATCTGCCGTGGATTGAATTGTCCCTCGTAATTGATCCGGCTCATGCTCCTGGTGACCCAGGTGCCGTCCTCCGGCGCGTTGAGAACGGTTGCGTTGACCGCGAATAGAATGCACGGATTTGCGTGAAAAAGCTGACAGCCTTCCAGCGCGGCCTGTTCGGCCGCATAGGCGCTCTCGCGATTTGTGAATCGCCAGGTTGCGTTTCTCTCGCGCGATCCTGCGATCGCTTTATTGTCCTTGCCCTCCACATACAATTTCAGGACGCCGTCGAGATAGGCTGAGTTGACGGCCGGCAAAACCTTCTGGATCGCTTTCCGGAGATTCTCCTGCAAGTCGGCGGGGACAGTTCCCGTCGTCTCGGCGACCGCTGGTTTAAGCTGAGGCGCCGGCCCGGTGGCTGCGGGCTTGAAATAGAATTCGCCCTCCAGCGCGGAATTTTCCCAAGGTATCTGCCGGCCCTTGGTTGTCTCCCGCACTTCGCGCCGGACTTCGCCCAGCATCCTGCGCACCTCGATACCGGGCCGCTCGAGATTGCGCAGAAGCGCAGTTGTAAATGGACTGTTCTGTCCATCGCCGTCCTCCGCCGTCTTTCCGGGCGCGGTCGCAAATGCGATCAGCGTGCCTGTGGCGGCATCGATCGCCCCGAGGCCCCGGAATCCGATGGCACGCGAAGGGGACAGCAATTTCTTGCTGAATGGATTGTCACGGCAGGAGTCCAGGAACAGCAACGACACGGCCGAGCGCCCGGCAACCGCTTCCAGGACGCTATCGAGATCGATGGTCTCGTAGCGCAGGTCACGATCGGACTGAATGCTGGCTGGGGCGGGCACCAGCAGGTTCTGGCCACCGACCTCGATGGCATGGCCGGCGTAGTAAAACACGCTTGCTTGCGCGCCTTCCGCCTTATAGCCGAAGTTGCGGATCGATGACTCCATGGCGTTGCGGTCCGGATCGATCACCAGATCGACCGCGAAGCCAAGACGACGCAAGGCCGCGCCGATGCCGTTAGCGTCGTTCGCGGTATTGGCGAGCGGCGGCACATTTTTATATTTGGAAACGCCGATGACGAGCGCAACCTTGCCGCTTTGTGCCAGAGCAGCGCCATCGAACATCAAAAAGAACGCAAGAAGAAAAATGAACTTTTGCATAACAGAGGTCACCGCAATCGGCACCATCTACCCAGTGTAAAGTCGGCCCGAACGCGCCGCAACAGGCAGAACCGCGCCGGCATCGCTTCCGCGCCACTGCCCCGCCGTCATTCCGGGGCGCGCGAAGCGCGAACCCGGAATCCAACTATCCGCATATCACGGCCGTCGTTGGTTGAATCTCAAGCCGGAAACTCACAAGCCGCCCGATTGATTCTCCGGTGCGCGATTGCGCACGGAGTCCGTCGCTGCACGACGCCCCGGAATGACGGACGGCGCTACTCAGTCTGAAAATCACCCGGCTGCGGCGGCGCCAGCGGCGTGAACTCGCAGCGGTCGGGCTTGAGGTCGAGCAGCGGCGTTTCGTCGAGGCAGTCGAGGCCGCGCACCAAAATCACGTTGCCCTCGATCTTGACGAACTTCACGATCGAGGTGCCGATCGGGTTGGGCCGCACCGGCGAGCGCAGCGAGAAGGTGCCGCGGGTCTTCTGGTTGTTCTTCGGGCTCTGCAGCACCAGGTCGCGGCGCGACTGGTGCAGCCAGTAGATCACTTCGAGGTTTTCGTAGAAGTCGACGCCCTTGATGGCGGGCACCCACGGCTCGAAGATTTCGAGCCGGCAGACCGGGCCGTCCTGACGGCCCTGCCGTGGGGTTTCCAATCGCGACTTCCAGGGCGTGCGGATGCGGCCAATATAATACAGCGCCGCATCGCGCGGCGGCGGCATGTCCACGGTGAGTTCGCCCTCGCGAACGTCGGCTTCTTGAACCATGTGACTCAGTTCACCCTAATCCAGTGAGATGCTGAGCGCTTTTATCACACCGGCCCAGCGCGCGCGATCCGTCGCGACGAATTTGTCGATCTCGGCCTGGCTTTGCGGCCGCAGCGGCGGGAAACCGACCTTTTCGAGCGAGGCGCGGAACGCATCGTCGTTGAGCGCCTTGTTCAGGCTGGCGGCAAGTTTTTGCGCGACATCGTCGGGCAGCTTAGCCTGCGCGGCGACGCCGTACCAGACGCTGACGCCATAGTCGGGATAACCGCTCTCCGCCATGGTCGGCACGTCGGGCAGATCGGGGATCCGCTTTGCCGAGGAAACCGCCAGCGGCCGCAGCAACCCGCCCTTCACCGGCGGCAGCGCGGTGCCGAGCGTGTCGAACATCAACTGGATGTTGCCGGAGATCAGGTCGGTCAGCGCGGGGCCCGCGCCCTTGTAGGCGACGTGGACCATGTCGACGCCGGCCATCTGCTTGAACATCTCCCCGGCCAGATGAATGATGCCGCCGGTGCCGGCCGATCCGAAATTGAGTTTTCCCGGGTTCTGCTTGGCGTAGGCCACGAACTCCGCGACCGTCTTGGCGGGCACGGAGGGATGCACCTCCATCACGACGGGAAGGTCCGTCACCAGTGCGAGCAGACGAAAATCCTTTTGGGGATCGTATGGCAGCTTTTTGTAGAGCAGCGGATTGAGCACGAAGATCGACGCCGCGGTGAAGAACAGCGTGTAGCCGTCGGGCTCGGCGCGCGCCGCAGTTTCGGCGCCGATTGCGCCCTGCGCGCCTGCCTTGTTCTCGACTACGATGCTCTGTTTCAGGTCGCGGCCCAGATATTCGCCGACCATGCGACCGAGCACGTCCGTGGGCCCGCCCGCGGCATAGGGCACGATCATCTTGATCGGCCGGACCGGATATTCCGCTGCATGGGTTTGCGGTGCCGTGCAGAAGAGCGCGCAGGCCAGCGCCGAAAGTTTCAGCCAGTTCAATTGCGTTTCCTCGGACGTTTCTTGTGGGCCGGACAGTAGCGGATTATCCGCATCCTGCAATCAACCGAGCCACCATTTCCCGGCCACGAGGACAACCTCGCCAAAGACCACGCCGGCGAAGATCGAGCGCCGCGTCAGCATGAACACCACGAAACCGGCCGCCACCGCGCCGTAGCGCAGCCAGTCCGGCACGGCGGCCAGCGCGCCCGGCGGCTGCACCAGGATCTGGGCGATGACGCCGGCGAGAATTGCGGTCGCCACCGCCCGAACCCAGACCAGGATTTCCGAGCCCTCGTCGAGGCCGGCGCCGAACCATAGCCCTGCCATGCGCCAGACCTCGTTGGGCAGGAAGCCCGCGAGCACCAGCGCCAGCAGCGCCTGCGGACTGCCGAAGAACTCGCTCATGCGCGCGCCCTCTGCCGCCACCAGTGCACGCCATAGGCGATGCTGCCGGCCGTGACGCCGCTGATCAGGATATCGACGCCGGTGTCGAGTTTTGACATCAACGGAAACAGCGCGATGCCCAGCACCAGCGCCAGCACATCCGAAATCTGCTTGCAGTTGCGCGCGGTCGACAGCAGGAACGCGAGCGGCGTCAACATCAGGATCGCGGCGGCAAACAGCGGCGGCAGGTTGGCGGCAAGCCCATAGCCGAGCGTGGTCGCGGCCATGCAGACGACGAGCAGCCCACAGCCGAGTCCGTGCACAAACGTAATCCGCCGCTCGCGCGGCACCTTTGGCAACAGCCGATAGCATTCGACCCACAGCGTGACGGCGATGAAATGCGTCGCAAGCACGAGATGGCGGCGTTTGGTCTGCGGCGTCTTCATCAGCGGCAGCACCGACACCACCATCGGAAACAGCCGGATCGCACTGACGGTGACGGCGATCGCCGCCTGCACCGCGGTCGCACCGGAACCTAGCGTCGAGATCAAAATGATCTGCGCCGGGCCGGCCCATACCAACAGCGTCGAGCCGAGCACCCAGCCCAGGCTGAAATGGCTGTCATGGGCCAACGCGCCGATGCCGACATAGGTCGCAAACAGCACCAGCGACAGCACGGTGGACGCAACCGAGGCCATGCCCCACGCGAAGGTGCGGATCGGGCTTTGCCATTGCGGGGAGTCGAGAGCGGGAAGCGCCACGGGGCCCAAGTGAGGTTGGAATCGTCCAGGGCATAAGGGCTGGCGAATGCCACCCGCGTCAAGCAAGTGAGGTTCAGGGCGGCTATGCAAACGGTCGCACTGACGCGCGATCGGCTTTGCCGAAGGCGATAATCCAGTCGCGCTGCTCCTCGCTGTCCGGGACGATCACGCCACGAGCGGCCCGGATCATGGTGAGGGCTTCGACGGCCTCGATACCCAAACATATTATAACACATGCAGCGACAATCGATGATCGGCCGATCCCCGCCCGGCAGTGAATCGCGATCGAACGACCTTTGGCGATACCATCGGCGATGGAACGGGCAAGGGCCGACGTCGGCAGAAGGTCCGGCACGCCACGATCGGAAATCGGAAACGACACGAACTCGATACCGCTCGCTCGGCAAAGTTCGGCTTCCCGCTGCAATGCAAGTTCGGAGACCTCCTCGCATTCGAGGAGACTGACGATCAGGTCCACGCCGGAGGTCTTCCATCCGGCGACATCCATTTCCAGCCAGTCGCCGGCGCGAGGACGGGCCATGATGGCGAGCCGCCCTGGCATCTCAATCCAGTGCAATCGGGACATTGGGAGCCTCAGAAGCCATACAGCACTGCTGTCTTTATCCCGCCACGCCCCGGTTCTTCAGAACAAAACACGCCCCGCCCGCTTTTCGGATGCGGCTGCAAAGCGCGTCGGCGGCGGGACGCGTGTCGGCGCCGATGCGCACCTGGTAGAAGGCGCGCGTGCCGCGGCTGCGCATCACCGAGGAGAGCAGACTCGGATCCTGGTCGCCGATCACGGCGCTGAGCCGCTTCATGGCGCGGGCATACATCGCCAGCGCCTTGTCGCGGGAAAATCCGGCGGCGAGTTGCACACCCCACAGCTTTGCGGCGCCGAGGCTGACGCGCTGTTCGAGCCCCGCGACGAACGGGTTGGGCGCCTGCTTCAGCAGCGCCATCAGTTCGCGGCAGCTCGAGGCAGGTTTTCGTTCCGGTAGGCCGGCGCCCTTTTGCGCCTTCGCCCAGTCCTCGACGGTGGAGCCGGTGATGGCGATGACGTAGCTGCGGGTTTCCAGCGGCATCCCTCCGGTACCGGCGAGCCATTCCTGCACCCGGCGCGGGCCGGCATTATAGGCGGCCGCCGCCAGCCCGAGATTGCCGAACTGGTCGCGCAACTCGGCCAGAAACTCGGCTGATTTGGGCAGCGCCTGCACCGGGTTGAACGGATCGAGCAGGCCGCGCTCGTTGGCGGTACCCGGCATGAACTGCGCGATGCCCTGCGCCCGCTCGCCGCTGCGCGTGACCGGCCCGACCGCGTTCGGGCGGAAGCGGCTCTCCTGCCAGATCACGCGAGCAAAGAATTCGAGCGGCAGGCCCGAGGCCTTTGCCGCCGACTCGATCATCAGGCACATCGCCTCGCGCGCGTCGCTTTCCCGCGAGTCGGCGGCCGGTTCTGCTGCCGGGGCGGCCGGCTGCTCCGGCCGTAACTGGTTAATTTCGTCGGCATCCTCGGCACTGGCAGGCACGGCCAAGGCCAAGAGCCAGACCATGCAGCTCAGGGCGCGAAGCGATCGGGCTCTTGGCTTGGCCGTCATGATCCGGGACCGCACCTGACAGGGGAAACACCATCAACCATTGGGGCCGGCAGGCGGGTCCGCGCTCCCAACCTTTTTTGCAATGCGATTGTCCCAATTGCGCGCCTTCGGAACGACGATGATTTACGTTAATGCCGCATTTTGCGGCAGGCGGGCTGTTGCGGGAACCAAGGCGGGGTAAAAGTCTCCCTCTTTGTTGGGAGACAAAAAATGCGGGACCGGCGCGAGAGCGTGCGCGACAGGGTGATGTATGGCGGCGTCGCCGAAATCGGCGACCACGGCACGACGCGCGAATGCATCGTCCGCAACATCTCGAACAACGGCGCAAACATCGAGTTCAGCCGTGATTTCCCGCTGCCCAAGGAACAGCTGTCGTTGCGCATCGCGCGCAAGGGACGCTCCTTCCTCGCCAAGGTGGTCTGGTGGCGCGACAATTTCGTCGGCGTCGCCTTCCGGGGGGAGAGCCCGTCCGAGCCGGTCTCCGACCTCGAAGAGCGGCTGCGCAAGAGCGAGATCAAGAAGCGGCAGTTGCAGCACAAGATCGACCAGTTGCTCAACGAGCGCTGAGCGCCCGCAACGAAGTCCAGCAAAAAGCCGGCGGTCTCGCGACACGCCGGCTTTTCATTATCAGATTGACGCCGCCTACGCCTTGACCAGCGGTCCCTTGGAGGCCGGGCCGTTTGAGCCCCCGCCGCCATTCGGGCCGCCCGATTTCGGCTTGCGCTTGCGCGCGCCGGGCAGTTTTTCCGGCTTCGGCGTGACCGGACCCTCGACGAACTCGAAGCCGATCTTGTCCTTCTCCACACCGGCCTCGTCCTTGAGCAGGACGACGCGGACATGGCCGCCGCCCTTCAGCTGGCCGAACAGCACTTCGTCGGCCAGGGGCTTCTTGATGTGCTCCTGGATCACGCGGGCCATCGGCCGCGCGCCCATCTGCTCGTCATAGCCGTGCTCGATCAGCCAGGCCTTGGCTGGCTCCGACAGCTCGATGGTGACGTCGCGGTCGGCGAGCTGCGCCTCGAGCTGCAGCACGAACTTTTCGACGACCATGCCGATGACGTCGGCGTTGAGGTGGGCGAACGAGACGATCGCATCCAGCCGGTTGCGGAATTCCGGCGCGAACTGGCGGTTGATCGCCTCGTGGTCGTCGCCTTCCCGCTTGTTGCGCGTGAAGCCGAACGCCTGACGCGCGAGGTCGGCGGCGCCCGCGTTCGTGGTCATGATCAGGATCACGTTGCGGAAATTGACCTGCTTGCCATTGTGGTCGGTGAGCCGGCCATGATCCATGATCTGCAGCAGCACGTTGTAGAGATCCGGATGCGCCTTCTCGATTTCGTCGAGCAGCAGCACGCAATGCGGGTGCTGGTCCACGCCGTCGGTCAAGAGGCCGCCCTGGTCGAAGCCGACATAGCCGGGAGGCGCGCCGATCAGGCGCGACACCGTGTGGCGCTCCATGTATTCGGACATGTCGAAGCGCAGCAGTTCGACGCCGAGTGAGGCGGCGAGTTGCTTGGCGACTTCGGTCTTGCCGACGCCGGTGGGGCCCGAGAACAGGTAGGAGCCGATCGGCTTCTCCGGTTCGCGCAGGCCGGCGCGCGCCAGCTTGATCGACGCCGATAGCGACTCGATCGCCTTGTCCTGGCCGAACACCACGCGCTTCAAGGTCTGTTCGAGGTGCTTGAGCACCTCTGCATCGTCCTTCGACACGCTCTTGGGCGGAATCCGCGCCATGGTCGCGATCGTGGTCTCGATCTCCTTGATGCCGATGGTCTTCTTGCGCTTGTTTTCGGCCACCAGCATCTGCGCCGCGCCCGACTCGTCGATCACGTCGATCGCCTTGTCCGGCAGCTTGCGGTCGTGGATGTAGCGCGACGACAACTGCACCGCCGCCTCGATCGCCTCGTTGGTGTACTTCAGCCGATGGTAATCCTCGAAATAGGGCTTCAGGCCCTTGAGGATCGCAATCGCATCTTCCACGGTCGGCTCATTGACGTCGATCTTCTGGAAGCGCCGCACCAGCGCGCGGTCCTTCTCGAAGTGTTGACGGTATTCCTTGTAGGTCGTCGAGCCCATGCATCGAATGGTGCCGGAAGCCAATGCCGGCTTGAGCAAGTTGGAGGCGTCCATCGCGCCTCCGGAGGTGGCCCCTGCCCCGATCACGGTGTGGATCTCGTCGATGAACAGGATGGCGTTCGGATGCGCCTCCAGTTCCTTCAGCACCTGCTTCAACCGCTCCTCGAAATCGCCGCGGTAGCGGGTGCCGGCGAGCAGCGTGCCCATGTCGAGCGAGAACACGGTGGCGGCCGCCAGCACTTCCGGCACTTCGGAGTCCACGATGCGCTTGGCGAGGCCTTCCGCAATCGCGGTCTTGCCGACGCCGGCTTCGCCGACGAACAGCGGGTTATTCTTCTGGCGGCGGCAAAGCACCTGGATCGCCCGGTTGATCTCGGAGTTGCGTCCGATCACTGGATCAATCTTGCCGTCGCGCGCCTTTTTGTTGAGGTTGACGCAATAGGTTTCGAGCGCCTCGCCCTTCTTCTTGGCGTCCTCGTTGCCCTTGGTCTCGGTTTCCTCGTCGACGCCGCGCACCGGCCGCGCTTCCGAGACGCCCGGCCGCTTGGCGATGCCGTGGCTGATATAGTTGACCGCGTCGTAGCGCGTCATGTCCTGCTCCTGCAGGAAGTACGCGGCGTGGCTCTCGCGCTCGGCGAAGATCGCGATCAGAACGTTCGCGCCGGTCACTTCTTCGCGACCCGACGACTGTACATGGATGACCGCGCGCTGGATCACGCGCTGGAAGCCCGCCGTCGGCTTGGCGTCGTCGGCGCCGTCTGTCACCAGGTTTTCGAATTCGGTTTCGAGATAGTTGACCAGGCTCGTGCGCAGCTTGTCGAGATCGACGCTGCAGGCCCGCATCACCGCCGCCGCATCCGAGTCATCGATCAGCGACAGCAGAAGGTGTTCGAGCGTCGCGTATTGGTGATGACGCTCATTTGCAATCGCCAGCGCACGATGCAGGGATTGTTCAAGGCTTTGGGAAAAAGTTGGCATTCGCGTCCTCTGTGGCCCCCGGCCATCATGATCGCCATTACCCGGTCAGGCAACAACAACCTTTGTCATCCCCGGTCATATAGTTACCTGCGATCATGGCGAAAGGCCGGTTCCGCAAACGTGTTTTTCTTCTAAATTCGCGGCGCCCAAAACTCTCGAACGGAATAAACGCCCGAAAAACTACCGGGACTACAATCGGACCAGATCGGCACCGATTGAGGCAAAACGCGTTCCCTTCGACCGGCCGGGTCACGCGTGGCGCGACTATTTCTTTTCCATCACGCATTGCAGCGGATGCTGATGCTTGCGCGCAAAATCCATCACCTGTGTCACCTTGGTCTCGGCGATCTCGTAGGTGAACACGCCGCACTCGCCAATCCCGTGGTGATGCACGTGAAGCATGATCTTGGTCGCGGCTTCGGCATCCTTCTGGAAGAACCGCTCCAGCACGTGAACGACGAACTCCATCGGCGTGTAGTCGTCGTTCAGGATCAGAACGCGATAAAGATTCGGACGCTTGGTCTTCGGCTTGACCTTGGTAATGACCGACGTCGATGGCCCGCCGGGGCCGGTATTGCGGTTCTCGTCATTGCTCATTCGGGAAGCAGAAGCGGATGACATGACGGATACGAGTGACTTGGCCGGCACAGACGAACAGGCTTTGAAGGTTGGTTGCAACATGGCTCAGGCGTTCGAAATACAAAAGGTGACCGGAACGTGTCCTGGCGCATCGCGGTCGGCTTAGCCTGAACTCCCGCAAAGCACCCGGCAACGCACTTCCTGACCGCCGCCCCCCGGCCGTCCCGCCGGACGGGTCGACCGCTGGAATATGGGCCCGACAACCGATCGCTGCAAGCTCATCTGCAATGCCCTGGCGCGACCCGCGACCGGCCCGATTCCCGGCTTGGCTCTCCGGAGCGAGGTTAATCGTTTATGCCGAATTTGACAAAGGACCATGATGTCCTGTTTAGCGGCTGTTGAGGATGGCAGGGGCTTTTGGGCCCGGCCGCGGCGATGCGCGGGCTTTGACCTGTTTTTGGCGGAACCGATTTACCCCCTGTTTAGGCGCCAAGGCCGAAATACCCGTAGAAATCACATCTGCGGTGAGAGCCATGCTCAAATCAGTCGTTTTCCGTCGCATTCGCGCGGCCGCCCGCCGATTCGTCAGCGCCAACGACGGCAACATAGCGATCCTGTTCGGCATCGCGGTGATCCCCATCATCGGCTTCGTCGGGGCAGCGGTCGACTACACCCGCGCCAACGCCGCCCGCTCCTCAATGCAGGCCGCGCTCGACTCGACGGCGCTGATGCTGGCCAAGGATCTGACCGAGGGTACTATTACGACCTCGCAGATCAGCACGAAGGCAGACGCCTATTTCAAGGCGCTCTACACCAATATGGAAGCCAAGCTGGTCACGATCACGGCGACTTACACCCAGGACTCCGGCAATGGATCGACTATCCTGGTCAACGGCTCCGGCAACATCGACACAAGTTTCATGAGGGTGGTCGGCTTTCCAACCATGGACTTCGCCACCAGTTCCACGTCGGCCTGGGGCAACGTGCGCATGCGGGTCGCCATGGCGCTTGACGTGACGGGCTCGATGTCCAGTGACGGCAAGATGGCGGCGATGCAGACGGCAGCCAAGGCGCTGGTGGACCAATTGGGCGCGCTGGCGAAAAATCCGGGCGACATTTATATTTCGCTGGTTCCGTTCGCCAAGGACGTCAATCTCGGCAGCAGCTATTACAACAAGAGCTGGATAAACTGGTCGGTCTGGGACTCGCAGTCCTATACCAACACCTGGGGTACCTGCAGCAATTCGAATTACACCAGCAGGTCCAGTTGCCTGTCCCACAACAAGACCTGGACACCTGACCGGACCAAGTGGACCGGCTGCGTCACCGACCGAACCCAGGACTACGACACCAAGAACACGGCGCCGACCTCGACCGACACGGCGACAATGATAGTGGCCGAAGAATACGTCTCCGGAAGCACGTATTACTGCAAAAGCAGCAGCAGCAAATACGTCGCGCCGATCGTGCCGCTGAGCTACGACTGGTCCGCCTTGAAAACCGCGATCGACAACATGGAGCCGACAGGCAACACCAACCAGGGCATCGGGCTTGCCTGGGGCTGGCTGACGCTCGGCCTGGGCGAACCCTTCAATGCCCCGGCCAAGGATACCGCAAACTATACCTACAAGGAGGCCATCGTCCTGCTGTCGGACGGCCTGAACACGCAAAACCGCTGGTACAGCAACGCGTCGCAGATCGATGCCCGTCAGAAGATCCTGTGCGCAAACGTTAAGGCCGCGAACGTTGTGATCTACACCGTCCAGGTCGATACCGGCGGGGATGGGGAGTCTGCCGTGCTCAAGGAATGCGCAAGCGGTACTGACAAGTTCTACCGCATCACCGATCCGAACCAGACCCTGTCGGTGTTCAACTCCATTGGACAGTCGCTGGCCAAGCTGCGCGTCTACAAATAGGCGGGAGCTACCGTCGAGCCCAAGAAAAAGCCCGGTCGCGACGACCGGGCTTTTGCTGTCCAAGTATCTTTTGTCGAATATCAGGTCGCGATTGATTAATGCGCCGCCGGGGTGAACTTGGCGACCAGTCCCTCGTAGGGCTTGAAGGTCTGCTTGGCGAGGTCGGAGTAGAGGCCGGCGATCTTCTGGGATTCCGCGACGAATGTCTCGTAGGACGAGCGCGCAAATTCGGTCTGAGCTTCGAGCGCCTTGTCCAGCGACTTCACGCCGGAAAGCTTCTCGACAAACGACTTGGTGTCTTCAAACGATTTCTTGGCATAATCGCCATAGGCGCTGGCAATCGCCTGGACGCCACTCTGGATATTGCTCGCGGAAGCGGCAACCGACTCGAGATGCTCTTTGCCGTAGTTCTGAATGTCTTCAACCTTCACCATCATGGCGTCCTTTCCCAGACTGCAGGTGTGAACCGGGAGATCCCGGCCCCCTGACCGCCTCACCCGATATATGCACCGCACAATAAAGTCAACAAAATTTGTGCAATGCACAATTACGAGCAATTTGCGCTAAAGGCCGACCCGTTACGCAACGGTTAATTAATCTTTTGGAAACCCGCCACGCCTAACCTCAAAACACGATGCGTTCGCCTTCCGGTAGACCGTTCGAAATCTGTTTGTGAACAGCATCTTAGCTAGAAGAGCGACCTTATCGGCCGAACCGGCCGCGCCTGAGGGGCAAATCGGTGCTCCGACCAGACCGTTGTCAGCGGTTCTCGGGCACAATTTTGCCTCACGAGCCGGTGATCAAGACAGAAATTGGGACGGGGAAGTAAATGCTTCGTACAACCTTGGCTTCCTCACGCGCTTTGCGCGTGTGCGCCCTCGGACTAATCACCTTCGCAACCGCGATACTGATCAGCAGCGAAAGCGCTGAAGCGCGCCGCTACAAGCATCGCCGGCATCACCACGTCGTCCGCGAAAGTTACAGCCCGCAGTTCTCCTCCATCATCGTCGACGGCAATTCCGGCGCGGTGCTCAGTTCCAACAATCCCGACGCGATCCGCCGCCCGGCGTCGCTGACCAAGATCATGACGCTCTATCTACTGTTCGAGCGCCTCGATGCCGGCAAGATGAAGCTCGACACCGAGATGGAAGTCTCCGAGCACGCCTCCGAACAGGCGCCGACCAAGCTCGGTCTCAAGCCCGGCCAGACGATCAAGGTCGAGGACGCCATCAAGGGCCTGGTGACGCGTTCGGCCAACGACGCCGCCGTCGTGATCGCCGAAGCCATCGCGGGTGACGAAGACGAATTCGCCAGGCTGATGACGCGCAAGGCACGCGCGCTCGGCATGAGCAAGACCACCTATCGCAACGCCTCCGGCCTGCCCAACGACGAACAGCTGACCTCGGCACGCGATCAGGCCACGCTCGGCCGCGCGATCCAGGATCGCTTTCCGCGCTACTACCGTTACTTCGCCACGACCGTATTCAGTTTTCGCGGGCAATCGATCCGGAACCACAATCGTCTGCTCGGCAATGTCGAGGGCGTCGATGGGATCAAGACCGGCTACACCCGCGCCTCCGGCTTCAACCTCGTGAGCTCGATGCGCCGCGGCAACCGCCATCTCGTCGGCGTCGTGCTGGGCGGTCGCAGTGGCAGTTCGCGCGACGCCACCATGCGCAACCTGCTCGCCGAAAATCTCGAGAAGGGTTCCACCAAGCGCACCGTTGCCGCGATCACCGAACGCAACCCCGCCGCCGGCACCTTCAATGTGGCAGACGCCTCGGCCGAGCCCGCGCCCGCCACCCGTTCGATCGCCAAGCCCTCGCTGCTGGCCGCCGCCGCCGCCGCGCTGCCTGCACCGCAGGCCAAGGTCGAGCAGCAAGCCAAGTTCGAGCCCGCGCCGTTGACCAGCGGCGTGGTCCAGCCGCAGTCGATTTCGGCACTCCTCGGCTCGGCCGAGCCGATGAAGCCGGTCAAGGTCAAGACGGTTCAGGTCAAGGCCGGCCCGATGAAACTCGCCTCAGCCGGTCCCTCCCAGCCGGTGGCGCCGCCGGTTCCGGTCACCAGCGCGATCCCGGCACGCCCCGCAGTCGCCGAAACCTCCAGTGCGGTGATGGCCGACGACACCGATGCAAAGGTCGAAGCCGCCAAGGAGGCGCTCAGGGCGGCGATGCCGCAGCAACCGGCCGGGCACGGCACCGGCAATGGCGTGCTCGGCGTGCTTCCGGCCTCCAGCCTCGCGCAGGCCGCCGCACCTTCCTCGCCGCATGCCCAGACGATGGCCTACGCCGATCCGGCGCCGCGCGCCCAGCCGCCGCAACCCGTGCAGCAGACCGAGGCCAGCAAGCCCGCGGTGGTTCGCACCGGCTGGATCGTCCAGGTCGGCGCGCTCGATAGCGAAAGCGAAGCCAAGCAGCGGATCGACCTCGCCCGCACCAAGGCCAGTTCCCTGCTCAGCAAGGCCGATCCGTTTACCGAGACCACCACGTCCAAGGACAATCGCACGCTTTACCGCGCCCGCTTTGCCGGTCTCGAGAAGGATCAGGCCGAAGCGGTCTGCAAAGCGCTGAAGCGCGCCGACATCTCCTGCATGACCGTTCGCAACTGATCCAAGACATTTCACTGAGATTCGAAAGCCGGCGCCGCAAGCGCCGGCTTTGTTGTTTCAGCTTTCTCTCCTGTCATTCCGGGGGCGACGCCAAGCATCTAACCTGGAATCCATCGGGCGACAGGTTATGCGGCTGGATGATTCCGGGTCTGCGCCCCCGGGCAGGCGCATTCCGGAATGACGACGATCCCATGGCGACTTCGCCGCCCACAATCAGCGCGACCCTGCAGAAAGGCGGTGGGGCGAAAACTTTCCGTCAAGAATTTGCGGATAGGTTTACCGTCAATGAACGATCGACCACGCCGGACAACGGCGGGCGATGTGGGGCATCAACCAGAGCACGGCAGGCAGGCAGCTCGCGGTTTATAGCGTCGGTGGCGTGAGCCGGAGTGAGCTAGAGATGCGTACGAAGAAGAGTATCCTTGGCCTCGTTTACCCGGGCAGCGAGGTACGTCGAGCCCCCCTGGTCGGGATGCAGTTTCTTCATGAGGGTGCGGTGCGCCCGGCTGATGTCGTCCCGTCCCGCCCCCGGCTGCAGGCCAAGGATCTGATAGGCCTCCTCATCCGTCATTTTTCCACTCGCCGCCGGGCCTCCCCGCCGCCCTGCCGCATCGCCCTGCGCGTGATGACGCCAAGCGGGAAACCGGCGGTCAAGATAGCTTTCAAGTAGAGCGACGCTCTCGGCGTCGAAGGCCGGGATCATCGCGATCAGCTGCGGCAGGTCGAACGCATCCAGCGAGCGGCCGGCATTCGGTCCGTCGATGATCTGTCCCGACAGCATGCCGCTGTCGTGATCGAGAGTCATATCGAGAAATTGCGAGCGCACGCGCGAGGCCTGCCCGGACGAACGCGCACCTCCGCCAAAAATCCCGCCGATGTTGCTGAAGCCGCCCGGACCGAACGGCGACCAGCCGAGCAGGCCCGCGCCGAAGATGCCGAGCGGGATGGCGACCGCCAGCTCGCCGCGCAGCCCGGTGAAGGCGGCGACCGCCAGCGCCAGGACGCCGCCCCCGATCTTGACCCAGCGCGCGAGCAGGACCGGATTGGCCGCACGAAACATCTGCAGCAGCAAGTAGAGAACGACAACGGCGACGACGCCGGCAATCAGGGTTGGCATGATTCCAATATAATGGCTTCGATGCGGAAAAGCATCGCGACCGGTTGGCCGACAACGAAAGTAGCGGTCACTTCATCTGGCCGATCAGCGCGGCAGCACCGCTGGTGGTTCTTGCCAGCGCCAGGAGCGCTTCGCGTCCGCCGGCGGCGTAGGCTGCGACGGCGCGCAGCAACTCGCGCAACTGCGCCGCGGCGCCGGGGTCGAAGCGGCACCATGCCCCGCCGGTGAGACGCGCGATCTCGCGGAACGCCTGTTCGGCCGCAGGATCGCGGCCTTCCTGAAACATGAACACCGGCACCTTGAGCAGGCCGAGCTCGCCCGCCCTGGCGCAGAGGTCGTCGATGGATTCCTCCATGGCGTCGCCGACGAACACCACGGCACGTACGCCGGACGCCACCGCCTCTCGGCGCGCTTCCGACAGCACCTTGCCGATCTGCGTATTGCCGCCCTGGCAGTGGATTTTGCCCATCAGCCGCGCCAGTTGCGCGGAATCCGAGATCCAGCCGGTGGCGCGGCATTCGTTGTAGCCTCGGTAATAGACCAGCCTGATATCGAGGCTGCCGAGCGACCCGGCCTCGCGAAACATGTCGGCCTGCAGCGCGCAGGCCATGTCCCAGGTCGGCTGCCGGCTCATCGTGGCGTCGAGCGCAAACACCAGCCTGCCCCGCCCGCCTGCGCCGTGCGGCGACATGGAGCGGGCTTTCGCGACGAAGGCGGCGATGTCCTCCGATGTCGACGATCTGGCCGTGGGTAGACCGCCATCCTCGTGGGCGCCCGAAGCAACCTCGCCTGCAGATTTCGGTATGGTTGGTTCGCCGGCCATGAGCGCTCGCGGGAAAAAACAGCAAGCACTATGTGGGAGGACGTCGGGCGGGGGTCAATGCGTCGGACGGCGATGCCCAGCGCGATGCCGACGCCAGTTAATTCGTGACGGGCTTGCCCGTCGCGCGGTTGCCGGTGGTCGGCGCGGGCAGCGGCACCGGTCCCGGATTGGCGGCCAGAATGTCCGGCACCCTGGTCGGCACCGGCTTGAGCGCGCTCTTGTCGGATTCGTCGAGGAACTTGTCGAGCATCGACTGGATCGACGATTTGGCGGCTTCCGGTCCGGTGTCCCGCATATCGTTGTGCTGGAAGTCGGTCTTCACGACGGTAATGCCGGACTGCTCGCACTGCTCGTCATCGGGGATGACACCCGCATCCGGCTTGAAATGCGCGTCCTGCGAACGGAACGACAGGATCTTGAACCTGCCATCGGTCAAAAACGGCACGCGCAGATTATCCAGCGTCACGACCTTCTTGATCTCGTCGGGATACTCCTTGGCGAAGTACATCGAAATGTCGCCGCCCATGGAATGGCCGACCATCGTCACCTTGTCGTAGTCGGCGTTCGGCTGCAGCTTCTTCATTTCGTGCACGGCGAAACGGATATTGGCGACGCCGCGCTCGATCTGCGGGAGGCGGCCGACATAGGGCTCGCCGACCCGGGTCACCATCGGCGGGTCGGTCGGCAAATCATGCTGCGGGCTTATCGCAAGATAGCCGCGCCAGGCGAACAAGTTCGCCAGGAACGAATACTCGGTATTCTTGACCGTGTTGCCGTGATTGAGGATCGCAACCGGCAGCTTGCTCAGGCCGGCATTGGCCTGCATTTCCTTGTCGCGGCGAACCGCGATACTGACGGCGACCAGACGGTTGCCGCGCGCGGGATCGTGGAACGCAATCGTCTCATGCCGGATCGCCCACTTGCTCGCGGTGACATACGCGACAGCGACCAGCACGGAGAGTGAAAGCAGAACGAGAATTCCACGCTTCATTTTCGTCCTCGTGCCCCGCGAGGGGCCATCCCTGTTCAGAGACTCTTCCGGTCTCATCTTGATGATATATGTCACAGTGGAGTGACATAAAGGCCAAATGTTGTGTGTTGACCGCCTGATCATTGTGCGATGCACTTGTCCACTGTGCATCGCCCAAGCCCACCAAATCCGGCCTGTTATTGTCTACGACGCCTCCCATCAAACTTCGGTTCGAGCGTTAAATAAAAGTCTACGGAAAACCGGCACAACAGAAGCTGGTTTCCCCGGAACTAAACGGGGTAGAAGGTGCCAAAATACCCTCTAGTTCAAGCCGTCGTATAGATGACCAGCTTCAGCGCCGGATCGTCGTTCGCCTGGAAACTTGTGTACTCTACCCTGAGCCGGCCCTTCTTGGGATGGATCAAGGATTTCCGGCCCGCCGCGGCGCCACTCACGTCGTGGGTCTCCCACCAGCCCTCGAATTCGGGACAACCGTCGCGCAGCCGCGCCAACAGGTCGCGGAAGGCCGGATCGCCCGCCCACAGGTCGTGCGTCGCACGAAACTGGGCGACGATGCGCTGCGCCTCGTCCGCCCATGAGGCGCCGAACAGTTTTCGCGTCGCGGGATTTGTCAGCACGGATAGCAGACTGTTGCGATCGGCCTCGGCCAGCCGGCTGAACGCAAAGATCTCTTCTGCCGCTCTATTCCAGACGAGGATGTCCCAGCGGCGGCCGGTGACATAGGCCGGCAGATTGAGCTGTTCGACCGTGCGGCGGATCGCCGACGGAACGGTTTCGCGGACGAAGGGACGCCGGTCGCCGTTTTGCGTCAATTCGGTCAGATGCCGGTGCTCGGCCTTGCTCAGCCGCAGCGCCCGCGCCAGCGCGTCGATCGTCATGGCCGACGGGCTGACCGAGCGTCCCTGCTCGAGGCGGACGTACCAGTCGACGCCGATGCCCGCCAGTTCGGCCACCTCCTCGCGTCGCAGCCCCGGCGTCCGCCGCCGCCGGCCCGCCGGCAGGCCGACGGCATTCGGCGTCAGCTTCTGCCGCCGCGAGCGCAGGAAGTCGCCGAGCTCGCTCTGCCTGGAATTTGTTGCCGTCACAGCCATGCGCACCGTGCCTGAGAGAGGGTTCGACAGTCCTAGGATAATACCAGGTCTTGTTGGCTGCCTGAAGCGCCGCGACAATGCCTTCAACCGACATGAGGAGGCTCCGATGAAGGCTGCCGTATTGAACGAATTCGGATCGCCGCTGGCGATCGAGACCCGTCCCGCGCCGTCGCTGGGCACCGGCGAGGTGATTGTCGATGTCGCGGCGAGCCGCGTGCTCGCCTACGCCAACGAGGTGCTCAGCGGAGAGCGGAAATACCTCATGGAATTGCCCATGATCCCCGGCCCCGGCGCGATTGGCCGCGTCCGCGCCACCGGTCCCGACGCGACCCGGCTGCGCCCCGGCGACTGGGTCTATTGCGACCCGACCGTGCGCGCGCGCGACAATGCACGCGCGCCGGACATCGCCCTGCAGGGCCTGACCGGCGGAACCGAGGCGGGCCTGCGCCTGCAACGCTACTTCCACGATGGCGCCTGGGCCGAACAGATGCGGCTGCCGACGGAAAATGTCGTGCCGATCGGCGACATCGAGGCCAAGGATGCCGCCCGCTGGTGCGCACTTGGCACGCTGCTGGTGCCCTACGGCGGATTCCTCGCCGCCAATCTGCAGGCCGGGGAGACCGTGCTCGTCAACGGCGCGACCGGGAGTTTTGGCAGCGCCGCGGTTGCCGTCGCATTGGGGATGGGCGCGCAATGTGTGCTCGCCACCGGGCGTAACGAGCCGGCGCTCGGCGCGTTGACGCGGCGGTTCGGCGCCCGCGTGCGGACCGTGCCGATGCGGGGCGACGAGGCCGACGATCGCGCGCGCATCCTTCAGGCGGCGCCCGGCCCGATCGACTGCGTGCTCGACATCCTGCCGCCGGCGGCCAGCGCCGCTCAGGTAAGGACCGCCGTTCTTTCGGTGCGACCCTACGGGCGGGTGGTGCTGATGGGCGGCGTCGGCATGCTCGGAGGCGCCAGCCTCGAACTCCCCTACCCCTGGATGATGCGGAACTGCATCACGGTGCGCGGACAGTGGATGTACCCGCCGTACGCGGCAACCCTGATGGCCGGCATGGTGCGCGCCGGCCTGATCGACCTGTTCCAGTTCGAGGTCACGGCGTTCAGTCTCGACCGCGCCAACGAGGCGGTGGCGCATGCCGCCGCCAACGCCGGCCCGTTCAGGATGACGGTGATCGAGCCGGGCCGCTGATCAGGCGCTGGCGATGTCGCCGATGATGTCGTGGACTTCGAGCGGCTTGTCGACCTGGGTGAACCATTCGGCGCGGTTGGCAGCGCGGCGGCGGCCACGCTCGTCAAGCGGTAGCTTCAGCTGGCGCAACAGACTGGTCACTTCTTCGCGGGCGGTGACATGGCCCATGTTCGGCCGGGTTCCGAGCGTCGCCTCGTCGAGATCGTCCAGCGCCGTCAACCCGCGCGGGAAGAACTCGCGGTAGACCACCCGCTCGGCAAAGCCGTCGATCGAGCGGAAACCGAGCCGCAGCGACAGATCCTTCAGGCTGTCGGCGACCAGCTGCTTGTTCCGCGAACCGATCATCGACAGGCGGTTGCGCACCACGATCCAGTCCGTGGTGGTGCCGTCGAGCTGGCGGCGCTTGCGGCGGACGTCCCGCACCATCTCTGCGTAATGACTCTCACCGGTCACAGCGTAGGTCGCCGGATCGACGGTGCCGAGCACGTCGAAATCGAGGAAGCTGTCGTTGATCGGGGTCACCAGCGTGTCAGCCATCGAATGGGCCAGCCGCATCAGGTAGGAGTCGGAACCCGGCGTGTCGATAACGATGAAATCGAAGGCACGCTCGATCGCGCTCACCGCCTCCATGAACTGCAGGAACTCGGCGTTCTCATTGTCGGCGATCTGCATCGTCTCGCCGAGCTTGACGCAGTAGTGCACGGGGATTTCCAGGTCGAGACCGGTGCGGCGCGCCCATGCGCTCCGGTTGGCGATGTAGCGGGTGAAACTCTGCTGGCGGCAGTCGAGATCGATGGTGGCGACGCGCTGTCCCGCCTTCATCAGGGCAACAGCGATATGGAGGGCGGAGGTGGATTTTCCCGATCCGCCCTTCTCGTTGCCGAGCACGACGACATGCGCCGTACCCGATTGTCCCTGACTCGTCTGAACCAACATGACTCGATCCCCGCACGATATCTTCAACCACGCGCGGCTGCGGTCAAGTGAAATGCGCGACCGCGCATTCAAATCGCACGACGTGTGTCCCAATCATGAATCGCAGCGGCTGCGGCAACGCTTTCAGACTCGTCATGATGAACGATTTCACGCGGCAATATCAGGGCAAGCTTGGCGGCACTGCGTCGTGCTTATAAAGTCGGCGTGCCCGCCGACGAAGCTCGGGCGATAAGGTTTGAGGACGCCCCCTAAACCTAACCTGCAAGAGATCGAGGCCAGATGTCGCGAAGTCCCGTGGTCGTCCGTACCGTCCCCGCCCTGCGCCGCGCCGTCGAAGCGCTA
Organism: uncultured Bradyrhizobium sp.; assembly: GCA_964609175.1. Classification (GTDB taxonomy): domain Bacteria; phylum Pseudomonadota; class Alphaproteobacteria; order Rhizobiales; family Xanthobacteraceae; genus Bradyrhizobium. The sequence continues at coordinate 71,263 of CAZSRR010000004.1, forward strand.
CGCGTACGCAAGGCCACCGTCGCATTGGTGCCGACCATGGGTGCGCTTCATGACGGGCATGTGTCCCTGGTGCGGCTGGCGAGGCGTCGCGCCCAGAAAGTGGTCGTGTCGATCTTCGTCAATCCGACTCAGTTCGCGCCATCGGAGGATTTCGGCTCCTACCCGCGCACCTGGAAGGCCGACGTCGCCAAGCTCGCCGCCGAGAAGGTCGAACTGATCTGGAACCCGGACGTCAAGGCGATGTACCCGGACGGCTTCGTCACGCGGATCGTGCCGGAAGGTCCGGCCACCGCCGGCCTTGAAGACCGTTTCCGGCCGCACTTCTTCGGCGGCGTCGCCACCGTGGTCGGCAAACTGTTCACCCAGGTCCGCCCGGATGTCGCGATCTTCGGCGAAAAGGATTTTCAGCAGTTGCGGGTGGTGACGCAGATGGCGGCCGATCTCGACCTCGGCGTACGGGTGATCGGCTCGCGCACGGTACGGGAGCGCGACGGGCTAGCGATGTCCTCGCGCAACGTCTACCTGTCGCCCGAAGAACGGCAGACCGCCACGGTGCTCTACCGTGCCATGAAGGAGAGCGCCAGGCGGCTGAAGGCCGGCGAGGACATGGCGGCGGCGATCGAAGCCGGCCGCGAGATGATCAGCGCCGCCGGCTTTGCGCTGGACTATTTCGAAGCCCGCCACGCCGCCACGCTGGCGCCGGTCGCCTCGGTCAAGGACGGGCCGCTGCGGATCCTCGTCGCCGCCAAACTCGGCAAGACACGATTGATCGACAATATCGGTGTCTAGAGCAGCCCGAGGTCGCGCAATTCGCGCCGCATCGGCTCCGGCATCGCGGCCACGCTGGCCGCGGAGGATTTAGTCAGGTCGGCGGGCGCGGCGTGCTCGGTAAGGTAGCGCCAGCCCTGGAACGGGCGCATCGGCCGCGGCGACACGGCGATCACCTTGGGCTGCATCACGAGGCGGCACCGCCCGATACCATCCTTGTCGCGGAAGGGCTCGATCGCGATGATCTTTTCGCGGGCGGCGATCTCGCCCTTTATCACCCAGTACAGCGAACCGCCGGCCAGGATTTCCGCACCGCGCTTCGGCGTCATCCGCGTGACGTGAACGTGGCGGAGCGGCAGCCCCTTCTTCCTGGCGGTCGCCATCCGTTCGGCGACCCAGCCCTTGAGTTCCTTGACCGACTCGCAACCGACGGCAAGCTTGATGAGATGAAGCGGCATGATGGAGCCGATGTAGCGGCCCCGGCGTGCTTTGAAAAGATCACTCGTTGCTATCGGCTGTGGGTGCAGCCGACGGCGTGAGTTGCACCGGTCCTGTCGTGGCAGGCCGCTTCGGCGCCGGCGGCTTTTTGGCGGCGGCCTGTGCCTGCGCTGGCGCTGCAGCTGGCGCCGGTGGCGGCGCGACCGAGCGCTGCGCGGGCGGCGCGACGGCCGGTGCGGCGGCAACCGGCGGCGGTTTAACCGCGGCGCCGAGCGGCGGCTCGGGGTTCATGATGCTGACCGCCGGGGTGGAAGCCGAGGTCGGGAATTCGGCATTGGTCGGCTTGCCGGTGGGAAGCGAAGGCGGCAGCGCCGCGACCATCCCGGCGGCGTGCGGCGAGTTCCAGGACGGCGCGTAGCGCATCACCAGGTTTTCGTAGGCGCGTTCCTCCATATTGGCCACGATCTGGCGCGGCTCGGTCAACGAACGGAACGCGCGGCAAGACGTCGGCGTGCAACGGTCTCGCGCCGTCAGCACGTAGGCCATCAGCCCGTAACGGTCGCGTTCGACGGCGCGGCGCAGTGCCAGGAGATCCGATCCGCCCCCGTTGTTCGCGGTGGCGACATCGCCGAGCGAGGTGAGCAGCGTAATCTGCGAGGCAGCATAGGCGACCGCCGCCGCCACCGATTCGGCCGAGCCGAACAGCACTTTCTCACAGGCGGCGAGCACGGCGTCGCCGGCGAGTTCATCGATGCAGGAAAGCTGCGGCAATGGCGCCGCCGCCGTCTGCACCGGGCGCACCTCGCTGGAATGAACCGCGCCGGTCGAACTGCCGCCGCGGAACGTGACGACCCCGGCAACGCCGATCGCGAACAGCGTGAGAAGCGCGAGCACGCCGTTGGCCACGGATCTCTCCGAGCGCAACAGCGTGATCAGAACGATGATGCCGACAAAAACCCCCGTCGCCAGCGTCAGGTACAACGGAAGGTTCGGCGTGTTCCAGATAACGTCCAGCGGAGCAGCCCAGTCCCAGTTCATGCGCGGTGTCCCTTACGCAGCATCAAACGCGATCGAAAGACGGCTGCGTTCTTCCCGCATCCGCATGTCGGCCGAATGGTTCTGCGAACGGGGCCTCTTGACGGCGATCGAAATGGACCCCGTCAATCGACCGCTTGCATATGGCTGAATCAGGAAATCGCGAGCTGGCTTTCCTTGGCGACCCGTTCGAAGGCTTCGGTCGAGCTTTTAATACGATACTGGCAATCGTCGCCTTCCGTCGGGAGCAGCCGGATCACCTCATAGGTGCCGCTGGCGGCCGGTCGGGCAACGTTGCTGGCAGTAAAATAGACAGTCTCTCCAACGGAGTACTTATGCTTCAACGCCCTCTCCATCACACAAGAACACCGGCCGCGCTCTTAGTCCCGCTAGCTTACGGCCGGCTTGAAAACCCTGCGGCAAGCTAGCACAGGCGCCGGCCCAAAAGCCAGCAACATCGCGGCATGGCAAATACACAAATTGTGCATTTTTTTCAGGGCGATACGCCACGAATCCGTAGGTTCCCGGGAATCGGTGAAGGCGGCCATATTCCCATAATAGGACAGCCCCCCGATGGTGCCATCATAAGGGCGCGGGTGCGTGCGCTTCTGCCTCCACCCCGCCCGGGCGCAATCAGACCCCCTCGAAACGTTCGATGACGAGCGTTTCAGAAAGGCCGTCGCGGCTCCACTCCTGGAATGCCGGCAACGACTGCATCGCCTCGTAGTATTGCCGCGCCTCGCCGCCCACCTCGATGGCGTAGGTGCGGAACCGATGCACCACCGGCGCGAACATCGCGTCCGCGCCGCCGAACGCGCCGAACAGGAATGGTCCGTCCTTGCCGTAACGGCGCGCGCAATCCGCCCAGATTTCCTGGATGCGCGCCACGTTGGCGCGCGCATCGTCGGAGAGCGCGATCGCGCCGACCGGACGGTGCAGGTTCATGCCGCACTCGCTGCGCAGCGGCAAGAAGCCGGAATGCATCTCCGCGGAAATCGAGCGCGCATGCGCGCGACGCGCGCGGTCCTCCGGCCATAGCCTCGCTTGCGGAAATCGCTCGGCGAGATATTCGATGATCGACAGCGAATCCCACACCGTGAGGTCGCCATCGACCAGCGCCGGCACCTTGCCGGCGCGGGAAAAGCTCAGGATCCGGTCCTTGTCCGCCTTGTTGTCGGTGTAGAGCGGGATGAATTCTTCCTCGAACGGGATGTTGTTGGCGCGCAGCGCCAGCCATGGCCGCATCGACCATGACGAATAGTTCTTGTTACCGATGACCAGTTTCAGCATTTTTCGGGATGATCCTGTTGCGATCCCGATCTTGCCATAGTGCGCCGCACGCGTTCAACCTATGCCTTACCAAGCCACCCTTGGGCGATAGCATGCGCGCCTACTGGATCGACATCGCTGCCGTCGCTTTCTTCGCCGCGGAGCGGCTGGTTCGCGTCGAACGCGTGGCGCGCGACGGGGAACCGACCGAAGCGTGATTGATGGCTTAAGCGGTCCGTGATAGTTGTCGCCCCCATGATGATGATCCGCATCTTCGCTTCGGTCTTCTTCCTCAGCCGCTGACGGCGCGCCCGCGCCAGCGGGCGGAGAACTTCGCGCGTGCCACCTTCGGCAACGCCGCGAATTAATGAACCGAACGAGCCGGCCCCTCCCGCTGCGGGAGATGATGGCGGCTGATTCAGCGACATGAGGACTTCATGCCTTCGAACACCACTCAACACGTGCGGGCGCTCAGCGACGCACAACTCGACCAATTCATTCAGGACGGATTTGTCCGGCTGGACCAAGCCTTCCCTCGACCCTTCGCCGATGAAGGCCGCGCCATCCTGTGGCGCGATACCGGATGCGATCCTTTCAACGATAAGACCTGGACTCGGCCAGTGGTCCGGCTCGGCTACTACGGTGACGCACCGTTTCGCGAGGCCGTCAACACGCCGGTGCTTCGTACCGCATTCGACCAGCTTGTTGGACGCGGCCGCTGGCATCCGCGCGCCGATCTCGGCACCTTTCCAGTGCGCTTTCCGCACCCCGACGATCCCGGCGACACCGGCTGGCACGTCGACCTCAGTTTTCCCGGCCCATCGGAGGATCCCGCCGAGCGCAATGATTTCTCCGCATGGCGGGTCAACGTCACCTCCCGCGGGCGCGCGCTGCTGATGCTGTTTCTGTTTTCCGATGTCGGCGAGGCGGATGCGCCGACCCGCATCCGTGCCGGCTCGCACCGCGACATGGCGCGATTGCTCGAACCCGCCGGTGAAGCCGGCCTATCGCACCTGATGCTCGACGATGTCGCAGCCGATCGGCCGGAAGCGCTCGCCGTGGGCGCGGCCGGCTCGGTCTATCTCTGCCATCCCTTCCTGATCCATGCCGCGCAGCCGCACCGCGGCGTCAACCCGCGCTTCATGGCGCAACCGCCGCTGCATCCGGCCGAACCGATCCGGCTGGAACGGGACGACGGCGATTACTCGCCGGTCGAAATGGCGATCCGGCTGGCGCTGCAAAAGCCGGACTGACACGCGATCTGACGCCGTTCGGCCCGAACAGCCGGGCGGCGCTCGCAACAATCGTCAGCCCCTGGTGAAATCCTGCGGCGTAAAACTGAGGTCAAGCACCTTCCATTCGCCGTAGCGATCCGCCGGAAGCATTGTATAAGGCTGACAGTCCTGCAGTGCCCGGACCGCCCCCTGCATCAGCAAGACACCCTTCATCGACGCCTTACCCTCGATCAGGGCGGGCTCGGCGGCGAGCGTTCCGTCCAGCTTCATCAGCACGCGCAGCTTGACCATGACGTCGTCGGAATTCGATAGCGAGGCCGGCATTTTCGAGCAGGTCCTGAGGTGTCGGCGGAACGCCGTGATCACCGTGCTGGCGATATCGGCGGCTTCCGTCGCCGGCCCATCGAAATTGCCCTCCCCCTTGGTCGGCCCCTGCGCGGGCGCCGGCGGCATCGGCGACAGGTCGGGCGGCAGCCCGAGCAGCACCTGATACTTGATTGAAACGTCCGGCTCGGGCGGTTTGTAGGCCGGCGCCGGTTGCGATGACGGCGGGGTCGCGCGCGCGGCCAGCTTCTGCGGCGTCGGTGACGTCGCAGCGGGCGCAGGCGCGGCGGCCGGCGGAGGCGAAGGTGGCGGCGCGGTTTCGGCCGGAGATTTGTCGAGACGGGTGAAGTCGGGCTGTGGCAGCGCGGGCTTGGTTTCCGCAGGGGGTGGCTCGGCGAGCGCCTGTTGTTCTGCGAGATCCTGCGGGGTCACGATCTCCACCGGCATCTCTTCGGCGGTCACCGCGCCGAACGGACGCACGTCGGAAAACAGAACGAGCAGTGTCAGCAGCGCGACATGCGCGACCGCCGACGCCGTGATGTCGGATGAGATGATCCGCCGCTGTTCCATCGCACCGGGGACGATGTTGGCCATTACCCTGCCCGCAGCTTAGCGTCGGCGGGCCCGGTGGCTCAATCCCATTTCGGCGCGGTGTTGAAATCCAAAAGCCGGCCGCCGGCGCTGCCCATCGCGGAAATCTGCGCCATCTCCTCGTCCGACAGTTCGAAATCGAAGATGTCGATGTTCTCCGAGAGCCGTTCGAGTTTCGAGGTGCGCGGGATCGCCGCGACGTCCTGCTGCACCAGCCAGCGCAGGCAGATCTGCGCCGCTGTCCTGCCATGGCTTTCGCCGATCCGGTGCAGTTCCTGGTCGTTCTTGATGCGGCCGCGAGCGACCGGGCTATAGGCCACGAGCGCCATGCCGTGGCGCGCGCAGGCTTCCTTCACCTTGGCCTGATCGAGATAGGGGTGATACTCGACCTGGTTGCACACCAGCGGTTCGGGACACAATGCCACCGCCTCCTCGATCAAGGCGACGGTGAAGTTGGAAATGCCGATATGCCGCGCTAGCCCTTGCTGTCTGACCCGCGCCAGCGCGCCAAGCGTCTCGACCAGCGGGACATGCGGATTCGGCCAATGTAGCAGCAACAGGTCGACCTCGGTCAGGCGCAGCCGCACCAGGCTTTCCTTGGCCGAGCGCTCGAGATCGTGAGGCGCGAAGTGCGTCGGCCAGATCTTCGTCGTGACGAAAACCTCGCCGCGCTTGACCGCCGAGGCGCGCAAGCCCTCGCCGACCTCGCGCTCGTTCTCGTACATCTGCGCGGTGTCGATGTGGCGATAGCCGAGCCGCAGCGCCTGCTCGACGATTCGCGCGCAGGCGCGGCCCTGCAATTCCCAGGTGCCCAGCCCGATCGCCGGGATTTTCGCGCCATTGGCGTCGACATGCAGCATCGCTTGCGTCCGCTGTACTCTGCTCAATATGGGCTGCGGAAACCGCCCTGCCAACAGATGGCGTTTCGAACCGGCGTGATTCCGGAATGCGTTCGCGATCACCCTAAAGAAACCGTCAACCACGACGCTTAGGCCGGCGACGATTCCTCTGAAGCCAGCGCGGCGAACACCGTTTCTGGCGAATGCGCGATCACCGCGAGCAACGCCCGCGCCGGTCCGCGCGGCGCACGCTTGCCCTGCTCCCAGTTCCGGATGGTTTCGACCGGCACGCCGAGCCGCGCCGCAAATTCGGTCTGGGTCAGTTGCGCGCGGCGGCGCAGGTCGCGCACCGCCGGCAGCGCCGAAGCTTCGCCTGATGCAGCGGCGGGCGCAAGCGCGGGTGCCGACGGCGTCTGAAGTGCCGGCGCGAGCGGAAACTCCTGTCCGTCCCGCAGTTCGACGATCCGTCCGTCCGCTTTCAGCCGCAATCGCTGCATGGCACCCTCGTGAGAGCGCATCATCGTTCAAGCGCGTTAACGCCCGATTAACGATAAAAAAGGCGGATCGGTGGCGCTACTTCAGACCAAACCACAGCGTGGCGATGCCGAGAAAGGAGAAGAAGCCGACCACGTCGGTGATGGTCGTAACGAAGGTGCCCGACGCGACCGCAGGGTCGGCGCGCACCCGCTCCAGCACCATCGGGATCAAAATACCGCCCAGTGCGCCGGCCACCAGGTTGCAGATGATGGCAAGGCCGATCACGACGCCGAGGCCCGGGATCTTGAACCAGGCCACGGCGGCAACGCCGGTGATCACGGCAAAGGCGAGCCCGTTGACGAGGCCGACCATCGCCTCGCGCATCACCACGCGAAACGCGTTGTTGGAGCCCAGTTCGCGCGTCGCCAGCGCCCGCACCGCCACCGTCATGGTCTGGGTCGCGGCATTTCCACCCTGGCTCGCCACGATCGGCGCCAGCACGGCGAGCGCCACCATCTTCTCCAGTTGCCCCTCGAACAGGCCGAGCACGGAGGATGCCAGGAACGCGGTCGCCAGATTGACCAAGAGCCAGTTGAAGCGGGCGCGCGCGATGGTCCAGACGCTGTCGGACAGCTCTTCGTCGCTGGTGACGCCGCCGAGCGCCTTGAGGTCTTCGTCCGCCTCTTCCTCGATGACGTCGACAACGTCGTCGATGGTGATGACGCCGACCAGACGGTTGGTGGTGTCGACGACGGGAGCGGCCACCAGATTGTACTTTCCGAACATCCGCGCGACCTCTTCCTGGTCGTCCAGCACCGAGACGCGGCGGCGGTCCTCCTCGACAAGGTCGGCCAGCGGCACCGGCCGGCGGGCCCGCAGCAGCGTGTCGAGCGACACCGCGCCCTGCCAGTGCTGTTCGGAATCCACCGCATAGATCTCGTAGAACCGATCCGGCAGGTCCGGGGTGTCGCGCATGTAGTCGATTGCCTGCCCCACGGTCCAGTCCGGCGGCACCGCGATGAACTCCGAACTCATCCGCCGGCCAGCGGAATTCTCAGGGTACAGCAGGCTGCGCTCCAGCGGCGCACGCTCGTCCGGCGGCAGCCTGTCGAGGATTTCCTCCTTATCCTCCTCGTCGAGGCCCTCGAGCAGCTCGACGGCGTCGTCGGACTCCAGTTCGCGAACGCCCTCGGCGACCGTCTCAGGCTCAAGTTCCTCGAGAATCTCCTCGCGGACCGCGTCATCGACCTCGTTCAGCGCAGAGAAGTCGAAGTCGGTGCCGGTGATCTCAACCAGTGTGACGCGATCCTCGGGCTCCAGCGCACCAATGAGATCGCCAAGATCGGCCTCGTGCAGTTCCGCGACCACCTCGCACAGCATCGGCCGGTCGGCGGCATGGATGGCGCGCGCGATCTCCTCGACAAACTCGTGACGCAGCTGCCCCTCGTCATCCCGCATCGGGAGACGCTCGAGCACGGAGGCTTCCGCAGGTTGCGCCTCGGCCTGGGCAACGTCGATATTCTCGGCCATGCCGCGCCTCGCCGGTTTGACAGATCAGGGGAATTTGCCTGAGTTACGCTGCACGCTTACCCAATCGGTTACACCCAGCGCAATGCCAAATATGTCGAACTGCAAATGACCCGGAACTTCGCGGCCGCACTATGCGCGACGGCCGCCATATTGATGACCTGCGTTGCGGCAACTGCGGCGGCCGAGTGTCCCCGCGCGAATGCGCTCGGCACGTCGCGCGTTCTGGCCGTAGACGCCGCCGCCACCCCGCGCGTCGGGCTCAAGAGCTTTGCGCAAACGCTGCCGCTGGAAGAGCGCGAAGTGGTGCTGACCTTCGACGACGGGCCGTGGCCGGCAACCGACCGCCAGATCCTCGCGGCGCTGGCGCAGGAGTGCGTGCGCGCGACCTTCTTTCTGATCGGCAGGTCGGCTGCGGCCCACCCCGAATTGGTGCGGCGAATGGCAGCGGAGGGGCACACCATCGCGCACCACAGCTGGTCCCATCCCAATCTGAAATACCTCAAGGCGGAAGCAGCGATCGGCGAGATCGACAAGGGCATCGCGGCGGTCGAAACGGCGCTTCATGGCAAGGCCTCGACCACGCCGAGCACACCCTTCTTTCGCTTCCCCTATTTCGAGATGACGCAAGCGACGCTGGACGCATTGCAGCACCGCGGCATCGCCGTGTTCGGCGCCGATCTCTGGGCCAGCGACTGGATTGCGATGACGCCGGCGGAACAGTTGAAGCTGCTCACGGAGCGGCTGCAGGCCGCGCGCAAGGGCATCATTCTGCTGCACGATCCGAAGGCCCAGACAGCGGCCATGCTGCCTGCGTTCCTGCGCTGGCTTCGCGACAACCGCTATCGCGTGGTGCATATCGTCCCGGCCGGTGCCAAAATCGTGTCCGGCAAGGCACAATAGATCACGATCTTTTTTGCCGAGGCGGTTCTGCGCCTGGATCGCCACTGAAAGGCCAATTAAGTGTAGAACTCATGTGATTTGGACGGCATTCATGTCGCCCTGTGTAAGACGTTGCGTGGTTTTGGAATGAAGCCGGGGTTCGATGATCGGTCGCGTATTTGGAGGACTTCGGCGGCGGCCCCTGACCGCCTTGTGCGCCGTTCTGATCGGCGTCGCCGCCGCGCAGGCAGCGTCCGCCGCTAATTGTCCGGGCCATTCGGACGCGATTGGAACCTCGCGCACCATCGTGGTCGATCCGCGCGCCCATCCCGTCATCGGCACGATGCAATATGCCAAGACGCTGCCGCTCGAAGACCATGAAGTGGTGCTGACCTTCGACGACGGCCCGGTGCCGAAATATTCGAACAAGATCCTCGACATTCTGGCCGCGCATTGCGCCAAGGCGACGTTCTTTCTGGTCGGACGCCAGGCCCAGGGCAATCCCGAAGGCGTGCGCAAGGTGCGCGACGCCGGCCACACGGTCGCCACCCACACCCAGAACCATCCGGCCGGCATGCATCTCCTGCCGATCGAGCGCTCGCTGCAGGAGATCGACCAGGGCATCGCGTCGGTCACCGCAGCGCTCGGAGACGGCACGGCGCCCGCGCCGTTCCTCCGCATTCCAGGTCTGCGCGTCAACGACGGCATGGAGGCGTACGCCCGTTCCAAGGGACTGCAGCTCTGGAGCGCCGATTTTCCGGCCGACGACTGGCGCGACGTCACCGCCGGTCGCGTCTACGAACTCGCGATCGAGCGGCTGGAGGCCAAGCGAAAGGGCATTTTGCTGCTGCATGACATTCAGGAACGAACGGTAGAAGCGTTGCCGAGAATCCTGCGCGAGCTGAAGGCACGCGGCTATCGCATCGTCCATGTGGTGCCGGCCACCGCCGATCGTCCGGCGACGCCGACCGAGCCGTCGCAATGGCAGCTGCATCCGTCGTCGGAGACGGTGGCGATCTCGCGCTGGCCAAAAGTGCCGAAGTTTGCAGCCGCCAGCCCAGCGGCGCTGCCCGCGCCGGCGCTATCCGATCTCGACTGGCGTACCAGCAATCTCGGCGCGCACGTCGCTCGGCGCGAACGCGGCGTTGCCTCGCCGCCCTTTGCCCCATGGCCGCTACCCGCGATGCCGCCGGTGAGCGCGGCGCCGGCGCTGCCGGTTCCAGCGGCGAACCTTTTCAAAATGCCGGAGTCGGCGCGCCTGACACTGCTCGCCGTCCCCAAGCGCCCGGCGGACATGGCGCAGGCCCGCGCCACGGAACCCTCATCCGCGAAGGTAGCCGGGAAGCCCGCCCGCCCAGCGGGCAAGGCTGCGGCCAGCCCGCTGACACCGGCCGGGCATGACGAACCTTCGCCACAAAGCGCCGGTCGGGCCGTCGCCAGGCCGGCGGCTCTGGCCAGACGAAACGCCGGACCGGTCTGGGTCGTCGGGTTGAAGAAACGCTGACCTCTCAGTTCGTCACGATCTTGGCGATGCAGAGCAGCATGACAATGGCGAGAAAAAGCAGGTCGATATAGGCCTTGATCTCGCCGGCATGACGCAACTCCGTGACGTCGGTGATGACCTGCTTGCGTGGCGGTGCCGTGTTCAGACTCTCGGCCACCGCCGCCATCAGACGGCGCGCGTCCAGCTCCAGCCGTTCGATGCGCTGGAAGAAATTGAACGACCGCAGCGCCGAAGCCGCGTGCATGCCGGAATAAACCAGCATGAGCAGCGCGAGCACCACGCGGTGCTGATACTTCTCCATGAAATTCAGGGAGAAATAGACCAGTGCCAGGAACACGAAGTTGGACAGGACGCGGTAGGCGTAGCTCAGAAACAGCATGAAGACGCTCCGGGTGGTCTTTGTCGGCTGGTACTTCCGTGACGCGCCGGACGGCGGCGATGCGGCCGGAATCGACAGGCGTCGAATTTAGCCAGTCTAAGCGAACGCGGCGACGGCAGGGACAACAACACGCGCTCGCCGCAAAAGGATTCAAGTGCCGTGGCATTGTGGACACGCCACGGCACGCGAAAACGATTGCGATGAAACAGTCTCGCAACGTTACGATGTATGTCGTGGGACAGGAAAGCGCGCCCCTAACGGACGTCTGCTACTCTCGGCCGCCCGCCGTGTGGTCACACCGCAATTCGATAGCCGGGCGCCACAAGAGCGAGTCGTGTTTTCGGCCGGTCCGAGTTCCGGGAGCAGATAGCAGAATGCGCCCGATCGCGGCACCTGTGTGAACTACGGACTCATCCGGTCAAGGGGCGCGCGACGGGCGCCGCCACGCCCGTCGTTGCCGCACCCCGCGGATATTGCGGCGACCCGCGACATCGAGATGGCGCTGGCCAATGGCGACGGCGCGTGGCTGCTGCAGGCCCTGCTGATGGCGAGCGTGGCGCAAGCGGGTTTTGTCAATCAGTTCCTGATAGCGCTGGCCCCCCATGCGCTCGTCGACGGTGCAGCGCGCAAGATGCTGCTCGCGGCGGTGCGCATGATGCCTGAGTTCAAGAAGCACGCCGGCGATCGCCATGAACGGATCTCGCGAGTATCTGTGGCCTTCCATGAGCGAACGGGCCGGGGTCCTGTCGGCTTGTTGCGCAAAGTCACTCCTCTTGCAGGCTATCGGCAGAGGCCGAGAGCGTAGTCGGCGCATTGAATCTTGCCCCATGCATCGATCGCATGATTGGCGTTGTCAAAAAAATTGCAGGGAAACGACGTCGGCAGCGCTTTGTTGCAGCGCCGTCGGCATCGCGAGGACAGTCCCGGTCAAGAGCCCCGCATTCACCACTCGTCGAATGTGGCGAGCAGGCTCGATCACAGAGGCGCGTGACCCGATTCCCAGTGGCCGGGCATGCGCCCACGAGCTGGCGTCCCGCGAAAATGAGACGCTTGGATATGGGCGGTTTCAGCTTTGGGCTGCAGCTTTCGCGGTAAGGCGCGGCCGGAGGGGCGCGCCAGGATGCGCGCATGGGGAAGGTCCGGCGTGAGACCGGATTCTCCCTTTCGCGTCAGAGGGAGGAATAACGATGCGCAAGTCACTGCTCGGCGCGGCCGCGGCGGCCGCCCTTTTGCTGCCCGGCTCAGCTCTCGCCCAGAGCGGCACCATCAAGATCGGCATTCTTGTCGCGCTGGAAGGCGCCTTCGCGACCGGCGGCCAGGATGGTGTCCGCAATGTTGAACTGGCCCTCAAGCAGGTGAACAACACCGTTGCCGGCAAGAAGATCGAGACCGTCGTTGCTCCGACGGATACCAAACCCGACACGACGGTCCGCATGGCGCGCAAGCTCGTCGAGCAGGACAATGTCGACTTCATCATCGGCCCGCTCTCCGGCTCGGAAGGCATTGCCATGCGCGACTTCGCCAAGACCATCCCCGGCAAGGTGGTGATCAACGGCATTTCCGGCGCGCTCGAGACCACATGGGTCGATCCCGCGCCGAACTTCTACCGCTTCAACCTCGACGGCTCGCAATGGGGCTTCGGCCTCGGCAGCTACGTCGTGAAGACGAAGGGCTGGAAACGCGTGGCGACGATCGCGGCCGACTACTCGTTCGGCTACACCAACTTCATGGGTTTTGCGGTGGACTTCTGCAAATCCGGTGGCGACATCGTCCAGCGTTTCTGGCAACCGCTCGGCCAGTCCGATTTCGGCGGAATCATCGCGCAAATGCCGGACAATGTAGACGCGATCTATCTGGGCCTCGGCGGAACGGATGCGATCAACTTCCTCAATCAGTATCAGCAGGCCGGTGAAAAGACCAAGCTGATCGGCGGCACCATCATGGCCGACCAGACGGTGCTGACAGCAAAGGGCAAGGCGAAAGATGCGCTGAAGGGTACGCCGACGTCGGGCCCCTTCGCCGCCGACAATACCGACCCGGCGTGGACCTCCTATGTGAAGCTCTATCAGGACAGCTTCCCCGCCGACAAGCGCCTGCCCGCGCCTTCGCTGTTCGGCCTGGGCTACTACGTCGCCACGCTCGCCGCCATCAAGGGACTCGAGGCGGCCGGCGGCGATCTCTCGAACGGACAGGCGAAGTTCAAGGAAGCGCTGAACAAGCTCCAGCTCGACAGTCCGATCGGCAAGATCACGCTGAACGAAAACCGGCAGGCCACCGGAACCGTGTTCGTCAACGAAGTCGTAGATGGACCGGACGGCAACATGACAAGCAAGATGGTCGCCAAGACCGAGAACGTAAACCAGACGCTCGGCATGACGGCCGATCAGTTCCGGGCGATCGGGTTGCCGTCGCGCACCGTGGTCGACTGTCCCAAGCTGCGCGCAGGCGGCTGAGCGGTCGTCCAACAGCGTCATCCAGGGCGGCCGGCGCCGAGCCGGCCGCCCACGCTACCGGAATCCGCCGCCGGCGGACTCCGTGTCGCCGTGCGCCAAGAGCACCTCCGATGACCTTGATCGGCTACCTTACACGCACCCATTTCGCAGAGGCGGCGATTGAAGACGCGCTTCCGGAGGAAGTGGGACCGCTTGCCCGCGCGCTGGCGCTCATCGACGACGAGCCTGCGAGCATGGCTGTTTGCACACGCGTGCAGGAGTCGCTTGGTCAAACGACGATCAGCCTGACGAGGCTCGCTCAGGCCACGCCGCCTGGAGACGCGACGATCCGGGTCCTGGAAGCCTTGAGCGACATTCGGACCAACACGCTCATCGCCGTGGGCGGAGCTGCAGCCGTGGGGCTGGCACGACTTGCCGCGGAGCGTGCCTTGCGGCGCGGCGAACGTCTTGTCCTGATCGCCGTTCCGGCCAGCCTTTGCGATTTCGGGCTGGCGCGGCGGGTGCGCATCGGACAGGGCCAGACGGTCACCTGCCCTCGCCCCGATCGGGTGATCGCCGATCCGACGGTGCTCGAGGGAGCATCCTCCCATCACCTCGCCGCGGCTGCGATGGAGGTGCTGGTCCACGCCATCGAGGCCTATGCCAGTCCCGTCTACCACCCGCCGGCAGACGCGCTCGCGCTGGAAGGCACGAGGGGGCTGACGCGCTGGCTGCCCGTGGCGCTCGCCTCGCCCACCGATCGAAAGGCGCAGCGCGAATTGATGGCCGCGGCATTGACGGCCGGGCTCGCGCTCGAAAAAGCGGTCGGCGGGGTTGATGCGCTCGCCCACCCGATCAGGGCTGAACTCGGCCCCGGCGTCCTGCATGGCGATCTCCACGCACCGTTGATGGCGGCGATGGCCGACTTCAACGCCGAGGCCGTGGGCGATCGCTACGCTGCCATGGCCGAAACCTTCGCCAGGAACTCGCGGGAGTCGCGCTTCAGCGCTGAAATTGGCGCGTTTGCCCGTGCCATCGGCATGCCGACGTCCTTGCGCGAAATTGGCATCGATCCGTCCCGGTTCGACCAGTTTGCCGAGATGGCCGCGAACGACCCAGCAGCGCTGGTCAACCCCCGACGCCTGACACCCGGCGACTGCCGCCGTATCCTCGAGGCCGCCTGGTGAATACCAAACAGGACCCACCCGGCGCGAGGCAAACGGCCGCCCCCGGCGGCGCCGAAGCGATTTGCCTGTTGCCACAGCACGATCTCCTTATAAATTCGAAGACAACCGCGCACAAAGATGGGCGGGGAGGAAACCGATGAGTATTGCGCACGCGGTCGCACATGGTGCGTTCGGCCGTGCTTGTCTGTACGAGCTGGATCGGCCCATGGCGCCACATGCCCATCGCGAGGGGCATCTGATCTTTCATGTCAGCGGCCCGGCCGCCAGTGTCGTCATCGACGGCAAACCCTTGCCGCTTTCGCCCGCGCACGCAACCGCCATCAGTCCTTGGCAACCGCACTACTTTTCGCCGATCAATCGTCGCGAACCAACGCTGACGCTCGTCCTCTACATTCGCCCCGGCTGGTTCGCCGATGCGAGCCACACGGCTTTCGAAATCCTGCGCTTCGGCAGGCCAGCCGTCGAAATGAGCGATCACATCACTCTGCTTGCGTCGGAAACCGCGCGGCTGCTCGCTGCCCATGGCGGCAGCGACGGCTCCTTCGAAGATCGGCTCGGTGCCCTCACCCAGGCGGCGTTCGACCAGACTTGGCAATGGACGAGCGCGGGCGACAGGCCGGCTGCCCCATGCTCGGTACTGCGCGATTTCCGACTGCGGCGCGCCATAAACCTGCTGAGCGAACGGCTCGGCGATCCCGTCGACCTTGCCCAGATTTCCCGGAGCTCCGGCCTTTCGCGTCCGCACTTCTTCAAGCTGTTTCGCGAGCAGATGGGGCTGCCGCCCACGATCTTCCGGAACGCCCTGCGCATGGAGTGCGCGATCGAGCGATTGGCCAAAGGAGAGGAGACGGTTTCCGAGATCGGCCTCGACCTCGGCTTTGCGACACCGGCGAGCTTCTCGCGGTTCTTCATCGCCAATGGCGTCGTGCCGCCGAGCGCCTACCGGCGCAGCGTCGCGGGCCTCGCGCACTGAGACAAGGAGGTGCCACCGCACCGAAAGATGAGACGTTGGGGCTAAAGAAAAGACGTTGGGGGAAAGACAGACCGGAAACCCCAATCTAGCCTTCGTTCCAAAGGTGGCGAAAGTCCGCCACGGGAAGCTGCCGGGCCGCTCTGAAATGGACAATTTCATCAAGCAGTATCCGTACTGGAGCCTGACGATCCTTGTCCTGGTGGCGGCGTTCCTGTGGCTGGTGCTGGCGCCCTGGCCGCCTGAACTGGTCGCGAACTGGGGCCGCAAGCAGATCTTCCTGAATGCACTTTTGGGCGGCATCACGCTTGGCGCGCTTTATTTCCTGGTGGCGGCCGGCTTCACCCTGATTTTCGGCCTGATGCGCATCGTCAATCTCGCGCATGGTTCGCTGTTCCTGATCGGCGGCTATCTCGGCTACGAAATCGCGACCGCCTCGGGTTCGTGGCTGCTGGCATTCCCGATCGTCTTCATCGTCGTGGCGCTGCTCGGGCTTTTGATGCAGCACTTCATCTTCTCGAGAATGGAAGGTGAAGAACTGCGCCAGACGCTGGTCAGCATCGGCATTTCGATCGTGCTCGCCGACCTCATGCTCTGGTGGTGGGGCGGGCAGTCCTATTCGATCCTGGCGCCGCAATTCCTGCAGGGACCGATGGAACTGCCGCTGGTGAGCAACGTCAACGCCACGACCGGCGCCGTCACCTGGCTGCGCTATCCCGCCGTGCGGATATGGATCCTGATCGCGGCCATCGTGATCGGTATCGCGATGTGGCTCGTTCTGAACCGCACCACGCTGGGCACGCTGATCCGCGCGGGCGTGGACGACCGCGAGATGCTGGCAGCGTCCGGCGTGCGCATCCAGTTGGTCTTTCTGGCGGTGTTCGGCTTCGGCGCCGGTCTTGCCGGCATCGCCGGAATCATCGGCGCCACGTTCCAGTCGCTGTCGCCGGGCGAGGATACGCGTTTCCTGCTGGCAAGCCTGGTCGTGGTGATCGTCGGCGGCATGGGGTCGATCGTCGGCGCGGCCCTGGGCGCGCTGATCATCGGAGTGGCCGAGCAGATGGGCTTCGTCTACGCGCCGACCTATTCGGTGGTCTTCACCTTCCTGATCATGGCGGCGGTGCTGGCGTTTCGGCCGCAGGGCCTACTGGGCACGAGGCGATAGGCATGTCGGTCGCCGATCACATTCCTCGCCTCGCCGGTCGCACCGAACAGCGGATGTGGTTCGAACGCATTCCTACGCCCTGGTGGGTTGCAGGGCTGATCCTGCTGTTCCTGCCGGTGGTGGCCAACAATTTCTGGCTGTTCCAGGTGATGGGCTGGACCTTCATTCTCGGCATGATCGGGCTTAGCCTGATGTTCCTCGCCGGCTACGGCGGAATGGTCAGCCTGCTGCAGATGTCCGTTGCGGGAATGGCCGGCTACATGGTGGCGATCCTCGGGCCGTCAGGCGTGCTCAACGTCAGCCTCGGCCTTTCCTGGTGGATCGTGCTACCCGCCGCCTTCCTGATCGCGGCGCTGTTTGCGACGATAGCGGGGGCGCTCGCCGTCCGCACCGAAGGCATCTACACCATCATGATCACGCTCGCGATCGCGGCGGCCTTCTTCTATTTCACGCGACAGAACTACACGATCTTCAACGGCTATTCCGGCTTCAATCTTGTGCTGCCGCCGCAGCTTTTCGGCGTGAACTGGCGCGACCCGGTGGCCTTCTACTATCTCACCCTCGCCAGCGCCACGCTCTGCTATCTTGCCGTCGTCTACATCGAACGCTCCCCGTTCGGGCTTGCGCTCCAGGGCGTGCGAGACAACCCGCGCCGCATGGCTGCGCTGGGCTTTCATGTGACGGCCCATCGGGTGGCGGCCTACGCGCTTGCGAGCATCTTTGCCAGCGCGGGCGGCATTCTCCTGGTCTGGCAGAACGCGCAGATCGCGCCCGGCACGATCGGCATTTCGGCCGCCATCGACGTGCTCGTCGTCGCGGTGGTCGGCGGCATGCGCCGCCCGCTCGGCCCGTTCATCGGCGCATTGATCTACGTGCTGCTGCAGGTGTTCTCGGCCGATATCCTCGGCTTCTTCGGATTCTCGGTGGACCGCTTCAAGCTCATCATCGGGATCGGCTTTCTCGCGATCGTGCTGTTCTCGCCGGATGGCGTGCTGGGCCTGTGGGATCGCTGGCGCGCGCAGGTGGCGGCACGCAATGCCGCAACGACGGGAGACGGGACATGAACGCGCCCGTCGCGCCTTCCCGCATGAACCAGCCTGGATCGAGCCAAGCCGCCTCGGGCAATGCGCTCGAGCTGCGCGGCATCACCAAGATGTTCGGGGCACTGGCTGCCATTTCGGACGTCACGTTGTCGGTGAAACCGGGCGAGAGGCGCGCCGTGCTCGGCTCGAACGGCGCCGGCAAGACCACGCTGTTCAACTGCATCACCGGTGATTTCCTCCCGACCGCCGGCTTGATCCGCTTCTTCGGCGAGGATGTGACGGTTTTCCCACCTTACGAGCGCATCCGCCGGGGCTTGCGCCGCACCTATCAAATTTCCTCGCTCTTCACCGGCTTGAGCGTGATGGACAACGTCTATCTCGCCTGCCGCGGCGTTTCGCGAAACCGCTTCTCGCTGATACGCCCGCGCGCCGACGATGCCTTGGTCCATGCCGCGGAAGCACTGGTGCAGGCCGTGCATCTGACCAGCGAGAAGGATCGCCTGGTCGGCGAACTCGCCTATGGCCAGCAGCGGCAGCTCGAAATCGCGCTGGCGCTCTCGGGCGCGCCCCGCTTCATCCTGTTCGACGAACCCGCGGCGGGCCTCTCGCCGACGGAGCGGCGCGACCTGATCCACATCCTCACGTCGCTGCCGAACCATATCGGCTACATCATCATCGAACACGACATGGACGTCGCGCTGCGCGTTGTCGAAAGCGTCACGATGATGCACAACGGCCGCGTCTTCAAGGAAGGCCGGCCCGAGGAAATCGAGGACGATCCGGAAGTGCAGGAACTCTACCTCGGAGGCGGACATGGTTGAACGTCCGCTCCGCCCGACGGGTTCTTCAGCGCCAGTGCTCCAGTTGCAAGGCGTGAACGTTTTCTACGGAAGAAGCCACGCGCTGCAAGGCGTGGATCTATCGCTTTATTCCGGCGTGCTCTCCGTCGTGGGGCGGAACGGCATGGGCAAGACCACGATGTGCAAGGCGATCATGGGCCTTGTCCGTCCCTCTTCCGGATCAATCCGTTTCATGGGCGAGGAGCTGGTCGGGCGCTCGCCGGCTGAGATCGCGCGGATGGGGATCGGCTATGTCCCGCAGGGGCGCCGCCTTTGGCGTTCGCTGACCGTGGACGAACATCTGCGCCTGGTGGCGACCGGCAAGGGCAACTGGACGCCTGAGCGCATCTACGAAACGTTTCCGCGCCTTGCCGAGCGACGGCGCAATGGCGGCGGCCAGCTCTCCGGCGGCGAGCAGCAGATGCTGGCGATCAGCCGGGCGCTCCTGATGAATCCTCGCCTGCTCATCATGGACGAACCGACCGAAGGCCTCGCACCGGTCATCGTCGCCCATGTCGAGGAAACGCTGGTGGCGCTCGCCGCTGAAGGCGATGTCTCGATCCTCGTGATCGAACAGAATATCGGCGTTGCCACCCAGATGTCCGATCCGGTGGCCATCATGGTCAACGGGCGGATCCACCGCATCATCGCCTCGCAGACGCTTGCGGCCGACCGCGACCTCCAGCAGCGGCTGCTGGGGGTCGGCCGGCACGGCATGGAAGATACCGACGCGCGCGACACGGCGGGAGCCGCCGCCCCGCCCACGCGCCCGCAGATCGCGCCGCTGGGGCCGACGCGGATCTACAACGCCAACCCCGTGCTGCCGACGCGCTGGTCCCAGGACGTTCCCGCCGCGCGGATCGAGGCGGCGGCGCGTACCGTTTCGCGCCCCACCCTTGCAGTGGTCGATGGACGGCGCGTCGGCGATATTTCTCCGCTGGCCGCGCGCGCGCCACAGGAGCCGCACGTCATCGTCGCCGGCACGCTCGACACCAAGGGCGAGGAACTGCGCTACATCCGCGACATCATCAAGGCTGCGGGGCTGCGCACGCGGCTGGTCGATCTTTCCACCGCCGGCCGCAACCAGGGCGCCGACGTCTCCGCGCAGGAAGTCGCCCTCGCATCCCCATCGGGGTCCGCCGGCATTGCCTCCGGCGATCGCGGCACGGCGGTGGCGGCGATGACGGAAGCGTTCCGCGCCTGGACGGCAAAACAGCAGAATGTCGCCGGCATTATTTCCGCCGGCGGTTCAGGCGGTACCGCGATCGCGACGGCCGGCATGCAGACGTTGGCTGTCGGCGTACCCAAGATCATGATCTCGACCATGGCCGCGGGAAATGTCGCCGCCTATGTCGGCCCGACCGACGTGACGATGATGCATTCCGTCACCGACATCCAGGGACTCAACCGCCTGTCGCGCGCGGTGCTCGGCAATGCTGCGCATGCGATGGCGGCGATGGCGCGGAGCTGGATCGAACAGAACACGCCCGGCCCTGTCCGGCGCGCCACCGCCACGGAGCGCCCGCTCGTGGGCATGACGATGTTCGGCGTCACGACGGCGTGCGTTCAACAGGTCGCGAAGCTGGTCGAAAAGGACTGGGAGCCGCTGGTTTTTCACGCCACCGGGATCGGCGGCCGGTCGATGGAGAAGCTGATTGATTCCGGCCTGATGCAGGGTGTGATCGACGTTTCCACGACCGAGATCTGCGACATGATGATGGGTGGCATTCTGCCGGCCACCGAAGACCGGTTCGGGGCGATCATCCGGACGCGGATTCCCTATGTCGGCTCGGTCGGCGCGCTCGATATGGTGAACTTCGGCGCTCCGGACACGGTACCGGCGCAGTACCGCAGCCGTACCGTCTATCCGCACAACCCGCAGGTCACGCTGATGCGCACCACGGTGGAAGAGAACCGGCGGATGGGTCGCTGGATCGGCGAGAAGCTCAATCTGATGGAAGGCCCGGTGCGCTTCCTGCTGCCGGAGAGCGGCGTTTCCGCCCTGGACGCGCCGGGCCATCCGTTCTGGAATCCGGAAGCGGATGCCGCCCTGTTCGGCGCCATCGCCGACACGGTGCGGGCGACGGCCAACCGGCAGATCATCCGGCTTCCACACCATATCAACGATCCCGCTTTCGCTTCCGCCCTCGCCCAGCATTTCCGCGCCTTGCACCAGAGCCGCGCCCGCGGCGCATCCGGCAGGAGCTGACCAATGCCCGCCTTCTCCCGGTCCGACCTTCTCGCCCGCTATCGCGCCATGATCGCCCGCGGCGAACCGATCGTCGGCGGGGGCGCCGGCACCGGCCTGTCCGCCAAATGCGAGGAAGCCGGCGGGATCGATCTCATCGTCATCTACAATTCCGGCCGTTTCCGCATGGCCGGTCGCGGCTCGCTCTCCGGGCTGATGCCCTATGGCGACGCCAATGCGATCGTGATGGACATGGCGCGCGAAGTGCTGCCGGTGGTGAAACAGACGCCGGTTATCGCCGGAGTGTGCGGCACCGATCCGTTCCGCTCCATGGACGTCTTTCTCGACGACGTGAAGCGGATCGGTTTCTCCGGCGTGCAGAACTTCCCCACTGTCGGACTGATCGATGGCGTGTTCCGCCAGAACCTCGAGGAGACCGGCATGGGTTACAGCCTCGAGGTGGAGATGGTGGCGCTCGCCAGACACAAGGGCCTCCTCACCACGCCCTATGTTTTCTCGGAGGCGGACGCGGCCGCCATGGCCAGGGCCGGAGCGGACATCATCGTCTGCCACATGGGCCTCACGACCGGCGGCTCGATCGGGGCGGAAACGGCGCTCAAGCTTGCCGACTGCCCCTCACTCGTCGATGGCTGGGCCGAGGCGGCGCTCGCGGTCAATCCGGAGACCATTATTCTCGTGCACGGCGGTCCAGTGGCCGAGCCGCCGGATGCCGACTTCATCATGAAGAACACGCGGCATTGCCACGGCTTCTACGGCGCCTCCTCAATGGAGCGACTGCCGGTGGAAATAGCGATCCGCGATCAGACGCGGGCTTTCAAGGCGATCGGCCGCAAGGGCGGCACAGACGACAACCCGGCCGGGACAACCCGCCGTTCAAGCGCCGCCCAATAGGGGCAGCGAATGGGAGGAACGTGACATGACGGGGCAACTGATCGGAACACTGATTCTCTGGCTCATCGTGGCGGTGATCGTCATCGCGATCATCGTCTACCTCGTGAACTGGCTCTACCGCCGCTCGTCCAAGGAAGTGTCGTTCGTCCGGACCGGGCTTTTTGGCGAAAAGGTCGTGATCAATGGCGGCGCTTTCGTGCTGCCGATCATCCATGACGTCACGCCCGTCAGCATGAACGTGCTGCGCATGGCGGTGACGCGCGCCAACGACGACGCGCTGATCACCCGCGACCGGATGCGCGTCGATATCGATGCGGAGTTCTATGTGCGCGTTCGCCCGCAGCGCGAGGCCGTTTCCGTGGCAGCCGCGACGCTCGGCCGGCGCACGCTGCAGCCCGAGCAACTGGATACCCTGCTTTCCGGCCGGCTGGTCTCGGCACTGCGATCGGTCGCCGCCGAGATGACGATGGAGGAAATGCACGAGAAGCGCGGTACCTACGTGCAGAAGGTGCGGGAGTCGGCCGCCGAGGCCTTCGACCAGAACGGGCTCGAACTCGAAAACGTCGCCATCACCAATCTCGACCAGACCGACCTGCAGTACTTCAACCCCTCCAACCGCTTCGACGCGGAAGGCCTGACGCGGATCATCGGGGAGATCGAGGAGAAGCGGAAACTGAGGAACGACATCGAACAGGATGCGATGATCAAGATCCGCACCCGCAACCTCGAAGCCGAGCGCCTGTCGCTCGACATCGAGCGGGACAGCGAATCGGCAAGGCTCGAACAGCAGCGGGAAATCGAAATCCGCCGCGCCATCCAGCGCGCCGAGGTGGCGCGCGAGCGCGCCGCACGCGACACCGAGGCCGAGCAGGCGCAGATCCAGTCCCGGGAAGAAATCGAGAAGGCGCGGATATCCAACGAGCGCGCCATCAGCGAGGCGCGCATCGCTTCCGAGCGCGACATCCGCCACAAGGAAATCGAGCGGGCACGCGCGGTGGAAGAAGCCGAAATCGCCGCGCGCGAGCTGGTCGAGAAGGCGCGGATCGCCAATGAGCAGGCCATCAACGCCGCTCGCATCGCCTCCGAGCGCGACATCCGCCAGAAGGAAATCGAGCGCGCCAGGGTGATCGAAGCGGCAGAGATCGCGGCCCGCGAAGCCACCGACAAGGCGCGCATCCTCCAGGAAACGGCCGTCAATGCCGAGCGGATCGCCCGCGAGCAGGAAGTGCGCAACCGCGAGATTGAACGGACCCGGACCCTCGAACAGGAGGACATCGCGGCCCGCGAAGCGATCGAATCGGCGCGCATCGCGCAGGAGGAGCGCGTGCGCGCGCTGCAGATCGCGCGCAACAAGGCGCTGGATGCCGCCGAAATCTCCGCCCGCGAGGCCACGGAAGCGGCCCGGATCGCCCAGGAAAAGGCGCTCGCCGCGGAACGCATCGCCGCCGAACTGTCGACGAAGGAGCTGGAGATCCAGCGCGCGGCGACGCTCGAGGCCAGGGAGATCCGGAAGCGCGACGACGTGGAACGCCAGCGCATCGCTACCGAACTCAAGCTGGAACAGGATCGCATCGCCTCCACCCGGACGCGCGAAATGCTCCAGATCGACCAGAAGAAGTCCATCGAGGTGGCCGAAGAGGAGCGCGCCATCACGCTCGCCGCCAAGAAGGTGGAACGGACCGATGCCGACAAGGCCCTGCGCCAGGCGGAGATCGTCGCCAAACAGGAGATCGAGAAGGTCGACATTGCCCGCGAGCAGGCGCTCGAAGCTGCGCGGGTGGAGCGGCGACGCGCGCTTGAACAGCTCGAGATCGCCCGCGCCCAGGCGCTACAGGAAGCGCAGATCACTTCCAACGAGGAGGTCGAGCGCGCGCGCATCTCTTCCGACCGGGGTCTCGACGAGGCCCGGGTCGGACGCCAGCGCGACCTGCGCAAGCTCGAGATCGAGCGCGAGCGCGACGTCGAGAACGCGGTGATGGAAAAGGCCATCGCGCTCTACGCCAAGTCGCTCGAGGAATCCGCGGCGCAAGTGAAGGCCGAACTGGCGCGCGCCAAGGCGGTCGAAGCCGAAGAACTCGTCAAGACGGTGAAGGAGAGCGAAAGCGCCAAGCGCCGCAAGGCGGTGGAAGTCACGCTCGCCGAGAAGGCGGCGGAAGAAACCCGCATCGCGGCGGGCGCCGACAAGGTCCGCCGCGCGGTCGAAGCGGAAGCGCAAAAGCTGCTCTACGAGGCCGAGAACGTGCTGTCCGATGGCGCCCGCTACGGCCTGTTCCGCCGCCGCCTGCTCGACCGGATCGAGGGCATCGTGCGCGAGAGCGTCAAGCCGATGGAAAAGATCGACGGCATCAGGATCCTGCATGTGGACGGCCTGGCCGGTTCTGGCGGCGGTGGTTCCGCGTCTCGCACGCCCACCGACGAGGTGATCGAAAGTGCGTTGCGCTACCGCGTGCAGGCGCCGCTGATCGACGAGGTGCTGAAGGAGATCGGCATCGAGGGCGGCAACCTGGCGAAGATGGGCGGGCTGATCCGCGAGGCCAGCGACATGCAGCGCATTGCCAAGGAAGGGCCCGGCGCAAAGCCCAAGGACGGCAAGACCGGGGGCACCGGCAGCGGCAGCCCGGGCGGCAAGGCCAAGGAGTAAGCGGCAATGGCCCGGGTTTATACCTCCAGCGTCATCAACGCCTCCGCCGCGCGGGTCTGGGCCCGCGTGCGTGATTTCAACGGGCTGTCAAACTGGCATCCCGCGATCGCCGAAAGCCGCATCGAGAATGGCGAGCCCGCGGACAAGGTGGGCTGCGTCCGCAATTTCTCGCTTCGAAACGGCGACCGGCTGCGCGAGCAGTTGCTCGGCTTGTCCGACTTCGACATGTTCTGCACCTATTCGATCCTCGACTCGCCGATGCCGCTCACCAATTACGTGGCGACGTTGCGGCTCACCCCGGTCACCGACAACGACAGAACCTTCATCGAGTGGTCGGCCGAATTCGATTGCGCGCCAGACAAGGAGGGCGAACTGGTGTCCAACATCGGTGGCGGCGTGTTCCAGGGCGGCTTCGATGCGCTCAAACGCGCCTTCGGAGGCTGACATGCCGAAGGTCGTCCGCAGCACGATCGTCGATGTGCCTGTCGATCGGCTCTGGGCGATCGTGCGCGACTTCAATGCGCACGACCAGTACCACCCCATCGTGGCCACGAGCCTGATCGAGCGCGGCTATCCGGTTGACAAGGTCGGCTGCGTCCGCCGCTTCACGCTCCAGGATGGCAGCGAGTTGCGCGAACAACTGCTCGCACTGTCCGATCTCGAGATGACCTGCAGCTATTGCCTGCTGGATACGCCGATCCCCCTCTTCAACTACGTCGCGCACATCCGCCTGCTGCCGGTGACCGACGGCAATCGCAGCTTCTGGCACTGGGAAAGCCGCTTCACCACCCCGCCGGGGCGCGAGGAAGAACTGGCGCGGATGGTTGGGGAAGACGTGTATGTCGCCGGCATGGAAGCCGTGCGCCGGCTCCCGCAACTGCAAATGGAGGTGATCTGACATGCCGCTCGACGTGCGCGTTGCCACCAGCATGGCGGAAGCCGCCGGCATCCTCAGTTCCGATCAGCGGACCAAGCTGCTCTCGGGCGGCACGCTGGTGATGCGGGACGTCAACGAAGGCCGGCTGCTGGACGGCACGCTGCTGCGGATCACCGATCCCGCCTATCGCCAGATGAACACGTCAGGCGCTCGCATCGAACTTGGCGCCGGCGTGACGATGGCGATGGTGCTGAACAACCGCGATCTCGCCTTTCTCCACGGCGCTGCGCGCTCCGTCGGCGGCCCGGCCATCCGGCAAATGGCGACGATCGGCGGCAATCTCTTCGCCCAGACCCCTTACGGCGATTTCACCGTGGCGCTGCTGGCGCTCGATGCGCAGGTGATGGTGCAGTCGGGCTACGGCTCCGCCCGCGCCATGGCGCTCGACGAATTTCTCGGCGCGCGTGAGCGCGGCGTTTCCGGACTTGTCGCCGGCGTGCAGTTCGCGAGACCGCAGAATGCTGCAGATTTCCGCTTCCGCAAGGTCAGCCGGGTGAAGCCGAAGGGCATCGCCGTGATGAGCATCGCCGCTCATTTGCCCAATGCCGGCGGCCGGATCAGCCAGGCGCGCATCGCCTACGGGGCAATGGCCCCCACCGCCGTGCGGGCGCGGGGTGTCGAGCGCGCGCTCGAAGGAAAGACGCTCGATGCAGTGGGCATTCAGGCTGCGAAGGCCGCCGCTCTCGAAGGCACCCGCCCCGCCACCGACGCCATCGCCAGCGAATGGTATCGCCGCGAGGTCCTGCCGGTGCATCTCGCGCGGCTCCTGACCGGCGAAGGACGTTGAGGAAGCAAGCATGGCAAAAGTACCCGTCCAGTTTCGCCTCAACGGTTCGGACCGCGCCGCCTTCATCGATGCCGCCGACAACCTCCTGATGACGCTTCGACGCGGGCTCAACGAGTTCGCGCCGAAATACGGCTGCGGCCAGGGCACATGCGGCGTCTGCACGGTGCTGATCGACGGCGAACCGCAGCTTTCCTGCCTCACTTTGGCGGTGGCCTGCGAGGGACGCCATGTGGAAACGGCTTCCGGCATGGCGGAGGGGCCGAACCTGCACCCCCTGCAGGCCGCGTTCATGGACAATTTCGCGGCGCAATGCGGCTTCTGCACGCCCGGCATGCTGATGGCGGCGCGCGCGCTTCTCGACCGCAATCCGAAGCCGAGCCGCGAGGAAGTGATCGAGGCGATTGCCGGAAACATCTGCCGCTGCACCGGCTACGAGCCGATCATCTCCGCCATTCTCGCCGCGGCCGCCGCTGGCGACCAGAAACGCGCCTGAGGGAGAACGAGATGCTCGAGATCCGGAAGGACTATTTCGCCAACGAGCGCGACGACAATCTCAACGTCGTCGGCAAGGGCATCCAGCGCCAGGACATGCCGGGCCATGTCACGGGACGCTCGCGCTATTTCGACGATCACGCCTTCGAAGGCCTGCTGCATCTGAAGGTCGTGCGCAGCCCGCACCACCATGCCCGCATCCGCTCCATCGACGTCGGCGCGGCGGAGCGCGCGCCCGGCGTAAAGCGCATCCTGCGGGCAGCGGATGTGCCCGTGAACAAGAACACGCTGCTCAGCCTGATCAATTTCGGCAAGGACGACGAGCCCTCGCTTGCGGTCGGCAAGGTGAGCTACAAGGGCGAGCCCGTGGTGGCTGTGATCGCCGAGAGCGAGGCGGCCGCGATGGCAGCCCGCAAGCTGGTGCGGATCGACTACGAAGTCCTGCCGGCGGTGTTCGACGTCGAAGAGGCACTGAAGCCCGGCGCCCCCGTCGTCAACGAAACCTACCCGAACAATTACTTCGAGTATCACGAGAAGTTCGATCATCAGAAGCTGCGCTTCGGTGACACGGAAAGAGCCTTCGCCGCCGCCGACCTCGTGATCGAGGAGCGTTACCAGACCTCTCCCATCGAACATGCGCCGACGGAAACCAACGGCACGATCGCGGCACCCGAGCAGGACAACCGCTTCGTCGTGCATTCCTGCGCGCAGGGGCTGTTCTTCTCGCTGGGCACGACGGCCAAGATCCTCGATCTGGAGTCGAACCGGCTGCATTTCATCGGCGGCACGGTGGGCGGCGGATTCGGCGGCAAGGTGGATTCGCTCACCGAACCGCTCGCGGTCCTTGGCGCGATGCTGACCGGCCGGCCGGTGCGCTACGTGCTGGATCGCGAGGAGGAGATGCTCCACGGCTCGCCGCGCGGCGCCGAGCGGGTTTACGTCAAGGACGGGCTGATGCGCGACGGGCGCATCATCGCGCGCCATGTGCGTTCCTATTTCGATGCCGGAGCCTATACCCGCCTTTCGTCCTACGCCGCCATCAAGTGCACGGCGCATCTTCCGGGCCCCTACTGGATCCCGAATGTCTCGTCCGACATCTACGTCTCCTATACCAACCGCTGTCCTTCCACGGCGATGCGCGGCTTCGGCATCACGGCGGCTGACTTTGCGCTCGAGGTGCAGATGGACAAACTCGCTCATGCCGTGAACATGGATCCGATGGAATTCCGTATCCTCAACGCCTATCGCGACGGCGACATGAAGGCGCATCGGCGCGTGGCGAAGAACACGGCGCTGATCGAGTGCATCCAGGTGGCGGCAGAGAAGGCGCGCTGGCCGATCTCCGAAAACGCGAGGCGGCAATCCTCGCTCGAAGGCGGCGGACAGGGCGAGCGCGGGCAGATCCCAGCCACCCCCATCGACCAGCGCGGTCAGATCGGCCGGCCCGAGACGCGCAGCGGGCCGGCGACGCAGACCCTGCCGGCCGGCACCATGCGCATCCCGCTGACCAAACAGCCGGAGCTGGAGGGCAGCCGCGACGCGCGGCCCGTGGCGCCCAACGTCCCGCGCTATGAGCCGGCACGCCCGATGACGCAACCGGCGGTTCAGGCTCCGGCGCCGCTTGCGCCGATGCCATCAGCCGCTACGCCGCCCCCGCCCGGCGTGACGCCCCCTGCCGCGCCCGCACCAGGCGTCCAGCCTCAGCACGGCGCGATGCGTTTCTCGTCGGTGTTCGGAACAAGGAGGCGGTGAAATGACACGGCACAAGGGCCGCGGCATGGCCTCGATCAACTATCCCATCGGCATGAACCTGGGCGGCGATCCCAGCCAGGCGCTGATCCACTCCAATCCCGACGGTAAGTTCACCGTCGCGCTTTCGGCGATCGATCTCGGCCAGGGCATGAAGCAGGTCACGCGGCAGGTGGCGGCCGAAACGCTCGGCGTGCCGGTCGAGGATGTCTATGTCGACACCGCCGACAGCGACACCGGCCCGCACGACATGGGCTCCTTCGCCTCCCGCGGCACGCATCGCATGGGCAACGCGGTGATCGCCGCGGCGCGCGAGGCGCGCGGCGTTCTGCTCGAAGCCGCCGCGGAAGAACTCGAAGTCAACGCCGCCGATCTCGTCACCGACGGGCGCGGCAATATCCACGTGCGCGGCGCCCCCTCCCGCTCGATCACGGTGCGCGCGACCGCACAAGCCGCGCAGTTCAAGCAGGGCAAGACGATCGCCGGGCGCGGCATATTTCTCATTCCGCTCTCCGCGGTCGATCCGGAGACCGGCGAGATGAACCCCAACACCGCCTTTGCCCACGCCTGCCTGGTGGCGGATGTGGAGGTGGATGACGAAACCGGCGAAGTGACCGTGCTCGGCATGACGAGCGCCTATGAGCTTGGCCGCGCGCTCAACCCGAGAATGGTGGAGCAGCAACTGGTCGGGGGAGCCTGGATGGGCCAGAGCCATGTGCTGTTCGAAACGCCGGAGCCCTATTATCCCAATCCCGATCACGGCCCCCGCGATTTCAACGAGTACCTGATGCCGGGACCGGGCGATATCGCCCCCTATTCGGCAAGCGTGCTGGAACGCCCTGCCCCTGACGGTCCCTTTGGAGGCAAGGGGCCGGGCGAAATGTGCGCAAACCCTGTGCTCCCGGCGGTGGCCAATGCCGTGTTCAACGCCGTCGGTGTCCGCGTCGACGAACTGCCGATCACGCCGGAAAAAGTGCTGCGTGGCATCCGCAGCAATGGCGGCGCGCGTCCGCAGGCCAGGCGGGGCGGCTGACCATGGCGCTGCGCAGCACCATCGCCGGCATTTCGAGCCCCGAAGCGCTCGCGGACGCCCTCCGCTCGGCGTTGTATCTTGCCGACGACGGCATTGCGACCGCAGGCTATCTCGCGCTGGCGCTCGGCAAACCGCTGCTGCTGGAAGGCGCGCCGGGCGTCGGCAAGACCGAAGCCGCGAAGGCGATCGCCGGCATTCTCGGACGGCAGTTGATCCGGCTGCAATGTTTTGAGGGCATCGACGCCGCGGCGGCGCTGTACGAGTGGAATTACCCCCGCCAGATGCTGGCGATCCGGCAGGCGCAGGAGGGAACCAGTACCGATATCTACCGCGACGAATTCCTGATCGAGCGCCCGATGCTGACGGCGCTGCGCCGGCCGGATTCGACCGTGCTGCTGATCGACGAAATCGACCGTTCCGATCATGAATTCGAAGCCTTCCTGCTCGAATTCCTTTCCGACTTCTCGATCTCGATCCCCGAGCGTGGCACGCTGCGCGCGGCGGAACGCCCCGTCGTGATCCTCACCTCGAACCGCACGCGCGACCTGCATGAAGCGCTGCGGCGGCGCTGCGTCTATCACTACATCGCCTATCCCGATCCGGCACGCGAGGCCGAGATCATCATGCTGCGTTCGTCCGCCGTGGCGGAGAGCACCGCGCGCGCCGTGGTGGCCGCCGTCGGCATCCTGCGCAACGAGCCGCTCTCCAAGCCTCCCGGCGTTGCCGAAGCGGTGGACTGGGCCGAGGCCGCGACCGCACTGGCCCGCACCGGCGCATCCTGGCCGGAGGCGTTCCGCCGCTCCCTCGGCGCAGCGATCAAGGATGAGGAAGACCTCGTCCATCTGCGTCCGCGGCTTGCGCAATTCATACCGGGGATGGCGGCATGAGCGTGAACGTGCCCGGGGCGGTGCGCCCGCTGATCGGCTTTCCGGTCCTGCTGCGGGAACACGGATTTGCGATCGCTCCCGAACAGACGGTGAGCTTCCTTCAGGCGGTCGAACTGCTCGGCCCGCGCAGCATCGAGCATGTGCGCAAGGCCGCGGTCGCGACGCTGGCGCCGCATCCCGGGCAGCGGGAGCGCTTTGACGCACTGTTCGACCTGCATTTCCTAGGGGCTGCCGGCGAACCCGGCGAGGACGAGTGGCAAGCCGATGACGACATGCAGGTGCAGGACGACATCGGCACCGAAGAGGTCGTGATCGGCGACGAGGTCAACGAGACCGGCCAGGCCGCTACGGGCGCGGAAGCGCTTGCGATACGCGCGCTGCGCGCGCCCGACGACGCGCAGACGCTGCGCCGCTTCGCAGATGCCCTGCCCGATTCCCTGCCCCGTCGGCGAGGCTATCGCCACAAGGCGGCGCGGCGCGGCAAGGGCATCGACCTCGCACGCAGCCTGCGCGCGGCGATGCGCAACGACGGCGAGGTGATGAGCCTGAAGCGGCAGCGGCGCGCGACGCGTCCCCGCCCCGTTCTTCTGCTGATCGACGTCTCCGGCTCGATGAAGCAGCGCAGCGATGCGCATCTCGCGCTGGCGCATGAAATCGTCCATGCCATGCCCCGCGTGGAAGTCTTCACATTCGGCACGCGCCTGACGCGCCTCACCCGCGCAATGCGGCTCAAGAACCGCGCGCAGGCGCTCGCCCGAGCGTCAGGCCTCGTCGCCGACTGGGACGGCGGCACAAGGATCGGCGACGCGCTCGAAGCGTTCCTCGCCGTACCGCGCTTTGCCGGCTATGCGCGGGGAGCCGTCGTCATTGTGCTGTCGGACGGGCTCGAGCGTGGTGAGCCGACCACGATGATACGCGCCGTGCAGCGCCTCGCGGCCCGCGCCTTTCGAATCGACTGGTTCACGCCGCTCGCCATCGATCCCCAGTACCGGCCCGAGACCGAAGCGCTGCGCGCGGTCCGCCCGCTGCTCGCCTCGCTCGGCGACGCGAGCTCCACATCGCGCCTCTGCCGCGCGATCCTTGCCATCGGAAAGGCGAAAGCAGCATGACGGACATGGTCGACGCACATTTCCACATCTGGCGGCAGGCCGATCTGCCGTGGCTTGTAGGGCCGATGCAACCGCGCATCTTCGGGCCCTATGAACCGATCCGGCGCGACTATCCGGTCGAGGAATACCTTGCCGATTGCCGGCCCGAGGGCGTCACCGAAGCCGTCTACGTGCAGGCGAACTGGGCGCCGGAGCGCGCACTCGACGAGGTGCGGTTCGTGGCGAATTCCGCGCGCCGCGCCGCGTTTCCGATCGCGATCGTCGCCTATGCCGACATGCTTGCCGAAGATGTCCGGCCCCAGCTCGACGCATTGGGCGCCGAACCATCCGTTCGCGGCGTCCGGATGCAGCTGCACTGGCATGACAATCCGCTTTATCGTTTCGCGCAGTCGCCCGATCTGGCGCGCGATCCGACCCTGCAGCGCAATGTCGCGCGGCTCGCGGACTATGGCTGGAGTTTCGATCTCCAGGTGTTCGCCGGTCAGATGGCCGGAGCGGCAGAGCTGGCCATGGCTTGCCCGAACGTGACGTTCGTTCTGCAACATGCGGGCATGCTGGAGGACCTGACGCCGGAAGGCATCGCTTCATGGCGCGCGGGCATGACGCGCCTCGCCGCCTGCCCCAACGTCGTCAGCAAACTATCTGGCCTCGGCACCTTTGTCCGCCGCAACGATCCGGCGCATGTCGCCTTCACCGCGGGCGAGACGCTCGCGCTGTTCGGCGCGGAGCGCTGCCTGTTCGGCTCGAACTTCCCGATCGAAAAGCTCTGGACGACCTATGCCGCGCTCGCCGCGGCGCATCGCGCGGGCATACCGGCAACCGATCATGATCAGGTTTTCAACAAGACTGCGCGCCGGGTCTACCGGCTCGGCCAATAGAAGAAATGGGAGGGCCAGATGGCTTTGGAAATCAAGGTGCTCGACTATGGCGATATCGAGCTTGAATCGAGCTTCCTGGTGCTGGGGCGCGATTGCGGTCGCATGCGCCGCGTGCCGACCTACGGCTTCCTGATCCTGGGCGGACCCTGGCCCCTCGTGGTCGATACCGGTTACCGCAACAACCAGATCATGGAGAGCCTCGGCATGCGCGGTCTCCAATTCCACGAGAACATGATCGAGAACCAGCTCGCGAAGTACGGCGTGCGGATGGGCGACGTGCGCTACGTGCTGCACACGCATCTGCATATCGACCACGCGGGAAAAGACGAACTGTTCCCGATGAACACGACCGTGATCATCAACCGCCGCGAACTGGAGTATTCGGTTTCGGGGCTGATGCATCCGCAATACCCCGCACCCGACATCAAGCATCTGATCGATCGCCTCCACACCAAGGACGCGTTGCGGCTCGAGGACCTCGAGCTCACCGGCATGATCGAACTCTTCCCCGGCTGCTACATGGAGGCAGCCGGCGCGCATACGGAAGGGTCGATGAACGTCCATATCGACACGGTCGAGGGGCGGGCCACGATCTGCGGCGACGTGATCTATGATTTCAACGACCAGATCGTGAACCCATTTCACGAAATCCACGCCAACGAGCCGCGCACAACCGGCAATCACGGCGTCTCCAAGCGCGAGGAAAAGGCCGCGATCAAGAAGCTGCTCTCCAACGCGAAATTCCTGCTGCCGATCCACGACAAGCCCGCAAAGATCGGCGGCGGTCAGGTGATCGGGCGCATGGACATGGCCGTGCCCGGCCCGGTGGTGCAAAGCCTGCCAACGCGCAACTGGTTCCCGATGTAGTGATTGGGATCGGCGGCATGAACGGCCGCACGATCGAGGGGGTTCACCATGACAACGCATGTCGCCGTCCGGCCCGGCTTTGCCGATCTCATCGATCTCTGGGCACCCGTGCGCCAGATCGGCACGGGCTTCGAGTTCACGGAAGGACCGGTCTGGCACCCGCGGGACGGCTTCCTGCTGTTCTCCGACATGCCGGGGGATGTTCGTCGCCGCTACGATTCGACCGGCATCCGCGAAGTGATGAAGCCGTCGCACAAGTGCAACGGCATGACCTATGATGCCGAGCTCAACCTCATCGTCTGCGAACACGCCACATCGATGCTCGTGCGCGAGCGACCGGACGGGCGGCGCGAGGTGCTGGCCTCGCATTTCGAGGGAATGGAGCTGAACAGCCCCAACGACGTCTGCGTGAAATCGGACGGCTCGATCTATTTCTCCGATCCCTGGTATGGCCGCATGCCCGTCTACGGCGTAGAGCGGCCGCGCCAGCTCGGCTTCCAGGGCGTCTACCGCCTGCCGCCCGGCGGCGGAAAGCCGCAATTGCTGGTGGACCGCTATTTGTTCGAGCAGCCGAACGGGCTCTGCTTCTCGCCGGACGAAAAGCTGCTCTACATCAACGATACGGTGCAGCAGCTGATCCGGGTCTTCGAGGTCCAGCCGGACGGCACACTCGCCAGGGGACGGGTTTTGGCTTCCGCGATCTATTCGCCGAGCGAGCCGGGCGTTCCGGACGGCATGAAATGCGACGCACAGGGCAATGTCTGGGTCTGCGCACCCGGCGGCGTCTGGGTCTATGCGCCGGACGGCGCGCTGATCGGCAAGATGCGCGTGCCCGAGCTGGTAGGAAACCTCGCCTGGGGCGGTCCGGACTTTCGTACGCTGTTCCTCACCGCGAGCCATTCCGTGTATGCGGTAGAGACAAAAATCGGCCCGCGCATCGAACCCTACATGCGGCAGGGGGCCGCGCGAAGCGGTGCTGCACCTCAGGCCGGCGCCAGCATCGGCCGCAACGGCACGATGAAGGCTGCCCCCGGCTACACGCTCGATCCATCGCGCTGTGCGCTGATCATCCAGGACATGCAGAACGATGTGGTGATGGAAGGCGGCGCCTTCGCTTCCT
The DNA here is from genome assembly GCA_964609175.1 of uncultured Bradyrhizobium sp. Lineage (GTDB taxonomy): Bacteria > Pseudomonadota > Alphaproteobacteria > Rhizobiales > Xanthobacteraceae > Bradyrhizobium. The sequence continues at coordinate 105,767 of CAZSRR010000004.1, forward strand.
CCGGCTCGCCGGTCCATTGCAGGGAACAGAACGCGATTTCCAACGCCTCCCGGCTGGCCACCGCGGCGCGCGCGCGCGGCATTCCCGTCATCCATGTCTGGTTCGTGGTTGAAGCCGGCTGCCCCGGCGTGACGATGAATGCACCGCTGTTCGAAGGTCTTGCCGATGCAAGCGCGATGGTACGGGGGAGCTGGGGTGCCGCTCCCGTGCCGGGACTCGAGGCGCAACCGGGAGACCATGTCGTCGAGAAGCAGCGCATGAGCGCCTGGGAGGGAACGCGGCTCGAGACCGTTCTGAAAGCGCTGAGACGCGACATAGTCATCGTTACCGGGGCCTGGACCAACATGTCGATCGAGCACACCTCCCGCACCGGCGCGGACAAGGGATACTATATGGTGGTGCCCGAGGATTGCTGCTCGACGATGAATGCCGAATGGCACACGGCGTCCGTCAACTACGCGCTCCAGAACGTGGCGGTGGTGACGGACACCGATGCTTTGGTGGCGTCCTGGTCCTGACTCCGGGTCTCACACAGACAGAGCAGTCGGCAGCCCCGACGCGCAGCAGGCTCTTCAGCTACTGCTTCGGCTGCCCTTCGGGCCTGCCACCGCTGTCCGGACCCTGACCGGTCGTCGACCCTGTCGGCGCTGTGCGCAGATCGGGCGCGGGATTTGCGGGCTGGTACGGTTTTGGTGTGTTCGGATCGGTACGCTGGGTCGCCAGCTCATTGTTCGGACCTGTCTTGGTGCTTGTGACCATCGTTCCGGAGTGGCTGTTGTAACCGAACGCCAGCATCATCATGGCGAACACCCCAACAGCGAACAAGCCGATCAATTCGGCACCTGCGCCGGAGGGCTCGCCAGCGCGCGATCGTCCATCGCCTTCCAAAGCATAAGCGGCGAGCTCGCGATTGTGACGCGACCTCAAGAATGAAATGAACATCCCGGCAGCGACGATCAAGCCGGCGCCAAGCGTGAAGAACATCAACCAGGTAATGGGTGCATCGCCGGTCATCGCTTTTCTCCCATTGGAAGGTCCGCGGACTCAACCGGCCGGCGTCCTCGCAGTTCCTCGTCAAGACAGCTTTGCGGTAAAAATCGTCACCTGGGTGCCCTGCCCTCCCATACGCGCAAATGGCTTCAGACGCCGAGAACAGGCACGGATTTGACGTCAATCTCTGTTGATGTAAGTATAACGTTACAATTTAGGGCCGTCCGCGCGGGGTCGCTAGGGGAAGACGGGTGTCACGCCGAGCTCGGCCACAACGTAAAGAAAAACTCGCGTAACGGGAGGATTGCCGTGACCAAGTTTGCTTTGCCTGCCCTCGTCCTCATTATCTTCGGACTGTTTTACTTTTTTGTTCCCCGGACACCTTATGAACCGGTTGAGGTGGCTGACGCGCCTGCCGCACCGGCCCAAGTCATTCTCCCAGTCTCCGAACCGGCCAAAGAGAAGGAGCCTACCGCGGAACCTGCCAGGGACGATCGCCAGCAGCAGATTGCTACGGCCATCGACGGCATTCGCGCGGAACTGAAGCGCCTGTCCGACGACGCCAGGGCGACCAACGACAAGGTCGCTCAGGCCACCGCGCTGCGCTCCGACGTAGAGAATTCCAAGTCGAGCATCGACAACGCCGCGCAATTCGTCCGCGACCAGATCGGCGCGATGCGCGCCGACCAGACCAAAGCGCTGAACGACGCGAGGGAAGCCGGCGACAAGGCGGCGCAAGCCCTGCGGCAGGAGATTACGGCTTCGCAGGGCAAACTCGCGGACCAGCTTGGCGAGACGCTGAAGGCCAACACGGCGCGTGCCGAAGCCCTGTCCCAACGCGTCGATGCGATGAGGAAGGACGTCGACGACATCAGGAAAACTATCGACGAGAGTCGGGACGCGGCATTCAACGTGTCGCCGGGCCTAGCGCTCGTCGTCGCGCTGGCTGCGCTCTTGCTCGGCCCCTTCGTGGCGCGTCAGCTCACCGCCAACCAGCTTGCCGCCGCCAGACAGCAGGCCGAAGCCGATGCGGCCGAACGAATCCGGCGCAACCATGCCGTCACCGAAACGAATCCGCCGCTGGCGCCTTCTTCCGTGGCGTCGCCCCACGAAGATACTCCGCACCACAGCGACGTTGTTGCGACGACTGACGAGGCACCGGCTTCGCATCACGACGACGCTCCACCCACCTCGCAGGATCGGGAAAAGGTTTGATCAGGATTGGCAGCCTGCCAACGCCTCAATCCGGCAGACTGGTCAGTCGCGGCCGCCACACACCCAGCACGACATTGGCGGCCGCCACGGCCAACAACACCCAAAGCGAGTTGCGCTGGGCGTCCAGCGATGCCGCCAGCAGCGCGGCGTCGGCGCCGCCGGCAAGGACGCGCGCGCTGAGTTCGGCTTCCTCTTGTATGGGGCCAAGAATGGCCGTGAACCCCCATTCAAAAATCAGGATGCCTGTCGCCAGTTTTGCCCAGACCCAGCCAGCGTTGTGAAAGGCGCGGTTTACGGCGATCGCGAGCAGGCCCGCGATCAACGTCATTGCCAGCGACGGGAAGAAAACCCAGGTGACGATCCCGCTCATCGCGGACGTCATCAGCGCATAGTCGGAAAGCGACGCGGTGGGCCTGGGCACGAAGCCGACCAGCACGATCAGACATGCCATCGCGCCCATCAGGCCGATGGCGCCGATCGTATGCAGAAATTTCATCAGCCGTCGCATGGCATCCCGATGACGGGCGGATAGTCAGGGTCAGCTCACCGACGGCGACATCGAACTGAGAATGGTCTCGACATTGCTGCCGGTGCGAAGTCCGAAGATGGTGCCGCGGTCGTACAGCAGGTTGAATTCGGAACAGAGGCCGCGACAGGCCGGTTTGTTGCCGCCTCGCTTCGGTCCAAGGCTCAGCAGTCCGCCGGCAAACGATCGTTGGCTAGGCGTCGAGCAGCGCCGAGCCAACTGCCAGAAGAAGCCGCCGACGCCTTCCACCAAGCCGGCCGCCTGAACCGTCATGCCTTTTCAGGCCGCTTGCGCCAGTCCGACCTCGGCCCAGATCTCGGAGAGCGCTTGCACCAGCGCCTCGATATCCTCGTCCGAGTGATGCGGCGACGGTGTGATGCGAAGCCGCTCGGTGCCGCGCGCCACGGTCGGATAGTTGATCGGCTGAACATAGACGCCGTAGCGATCCAGCAGGATGTCGCTGATCTGCTTGCAGAGCACGGGATCGCGAACCATCACCGGCACGATGTGACTCGGATTTTCGAGATGGCTGACACCGGCCTCGTCAAGCCGGCGGCGCAAGGTCGCGACGCGGTCCTGATGCCGCACGCGTTCGGCGGAACTGGCCTTCAGATGGCGAATGCTGGTCAGGGCACCAGCGGCGACCGCCGGCGGCAGCGCGCTGGAGAAGATGAAGCCGGAGGCAAAGCTGCGCACGAAGTCGCAAACCGTGTGTGAACCGGTGATGTAGCCGCCGATCACGCCGAACGCCTTGGCCAGCGTTCCCTCGATCACCGTGAGGCGATCGCTTAGCCCCTCCCGGTCCGAGATGCCGCCGCCGCGCGGCCCGTAGAGGCCAACGGCATGAACTTCATCCAGGTAGGTCATGGCATGGTGTTCGTCGGCGACGTCGCAGATATCGGCGATCGGCGCGATATCGCCGTCCATCGAATATACCGACTCGAACGCAATGAGCTTGGGCGCATGCGATTCCAGATCGGACAGTTTTCGCCTGAGATCGGCGACGTCATTGTGGCGGAAGATGCGCGTTTCGCACCGGCTGTGCTTCATGCCCTCGATCATGGAGGCATGGTTCAACTCGTCCGACAGGATGACGCAGCCGGGCATTCGGGAGGCCAGCGTGCTCAGCGTGGTCCAGTTCGAGACGTAGCCGGAATTGAACAGCAGCGCGGCCTGCTTGCCGTGAAGGTCGGCGAGTTCCGCCTCCAGCAGGACGTGATAATGGTTGGTACCGGCAATGTTGCGCGTTCCACCCGCGCCGGCCCCGCAACGGTCGAGCGCTTCGTGCATGGCCGCAAGCACTTCCGGATGCTGGCCCATGCCGAGATAGTCGTTCGAGCACCAGACGGTCACCTCTCCCGGTCCCGACGGTGTATGATGCGTGGCCTTGGGAAAGGACCCGACCTTGCGCTCCAGATCGGCGAACACACGATAACGCCCTTCGCGACGGAGACCATCCAGTTGGCGCCGAAAATAGTCCTCGTAGTTCATGATGCTCTCCCATCTGTCGTTCGATTGATTTCGATGACGGTCGTTTGCGTGGCGACGACGGCGATATCGGACGCGAGTTGCGTGCCGCCGGCCGCCGCCTGGCTTTCGCGGTAGGCTTTTCGGAACTGCTCCTCCAGCCGCTGCCGTGCCAGAACGGCGGGCCGTTCGGCTCCGAGCGGCCGGTTGGCCGACGCGCCGCCCGGAATGACCGAAAGCACAGGTTTTGCCGGCGGCTCCACGACCGGTGCCGCGAGCGCCGGCGGCGCTCGGACGCTCCAGCGCCAGAGATCGACCACCGGTACCGGCAGCACCATGAACCAGTGTTCGAGCGCACCGAGCGCGACCAGCGCCGCCAGCAGCGAATAGCTCAGCGCTTCGAAAGCAGAGGTCGAGTAGATTGCCGTCACGGCGAGAAAGGCGGCCGACGCGGTCGCCAATGTCACCGAGAACGGGAACAGGCCGTTCATCGGCTTGCGCGCAAAATAACTTCTCAGGAAGGCGACCTGCGCCGGCAGCAGTTCGTCGTTGAGCGTGCGAACGCCAAGGAACAGGTTGATCTTCGCGCTCTGGCGAAGGATCAGCAGCGCGGCAAAGGTCCACCAACCGAGCTGGTTCGGCGCGCCGGCTGTGACGGCAAAGACCAGCCCGGCCGTCAGGACCAGCGCAAGCTCGTGATAGGCAATCGCCTGCAGCGCATACCAGACGCGGTCGGCGCCGGAACAGCCGGCCGGACAGGGCTTTGGCCGCGGTCCGGTGATCCAGCCCGCCAGCAGCGATATTTCGACCGCGCCCCATAGCAGAATCGCGCAGGTGAAGACGCAATACGCGCCCGCGGACGTCGTCGCCCGACTGCTGACCGCGACGCCGATCAGCGACGCTACGAACAGCAAACCCGCTCCAGCTTTCAGCAGGGTACCGTGCCGGCCGGACAAGCCGACCACCAGCAGCACCGTGCCGGTGGAGAACCACCAGACGAAAAGGACGTAAGGAGCTGCGATCGCAATGGCGTCCATGGCCGCCTTCCCTTCACCACGCAGGTTGAAGCCGGATTTCGGGCGGCAGTTCGTTCTTCTTGGCTGGCAGCAGGAACAGCCGGCCGAACGCCGCCACCGCGGCGAGCGGCAGCAAGGCCCGCTTCAGGCGACCGGCAAAGCCGCCCTGCGCCTTGGCATCGGCAATGGCTTCCGAGACGGCGCGAAGCCTTTCGAGCCCGGCCAGAAAGCGCGGATCGTCGATATCGAGCACGACCGGAAACACCTGGCGCGAGATTTCCGTGGTGATCCGGAACACCCGCATGTCGTAGTCGGTCGGCTTCATTCCGAGCGCCTCGTGAAACGCCGGCCGCATATGGTCGCGGACATACATGGTGGCGAACACCGCCAGCAGGAAAAACTTGATCCACAGCTTGTTGTGGCCGCGCAGCAGTTTGGGATCGGCACGCATCAGCAGCGCAAACGCCTCGCCATGCCGGAACTCGTCGTTGCACCACTTCTCGAACCAGCGGAAGATGGGATGGAACTGGCGGTCCGGATTGCGTTCCATCTGGCGATAGATCGTAATGTAGCGCGCGTAGCCGATCTTCTCCGACAGGTAGGTCGCATAGAAGATGAATTTCGGCTTGAAGTAGGTGTACTTCTTGACCTTGGTCAGGAAACCAAGATCGACGCCGATGCCGTGATCCTTGAGGATCTCGTTAATGAATCCGGCATGGCGGGCCTCGTCGCGGCTCATGAAAGTGAAGAGCTCGCGGATATCCGGGTTGGTGATCCGCTTCTTGATCTCGGCATAGAGCACGCAGCCGGAGAATTCCGCTGTCAGCGAGCTGACCAGAAAATCCTTGAACTCCTTGCGGAGGTCGTCCGGCAGATCGTTCAGGTCCTTGTCGAAGTCGGCGGTCCTGACGAAATGCTTGCGGTTGAAGTCCGCGCGCAGATCGGACATCACCGCGTCCCATTCTCGTCGCACCAGATCGACGTTCAGGCGGTCCATCGCCTCGAAATCGGTGGTGTAAAATCGAGGGCTGAGGATGGTGTCCTCTCGTGCCATATCGGTGCCGATTGATGCGCGGGTGCCGCCTTCGATCGCAATCATGATGCCCTCCCGTCTGAAAAGCTGACTTCGTAGAGTTCGGTGAGTTCGAGGTAGCCGGCGACATGCGCCATCATCCGCTTCAGCGTACCTGCCCGCACCACCGTGGCGGTGCGGCGCAGATTGAGGCACTCGCCGAACGCGACCGTCACGGGTGCGCCGTGAATGGTGACCTCGTCGCCGGGATGGATTTTTACGTCGTTGTCGAGGCTGACATGGGCGTGCAGGCTTTCGCCGGTCTGTTCGATCTCGATCGTGCAGCCGACGTCAAATCGGCGCGGTTCGGCTTTTGGCAGCATGTTCATGGCTTTGCACCTCGCATCGCGACCAAATGTTCGAAGGTCCGCATGTTGGCGGCGCCGAACGCCGCGAGATCGACGCGGCGGCCGGTCGCCGGATCATCGATGGTGGAATGGCCGTCCGACCATTTGGCGATGACGAAAGGCGGGCCCGCGTCGACGCGATGGCGCTGACGGTCGAAGGCCAGACTGCGCAGCACGGTGCGGACAAAGCCATCGGTGCCTGCCGGCACGACGCCGATGGTGGCGCCGGTTTCCGGCGCAATCACCGCAATGCCGCCGTCGGGGCGATCCTCGAAGCGGAACGAGGCGGTGTGCACCGTCTTGGCATAATCCGCCCGGACGGCGCCGACACCGGTAAGACGGCCCACGCCCGCGGCAACGAGCGAAAAGCCGATCAGTGCGGCAGCCCCGAGGATCGCCCCCTTCGGCACCATTCGACTGGCAATGGCTTCACTCATCGTGCGGCCCCTTACGCGGCGGTTGCGATGGCTTGAGTCAGTTCTTCGGTCGGTTCTTGCGGCTGCGCCGCCGGCATCACCGCCGCGACGGGTTCAGCTGCCTGCGGCGAGGCGGCGCGCAGGGCCTGCGCGAGCAGATCGGCCACGCGCGATGCATCCGGGACGCAGCGCAGCATTGGTTCAACCTGGGTCAGCCGCCACGGGCGGACATGTGGCCACAGCAACAGAAACGCCAGACGCTGATCGCTGATGATCGTGAGCGGCAGATCGCCGCTACCGTCCGGATATTTTCTCACGCCCGCGCTCGCGACCTGCTTGAGAGGGATGTTGAGCGTCATCGGCAGTACCGCGCCGAATTGCACCAGCAGGCGGCGGTTGGTCAGGCTGTAGCGGGTGGTGCGGCTGTAGAGGAACGCCAGCCCGCCGAGCAACACGAGGACGATCGCAAGCGGGATCGCAACGCGCGACGCCGAAGTCAGCGAGTCACGCCATGGCAGGCGTTCCAAGGCGCCGCCGGCCAGCCCTGCGGCAAACAGCAATGCGAAATAGGCGATCACCAGCCTGACGTGGAAGACGCGCAATGCCAGGGCTTTCGCGCCGGGCCGGCCCTGCCAGATCAGGCGCTCGCCTGCCGGCAGGGTGATCTCCTCAAAGCCGAGAATCCGCATGGTCATAGCAGCGGCTCCTGGCGGGCGGCGGTGGCGTATAGATTGCCGCCGCCGAAATAGCCGACAATCCTGTCCTCCTCGCGCTTGGTGACCTGGTCGGGATTTGCCAAGACGGGCGCATCTGCGAATTGCCGGCCCAGGATCGACTGCACCGCGACGTGGCTGGTGTTCCATCGGGTCTTGATGCGCAGCATCGTCATCGGCAGCAGAACGTTTCGTCCGGCGCCGGTCACCTCGACCTCGAGATACCGGATCAACATCTCGGCGCGATCGACCCAGACGTCGCGCACGATGCCGCCGACCACGCCATCCGCGCCGATCACCGGCATGCCGCGCGGATCGGGATCGCGCGGCTCGAGCGTGATGTTGCTGTCCGCGCGCAACGGCACGATGGCTGGAATGTCGTCCATCGACAGTTCCGGAACGTCCTCACGGTCGGCATACGACGCAGGCCCGACCCCGTCGAGCATCGGATTGCCGGTCGGTACGTAAGGCGATCCCGGCCAGGGCGCCGCCGGCGTCACGGCTGCGTCGCGCCGGTCGTTTTTCCAGTTCGGCAACGTTGCGACATGCCCGCGGCGCAGCAGGTATTTCTTCAGGCCCGGATAAGTCGGGAAGCCGGTGCCCCGTCCGCGATTGCCGTCTTCATATTGCAGCGGATAGCCTTCGCGCTTGTCTTCGCGGCGCAGGTAGAAAATCAGGCAGGCAAAAAATATCCAGAACCCGTACAGCGTCACCTGTGCCACGTCCATCTGAGCTGTGAAGTCTGAGTGCATGACGTCCTCCCGATCCTATCTCTTGTTTGAGCACGATCATTTCGGAAAACCGGTTTCCACTTTTCAGGATCGTGCTCTAGCCCGGAAACTCCGCGATACCGAATTTCAGATTTTGCTGCTGCGCAGCCGGATGCCGCCAGCGCACCAGCGGGCCGATGACGGCGAGCGTGGCGAACAGCAGCGCGATCTCGATGTGATAGACGATGCTGTAGCCCGTCGCCGGATCGGCCAGCGCAACGCCCAGATGGCCCTGGCCGGCCAGCGCCGACATCACATCGCGAATGGCGCCGCCGCCCGCGATCCCCGCCCCTGCCGCAGTCGCCTGCACCGCGCCCCAGGTGCCGAGCGCGAGCCCGCTTGCGCCATCCTGCGCCAGCGCCATCGCCGCCGTCAGCGTGCCGACGGCAAACAGCCCACCGCCGAACCCGATCAGCGCGGTACCGATCCGGAACAGCGAGGGCGAGGCAAGAGGCGCCGAAAAGATCACGGCGGAGAATGCGGCGAGGCCGACGAGCGTGCCGATCGCCGCGATCCGGTAAGAATCGGCTCCATGGCCGAGCTGCCGGGCCGAAATCGCAAACCCGGTCAGCGTGCCGGCCGCGAACAACGCTGTCAGCGCCGTGGTCTCGGCCACCGTCAGGTGCAATATCTCGGCCCCATAGGGTTCGAGCAATATGTCCTGCATGGTGAAGCCGGCGGTGCCGAGCCCAACGGCCAGAAGGACGCGAGCCGAGCCGCCGGCTTCCTGGAACTTGCGCCAGGAATCGCGAAACGCCGGACGCTGCAAGGTGGCGGCCGTTCGCGACGGATCGCGTGCCTCCTGCTTCCACAGTGCCGTGATATTCAAGAACATTTGCGCGACGGCGGCGCCCTGCACGACCTGGATTAGTCGCATCTCGCTGAAATTCGCCAGCAAGCCGCCGAACACCAGCGCGCTCGCCATCATGCCGAACATCAGCATGACGTAGAGGAAGGCGACGACGCGGGGCCGGGAATTTTCGGGCGCCAGATCCGTGGCCAGCGAGAGACCCGCCGTCTGGGTGGTGTGCAGGCCGGCGCCGACCAGGAGGAACGCCACTGCCGCGCCGATCCGCCCGGCGATGACCTGCTCCGGCGCGTCGCCCGAGAGCACCAGCAGCGCAAAGGGCATGATCGCAAGGCCGCCGAACTGCAGCAGCGTACCCATCCAGATGTAGGGGACGCGGCGCCAACCGAGCACCGAGCGGTGATGATCGGATTTGAAGCCGATCAGCACCCGAGCCGGCGCGAACACCAGCGGCAGCGCCACCATCAATGCCACCAGCCAGCTCGGTACGCCGAGTTCGACGATCATCACGCGGTTGAGCGTACCGTTCAGCAGCACCACGGAAATACCGACCGACACCTGAAACAGCGACAGCCTGACCAGGCGCGACAAGGGAAGCTCCGTCGACGCGGCATCGGCAAAGGGCAGGAACCGCGACCTCAGCCGCATCCAGCCCTGCGCCATCGATGGAGCAAGCCGTGTCATCGCCTTAGCAACTCCATGGCATGGGATTTGTAGAAGCCGCTAGTTACGCGCAGGCTTCGGCCGAACGTCCAGTCTTCGAGATCAGGGTGATCCGCAATCAACCGCTTGATGCCCTGCTCGGTAACGGGTTCGATGGCGGGCGCGCGATTTTCACGCGGGAATGCCCGTCCCACCGCGTGCATCAGCGCCAGCGCCGGAGTTTTCGGCGCAAACGTCACCAGCAGCGAATGCATCGTACGTGCCGCAAAGGCTGCGAATATCCCGGTCGCATCGGCCGGCTGATAGTGGATCACCGAATCCATTGCGACCACGAAGTCGAACTTGCCGAGCGTCGGATCGAGCATGTCGCCGGCCACGAAGCGGATGGCGCGCGGACTGATGTCGGCGGGAACCCGTCCGCCGGCAATCGCGATCAAGGCCGGGGAAATATCGACGGCAACCACATCGGCCCCGCGGCGCGCCGCATCGATTGACAGCGCACCAGTGCCGCAGCCGGCATCGAGCAGCCGCGCGCCCCGCAGATCCTGCGGCAGCCACGACAGCAGCGTCTGCCGCATCTCGTCGCGGCCGGCCCGCACCGTCGCGCGAATGCGACCGACCGGGGCATCCGACGTGAGCCGCGTCCATGCCGCGACCGCGGTGCGGTCGAAATAGGTTTCGAGTTCGGTACGACGTTCGAGATATTGCGCTGTGGTCATCAGTCGAATCCCAGCAAGTCAAAGATATCGCGGTCCTTCAGGGGGGCCGCATTCATCGGCTCGGCACCGGCCAGCAGGGACGCCGCAAGCCGCAGATATTCCTTCTGTACGGCCTCAACTTCCGGCGACGGCTCCATTTCGAACAGCGTTGACTTCTTGAGCCGGCTCTTGCGGATAACGTCGAGGTCGGGGAAATGCGCGACCGTTTTCAACCCTGTTTTTTCGTTGAACTTGTCGACCTGGTCGGTGCCGGCGCTGCGGTTGACGATCACGCCGCCGAGCCTGACCGGGTAATTGCGCGACTTGGCCTGGATCGCCGCCACGATCCGGTTCATGGCGAAGATCGAGTCGAAATCGTTGGCGGCAACGATCAGCGCGCGGTCCGCATGCTGCAGCGGCGAGGCGAACCCGCCGCACACGACGTCGCCGAGCACGTCGAAGATGACCACATCGGTATCGTCGAGCAGATGATGCTCTTTCAAGAGCTTGACGGTCTGTCCCACGACATAGCCGCCGCAGCCGGTACCGGCCGGAGGGCCGCCGGCCTCAACGCACATCACGCCGTTGTAGCCCTGATAGACGAAATCGTCGGGCCGCAGTTCCTCGGCATGAAAATTCACCTGTTCGAGGATGTCGATCACCGTCGGCACCAGCCGCTTGGTGAGCGTGAAAGTCGAGTCGTGCTTGGGATCGCAGCCGATCTGCAGCACGCGCTTGCCGAGCTTGGAGAACGCGACCGACAGGTTCGACGATGTCGTGCTCTTGCCGATGCCGCCCTTGCCGTAGACGGAAAACACCTTTGCCGTGCCGATGACGACGCTGGGATCCATCTGGACCTGGACGCTGCCGACACCGTCCGGCCGGCGGATCGCTGCGGTGGCGGCGGGTTGGCGGATCGGAATATTCATGCGGCAACTCCCACGCCTTCCAGGCGATCTTCAAACTGTTCACCGGCCTTGCGCAACATCTCGAGCATGGCCTGGTCGGGCGACCAGTAATTGCGTTCGTGCGCCTCGATCAGGCGGTTGGCGATTTTTGCGGATGCCGCCGGATTCAGTGCGGCGAGGCGCTCGCGCATGGCTTCATCGGCCACATAGGTCGTGGTGATCTGCTGATAGACCCACGGCGCGACCTGGCCCGTGGTGGCGGACCAGCCGACGGTGTTGGTGACATGCGACTCGATCTGGCGGACGCCCTCGTAGCCGTGGGCGAGCAAAGCCTCGTACCATTTCGGATTGAGCGTGCGGGTCCGCGTTTCCAGCGCGACCTGTTCGGACAGCGTGCGGACGGTGCCCTCGCCCCGCGTCTGGTCACCGATATAGACCGGCGCCGCTTCGCCTCGCGCACGCTTCACCGCGCGGCTGATTCCGCCCAGCGTGTCGAAGTAATGATCGACCGTGGTGATGCCGAGTTCGACGGAATCGATGTTCTGGTAGGCAGCATCGACGCCGGCCAAGACATGACCGAGCAGCGCATCGCGGCGGACCGGACGTCCGTCGGTACCGTAGGCAAATCCCTTGCGGCGGGTATAGGCCTCGGCGAGTTCCTGCTCATCGGTCCAGGCGCCGCAGTCGATCAGATGATTGACGTTGGCGCCGTAAGCGCCCTCGGCATTGCCGAACACCCGCAGCGCGGCGTCCTTGATGTCGCCGCCGTGCCGCGCCTGATAATCGAGCGCGTGCTTGCGCACGAAATTTTGCTCGGCCGGTTCATCCGCGCTGGCCGCCAGCAGTGCCGCTTCGGCCAGCAGCCTGGTTTGCAGCGGCATCAGATCGCGGAAAATCCCCGACAGCGTCATGACGACATCGATGCGCGGACGACCGAGACGTTCGAGCGCGATCAATTGTGCGCCCGCCAACCGGCCATAGCTGTCGCGGCGCGGCTCGGCGCCTATCAGCCACAGTGCCTGTGCAATCGGCGCGCCCTCGGTCTTGAGGTTGTCGGTGCCCCACAGCACCAGGGCAACGGTTTCCGGCAGCGCCTTGGCTTCGGCGGCATGACGCGCAAGCAACCGGTCGGCCTGACGCGCGCCGTCCTGGATCGCGAAGGCGCTCGGTATGCGGAAGGGATCAAAACCGTGCAGGTTGCGTCCCGTCGGCAAGACCTCGACGTTGCGCAGAAGATCGCCGCCGGCAACCGGTCGGATGTAGCCGCCGTCGAGCGCATGGATGATGGCTGGCGTTTCATGGTCCTGGGCTAGCAGCGCGTCGAGCGATACGCGTTGCGCCGTTTCGGAAATGCCGGCGGCATCGAGCAGTTCGGTACGCTCGGCGGTCGCCGGCGGCGCGCCGACGACGTGCAGCCCATGCGGTATCAGGGAGTATTCGAGTTCCAGCACGCTGTCGTTCAGCGCGGCGACGCGCGCATCCGCGTCCCCTCCCCACGTGGGTTCCGCCTCGGCCAAATCGACGGCTGACGCCTGTGCCTGGATCAGCGCCAATGCGTTCGCCCGTTCGGCTGCGCCGGCATCCGGCTCCATCGACCGCCAGGTGTCGAGCGACGCCTTCAAATCGGCGAGGCCTTTATAAAGGCCGGCTTTGGCGATCGACGGGGTCAGATAGCTGATCAGCGTTGCCGCGGCGCGGCGCTTGGCGAGCGTACCTTCGGAAGGATTGTTGGACGCGTAGAGATAGAGGTTCGGCAGGTCTCCGATCAGGCGATCCGGCCAGCACTCGCCGGAGAGACCAACCTGCTTGCCCGGCATGAATTCGAGCGCGCCGTGGGTTCCGAAATGCAGGACGGCGTCGGCACGAAAGTCTTCGCGGATCCAGCGGTAGAAGGCGGCGAAAGCATGCGTCGGCGCGAACGCGCGCTCGAACAGCAGCCGCATCGGATCGCCTTCGTACCCGAAGGCGGGTTGCAGGCCGACGAACAGATTTCCGAACTGCTCCCCCAGCACCAGGATGTTGCCGCCGTCGGTCTGATGGCGGCCGGGCGCGGCGCCCCATTGAGTCTCGATCTCGGCGAGCCAGCGCTCGCGGCGAACGTAATTGTCGACGGGGATTCGGAATGCAACGTTCGCGTCGGTTCCAAAACGTTGCGCATTGCCTCTGAGCACGCGGGCGCGAAGGTCTTCTACCGTTGCAGGAACCTCGATCGCGTAACCCGACGCCTTGAGCGACTTCATCACGTTGTGCAGGGATTCGAACACCGATAGATAGGCGGCGGTGCCCGCGCTGCCGCCATTCGGCGGAAAATTGAACAGCACGACAGCAAGCCTGCGCTCGGCGCGCGCGCGCTTGCGCAGCGCGACCAGCTTTGCGACTCGGGCCGCCAGCGTGGCCGCGCGCTCCGGCATCACGACCATGTCGCGGCCGGCATCGACGATTGAGGAACGGCCGCCAAATGTCATCGGCGCGATGGCGCCGTCAAGTTCGGGAATTGCCACCATCATGGTAGCTTCGACCGGCGTCAGCCCACGCGCGTCATCCTGCCATTGCTCGGTGGTCTGGAATTCGAGCGGATGCGCCGCAAGGTAGGGAACGTCGAGCACGGCAAGCGTTTCTTCGGCGGCGCGGACGTCGTTATAGGCCGGGCCGCCGACCAGCGAAAAGCCGGTCAGGGAAACCACTGCATCGACGGTCGCGACACCGTCCTTCATGAAATACTGCGCGATCGCGGGCCGCGAATCGAGGCCGCAGGCGAAGGCGGGAACCACGTTCAGGCCCTGCGCCTCCAGCGCTTCGATAACGCCATCATAATGCGCGGCATTGCCGGCCAGGAGGTACGAACGCATCAACAGCACGCCGACGCGGCCGGTGGCGTCGGCCCTTGCCGGCAATTCGTCGAGCCGCGTGACGATCTTCTTCGCCAGCCGGGGATGATAGAGGCCGAGGTCCGGATACGCGGCAGGCTCCGCCGCCTGCAGCCTGCCGCGCAACGCCGAACGTGGGCCGTCGGCGTACCGATTGATGAGAAACCGGACCAGGTTGGCAAAATTCTGTTCCGAACCCGCGAGCCAGTATTGCAGGGTCAGGAAATAGGCGCGCAGATCCTGAGCGGTGCCCGGAATGAAGCGAAGCAGCCGCGGCATCTGCCGTAGCATCTTCATCTGGCCCGAGCCGCTGGAAATTCCGGAGCGGCTGCTGCCCCGCAATCGCTTCAGCAACGAGAGTATGCCGCCGCTCGAGCCGGACATCGTCAGCTTGCCGAGCCGGGTCAACCGCACCACTTCGCCGGCCGACAGGCAGCCGATCATGGCATCGCATTGTTCGCGGCGCGCCAGCAGCGCCGGCATCACCGCCTGGATGTGCTCGTCGAGGAACAGCATCGTCGCGACGACAATATCGCCGCGCGCGATATCCTCGCGGCAATGCTCCAGCGCGGACTGATTACAACTCCATTCGTCGGCGGCATGGATCGCAAGGTCGAGCCCCGGCAGTTCGGCCTGCAGGGTGGTCCGCGCACGCGACGCGGCCGACGCCAAATGGCTGTCCATGGTCACGATGACGACCCGGATGGGCGTCCTGTCAGCGGCCGAAATGCGCTTTGGCATCGTACAAGGTCTCGAGGGTGATCAAGGCGAGGTTGCGTTCCTGGGCAAACTGCTCCGTATTGCGGCGTGCCTTGCCGCGCACGAAGAATGGAATCTTGCGAAGTTCCTGCTCCGCCTCGATCGACCATGCGGCGGCGACGATGGAGGCCGGTACTTCGATTCGACGGTGCGTCGGTGTAGCGGCTTGGGGGATCGGCTGGTGACCGAGATGCGATGGCGCGATGTCGTTGAATTCGACGTCTTCGCGAAACATGCCCAGCAAATGTTCCTCCAGCCCCATCATCAGCGGATGGACCCAGGTATCGAACAGCACGTTGGCGCCCTCGAACCCCATCTGGGGCGAGTAACGCGCCGGAAAGTCCTGTACATGGGTCGGCGCCGAGATCACCGCGCAGGGAATGCCGAGCCGTTTTGCGATATGACGTTCCATCTGTGTGCCGAGCACAAGTTCGGGCTGCAGCTCGCTCACCTTCGCCTCGACCTCCAGATAATCGTCGGTGATGAGCGCTTCGACGCCATACAGGCCGGCGGCTTCGCGCACGTCGCGGGCGAATTCGCGGCTGTAGGTGCCGAGGCCGACGACGTTGAAGCCAAGCTCGTTCGAGGCAACGCGCGCCGCTGATATGGCATGGGTGGCGTCGCCGAAAACGAACACGCGCTTGCCGGTGAGATAGGTCGAATCGACCGAGCGCGAATACCACGTCGACCGTGCCTCGGTGCGAGCCAGCGCGCCTGCGGCATCGACGCCGGCGAGTTGCGCCACTTCTTCGATGAATTGCCGTGTCGCCGACACGCCGATCGGCACGGTCTTGGTGAACGGCTGACCGAAGCTGCGCTGCAGCCACTGCGCCGTGCTCAGTGCGATTTCGGGATAGAGCACGACGTTGAAATCGGCCGCGGGCAGTCGCGCAATGTCAGCGGGCGTCGCATTCCAGGGCGCGACCACGCCGATATCGATTCCCATGTCCACAATCAGCCTGGTCACTTCCGCGAGGTCATCGCGGTGACGGAATCCGAGCGCCGTCGGACCAAGCAGATTGCAGACCGCGCGCGTGCCCTTGTGTCCTCCCGCATCGAGGGGGTCGTCCGGGAGCGGCTTGGCGAGCGCACGCGCAATTCGATAGAACGTCTCCGACGCTCCCCAATTTTCCTTGCGCTGGTAGGACGGCAGCTCCAGCGGCACGACCGGTATCGGCAGTTGAAGCGCCTGGGCCAGACCGGCCGGGTCGTCCTGGATCAGTTCGGCGGTGCAGGAGGCGCCGACCAGCATCGCTTGCGGCGCGAAACGATCATAGGCCTCGCGCATCGCCGACTGCAGCAATTGCGCGGTGTCGCCGCCGAGATCGCGCGCCTGGAACGTCGTGTAGGTGACAGGCGGACGGCGGTCGCGCCGCTCGATCATGGTGAACAGCAGGTCCGCATAGGTGTCGCCCTGCGGGGCGTGCAGGACATAGTGAACGCCCTGCATGGCGGTCGCGACGCGCATCGCGCCAACATGCGGGGGGCCTTCATATGTCCAGACCGTGAGCTGCATCTAGGCCACCAGCCTTGCCCGGCGCACCAAAGGACGCGCAAACAGCTCGGCGAGGTCGCCGGCCTGCTCGTATCCCTGGATCGGAGTAAAAATCAGTTCGATGGACCATTTCGTCGCGATGCCCTCGGCCTCCAGAGGGTTGGCGAGACCGAGGCCACAGACCACGAGATCGGGGCGCGCTTCGCGGCAGCGGTCGAGCTGCCGCTCGACATCCTGCCCTTCGCTGATCAGGATTGCGGGCGGCAACAACGCCAGTTCGCCCGCGAGGTGGTCCCGATGCAGATAGGGCGTGCCGACTTCGACCAGGCTCATGCCGAGCTCGCGCGACAGAAACCGGGCCAGCGGAATCTCGATCTGCGAATCAGGGAACAGAAAGATGCGCTTCCCGGTGAGCTGCGCCCGGTGCCGCGCCAGTGCGGGGGTTGCGCGGTCGCGCAACGGCGCGGTCACGGCATCGAAACGCGCAGCGTCCAGTCCAAAACGCTCACCCGCCGCGCGAAGCCAGAGCGTCGTGCCTTCGCTTCCCAGCGGGAATGGCGCCGCGATCCGGCGGCAGCCCCGCGCCTCGAGCGCCCGCGCGGTCTCGCCGAGGAACGGTTGGGCCAATATGAAGTGCGTGTTCGGGCCGACCGCCGGCAGTTCAGACGAACGTCGGGGCGGCAGGAATGCGACGGATGAGATGCCGAGCGTCGCAAATAGCCGCCGGAACTGATCCTCGACGACGTCGGCAAGTGCGCCCACGACGAGAAGAGACGGCTTTACGCGCGAATCACCCTCGGGCAGCACCGGCACCAGCGACGCGAGGCAGGCGTCCTCGCCCTGGGTGAAGGTCGTTTCAATGCCGCTGCCGGAATAATTGAGCACACGGACCTCAGGCGAGAACTGCTGCGACAAGCGCAACGCCGCACGCGACAGATCGAGCTTGATCACTTCCGACGGACAAGAACCGACCAGAAACAGCAGCCTGATGTCGGGCCGCCGCGCCAGCAGCTGGGTGACGATGCGATCCAGTTCGTCATTGGCATCGACCAGCCCCGCAAGATCCCGCTCTTCCATGATCGCGGTGGCGAATCGCGGCTCGGCAAAAATCATCACGCCGGCCGCCGACTGGATCAAATGCGCGCAGGTGCGCGAGCCGACCACCAGGAAGAATGCATCCTGGATCTTGCGATGCAGCCAGACGATGCCGGTCAGGCCGCAAAATACTTCGCGCTGACCGCGTTCGCGCAGAACATTGTCGCTGGTTGAACAGGACTGCACGCGCGAATTCATTTGGCCCCCTCGACGGCGAGGCCAAGGGAACGTTCGGCCTGATCCTGCAGGCGCGCCGCGCGCAGCTTGAGCAGGAATTGGGTGGCGTTGATCGCATAGGACGCATAGGCCGCGAGAACCAGCATCATCTGCTGCTGCGAACTGCCGATATCCCAGATCAGCGCAGCCAGATAGGCGGTGTGGAGCGCGAGCACGAGAATGCTGAAGACGTCTTCCCAGAAGAATGCCGGCGCGAACAGATAACGGCCGAAAACGACACGCTCCCAGATCGAACCGGTGATCATGATCATGTAGAGCAGCAACGTCTTGATCACGATCGAACAGATCGCAATCCAGAGGCCTTCGCCGGTCGCCAGATAATGCAGCACCAAGGCGAGGCTGATCAGGAAGGCGACAAATTGAACCGGCGCCAGGATGCCCTGCACCAGCGTCCACGGCGTTGCGTCGCGCCGGCGCTTTTCCTCTGCGGAATAAAGCGAGCGCGACGGCGAACGGATGTCTTCCGCCCGCTTTCCGCTCAGAGATCGCAGGTTGACCCAGAGAACAGGATGAACAGCAGATGTGAATTGTGCATCACAACAAATGTAAAGATTGTTTGACAACGGTGAAGGGCGGTGATGCGATGGCTCCGGGACGCGGCGTACCGGCACGACATGACTACCATCACCGAAGCAATCGGATCGATCGGAACTGAGCTGGTGCATCGCTTGACCCCGGAAGTGCGAGCCCGATGCTTGAGAGGCTAAACCTCAAGAAAACAAGTGTCAATAAAAACTGACGTCAATAATACTTGACGGCTTGGCGAGCTTCCGTTCAAATGCTTAGGGAGGCATTCGATGACCGAGCTCAATGAAAACGCTCCTCCTCCGTCCGGATTCGGCGTCCCGCCGGGCCGGACCGGATATGAAACCCATTTCCCGCGCAAACCTCCACCCCTGATCATCCGCGGCACGACGCTGTCCCACCTCAGCAAAACGGTCGAGATCGAGATCATTCCTCGTTTGGTGATGGCGCACGGCAGCGTCGCGCACCACTCCAACGCCGCGGAGGCCGCCGGCGAGATCGCCGAATTCGCCGCGTTGGTCCTTGGGCCGGAAAGTCACCGGGCCATGCAAATAGTCCAGGCCCACCGTGACCGCGGCGTGCCGCTCGAGACGATCTATCTCGACCTGCTCGTCCCCGTCGCCGGACATCTGCGGCATCTCTGGACCAACGACGAATGGGGATTTGCCGACGTCACGCTGGCGCTTTGGCGCCTGCAACAATTGCTGCGGGATTTCAGTCCCGCCTTCTGCGCCGACGCCGCGCTCCGTTCAGGCGGCCTCCGCGCCCTCCTTTCGCCGGCCCCTGGCGAGAAACACGACATCGGACACATGATGTTCGGCCTTGTGCTCGCCGGCGAGTTCTTCCGACGTGATGGATGGGACACCTGGATCGAGCCGGACCCCGGAAGCTCCGCCTTCATCGACACAATCCGCACGCAATGGTTCGACGTGGTCGAGTTCTTCGCCAACAGCGACAAGAAGCTGGATGAACTAGCCACGAACATCCGCAGCGTTCGGCGCGACGCGCTGAACCGGAATATCGGCGTCATGGTTTGCGGCCCTGCGTTCACTGAACGGCCTGAACTCGTCCTGTTGGTCGGTGGCGACGCGGTCGTCCCCGATTTCAGCCAAGAAACCTTGCAAGCCCAGAACGTCGTCAATCTCTTGACCGATCGACGATAGAAGGGCCTCAAAGCGTCGCTGGGACGAAACTCGCCGCGTGAGGGCTCCTGTTGTAGGAGGGTGATTTCGTCCGTGAAGGCTTTCAGGGCTCCAGAACAATCGCTTGGCGATCTCAAGTCCGACGTTGCGGCAACGCTGATTGCCGCAGCCTCGGACATAGCGCTCGCGCTCGACGTCGAGGGAACGATCCTGGATGTCGCTTTTCAGCGCGCCGACCTTCCGCTGGAGTTGAAGAACACCGATCAATGGACCGGCCGGTCTTGGCAGGCAACGGTCGCCGGCGAAAGCCAGGCTAAGATCGAGCAGTTGCTCGAAGAGGCCACGACAAGAAAAGTCTCGCGGTGGCGCGAAGTCCGTTATCCCGCCACGCGCGGGCCCGACATCCCCATTCTCTATACCGCAATAGCAATCGACGAGCAGAAGCGCTTCGTGGCGATCGGCCGCGACGTGCGCGCCACCGCCGCACTGCAGCAGAAGCTGATCGAAGCGCAAATCGCCATCGAGCGCGACTATTCGCGGATGCGCAATGTGGAATCGCGGTACCGTATCCTGTTCCAGATGTCGTCGGAACCGGTGCTGATCGTCGATGCAGCGACCCACCGCGTGGTGGAAGCCAACCCGGCGGCATCCGCTCTGGTCGGCGAAAGCCCGACGCAATTGATCGGAAAGGTCTTCCCCGACGCGCTGTTGATCGAGGATGCGGCCGCGAGCCAGTCCATCGCCTTCGCCATCGGCAGCCATGGCCGGATCGAGAATTTGAGGCTGCGGCTCGACAACGCCAGGGAATTTATTCTCGACGGCATGTTCTTCCGGCAGGACGCCTCCTCGTTCTTCTTGTTGCGGTTCGTCCCCGTCTCTCCCGCACAACCGCCGCTATTGGCACAGCCCGACCTCACGTCGCGGACGCTGCAGTTCGTCGACGAGGCGCCGGACGGATTTGTGCTGACCGACCGCGACGGCCGACTGTTGCGCGCCAATGCCGCTTTCCTGCAACTGGCGCAGATCGAAAGCGAGAAGCGCGTTCACGGCGAGAGCATCGACCGCTGGGTCGGAAAGTCCAGCGTCGACTTCGGCATCCTGCTGTCGAACCTGCGCCAGCACCGCTCGCTAAAACTGTTCTCGAGCGTGGTGCGCGGCGAGCACAGTTCGCCGGTGGACGTAGAAATCTCGGCCGTCGCGCTCGGCAAATCGGACGATTCCCATCTCGGCTTCGTCATCCGCAATGTCGGACGGCGCATCGGTAGCGACCTCACTTCGCACGGCGAAATCCCGCGTTCCCGCGAACAACTCGCCGAGCTGATCGGCCGCGTTCCCCTGAAAGAACTGGTGCGCGAGACCACCGACGTGATCGAGCGCATGTGCATCGAGGCGGCGCTCAAGCTGACGGGCGACAACCGCGCCACCGCCGCCGAGTTGCTCGGGCTCAGCCGCCAAAGCCTCTATGTCAAGCTGCGGCGCCTCGGACTCGCCGATGCCAGCGAATATGACGATAACAATGTCGAGTAACATGCCATGACCGAAATCGCTCCGACCTCTTCCGTGGCACGGCCCTCGCCGCCGGTCGTGCTGGAACTGTTGAAGCCGATCACATGGTTTCCGCCGATGTGGGCCTTCGGCTGCGGTATCGTTTCCTCCGGCCACAGCCTGGACGGACGCTGGCTGACGGTGATCGCCGGCGTCATTCTCGTCGGCCCGCTGGTCTGCGCGACGAGCCAAGCGGTCAACGACTGGTTCGACCGCCATGTCGATGCGATCAACGAACCGCTCCGGCCGATCCCTTCGGGACGCCTGCCGGGCCGCTGGGGTCTCTACGTCGCCATCGTCTGGACAGCGCTGTCGCTGCTGGTCGCGTCCCAGCTCGGCATTTGGGGATTCGGCGCGACGCTGTTCGGTCTTGCGCTGGCCTGGGCGTATAGCGCGCCGCCGATCCGGCTGAAGCAGAATGGCTGGTGGGGAAACAGCGCCGTCGGGCTCTGTTATGAGGGGCTGCCGTGGTTCACGGCCGCCGCCATCATGACCGGCGCCGCGCCCGATCTGCGCATCGTCCTCGCCGCACTGCTCTACAGCGTCGGCGCGCACGGCATCATGACGCTGAACGATTTCAAATCTGTCGACGGCGACCGCAGGATGGGGATCGCTTCGCTGCCGGTGCAACTCGGCCCGCATCGCGCGGCCCTGCTCGCCTGCATCACCATGGGCGCCGCGCAGGCGATCGTGATTGCGATGCTGCTGGTGTGGCAGCTTCCGCTCCACGCCGCCGCGGTCACGGCGATGCTGATCGCTCAGATCGTGCTGATGCGGCGATTGCTGCAGGACCCGCGCAAGCTTGCCCCCTGGTACAACGGGACCGGGATCAGCCTCTACGTGCTGGGCATGCTGGTCACGGCTTTTGCGCTCGGAAGGTTGGGTGGATGATGTCGAACGCTTTGCCGCCGCTGTCGTGGTTTGGAATTTTCCGGCTTGGCATGGTCCAAGCCGCGCTTGGCGCGGTCGTCGTGCTGACGACGTCGACGCTGAACCGGATCATGGTGATCGAACTCGCTTTGCCGGCCGTGCTGCCAGGCCTTCTGGTCGGTCTTCACTATGCCATGCAGGTGCTTCGTCCGCGGCTCGGTTACGGTTCGGATATCGGCGGCCGCCGCACGCCATGGATCCTTGGCGGCATGGCGGTGCTTGCCGCCGGCGGCGTGCTTGGCGCCGTCGCAACGGCCTGGATGGCGACCCAGCTTCTCGCGGGCATCGTGCTGGCCGTGTGCGCCTTCATCCTGATCGGCATCGGCGTCGGCGCGGCCGGAACGTCGATCCTGGTGCTGCTCGCCAAGCGAACCGACCCGTCGCGCCGAAGCGCGGCAGCCGCCATCGCCTGGGTGATGATGATCGCTGGATTCATTGTGACCACCGTCGCGGCCGGTTACGCGCTCGATCCCTATTCAGGCGCCCGGCTGGTCGCGGTGTCGTCAGCGGTATCGGCGGTCGCGATGATATTGGCGCTCTTGGGCGTCTGGAACATCGAAGGCAGCACCCGCCCGCCTCAATTGCGCAGCACGGCAACCCGCGAGGCATCCTTTGCCCGGGATTTCATGGAAGTATGGGCCGAACCCAAGGCGCGGCGCTTTGCCATTTTCATCTTCATCTCGATGCTGGCCTACAGCGCCCAGGATCTCATCCTCGAGCCATTCGCGGGCGCCGTGTTCGGCATGACGCCGGGCGAGACGACGCGACTTTCCGGCCTTCAGCATGGTGGCGCGCTGATCGGCATGATCCTGGTCCCCGTCATCAACGCGCTGCTGCCTTCATGGCGCACCAGGACAACGCCGTGGATTATCGGCGGCTGCATCGCGTCGGCGCTGGCGCTGCTCAACCTCGCGCTGGCGGCGCTGGCCGGTCCACCGTGGCCGCTCAGTCTTTCGGTGTGGGCGCTCGGTGTCACCAACGGCGTCTACGCCATCGCCGCGATCGGCGCGATGATGAACCTGGTCGACGCCGGGCAGCGCAACCGCGAAGGCACGCGGATGGGCCTGTGGGGCGCCGCGCAGGCGATCTCCTTCGGCTCCGGCGGCCTGCTTGGTACGTTGGCCAGCGACGGCGCGCGTTACTTGCTGCCGTCGCCATCGCATGCCTATTCGTTCGTCTTTGCCGCCGAGGCGTGCCTGTTCGTGCTGGCAGGCTATCTCGCGATCTGGATCGGTAAACCACTGGCAAAGAAC
This sequence comes from uncultured Bradyrhizobium sp., assembly GCA_964609175.1. Lineage (GTDB taxonomy): Bacteria > Pseudomonadota > Alphaproteobacteria > Rhizobiales > Xanthobacteraceae > Bradyrhizobium. Next base: position 129,224 of record CAZSRR010000004.1, read on the forward strand.
CAGCCGGAGATCGCCTGGCCTGCCAATCAAGGAGCGTGAGTATGACGGACCTCGAAACGTTCGACGTCGCCATCGTGGGAGGCGGCCCCGCGGGCGCCACCGCGGCAAACGATCTCGCTGGCCAGGGATATCGAGTATTGCTGCTCGATCGCGCCGGCCGCATCAAACCCTGCGGCGGCGCCATCCCGCCGCGGCTCATCGAAGAATTCGAGATACCGGGACATCTGCTGGTGGCCCGCATCTCCTCGGCGCGAATGGTGTCGCCGACCGACAAGCAGGTCGACATGCCGATCGACGGCGGCTTTGTCGGTATGGTCGATCGCGATGTGTTCGACGAATGGCTGCGCGAACGCGCTGCCAGATCCAGCGCCGAACGACGCACCGGCACCTTCCGGCAGTTCACGCGGGACCGGGACGGCGTGGCGTTGCTGAGCTTCGAAACCCGCAACGCCAAGGGCGTGGTGCAAACGACCACAATTCGCGCCCGCGCCGTGATCGGCGCCGATGGCGCGCTGTCCGCCGTGGCCCGCCAGTGCATTCCGGGTGCGGACACCATTCGTTACGTCTTCGCCTATCACGAGATCGTGCGCTCGCCCGAGCAAGGCCACGCCTCCTTCGACGGCACGCGATGCGACGTGATCTACCGCGGCCAGCTTTCGCCCGATTTCTACAGCTGGATTTTCCCGCACGGGCCGACCACGAGCATCGGCACCGGCAGCGCCCTCAAGGGCTTCTCGCCGCGCGGTTCGGTCGGCCAATTGCGGCAGGCACTGGGCCTCGATCAAGCCGCAGTCCTGCGAAGCGAGGGCGCGCCGATCCCGCTCGAACCGCTGAAGCGATGGGACAACGGACGGGATGTCGTACTCGCAGGCGACGCGGCCGGCGTCGTCGCACCGGCATCGGGCGAAGGCATCTACTACGCGATGGCATGCGGGCGGATCGTCGCAGAGGCCGTCCACCGGTTTCTGCGGACCGGCGATGCGAGCGAGCTCAGCCGCGCCCGAAAACGCTTCATGCGGCTGCATGGCGGCGTGTTCTGGATTCTCGGGCTGATGCAGCGCTACTGGTACACCAATGACAATCGCCGCGAACGTTTCGTTGCGATTTGCCGCGACCGCGACGTGCAGCAACTGACCTGGGACGCCTATATGAACAAGGCGCTGGTGCGGGCGAGGCCGCTATCGCATGTTCGGATATTCTTCAAGAACATCGCGCACCTGACCGGTCTGGCGCGGGCGAGTTGACGAGGTAAATATCCGATGACTGATTTCCTGTCAGGCGTGCACGCCGTCGACCTGATCCTGGCGATTGTCGCGTTCGAACTCGTCGCGTTCACGCTGTACTGGCATATGCGCCGCCGTGGAATCGCGCCGGCGCAATTACTGCCCAATCTCCTGGCCGGCGCGTCGCTTCTGCTCGCCCTACGCCTTGCGCTCTCTGGATATGCCTGGCCCTGGTACGTGGCCTGCCTGGCGCTTGCCGGCGTCGCCAACGTTGCCGATCTCCGGCAACGCTGGCGCTGACGTACAAGTCTATTTCTTGTCCGGCGAGAACGTCTTGATGTAAGCGATCACATCCTTGCGCTGCTGCTCGTTAGCGAGCTTGAACGCCATCTTGGTCGATCCGGTCGCGAGATCGGCCTTGCCCTTGTCGGTCACGAACTTCTTCAGGAATGCGTTCGGATCGGGGAGATACTGGAAGATCAGGTCCTCGTTCCACACGAGACCGTTTTCGCCGGAACGTTTGTTGAGGTCGGAATAGGTGAAGCCTGGCGCCGTGCCCGCCTGACGTCCGATCACCCCGGTCAACACCGGACCGACCATGTTTTTCGCATCGGGGCCGATCCGGTGACAGGTCATGCACTGCTTGAAAATCTGCTCGCCCTTGGTCGCATCGCCACCCGATCCCTCGCCCGCGGCAAAGCCTGCGCGCGGCGCAAACAGTGCAATGGCCGAGATGATAGTCGCCGAAAAGAAGACCACCCTTGTTATCGTCACGTTTCACTCCCGATTTTGTTTTGGCAGCGTTATGGTTACCTAACATAAAATACTGTCAAGATTAATTGTCACAACAACGTGCTATTGATTGCTGAATTTTGTTCCGCCACCGCCCGGCGCGCGTTAAGAGAGGGTCAGGCAGAGCCAGATTTGCCGGGCGTAAATCAGATGCCCGTAAATTTGACTTGACACTCCGGTTCCTGGCATGGACAAAAGGAACAATGGCTTAATTCTCAATATGTTAGCGGTAGCTCACTACGGGCCATGTCAAGCGCGCGAACTCGATCAAGTGCGCCGGCTTTCCGATCGACCACGAACCTGGATGCAAAAGGCTGATGTCGGAGTTCAACGCTCCCCAACCCGATGTGACATTGCTTCTCGATATGGAGGGCGTCATTCGCGAAGCGACGCTCTCGTCGTCCATGTCCAAGGAGAACATCGACGGCTGGCTTGGCCGCCCGTGGTCGGAAGTCGTGGGTCCGGCCGGTGAAAAAATCCAGCGCATGATGCAGGACACCAAGCGCACCGGCATCTCGGCGTTTCGCCAGGTCACGCAGAAATTCCCGAGCGGCCTCGAACTGCCGATGGAGTTCACCACCGTTCTGCTCGGCGGCCGCGCCGGCATGCTCGCGATTGGGAAGAACCTGCAGGCGGTCGCCGAATTGCAGGCGCGACTGATCTCCGCCCAGCAGACCATCGAGCGCGACTACTGGAAGCTGCGCGAAATCGAGACGCGCTATCGCGTCGTGATCGAGGACTCTAACGATGCCGTGCTGCTGGCGAAGGTTGCAGACTTGCGGATCGTCGAAGCCAACCGCACTGCTGCTACCGCGCTGGCCGGGTCTACCCGTCGCAAGGATGGGCTGATCGGCCGCGACTTTCTGCAGGAAATCGCGACCGCGGATCGCGAGCCCGTCGAACTGATGCTGCACCGGGTCCGCGATCAGGGCAAGTCGCCGGGCATCGTAATTCACCTCGGCGAAGAGGCAGTGCCGTGGTCGCTGCGCGGTTCGCTGATGACGCACGAGTCGACGCCGGTTTTTCTCCTGCAAATGACTCCGCTCGGAAAGCTGTCCGGGCCTGCGGCGCCGGAAGACGAAAGCCTCGACGGACTGCTGGATCGCATGCCGGATGCGGTGACGATTGTCGACGAGAACGGCGCGATCAAGAAGGCTAACCGCGCGTTCGCCGAGCTCGTTGAGATCGGTTCGACCGAGGCGATCGTCGGCGAAAATCTCGGGCGCTGGCTGTCGCGGCCGGGCGCCGACCTCAATGTGCTGGTATCAAATATTCAGCGCCACGGCATGGTACGGCTGCTGTCGACGACCGCACTCGGCGAACTCGGCACCGAAACCGAGATCGAGATATCTGCGTCGGGCTATCGGTTGGGCGGCGACAAGCGAATTGTCCTGGTGCTGCGAAACGTGGCACGCCGGCTTTCGCCGAGCCCCGAAAGCGACAGCCTCAGGACCGCGCTCGCCTCCATGAATGAAACTGTGGGCAAAACGCCGCTGAGGAAATTGGTGAAGAGCACCGTCGCGGTCGTCGAGCAGCACTATGTTCGCGCTGCGCTGCAACTTGCCGAAGGGAACCGAACAACGGCAGCGGAAATCCTCGGCTTGAGCCGGCAAAGCCTTTACGCCAAGCTTGATCGGTATAATCTTGACGACAAGGATCAAGACGACGAGGAAACCTAAGGGGGGTTTGTTGGCCTCTGTCCCTCTGGCATCGCCTCCCTTCGGGCAGGCCACGCTCGCGAATTGCGAACGCGAACAAATTCATCTCGCAGGATCGATACAGCCGCACGGCGTTCTGCTCGTTGTGCAGGAGCCGGACAATGTCGTTATCCAGGCGAGCGCCAATGCTGCCGCCGTCCTGAAGATCGACCCGATCGTCGGCCGCCCGCTTTCCGAACTGGACGGCAATCTCCTGCTGCAGATCCTTCCGCACCTGGGCGGCCCGCTGCATTCAAAGCCGATGACGCTGCGCTGCAGCCTTGGACGCCCGCAGCAGCGATTCGATTGCACGATCCATCGCCCGTCCAACGGCGGCCTCGTCATCGAACTGGAATCAGCGGGATCGTCGGCCAATCCGATGCCAGCGCTCGACGGCGCCTTTCACCGAATCACCTCCGCGTCCTCGCTCCGTGGGCTATGCGACGAGACGGCGGCGATCCTGAAGGAGATCGCCGGCTACGATCGCGTCATGGTTTATCGTTTCGACGAAGAAGGTCACGGCGAGGTCTTTTCGGAACGGCGCCGGCCAGACCTCGAAGCGTTTCTCGGCAATCGCTACCCCGCCTCCGACATTCCTCAGATCGCGCGGCGGCTCTATGAGCGCAACCGGGTTCGGCTGCTGGTGGACGTCAATTACACACCGATTCCCCTGCAGCCGCGCCTGTCGCCGCTTAACGGACGCGATCTCGATATGTCGCTCAGTTGCCTGCGCAGCATGTCGCCGATCCACCAAAAATACCTTCAGAACATGGGCGTGGGCGCCACGCTGGTCTGCTCGTTGATGGTCTGCAACCGCCTGTGGGGACTGATCGCCTGCCATCACTATGAGCCTCGTTTCGTTCCGTTCGGTGTCCGGGCGGTCTGCGAGGCCCTCGCCGAAGCCTGCGCGATCCGGATCGCCGCGCTTGAGAGTTTTGCGCAGAGCCAGTCCGAACTCGTGGTTCGCAGGCTGGAGCACAGGCTGATCGAGGCGGCGTCACGCGAAGGCGATTGGCAGACCGCCCTGTTCGACGGGGCGCAGTCGCTGCTGCAGCCGCTTGGCGCGTCGGGGGCGGCGCTACTGTTCGAGGGTCAGGTTACCACGACGGGCGATGTACCGGGAACGCAGCGCATCCGCGAGATCGGCGCCTGGCTTGATCGCAAGCGGAAGGATCGCGCAAGGCCACTGGAGAATTTCGTCACGACGGCGCTGACGATCGAAGAACCCGCATTCATGGACCTGCGCTCCGTCGCCAGCGGCCTGATTGCGGCGCCGCTTTCGGCGAGCCCCAGCGAATACTTGATCTGGTTCCGACCGGAGCGTATCACCACGGTGACCTGGGGCGGCGACCCGCTCAAGGCCGTCATCATCGGCGACGATCCTTCCGATCTGTCGCCGCGGCGTTCGTTTGCGCAATGGCATCAGCTGGTGGAAGGCAAGTCCGATGCGTGGTCGCTGGCGGAAATCTCCTCCGCGCGCATGATCGGCGAGACCGTGGCGGACGTGGCGCTGCAATTCCGATCGGTGCGCATGGTCATCGCGCAGGACCAATTGGCGACGATCAGCCGCCAGGTGACGCGGTCGGAGCAGCCTGTCATCATCGCGGATGTCGAGGGCCGCATCCTGCTTCTCAACGAAGCCTTTGAGCAGCAACTCCGCGCATCGCACCCGCATCTGCCCCACCTGCGCGACCTCGGTAGCTACTTTTCGTCCCCGGCCGAGTTTCGTGCCAATCTTGAAGACCTGCTCGGAAACAAGCGAACCTGGCGCGGCGAAGTCCAGATCGACAGCAAGGGGGTGCAGCCGCGATCTCTAATGGTACGCGCCGATCCGGTCACCGGGCCGAACGATCGCGTGCTTGGCTTCGTCCTGATCTTCTCCGATCTCACCGACCGCAAGGCGGCCGAAACGGCGCGAACCCGCTTCCAGGAAGACATCGCCGGGGGACGACGGCCAAGCCTGCGGCTGGATTCACGGGCCAGCGTTCTTTATCAGGAACTCGCCGCATCTGCTGTCGAAAACGCCCAGCTCGCGGCGCTTGAAGTGACTCACGGGGCGGAGATCAGCCGGATGCCGGAAATGCTCGACAGCATTCGCAGCTCGACCAGCCGCACGCTCGATATCCTCGAGCATCTGCTCTGGCACACCTCGCATTCAGAGAATTAGCGGAGCGAAGCCGCCGCTGTCTGCAGAGCCGCCGAAAGTTCGATATTCAACTCGAAAGCCCGCGCGCCTTCTTCGACGACGGATTCAAAGTCCTCGACCTCGTCGCCGGCCCGATCGATCGCGGCGCGATAGTCGGCCTTGAATTGGGCGATGTCGGCGATATCAGGAAATTCGTAGAAGGACAGCGCGCCAGGTGGCAGACCGAGCGAGCGGGCGAGCAGCCTTCTAAGAATCTGGCCGCCGCTGAGATCGCCGAGATAGCGCGCATAGGCGTGCGCGATCAAACGGCTCGCGTCACCCTCCCCCGCCCGCACGATCGCGTCGACATAGCTGGCCGTTGCCGGCAACACCGGCAATGCGGACGTGTCGGCAGCAAGCGACGCCAGATCGGCCGCGATGGCTCCGGCGCGCGCGAGTTCGGGACGCATGATCGGCCCGACCGCAGGCGTCCCGGCATGCTGCTGCAGTTGTCCCTCCAGCGCCTGGTAGACCGGCAGGAAGTTTCGCAACATCATAACGTAGCCATCACGGTCGGCCCGACCGTGCAAGATATCCGAGATGATGCCGGACCGCTCCGCCCGCGTATGTAGATCCGCCGTACGTTCCCGGAGCGCCTCCAACAGGCGCGCCGGCCGCAACGAGCATTCTGCTCCGTCGAGTCGTTCAAGCATGCAAACCCCAACTCCATCCGGCATCTTATCTCGGCGGCGCAAGGCCGTGCTTCACGCCCCAGTCGAACCAGTTGTCGACCACCGTTCCCGACAGTAGAATGCCGATCCCGCCGGTCAAGGGGCATAGCACCGCAAACCACCAGGCCCAGCGGTGGATGGATTCGGCAGTCGCGTTGAATCCCATGGTCCAGCGCCAGAACAGCGCACCGCGCTCGAACGCTGTACCGCGATCCACGATCTGCTCGATCTCGCGCTCGCCGCCATAGCGGCTGATCGCCAGCACGGTGGCACCATGCATCGCAAACAGCAGCGCCGATCCGTACAGGAACGCGATCGAAAGCATATGAAACGGATTGTAGAACAGATTGCCGTGGGTGATGGAGAAGTTGTTGGTCCAGTCCAGATGCGGGAAAATGCCGAACGGCACCGCCTCGCTCCAGCTGCCCATGAACACCGGTCGGATGAATCCGAGCACGAGATAGAGCCAGATCGACGACGCAAAAGCCCATGACACATGCGTGCCGAGCCCGAGCGCACGCGCCCTGCGATAGGTGCGCGCCCACCACAACAGGATCGACGTGGTCAGGAAAAAGCCGGCCATCAGCCACCAGCCGCCTTCGGTCAGTGGCGGAAATATCTGGAGGCCATATTCGGGCGCTGGCGGCTGCAGCGCCAGCCACGGAAACTGCCGGATGAACTCCAGCGGGCTCCAGTTGACCGACGCCAGCATGTTGAGACCGATAATCTCGATCGCGATAAAGCCGCACATCAACGAGGAAAGCCCGAGGAAGCCGAGATAGATTGGACCGACCTGCGCGTCTCCGAGCTTGCCGAGCCAGTAATTGAAACCGCCCTTGCCGATGCGGACCCATGTCCCTGGCTGCAGCGGTATGCCGGGATAGATCGGACTACGGACCTGGACCTGCGTGAAGATGTTCTGATATTCGGCCATGATGACGATCTCCCCGATTTACTGTGGCGACCAGATCGGAACGCGGCGCCACCAATCCCACCAGTCCGACCACAGCGCGCCTTCCGGCTGCAGCCATGCAGGTCCGCTGATCAACATGCAGACCGCGCTGAAAAACACCGCCGACAGCGCCAGGAACAGGCCGAGCCGGTGAATGCCGAGCGTACCGATCGAATAGCCGATCAGATCGCGGAACATGGTGTTCTCATGCTCCGGCGACTTGACCTCTTCGCCGCGCCCCGGATTGGTGGACGACAGAATCAACGAGCCGTGCAGCGCCAGCGCCAGGCACGTCGTGAAAAAGAAGGTGATCGCGACCATATGCGCAGGGTTGTAGTGGAAATTGCCGAACTGGTAGCCCGTGTTCGACACCCAATCGAGATGCGTGATGATGCCGTAGGGAAAGCCGTAGCTCCACGACCCCATCAGCACGGGTCGGATGACCACCAGCGCAAAGTAGGCGAATATCGCAAAGCCGAAGGCGACCGGCACGTGATAGCCGATTGCGAGCTTTCGGCAGATTTCGGCTTCGCGCAGCGCCCAGGAAACGAATGCGCCCAGCGCGCACACCGTGATCAGCTGCCAAAAGCCGCCTTCGGTCAGCGGCGCGAAAGCGAGGCCATATTTGGCGTCCGGCGGGTTGATGCTGATCTGCCAGATGTTCCAGGTCGGCCCTAGTGCCGCCGCATAGAGGATCAACGCCACGCCGACGAAGGTGAAGAAAATCGTGGTGACGCCGAAGAAGCCGACGTAGAACGGCCCGACCCAGAAATCGAAAAGGTCGCCGCCGATCAGCGTGCCACCGCGGACGCGGTATTTCCGTTCAAAGCTGAGCATAGCCATCGGTCACTCCTCGGTGCTGACAATGCAGCCTTTTGTATTGGGGCAGCCTGTAATGAGGTTGGGAACGGGCGAACCGGATCTGTCGTCCGAGTTCGCCCGCGTCCCGGTCTTTTCTCGAGCCCGTTAGACGAGCTTGAGCGGGGTCGCCGGTTCGGAAATCGACGACGTCTTTGCCGCACGCGGGCCGTCCAGCCAGTTGAACCGGTTCGTGCTGAGCAGGATGAAATGAATCACCAGCGCCAGCGCGAACAGGAACGTGAACAAAGCGACCAGCGTCCTGCGCGGATCGAACAACATCCACAAGCGCCACATAGTTTTCTCCTTTGCTAGGTCAGGCAGGAGCCAACGATGCTGGCGTAGTGGATTGCTCCATCCATCGCCGCTTTATACCCACCGGGGCCCGGCAGCCATGGACGCCACATCCAGGCGAGAATGTGCGCGATGACCGCGATCACCGTGAACATCACAAAACTCGACATGAAGATGCTATGGAATTCCCTGGCTTCCGCTTCGGTCAGCCCCGACAGCGAGCCTCCCGTATTTGGTCCGTCCACCATGTGTGGTACCTCCTGTGTTGGCCTTTCGGCCGAATGCCGCCCGAAGCACGGGCGACGTCGAAATGCCATCCCGTTGCCGGCATGGCCACCCGTGCGGCGAACCGCACGAATTCCCCGTCACATCCCCATGAACGACGTCGTCGCGCAGTTCGACGCCATGGTCCTGGCTTCGCCGAGAATTGAACGGCGTCGCCCCGTCGCGTCGCGGCCGCGCCGGCCAAGCCAGCGGGCCGTCGCCGGCAGCAGCACGGCGGCGAAGCAGACGGCGTAGATCAGGTGATGTTCGAACGTCTCTCCGGATCTCATCGAAACGTCCCGATCAATGCGTTCGTACAGCGACATCGGTCTCTCCTCCGTGGCCTTGACTGGCTCTCATCTTCATGCGGCATGTCCTTCGAGCAACGCGGATCGTGTCCGTGCCAGCGTCTCCAGCGTCACGCTCGCCTGCCCCGCCTTGCGCGCGTCGCGTTCGGCGGCATCGCGCAGGCGCTTGGCGGCGGAAATCCGGATCAGCACCGGCTGGTCCTCGATGAGGCGGTCGAGCGCGCTTCGGGCGTCTTCGTCCCAGACCAATTCGCGGTGCACGCGCGAAGGCGTCGCTTCGACCTGGTCGAGGCTCGTTGCCAGCGGGAGGATGTGAAACAGCGCATCGAACAGCGCGTTGCAGACCTCCTGCACCACGTACGTCGCGCCGGCGTATCCCATGAACGGCGTTCCGGTGTGACGCCGGATCACCGCGCCCGGGAACGACGCCGGGATGTAGACGGCGCGGCCACCGACTTCGGCGGCATACATGCGTTCGTTGTAGCTGCCGAACAGCACCAGCGGTGTCCGCTCGTGGATCGCCTTGCGGATCGCTTCATTGTCCGTCTTCGTCCCGGCGGTACGCGAAAAAGCAAAATGGCACGGCAGGCCCATTTCGGTTTCGAGGAAGTTTCGCAAACCTCTGGTGTAGGTCTCATTGGCGACGACGCCGAAGCTGGCCGTACCGAAGAAGTCCTGCGTCACCGAGCGCCACAGGTCCCACAGCGGCTTGATCGTCGTGTGCTTCTCGCGCGCAATGAACGGCTCGGGATCGAGCCCGAGAATCTCGCCGAGCGAGCGCAGGAATGCGGTGGTCGAGTGCAGCCCGATCGGCGCCTGCAGATAGGGCCGCTCGAGCGTCTCGCACAGCAGGCGCCCGAACTCGCGGTACATGCAGATATTGGCATCGGCATTGACGAGCTTTGGCACGTCGGCGAGGTGGCTGCCGAGCGGAAACACCATGTTGATCTCGGCACCGATGCCCTCGACCAGCCGCCTGATCTCGGCGAGATCGGACGGCATGTTGAAGGTGCCGTAAATCGGACCGATGATATTGACGCGCGGCCTGGCGCCCTCGGCGCGCGGCTTGCGCTCCGGAATCTTGCGCAGGCCGTATTCACTCCACAGCCAGGACATCGCGCGGTTGGCGCTCTGCCATTGATCCTCGTCGATCGTCCGCGGCAGGAATCGCTTGATGTTGCTGCCCTCCGGCGTCACCCCGCCGCCGATCATTTCGGCGATCGAGCCGGTGACGACAACGGCGGGCAGGTCCGGATCGAGCACGGCGCGCGCGCGCTTCATGGCGTGCTCCGTGCCCCTCTGGCCGAGCTCTTCCTCGGCCAAACCCGTCACCACGATCGGCAGCTCATGGGGCGGCAGCGCGTCGGTGTAGTGCAGCACCGACGTCACCGGCAGGTTCTCGCAGCCGACCGGGCCGTCGATGATCACCTGCAGGCCCTTGATCGCCGTAAAGGCATAGACTGACCCCCAATATCCGCCAGCGCGATCATGGTCGATGACGAGCATCACACCATCTCCTCGGATTTGCGCTTCTTGGCCTGCGCGGCGGCTGCCTTGCGGAATTTTTCGCGGAAATCCGGTCTTGCGACGGGCGGGCCCTGCCAGATGCCGGCGGCGTCGCCTTCGCCGACGCCTTCGAAGAACTCGCGCATCGTGTCGAAGCGCGCCTTGCCCGCGATCGCCGCGTTGACCACCTGCGCCAGCGAGCCGGCGCCGGCAACGCCGAACAGCGGCCGCGCCGAGATCAGATTGGTGAAGTACAGCGCAGGTGTCGCTTTCGCCTTGGCCTTCTGCACCACCGGCGTGGTGCCGATGGCGAGATCGGGCGAGAATGCCTCCATTGCTGCGAGGTCCTGCTCAAGCGACGCGCGGTACTGCACCTGCACGCCCTTGGCTTCGAGCCATTCGCGGTCCGCATCCGACCATGGCGTTCGCGGACAGGCCGTGCCGACATAGCGAAGATCGGCGCCGCTCTCGACGAGCAGCCGCCCGACCAGCAGTTCAGAGCCCTCATAACCCGAGAGCGTGATGCGGCCCTTGATCGGTGTCGCCGCAAGCGCACCCCTGATGGCGGGCAGCACGGCATTCTTCGCGGCATCAACGACCTCGCGCGCAATCCCACAGGTCGTGCCGATCGTTTCAAGCCATGCCGCCGTGCCGTCGCATCCCACCGGCGCGGAGCCGATCACCGAACGGCCCGCCGCCTCAAACTCGCGGATCGACGCGACATAGAACGGGTGGATCGCGGCAACCGCGGCGCAGTCGAGCGCACCATAGAGCTCGCGCCATTCCCGCGTCGGCACGACAGGCCCCGCGGCCAATCCCAGCGGCGCCAGCAACATGCCGATGCCAACCGGATCGGCCGGGAACATCTCGCCGAGCAAGGTGATCGTGGGCTTCTCACTTTGCGGCGATCGCGGCGCCTGCACTGGCCCCTGCTCGGCTTCGCGCCGGGCATAGTTCAGCATTGCGGCGGCCAAGACGTCCTTGGCTTCCGCATGAGTCGGCACGCCGAAGCCTGGGACGTCGATGCCGATGACGCGCACGCCGTTGATTTCCTTCGGCAGGATCTGCAACGGCACGCCGGACGCCGTCGGCACACACAGATTGATCACGACGACCGCATCGTACTGTGCAGGATCGGCCAACTTGAACACGGCCTCGCGAATGTCCTCGAACAATTTGCCGGTGACCAGCGTTTCCGAATTGAAGGGAACGTAACCGACGCTGCGGCGGGCGCCATAGAAGTGGGACGTAAAAGTCAGGCCGTAGACGCAGCAGGCCGAGCCCGACAGCACCGTCGCGGTGCGGCGCATCCGCAATCCCACCCGCAGCGAGCCGAAGGCCGGACACATGCTCTGCGGCTGGTCGTGCGGACCGACGGGATAGTCCGTGGCGTAGCGCGCGAGGGTCTCGCCCTTGCCGGCAGCCTGCGCCGCCTTCTTCAGCTCGTCGGCACCGGCGTGACAGCCGAACCCGTCGCCGGCCTTGACCGATTCGGCGATGGCAGCCGCGTGCGCGTCGGAGGCAAGCGTGGGCGACGCGTTGTCCGCTCTCTCGATCTCGTCGCGGCGAAGATGTTCGTTCATCGCGTTACGCCCGATCACACGTTGTCGTAGATCACTTCGAGTGACGGTTTTGCCGTCACCTGCGGACCGCACATGTCTTCCAGCGTGGCCGCCTCGAGAACCACGTCGCGGCCGACATCGGAACTCTTGAACAGCCCGAGCAGCCCGTCATGGGTCAGCGTGCGCGGCTGCTGCGGCGGCGCCTGGGCGACATTGGTCGCGAGATTTTCGAACAGCGGCGCCCAGGGCGTGCCGGGCCGACCGATGATCTGGTAGCTCGCGCTCTTGCGGCGGATGTCGTCGTCGGCCGGGATCGACGACAGCACGGGAATGCCGACCGCGTCGGCAAAGGCCTTGGCCTCGCCGGTGCCGTCGTCCTTGTTGATGACGATACCGGCGACGCCGACATTGCCGCCGAGTTTTCTGAAATACTCCACCGCCGAGCAGACATTGTTGGCGACATAGAGCGACTGCAGATCGTTGGAGCCGACGATGATCACCTTCTGGCACATGTCGCGTGCGATCGGCAGGCCGAACCCGCCGCAGACCACGTCGCCGAGAAAATCCAGCAGCACGTAGTCAAACCCCCAATCGTGGAAGCCGAGCTTCTCGATCAGTTCGAACCCGTGGATGATTCCGCGACCCCCGCAGCCGCGGCCGACCTCGGGACCGCCCAATTCCATCGCAAACACGCCGTCGCGCTTGAAACAGACGTCGCCGATCTTGACGTCTTCGCCGGCCAGCTTCTTTCTTGACGAGGTTTCGAGAATGGTCGGACAGGCGCGCCCCCCGAACAGCAGCGAGGTGGTGTCGCTCTTGGGATCGCAACCAATCAGGAGCACCTTCTTGCCTTGCTGCGCCATCATGTAGGACAGGTTGGCAAGGGTAAAACTCTTGCCGATGCCGCCCTTGCCGTAGATCGCGATGATCTGCGTGGTCTTGGTCGGCGCCGTCGTGATTGGCGCATCCGGCTCGATCGCGGCTTCGGCACGCAATGTTTCCGTCATGGCGCTGACGTTGGGATGGGCGTTCATGCGCATGACCTCCAGTCAAGGACCATTTTCAGACACGACGGATCGTCGAACGCGGTCCGGTAGGCAATCGCTGCCGATTCGGCAGGACCGCGGTGACTTATCAATCCAGCCAGCGACAATTTTCCGGAATCGACGAGGTCGCGTACCGCCACGAGATCCGCGTGACGCCATTCGGCGGCGACGCGAATGCGCGCTTCCCGCATGAAAGCCGGCGGAAACACGAAACTCAGCGGCGCGCTGTAGAAACCCGCGAGCACGATCTCGCCGCCGGGCGCGAGATGGGCGATCAGCATGTCGAGCAGCGACGCGTCGCCGCTGACATCGCAGATCACGCGATAGTCGCGCCGTGTGTTGGCCGCGGGATCGATGACGTCGTAGCCGCAGGCCCCCTTCGCACGATCTTGATCGCGCTCCCAGACCACCGGCGGCTGGCCGCCGAGCGCGATGGTCAACCGTGCAAGCAGCCTGCCGAGCACGCCGTGACCGACGATACATTCCGGTTTGGCTTCACCGATCAGACGTAGCGCGTGATACGCGGTGGCCGCGAGCGCGAGCAGCACCCCCTCTTCGCCAAGCTTCTCGTCGATCGCAACGACGCGCTCCGCAGGCACGACGAGATGCGACGCGGCGGCGCCGAACAGGCTGCGCACCTCGCCGAAGCAGCCGGCTGCGCCCGGCACAAAAATCCGCTCGCCTTTGCGGAAGCCGGAATTGGCGCCGCATGCGCGAACACGGCCGACGGCTTCATAGCCCGGCACCAGCGGATAACCCATGCCGGGAAACGCGGGCATACGGCCCTCGAACAGCAGCCGCTCGGTGCCGGTGCTGATCGCGGTCCATTCGATGTCAACGGCAAGTTGATCGTCGGGGGCATCGGCCAGCGGCAGCCGCTGCAACGAAAGCTGTCCTGGCTTCTCGAGCACTACGGCTAACGCGTCCATCGGCCCATTTCTCCCCAACAAGTGTCAGGTTATCCTGACTACACATTGTGTCAATCAAAATTAACACAAAACGGATTTCAACATCGACGCGCAGCGATAATGACGCTGGCGATCATCGGAATGCGGGTCTCGCGCAGCCGGATATCGACAAAGCCGGACTGATCCAGAAGCTTCTGCAGCGCAACAAAGCTGCGCGGGCGCCCGCTGCCCATGGCGAGGAGGTAGAGGTTGAAATACGCGCTGACGGAATCGACGCCCGACGTTCGGGACATCGGCTCGCCGATCACAAGGATCCCCTTGTCCGGGAGCGCCTCGCGGACGCGGGCGAACAGGTTCAACACCGCGTTGTCGTCATGGTCGTGAACGACGCGAATCAGGGAAACGACGTCCGCTCCCTTCGGCAATGCGTCGCGCAGGAAATTTCCTTCCGCGACACTGGCGCTGCGCCCGAGTCCTTCGCGTTCGAATTTTTCCCGGGCGATCGCCGCGACCGCGGGCAGATCGAACAACCTGAGTTCCAGCTCGGGCGCCTGCCGGGCCGCAGCGATGAGAAAGCTGCCGTCGCCGCCGCCGACGTCGAGCAGGCAACAGTGCTGCGAAAATGAATAGGCGCCGAGCACCATCTCGGCGACCATGGGCTGGGAGGCCGACATCAGCGCGGTGTAGGGCGACACCATCTCGCCCGTCAGTCCGGACGCCGTGGCCTCGCCGGCATAGGGCCAGTAGCGCGCAAGCCTTCGATCACAGCTCTCGCCCCGCAGCAGCGCGACGGGATCTGCGAGGTCGGCGTAGAGCGCGGCATGATGTTCGACCATCCCCGCGATACCGGGATTGCCCAGCATGGCGGCACCGAGCGGGCCGAGGCCGTATCGTTCGTCGCCACGGCGCTCCAGGAGGTGCAGCGAAGCGGCGGCTTCGAGCAGCGTCGTCATCGCGTCGATTGGAATCGACGCGAGAGCCGCCAGCGTCGAGACCGGCAGCGGACCCGCACGCAATCGTGCGAACAGATCCAGCCTCACGCAGGCAACCAGAACCTGCGAATAGACAAAGCCGGCGCAGAGGTCGAACAGGTCGCGCGCGCGGCGGCGTGCAATCGGCCGCGTCAGCGGAAACGCCGCTGCCAGGCGCTGAAAACGCCTGCTGGACAGCAGGAAATCGCGAAGTTCCCGCCAGCGATCGCCGAGGGAATGATGGGCTTCCATGCGATCACTGACAGCCATCATCGGCCTCGCAGCAGTTACGCGGCGAATTGCGCCAGACGCTTCGGCACCAGGCGCTTGGCTTCCTGCTCCATCAGGGCGCGCAACTCGCGCGCATTGGCACACGGCGGCATAGCGCGAATGCCATCTGCGACCAGATCGTGCAAATGCGATATTGCGCCGGCAATGCCGTAGCGCAGCACCGCGCTGGGACGGCCAAGCGCGGCATCCTTGCCGACCGGCTTGCCGGCCTCCTCCTCGTCGCTCGCCGCATCCCTGATATCGTCGGCGACCTGATAGGCCTCGCCGATCTTCTCGCCGAGCTTGCGCCACGCTTCCGGATGTTCGACGCCGGCCGCGGCCGCGCCGCAGATCGTCGCCGCCGCGAACAGGGCCCCGGTCTTCGAGCGGTGATAATGCGACAAGTCGATCTCGGCTTCGCACTCCCAGGCCTGCCCCGCGACGATGCCATGCGGCACGCCGACGGCGGCACCGACCGTCGAGATCAGCCGGACCATCCGCACCGGCGAACATGACGCGCGCGCCATGGCCTGAAACGCCAGCACGATCAGCGCGTCGCCGGCGAGCACCGCCAGCGGCTCGCCAAAGGCTGCGTGAACCGATGGCCGCCCGCGGCGCAACTCGGCGTCGTCGAAACATGGCAGATCGTCATGCACGAGCGATGCGCAGTGAAGCAGCTCGATCGCAGCACCCGCGGCATCCGTCGCGCCCGGCTCGTCGTCGCCGCACGCACTCGCGACTGCATGGCATAATCTCGGGCGAACCCGTGCGCCCTTGGGAAATACCGCGGCCCGCATGGCCGCCGCAAGACGGGGTGGACATCCGGGCAGTTCGGCCAGGCCAACCGCGTGGGTGAGAGCGCTTTCAATCCGGGTCGCGACGTCCATGCCGGCCTCCCCATTTTCGGAAACTGTCATCTTTAATTCACAGTTGACTTGTAAATCAGAATAGACGGATATTCCCTGACTGCAAGCGATTGTTTTGCGAGGCGCGCCCATGAAGAGCCGCCGGGTAGTTGTTGTGGGTGCGGGAATGGCGGGATTGAGCGCCGCCCTTGCGCTCGCCGCACGTGGCATCGACGTGACCGTGATCGAACGATCCGACCGGCCGGGCGGCAAGATGCGCCAGGTAAAACTCGGCGGGCAGCTGATCGACTCCGGACCGACGGTCTTCACGATGCGATGGGTGTTCGACGGGCTGTTCGATCTGCTCGGCGAGCGGCTCGAAGAGCACGTGGCGCTTCAGTCGCTGAGCGTGCTGGCGCGTCACGCCTGGACCGACGGCAGCCGGCTCGACCTGTTCGCCGACGAAGAGCGCACGGCCGACGCCATCGGCAGCTTCGCGGGCCGTGCCGATGCCGACGGCTTCAAGGCCTTCAGCGCCGATGCGAAGAAGATTTTTGACGTTCTCCAGGGGCCGTTCATCTGCGCACCAGCGCCCAGCATGACCGCGCTGCTGCGAAGCTCCGGCTTTCGCGACCTGACCGCGATCAGGCCGTTCCAGACGCTGTGGAAGGCACTCGGCGGTTACTTCAGCGATCCCCGCCTGCAACAATTGTTCGGCCGCTACGCCACCTATTGCGGCTCATCGCCGTTCGATGCGCCGGCCACGCTCATGCTGGTCGCGCACGTTGAAAGCACAGGCGTCTGGCTTATCGGCGGCGGCATGCACCGGCTCGCGACGGCCCTGTCGCAACTCGCGATGCGACGCGGCGTGCGCTTCCATTACGGCGTCGAAGTGTCCGGCATCGACATCGCATCGGGGCACGTGGCCGGTGTCCGCCTTGGCAACGGCGAACAGATTGAAGCCGGCGGCGTGGTGACGACGGCCGATGTCGCGGCGCTTGCGCTGGGGCTGTTCGGCCGCGACGCGGCTCGGGGTGCATCTCCCGTTCCCGTCAAGGCGCGCTCGCTCTCGGCCATGACATGGAGTTGCGTCGCAAAGCCTGATGGTTTTCCCCTGCTCCGCCATTCCGTGTTCTTCTCCCGCGACTACGCCCGCGAGTTCGACAGCATCTTCGGCCGCCGTCAAATGCCTGATGAGCCGACCGTCTATGTCTGCGCGCAGGATCGCGGCGAGGGCGCGGCCCCATCAGATACGCCCGAGCGCCTGTTTATCCTCGCCAATGCGCCGGCGATCGGCGACCGGCACCGTTTCGAGCCAGCGGAGATCAGCGAATGCGCCAGACGGACCTTTGGAATGCTGGAACGATGCGGGCTCGACGTCACGACGACGCCGGAGCTGACGGAGGTGACGACCCCAACGGACTTCAACCGGATGTTTCCGGGCACGGGGGGCGCGCTGTATGGCCGGAGCTCGCACGGTTGGATGGCATCGTTCCAGCGGCCGGGAGCACGGACGAGGCTTCCCGGTCTGTATCTGGCGGGCGGCAGCGCCCATCCGGGACCGGGCGTGCCGATGGCGGCGCTGTCGGGACGGATGGCGGCCGAGAGCCTGATCGAGGACCTCGTTTCGACCGCAGCGTCGCGGAAGACGGCTATGCATGGTGGTACGTCGACGCCTTGAGCGACGACGGCAAGCAAGGCATCACGCTGATTGCTTTCGTCGGCAGCGTGTTTTCCCCCTATTATGCGTTGGCACGGCGGCTCGGTCGTGCCGATCCTGAAAATCATTGCGCGCTGAACGTTGCGCTCTATGGCGACAACAGCAAGCGCTGGGCGATGACCGAACGCCGCCGAAGCGCAGTCCGGAGAAGCGAAAGCGAATTCGTCATCGGACGGAGTTCCGTCGAATGGGACGTCGGCGTCCTGACGTTCCGAATCGACGAGGTGACCAATCCGTTTCCAACGCGACTTCAAGGGACGGTGCGGGTCTATCCTTCCGCGCTGACGCGCGAGACTTTTCTGCTCGATGCCGCCGGACGCCACCGCTGGCGGCCGATCGCGCCATGTTCGCGCGTGCATGTCGATTTCCACCAGCCTGCGATGCGGTGGCTCGGCGAAGGCTATTTCGACATCAATCATGGTGACGCCCCGCTCGAACGGGATTTTTCGGGCTGGCACTGGTCGCGTGCCGGAACTCGCGCGGGAACGGTCATCACTTATCATACCTCCGCACGCGGCGGCGATGACGTCGGCCTCTCACTGCGGTTCGATCGCAAAGGCGCCGTCGAACATGTTGCGGCGCTGTCCCCCAGCCAATTGCCCTCTACAGGCTGGCGCATTGCGCGAATAGGAAGAGGCGACGCACAACAGCCGATCACGGTGCAGCGGACGCTCGAGGACGCCCCGTTCTATGCGCGCTCGCAATTGTCGGCAAAGCTGTTCGGCGAAACGACCCATGTGATGCATGAAAGCCTGTCGCTGGATCGCTTCCGCATGCCGGTGGTGCAGGCGATGCTGCCGTTCCGGATGCCGCGCTGGTAGGTCTAATTGTTGTTGTCGCGGGCTTCCGCTGCCTTGCGCTCTGCCCGCTTGCGATCGAGCCGGCGGCCTTGCCATTCCAGCACCACCCAACCGAGCGCGAACATGGCAACCACGCCCAATTCGACAATTCCCCCCATCTCGCTCATCGCGCGCCGCCACCTCGCAGCAACTGGTCGCGGCGCTCGAGCCGCTCGAACAAATCCAGCACCCAAACCGCGCGATCAACGGCAGTCTTGCTGCGCGGCTTGACGACAGAACAGACCGCAACGGCGTCGACCAGGAAACGAGCCGACGGTTCCACGCAATCGGAAACCGGTCCATGAGAATGCAACGCACTGACGAAGGCATCCGTCAGCAGACGCAGCTTGCGCGATGTGGCCACGACGGCGCGCTGCGAAACCGAATCGAGCCCGCGCCGCTCGACCTCACGCCCGATCTCCGCATAGATGAGACGTGCGGCATGGATGCCGGGACGGCAGCGGGCCGGCAGCGCCCCGATGCCGGGAATACACCGGCGGTAGAACGTGTCGGCGACGGCGAGCAAGCGCGAAACCACCTCGGCAATGCGCGCGTCATGGCGCGGTTCGGCGAGCCACGCATGGGGATCAACACCCACCTCGCGCATCCAGTGCATCGGCAAATAGAGGCGGCCGGCGCGCGCGTCTTCCCCGACATCGCGGGCGATGTTGGTGAGTTGCATCGCGATCCCGAGGTCGCAGGCGCGGGCGAGCACCGCCGGATCGCGGCGCCACATCAGCAACGACATCATCGCGCCGACGGTTCCGGCGACCCTGACGGCGTAGCCGAGCAGATCGTCCAGCGTCTCATAGCGTCGGCCTTCAGCGTCCCACCGTAAGCCTTCGAGCAACGCCTCGGGCAACGCGCGCGGAATCGCAAAGCGTGCGATGACATCGGCAAATGCCCGATCGGCCGGCAACGCCAACGGCTGGCCGCGATACGCGCGCGTCAGGCGGTCGTTCAGCCGGTCGACTGCATCCAGCCTGCCGCCTTCGAGATCCACCGCATCGTCGGCGAGGCGACAGAAAGCATACAGCGCCGTCGCGGGACCACTCACCGCACGGGGCAACACCAGCGAGGCCGCAAAGAACGTCCGTGAGCCGCCACGCAACAATTTTTGGCAGGCCGCGATATCGGATTCGCTCACGCGGTCGTCTCCAGATTTTGCGCATCGGGCACGATGTCATCGAGCACGCGCGCCGACGAAAGGACGCCGGGCAGACCCGCACCGGGGTGCGTGCCGGCGCCGACGAGGAACAGCCGCTCGACCTCCTCGCTGCGATTGTGCGGCCGGAACCATGCGCTCTGGGTCAGAATCGGCTCAAGCCCGAAGGCGGCGCCGCGATACGACAACAGACTATCCTGGAAATCCTGCGGCGTGAGGAGACGCGAGGTAACGACCTCGCTGCCGAGATTCGGCAGAATGGTTTGGCTGAGCGCCTGTTCGATGCGGCTTCGGTAAGGTTCCGCCTCCGTCGCCCAGTCGGTCCCGCTCGCAAGGTGTGGCACCGGCGACAGCACGTAGAAGGCATCGCAGCCTTCCGGCGCGAGCGATGGATCGGTCGCTGTCGGCCGGTGCAGATAGAGGCTGAAATCTTCCGCCAGCATCTTGCGCTCAAAGATATCGTCGAGCAGGCCGCGATAGCGCGGCCCGAGGAGGATGGTATGGTGTGCAACGTCCTCGTAGCGGCGACGCGTGCCGAAATACCAGACGAACAGGCTCATCGAATAGCGCGCGCGATCGATGCGCCGGTCGGTCCAGCGCCTGCGCGCGATCCCGGGCAGAAGCTTCTTGTAGGTCCAGGCCGAATCGGCATTCGATACCACGATATCGGCTTCAAGGATTTCGCCGGTCGCGAGGCGCACGCCGGTCGCAACGCCACGGCGCGTCAGGATCTCGGCGACTTCAGACGAACAACGAATCGCACCGCCCTGCCCCTCGATGAGGCCGACGAGCCCTTGCACCAGCCTACCGGTGCCGCCCATGGCAAAATGGACGCCCCAGCGGCGTTCGAGAAAGGCGATCAGGCAGTAGATCGAGGTTGTCGTGAACGGATTGCCACCGATCAGCAGCGGGTGAAAGCTCAGCACCACCCGCAACCGCTCGTCGCGCACGAACGACGCGACGAATTCGTACACCGTGCGATAGCTTTTTAGACGCAGCATCGCCGGCACGATGCGCGCCATATCGGTCCAGCGGTCGAAGGGTACGTCGCCGAGATCTTCGAAGCCGACCTTGAAGATGGCTTCACTCGCTTTGAGAAAACGTTCGTAGCCGTCGACATCATTGGGCGAGAAGCGAGCGATTTCGCCGCGCATCGCCGCGGCGTCGCCCGAGCAATCGAAGATCGCGCCGTCGTCGAAGCGAATACGGTAGAACGGCGTAACCGGCGTCAGCGTGACATCGTCGGAAAGGCGGCGCCCGCAGAGCTGCCAAAGCTCTTCAAACAGAAATGGCGCGGTGATGATCGTCGGACCGGCATCGAACGTGAAACCATTTTGGCGATGCACATACGCGCGGCCTCCCGGCGCATCGAGCTTCTCGAGCACCGTGACGCGATAGCCCTTGGCGCCGAGCCGCACCGCCGCGGCCAAGCCGCCAAACCCGCTGCCGATTACCACGGCATGCGGGCGAGTACCGGCGCGGAATGGCCGCGCGACCATGCGGGACGAGCGGTCGAGCATGGCGAAAATCGTAAATCAGAATTGACGCTCACGCCACACAAAACGTTAACTACAATTGACATTTTTCGTGCTGCGGCGCGATCACGCCGGATGCCTGCGCTTCACGCACGATGATTTCCGCAATCTTCTCCGGTGCTTCCTCGTGTGCGAGATGACCATAGCCGGCGAGAGGCTCCAGCCTCGCGCGCGGCAATAGTTCACGCACGCGCTTTGCGACGTCGGGCGGGATGGCCCGGTCGTTCGACGCGGTGACAAGCAAGAGATCGGGTTGAAGCTTTGGCAGGTCCCGCACCAGCGGGCGCAGATCCCAGTTCGCCATCATGCGCAACGCGGCGGCGACATGCGCAGGGCTCGCGACCAGTTTTCCATAGAAGCGCTCGCCGTCGGCGTCGATGGTCGAGCCAGTCCCTGCGATCAGCCGATGCACCGCCGCCGGATCGCCGCCCCGCCAGGCGAATATTCGTGGCACGACCGGATTGGACGCGAGCAGCTTGGCGAGAGGCGACAGCACGATCGCCGCCGCCCCACCGAATGGCAGGAAAGCCCCGTTCAAACTGACGATCAGTTTTGGTTCGATGCCGCGATCGAGCGCCATCCGCGCCAGAATGGCGGCGCCTGCGGAATGGCCGATTGCCATTTGCGGCGTGACGCCGAGTTTCCTGCAGAGCGCCGCAACATCGCGCGCCATCCCGACGAGCGACAGCCGGTGCCCCGGCGGCGATTCAGTGAAACCATGTCCCGGCAGATCGGGAGCGACGACAGTGAAGTGCCGGGCGAGCCGCGGCATTAATGCGCGCCACGAATGGGTTGCAGCGCCAGTACCATGGGCCAGCAGCGCGATCGGCCCCTCGCCCATCACCTGTAGATGCCAGCAATAGCCGGCGGCCTCGACGAAGCGGCTGGCGTCGCGGTTGGGCCAATCGCGGCCGTCGGCACTCCATGACGGTGTTTTACCCATCGAAACATCATCCGAAGGAGGCTGCGCGTCACGTCAGGCTGCGCGGCCTGCGCGGCGCCGTCAAGCCTGGATCGCGCGGTTCAAGAAGGCCTCGTAGCGCCCGATGAACTCCGCCGGCTGCTCGAAATGCGGCATGGCGCCGGTCTGAAACACGTCGATGCTCCAGTTCGGCAGATGCTGCAAGACGCGCTTTTCCTGGTAGTCGACGAAATCGCCGCGAACCCCGTGCGCCATCCAGACCGGCATCGACAGGTTTCGATAAAGGTTGACGGCGTCCGTGCTGAACAGATAGCCCGAGACAAAATAGTAAGGTGCGTTCTCTGCGCCGGGCTGATGTGTAGCGATGTAGTCATATTCGAGCAGGCCCTCGTCGATCTCCTTGGCGCCCCAGGTCTTTTGCAGGAAGAAGCGGATGCTGGCGCGCGAGGTCAGTGCGGAAAACAGGCCGCGCTTCCACAAGGAAATGCTCAGCAAACCATGCAGCCACGGCATCGCACGCGTGCCGTCGCCTCCGGGCTTTTGCGCCGCGCGGGCAGACCGTCGGTCAAGACCGGTAGGACTGATCAGGGCGACCGTGCGAAAGGCATTGGGAGTTTCGGTCGCCGCGCGTGCGGCAAATTCGCAGCCAAGCGACAATGCGACGATATCGATGGCGACCTCGCCGTGGCGCGACTGAATCTCGCGCACGGCAGCGTGGATCGCGTCCGTCATCAGCCGCGGCGTGTATTTCCGGTCGCTGCGGTCGGACAGGCCGAACCCCGGAAGATCGAGCGCGTAAACGGCGCGCTTGCCCCGATAATGTTCGTACAGCGGCTTCATCTCGTAGGCGGTGGCCGCCGCATTGACGCTGTGCACCAGCAAGAGCGGCGGAGCCGCGACGTGTGGCGCGTTGGGGTCTTCGCCGTAGAGAATAAAACGGCCAGCCTGCCCGTCGGCGAGTTCGGTCCGCTTGCCGGGGAGTGGCGCCGGCATCGCGGCCTCGCGCGCCAGACCGAAGGTGGCATTCTCGATGGCACAGATCTGTTGCATGTATTCGGCCTTTCGGACCCTCCCCGCGATCGGCCCCCTGGCCAACCGGCGTTAGGCTATAAGAAGACGAAAAGTCAGATTGTCCTCAATCCGTAAAAACGCAAATTGACTGTCATTCGTTCCTCCAATTTGGCGCTGACCGTCAGCCCGCATGCATGTTGACCTGCACGGCGCGCGACAGGCGCGACGCATCGGCATAGGGCAGCGCGACATAGCGCGCGCGCATCTCCGTCGCGATCTTCTCGGCCTGCGGCTGTGGTCGCGGCGACGTGTCGATCACGACAGACGGAATGCCGGTGATGCGCAAGCGACGGGCGGCCTCTTGCGCCTCGGCTTCAGCGGCGGCGCGCCCGGCGCTGCCGTCGCGGCTCACATTCGCCCGGCCGTCCGTCATCAGCACGATGGTTGGGGACAGGCCCTTGCTACGGACGGCCAGCGCCAGCATTGTCGCGGAAACGATCGCCGCCGACAGCGGCGTTCCGCCGCCGCCGGGTAGCGCCGCGAGGCTCCGCTTGGCGCGCGTCAGCGAGCGGGTCGGTGGCAGGATCAATTCGGCCTTGTCGCCGCGAAAGGCGATCAGCGCGACTTCATCCCGCCGCACGTAGCAATCGGCCAGCAACAGCTCCACCGCTCCCTTGACCTCGGCCAGCCGCTGCAGCGCAGAGGAGCCGGAAGCATCGACCACAAAGATCGTCGACGTCGCGCTTCTTTCCTTGAACCGCGTGATCCGAAAATCGTCCTTGCGGATCAGAAGCCGCCCCTCGCGCCCGCCCGACGTCTTGTCCTGAGATCGCCGCAACTTCTGCCAGGGTGCCGCCGCGCGCAGCGTTTCCAAAACATTTAATCGCGCGCCCGAGCCGGTTTCACCGCGACGCGTACCAATCGGACGGCCGCGACGCACCGCCATCCGGGAACTTCCCTGCTTGCCGCTGCTGGCCTGCCGGGATGGCCGCAAGCCCCCTTCCTGCAAGAGCTTCAGCAGATCCGGCGGAATTGCAGCTTGCGCTGCCGCAAGGACGACATCGTCCAGTTGCGCCTCTTCCGGGCGGCTTTCCTCGTTATCGCCGCTTTCAGGCTCGGGCGGATGCCCGGTGTCCTGCTCTGCCGGCGCCGGCAAAGCCGTGGCGCGCGGCGCGAGCACCAGCCGTGCGGCAAGCTCGACATGGTCGCGCTGCACCGAAGGCGAATCGTCGAGCGCCGCCGCCGCGCGCGCCGCGCGGACCGCCAGCATCGGAGCGCGCAACGAGCCGATACCGAGCGCCACGGCCGTATGGCAAAGCGCTTCCATGGCTTCCGGCGCGAGCGCCACGCGCCTCAACCGAGCATGCGCCGCTTCGACTGCCGCGGATTCGGGCACGACACCTGCCACGTCGGAGCGACACACGCCCCGGAGATCGACGTCAAACGCCAGACGATCGCACAAGGACGTGGCGACCCGCTCATCGTCGAGCCCTTCGTCGAAGGTGATCAAGCCAAAGGACGATGCAACCCGCTGCGACAGCCCATCGCGCTCGACGACGAGTTCGCGGGAGTCCAAGACGGCATTCAGATGCGCGACCGTCGAGGCCGAGAGTCGTTCGGCCATCGCCGCGAGCAAAACGCCGCCATCGACTTCAGCCAGCAAGCCGCGCTCGAGCAAAGGCCGGCCCGCCTGCAGCGTAGCGGCGAGATCGATGCCGCCAAGCAGGCGGCCATCCGAAATCGCCGGAGGAAGCTTTCGAAATGTCGCCGATGTCGGAAAAAGGGTCCGGACGGACTCCAGCCATGCATCACGCGCCGGGCCGGCCCCGGCGCGAACGCGGACGCCGCCGGTGCCGACGGGATCGACGGCGAACAGCGTGGCGGCCGCTACGGCATCCGACCAGTTCGTCCCCGCGCTCATGCGGCAAAGCGCTCGGCGAGCGCACGCTCGACCCGGACGCTCGATCCGGAATCATCCAGCGGATTGCGGCGCAACCGATGGCGCAACGAGGCCGGCGCCACGCGCTTCAGATGCTCGAGCGCGACCGACTTTGCGCCTTCGATGGCCGCGACCGCCCGCGCCGCGCGCATCAATGTCAGTTCGCCGCGCAATCCGTCGGTGCCGAGCGCCATGCAGAGTTCGGCTGCCTTGACGAGCATCGTGTCGGACACCGCAACCTTGTCCAGCCGCTCGCGCGCCGCCAGGATTTTCTTGCGGGACTTTGTTTCTTCCTTTGCCCAACTTGCGATGAAGCCGGACGGGTCGTTCTCGAATGCATCCCGCCGCTTGATCACTTCGATGCGGGTCGGCAGGTCTGACGGCGTCTTCACTTCGACGGAAAGGCCGAAGCGATCCAGGAGTTGCGGTCGCAATTCCCCCTCTTCCGGATTGCCCGTGCCGACCAGCACGATCCGTGCGGGATGCCGGATGCTGAGGCCGTCGCGCTCGACGACGTTTTCGCCTGATGCGGCGACGTCCAGCAGCAGATCGACGAGGTGATCCTCAAGCAAATTCACCTCGTCGATGTAGAGAAAGCCGCGATTGGCGCGGGCCAGCAATCCGGGCTCGAACGTTTTCTCCCCATGCGCGAGGGCGCGCTCGAGATCGAGCGCGCCGACGACGCGGTCTTCGGTCGCACCGAGCGGAAGGTCGACGACGGGCACCGGCACCTGCTGAGATTTCAGCTTTCCCTTGCGGGCCAGTTCGCGGCACGCGCCGCAATGCGCAGCGGCATCGTCCGGATCGCATTGATAGCGGCATCCGGCCACCGCGCGCATTGCCGGCAATAGCGCTGCGAGCGCACGCACGGCCGTGGATTTGCCGGAGCCGCGATCGCCGAAGGCGAGAACGCCGCCGACCTTGGGATCGACGGCCGCAATCATGAGCGCCAGCTTCATCTCGTCCTGGCCGACGATGGCGGAAAATGGGAAAGCGGCCGACATGCACCCCTGCTCCGATTCGATCGGCTTGACTAAAGCGTCAACTTGAGTTGACGTTATGAAGACTTAACGATCTGGTCAACCGCGCTGATGAATGTGGTGCCGGTGGGAGGATGCTTGCGCGTTCGGCCGCCAGCCAATTGCATCTGACGCAGCCGGCGGTGATGCGCTGCAGGTGTGCAATCTGCAGGCGCTGGCCGGACTATCGCGGATTCAGCGCACCGGCGACGGCATGCGGCTCACCGATGCGGGCGCAAGCTACAGCGGCGGCTGACCGCGAGAATCGAGGCCGCCCAGCTTCGACTGCGAGCACTCGCTCGACTTGATCGCGGGCTGCGGCAGTAAACGCGTCTCGATGTATTTGCTTGAGGCTTTTGAATGAGGTTCCGCTCAACGACTGCCCTTGCAAAATTTAAAGCCAGGCCTCGACCTGATTGATTTAGGACGTGCTCGTGGGCGTGGCTTTGCCCGGTCGGGGAATGGTTTCCTGCTCGGAGCCAGGAAATCCGTGCCGGAGCATTGGCACCATCGGGAGTAACTTTGTGAAAGGAAGAAAGGCGAAAGCTACCACCTATCAATAAGTTGCATCATTTGGTGCGCTCGGAGGGACTCGAACCCCCACGATTTTACTCACTGCCACCTCAAGGCAGCGCGTCTACCAATTCCGCCACGAGCGCTTGGGATCCCGGCCGTAGGACTGGCGTCCGCCGGATCAACGGCGCCGATGTAACAAATCGCCGATGGGGGGACAAGGAAGTTTTGTACCCCGATAACTACCTGACATCAGGGGATTTCGGCAGCATCCGCTTGACTTCAACCGCGATACGGTTGCGATCCACCAGCACGACGCCGGAGGCCACTGGCAGGTTGTTGGCGAGGATCTTGACCTCGTCCTGTTCGGTGGCGTCCAGCTCGATGATGGCGCCGCGGGAGAGCCGCATCACCTGGTGGATGGGCATGGTCGTGGTACCGAGCACCACCATGAGGTCGACGCTGACTTTATCGAGGGTGGCCACTTCGAAACCGCCAAAAGGGGACTAGATGGGTGTGGTTCCACCTGACCACGTTATGGTTAGCCAATGGTTAATGACCGCCAAGACCTTGATTTGACGACGTTCGCACGTGTGGAGGGCGGCGGCGAGGTCGAATGGCGAATCTCGCCCGCCCCCGTCCCCTATCCCGACGCCGTGGTCGAAATGGAATCGCATGCGGCCGCTATCGCCGACGGCAAGGCGGCCGAACGGGTCTGGCTGCTGGAGCATCCCCCGCTCTACACTTCCGGCACCAGCGGCAAGCAAGCCGATCTGCTCGATCCGCGTTTCCCCCTGTTCAGCACCGGCCGCGGCGGCCAGGTCACCTATCACGGTCCCGGTCAGCGGGTGGCCTATGTGATGCTCGACCTGAAGCGGCGGCGGCCGGACGTGCGCGCCTATGTCGCCGGCCTCGAAGAATGGATCATCCGCACCCTCGACGCCTTCAACGTGCGCGGCGAGCGCCGCGAGGATCGCGTCGGCGTCTGGGTGCGCCGGCCCGACAAGGGCGCCGGCCACGAGGACAAGATCGCCGCGATCGGGGTCAGGCTGCGGCGCTGGGTGTCGTTCCACGGCATCGCCATCAATGTAGAGCCGGAGCTGTCGCATTTTTCCGCGATCGTGCCCTGCGGCGTCGTCGATCCGCGTTACGGAGTGACTTCGCTGGTCGATCTCGGCCTGCCCGTGACGATGGAAGACGTCGACGTCGCGCTGCGGCGTGCTTTCGAGGACGTGTTTGGCGCAACGGCGGTCCGGCTGCCGGAGACGGCGGCTTGACGATCAAGTCGCAGCCCTCTGCGCCGCAGCGTCCAGCTTGCCGGCAATGTAGCGCCGCTCCTGGGTGAGGCCGCCAAAGCCGTAGGCGTCACCCTTCACTTCGTCGACATGGGCGTAGCTCTCCTCGTGCAGCGGCCCGAGCAGTTCGCCCATGCGCTGGAACAGCGCAGCGAGATAGGCCGCCTTCTCGTCCTTGGTGTTGGTGCCCTCGCTGACGTGAACGTCGAGCCAGAAACTGGCCAGGCCCTGCTCGGCCATCGATTTTCCTCCGGCGAACCAGTCGGCGGCGTCGGCCGACCTGACAATAACTGCGGTGACCTTGGGGTCCTTGCGCAGGATGCGCGCGGTGAGTTCGCTGACGGCAGCGGCGATCTCGGCCTTCAGCGACGGCGTGTTGCAGGCGCTGGCATAAGTGACGGTGATCAGCGGCATGGTCGTTCTCCTTCGAGCGGGGCGCGGACGATCGCGCCAAGACCGATGTAGACCCAATCCCGCCATTACGGTATCTTATCTTTATACATAACAATGATAAGCCTTGTTGATGGCGGCATGAGCACGCTGGATATTGAAACGGTTCGGGCCTTCCTGCTGGTCGCCGAACTGAAGGGCTTCACCCGCGCCGCCGAGGCGCAAGGCACCACGCAGGCCGCGGTCAGCATGAAGCTGCAGCGGCTGGAGGGCGTGTTGGGCAAGCGGCTGGTCGAGCGTTCGCCGCGCGCAGTGGCGCTGACCGCGCATGGCGCAGCGTTCCTGCCCCACGCCCGCGCGCTGATCGAAGCCCATGACCGCGCGCTGTCCGGCGAGACGCCGGTGCGCCAGATGCTGTCGCTCGGCATTTCCGATCACGCTACGGGGCCGGAACTGGTGCCCATGCTGGAGCGGCTGCATGCGGTGTCGTCGCACCTGGCGCTGTCGGTGACGATCGGATTTTCGCGAGAGATCCTCGATGGCTACGATGCGGGCGCATTCGACGCCGCGCTGGTGCGGCAGGAAGGCAGTCGCCGCGGCGGCGAAAAGCTGACCGAGGACGAGTTCGGCTGGTTCGCCGCCAGACGCCATGCCTGGCGCCGCGGCGAGACGCTGCCGCTCGCGACTTTGGCGCCGCCCTGCGGCGTTCGTGCGCAAGCCATCCGCGCCCTCGACAAGGCCGGCATTGCCTGGGCCGAGAGCTTTGTCGGCGGCGGCGTCTCCGCCGTGGTCGCCGCCGCTTCGGCCGGGCTTGCGGTCGCGCCGCTGGCGCGGCGGATCGCGCCGCCAGACCTGGTCGATATCGGCCCGGCCGCAGCGCTGCCTCGGCTCTCCCCCTCAAAAGTGATGCTGCACTCCAAAATCAGCGATCCCGCCAAGCGCGCCGCGTTGCGGACATTGGCGGCGACGTTTCGAAGCCTGGCCGGGCCGGCGTAAGGGCCGTGGCTAAAATGGGCGGATTTCGGGAACCTTATTGGATGCTGCGCGTTTGGGCCTGTTAAATGGGCAGTCGGATGGCCAGGAACGATCAGCAGCAGAAGGATCTTCTCGAATCCGAACGGAATTTCAGACTTCTGGTTGAGGGAGTCGCCGACTACGCGCTTTACATGCTGGACCCGACCGGCGTGGTGACGAGCTGGAATATCGGCGGCCAGCGCATCAAGGGCTACGCCCCGAACGAGATCATCGGACAGCACTTTTCCTGCTTCTACAGCGAGGGCGACCGCGCCAACGGCAGGCCGCAACGCGCCTTGAAGATTGCGCGAGAGCAGCACCGCTACGAGGAGGAAGGATGGCGCGTCCGCAAGGACGGCACTTTCTTCTGGGCCAGCGTTGTCATCGATCCGATCTACGAGGATGGCAACTTCGTCGGCTTCGCCAAAATCACCCGCGACATCACCGAACGCCGCGAGGCCCAGCTCAAGCTCGAGCAGATGCACCAGCAGTTGGCGGAATCGCAAAAGCTCGACGCACTTGGCCAGCTCACCGGCGGTGTCGCGCACGATTTCAACAATCTACTGATGGTCATCTCCGGCAGCCTGCACGTGCTGCGCAAGGCGGTCGGCGACGATCCCAGGGCTCAGCGGGCACTGGCAGCGATCGACGGAGCGACCAAGCGCGGCGCCTCCCTCACCAGCCAGTTGCTGACATTCGCGAGGCGGCAGAGCGTCAACCCGCAGGCCATCGACATCGCACGGCATATCGATGCGGTGCGCGGCGTGCTCGACGTCGGTGTCGGCAGCGCCGTTGTGCTGCGGTTCGATATCGCAGCCGACGTGGCGCCGGTCATGGTCGACGTGGCCGAATTCGAGACGGCGCTGGTCAACCTCGTTATCAACGCACGAGACGCCATGGCCGGCAGCGGCGTCATCACGATTTCGGCACGCAACGACAACACGCAAGGCAATTACGTCGCGATTTCGGTCGAGGACACCGGCGCCGGCATCGCGCCCGACATCATCAACAAGATCTTCGACCCGTTCTTCACCACCAAGCCGGTCGGCAAGGGCACCGGGCTTGGGCTGTCGCAGGTTCACGGTTTCGCACATCAGGCCGGCGGCACGGTCAAGGTGGCGAGCGAACTCGGCCAAGGCACCACGATTTCCATCCTGCTGCCGCGCTGGGAAGCCGCGCCCGCCGCGAAACAAGTCGCTCTCGCCGAAACCGGCGGCAGCGGCACCGTGCTGCTGGTCGAGGACAATCCCGATGTCGCAACCGTGAGCGCCGCCCTGCTCGAACAGCTCGGCTACACCGTCCGCCGGGTGGCGGACGCTGACGCGGCGTTGCGCGAAATCGAGCGCGCCAGCATAGACTTCGTCTTCTCCGATATCGTGATGCCCGGCAAGATGGACGGCCTCGCGCTCGCGCGTTACCTGCGAACCGTCAGGCCCGGCCTCCCGATCCTCCTGACCAGCGGCTACAGCGACGCCGCGTTGAACGTGCGCGGCGATTTTCCGATCCTGCGAAAACCCTACGAGATTCACGAGCTCAGTCAGGCGATCGCCAAGCTGCCGCGCTGACGGCAATTACAGGATCGCGTCGAACGCGCTGCGCAGGGTTTCGTGGCGGAACACAAAACCGTGGCTGAGCGCCTTGTTCGGCAGCACACGCTGGCCGCCGAGCAGCAATTCGCTGGCGAAATCGCCGCCGACGCGGCGGAGCAGCGCATCGGGGATCCGGAACAGCGCCGGCCGGCGCAGCCTTCGGCCGAGTTCGTCGGTGAATTTCTGGTTGGTGACCGGGATCGGCGCCGTGGCGTTGACGGGCCCGGAAATATCCGCGCGCGCCATCACATGGGCGATCAGGCGGATCAGGTCGTCGCGCTCGATCCACGACATCCACTGCCGACCCGAGCCGAGCGGCCCGCCGAGGCCGAACTCGAACGGCGTCAGCATCCGCGTGATGAAGCCGCCGTCGGTGCCGATCACGAGGCCGATCCGCAAATAGACCACGCGCACGCCATGCGTTTCGGCCGGACGCGCCGCGTTTTCCCAGGCGTCGCACAGCTCATGACTGAAGCAGGCGTGGGACTTTGCGGATTCCGTCAGCACCTGGTCCTGCCACAGCCCATACCAGCCGATCGCGGAACCGGAAATCAGCACGGCCGGCTTTCGTTCCAGCCGCGCGATCAGGGCGACGGCATCGCCGGTCATGCCGGTGCGGGAATCGAGAATCTTGCGGCGCTTGGCTTCCGTCCACAGGCCATTGCCGATCGGCTCGCCGGCGAGATTGACGATCGCGTCGATATGCGTGTCGTCAGGCAGTTGGTCGAGACTGGTGATCAGCGTGATCGGGGGCAGCAGCATGTCGGCCTTCGCGGGATTGCGTACCAGCGCGATGACCCGATGCCCTGCCCCGCTCAGCGCGGCGACGAGACGGCTGCCGATGAAACCGGTGGCGCCGGTCACCAGCACGGTCTGCCGCGGCGGCAGTTTTTCAACGAGATTTTCCGCCGGCGCGCAGACCATGCGCGCAAGGCGTTTCGACGCAGCGTAGTCGCGCAGGCCGCACAGCGCGGCGCCCACGGCGGCGGCCGCCGCAATGATGCTGAGCCAGCCCGCATAGGCCAGTTTGACGCCGGTCGGCTGCGCGGCCCAGCCGATCAGCACCGGCAGCAGCAGCACGAGAATGGCGCCGTAATTGATCGCGAGCAGCGTGTGATTGATGCGTTCGCTGGCCGGCAGTTTCCGGCTCATGTCCTCCTCGACGAAATCCATCAGCGT
Source organism: uncultured Bradyrhizobium sp. (assembly GCA_964609175.1). Classification (GTDB taxonomy): domain Bacteria; phylum Pseudomonadota; class Alphaproteobacteria; order Rhizobiales; family Xanthobacteraceae; genus Bradyrhizobium. Next base: position 161,706 of record CAZSRR010000004.1, read on the forward strand.
GATGACGATTTCCGCAGCCAGCACTGCGATGACCAGCATCGCCAGGATTCCGTGCACCTCCAGCCAGCCCAGTACCAGGAACAGCAGCGCATACAATATGTTGCGCAGACTGTGAAGCTGCAGCTCGTAACGCTGCGACGGCCGCCAGGCGAGCCGCTCGGTCAGTTCATGGTGATAGAAGGTGTCGAATACGCCCATCGCGACCTGAACGGCGATCAGGATCCAAAGCAGCGACGTCATGATGAAGACTCCCGGAAGCACGCGGATTGGCGCAGCAGTCGGCCAAAGCGCGGATGAATGACCTCCAGCGTGAAGCGGAACGTGCCGCCGCCGAGGTCGGAATGGGTCACGGTGAGATCGCCCGGCGTGAACCGATCGGGCAGCGGCAACCGCAATGGCCCGATCTGCAGTGCGTAACCGGCGCTGCGAAACACCAGCGCCTCGTGCTCCACGGAGATCGTCAGCGCCATGCTGACGCCGTAGCCGACATATTCCTCGAGCCCGGTCGGCCCGGCGAAGCGTTTTGCGGAATGGATCACCTGCGGAAAGCCGTTGCTGCGCGCGCAGATGCGGGTCCAGATCTGGCCGCCGCTCGCCGCATCCTCGGTGACGGTCACGACCATCGGCACGCCGGTCTCGGCACCGGTCGGCAGCGGCCCGCCGATCAGCCGCGCCAGTTGCGCCAGCCACCAGCCGGCGCGGCTGAAGCTCGCCTCCTCGACGGTGCCGACATAGACGACGGTCTCGCCGTCGGCGAAACGCTTGGAGAAGCGCCGCCAGATCGCCAGCGGCAGGCGGCCCCAGGCCTCGTCGGGCAAAAGGTCGTGGAAGCGGCGGTCGTCGAGCAGGATGGTGTTCGAGGCGCGGGTTGCGGAAAACTTTGGTACTCTCGTGGACGCCATCGCAACGCTCCTTGCTTGCCCCTCTTCTCGTCTCGCGGCGCTATTTGTTTTTCCCTGCCGGCAGGAAACTGACGATCTTCTCGCCGAGCTTGATCAGCGCGACCAGCCGCGGCCGGGGTACGTTCAGCATCTGCGTGTACCAGCGGTCGACCAGTTCGGTGAACGCCAGCATCTCCTTCAGCCGCTTGCTGGCGACCGGGCTGATGGTGGGGTCGTCGGCCGCGTCGGAGACGCAGGCGCGCAGTGCATCGACGGCGGGGTCGATCTCGCGCGCCTTGCGGCCGGCGGCGATCCGCGCCGCCACCTCCCAGATGTCGGTCTCCGCCTCGAAATGATCGCGGCGGTCGCCGAGGATCGGCACCCGGCGGATCAAATTCCAGGCCAGCAGCTCCTTGATCGAGTTGGAGACGTTGGAGCGCGCCATGCCGAGCGTCTCGGCGATGTCTTCCGCGGTCATCGGAGCCTCGGCGAGATACAGCAGGCCGTGGATCTGGCTGACCGAGCGGTTGACGCCCCATTCGTCCCCCATGTCGCCCCAGTGCAGGATGAACCGCTCAACGACGGGAGGAAGTTTCTTTTTGTCGGTCATTTCTTTCATGACAGAAATATCTGATGATTTCGACCGGAAGTCAAGCGGCTGACAGCCATTTCCCCTCCGCCGCCGCCCCGGTCCGTCAGGCCGGCGTGGCGCCGGATGACCGGGCAACCACGGGCAATGGACGCCTCCCGCCGGCCGGCGCGTTAACCGCTTCGGCACCGATGATCCGTAACTTTCGCCGAGTGCCGGTCGACGGATTCGGCCGGACCCATCAAGGCGAACCATGTCCGATCGACGACTGCTGGAACCCGCCGGGCCGCTCCGCCGCGTGTCGCCCGCGATCGTGGTCATCGCCTGCGCGCTGTTCATGACGGCTTGCGTGCTCGGCGTGATGGTCTGGAAGTCGCTCGACGCCAAGAAAACCACGCTGTCGCGCGGCCAGAGCGATATCCAGAACCTCGCGCACTCGCTGGCGGAGCATGCCGCCCATGCCATTCAATCGGCCGACATCGCAATGGCCGGAATGGTCGATCTGCTGAGATATCGCGATCCGCTGCCGGAGCGGTTCAACCGGTATCTGGCGGAGACGGTGAACTCGCTGCCGCAGTTGCGCGAGATCGGGGTGCTCGATTCCAGTGGCAAGTGGCGGTATTCGTCGTTGCCGCAAGCGCAGCCCGACAACAATTCCGACCGGGCCTACTTCGCCCATCATCGCGACACGCCGGGCAATGCGTTGCGCATCAACGAGCCGCTGCAATCGCGCCTGACCGGACGGACCACCATCGTCCTGTCGAAGCGCATCGACCGGCAGGACGGCAGCTTCGCCGGCGTCCTGATCGCCGCCATCGACAGCGACTACTTCGATCAGTTCTACCGGATGTTCCAACTCGGCCCCGCCGGCAGCATCAGCCTGTTGCGGGACGACGGCGTCGTCCTGTTCCACTGGCCGGCCTCCGACAAGAACATAAATCTTTCGACCACCGACCTTTTCACCAGGCACCTGAAACTGAGCCCTATCGGATATTACAAGGCCGCCTCCCCGTTCGACGGCATCGAGAAGTATTTCGGCCATGAGAAGACGCCGAATTTTCCCATGGTGGTCACGGTGGCGGTCGCCAGCGACTGGCTTCTGTCCGACTGGTGGAAAACGTTGCGCACCGACGCGATCGTCGCCGGCGTCGTATTGTGCATGATCCTGCTGCTGGCCGCCGTGCTGCTGTCGCAGTTCCGCTTCCGCCTGAAAACCGAACAGATATTGCGCAAGAGCGAGGCGCACTACCGCCTGCTCGCCAACAACATCGCCGACATCATCATGCTGATCGACGCCCGCGGCCTGCTCCGCTATGTCTCGCAATCCGTCGAGCCAGTGCTGGGCCTGCGCCCGGAGGATCTCCTGGACAAGTCCTGCTTCGACCTGATCCATCCCGACGACAGGGAAAGCGTCAAGTCGGCGACCACCCAACTGAGAGGCATCGATACGGTCAGCACAGTGATGTTGCGGACCTGGCGCTCCGATGGGACGCTGGTTTGGGTCGAAAGCAAATTCAAGCTGGCAGCTGAGCCGAGCGACCCGGCGCAAGCGGAATTCCTCTGCGTCATCCGCGACGTCACCGAACGCAAGCGGATGGAGGACGAGTTGAACCAGCTCAACCGCCGCCTCACCCAGCTCGCAGCCACCGACGGCCTGACCGGGCTGACGAACCGGCGCACCTTCGACGATTTCCTGCAACGGCAGTTCGAATGCTGCGACGAGATTTCGGTGCTGCTGCTCGATGTCGACGGCTTCAAGGGCTACAACGATACCTACGGGCATCAGGCGGGCGATCGCTGCTTGCAGGCCGTCGCCACGGCGATCGGCGATATCATCGCCGATACGTCGGGCCTCGCCGCGCGTTATGGCGGGGAAGAATTCGCGATCGTGCTGCCGGATACCGGCGAAGATGACGCCTTGAAGGTGGCGGAGGCGATCCGGCTGGCGGTGCGAGGTCTTGGCGTTCCCAACGCGGCCTCCAGCCGCGGATACATCACGGTCAGCATCGGCGTTTCCGCCAGGACCGACGCAACGCGCGACGATTCCGCCTTGGTGGGCCAGGCCGACTCCGCGCTCTACGAAGCCAAGCGTCTCGGCCGCAACCGCAGCATCGTGGCCTCCTCGCTCGACTTGACGTTTGTCGACAGCGAATCCATTCAGCACGACGGCGAATTCGCGCCGCATCAACACAAAGCCCCGACCTGAGCGTGGGTGTTCCGACGCGTCATTGCGCCATATGGCTGCTGCCAGGGGGGCGCGCCGTCAGATGGTGGGCAGCACCGAAAACCGTTCGCCCGCGTCGCGCAGCTTCAACATATCGGGACTGGCCGCTTCGTCCCGCAACGCATCCACCCGCGCCGAAGACGGCCCGCGCCGGCATGCCGCGATGACAGAAGCGACGGCTTCCGCAGGACCGGCAAACACCGCCTCGACGCTACCGTCCCGGCGATTGCGCACCCAGCCCTCGATATCGTGCGACCGCGCCGCGTGATCGACAAAGGCGCGATAGCCGACGCCCTGCACCCGCCCGCTGACCGTGACGTGGCGGATCGCATCGCTCATGGTTTCTTCAATCCGAGGAAGGCGTTGCTGCGCGCTTTCACATCCGCCTCGCGCATCGCCCGGCCCGTCAGTTCTGCCGAGGCCAGCCCCTTCAGGCTCTTCGGCGAGGCGCCCTCGCGCAGCGCCTTCAGAGTCTCATAGACGGCCTGCGTCGCGGCGGCGAACGGCGCGTGGCCCTGCAGCGCGACCCGCGCGCGCTGGCCCGCGAGATAGTCGGGCGAGGCCATGTCCTCGGGCGCGCCGCCCAGCACGATCGGCAACGTGGTGGCAGCAGAAACCGCTTCCAGCTCATAGCGGTTCTTGATTCCGGTGAAGAACAGCGCATCGACGCCGGCGACCTCATAGGCTTTCGCACGCGCAATCGTGTCGTCGAGGCCGGTTACGGATGCCGCGCCGGTGCGGCCGATCACGACCAGCGACGGATCGCTGCGGCCGTCGAGCGCAGCCTTCATCTTGCCGACGCCTTCCTCCAGCGAAATCAGTTGCGTCCCCGCCTGCCCGAACGGCTGCGGCAGCAGCGTATCCTCGATGGTCAGGCCGGCAGCGCCGGCTGCTTCCAGCTCCTGCACGGTGCGGCGGACGTTGAGCGCGTTGCCATAGCCGTGATCGGCGTCGACCAGCACCGGCAGGCTTGCCGCGCGCGACATCCGCCGCATCTGCTCGGCGAGTTCGGTGAGCGTGATCAGCGCAATATCGGGATCGCCGAGCACGGCGAGCGACGCCACCGAGCCGCCGAACATGCCGAGTTCGAAGCCGAGGTCTTCGGCGATCCGGATCGAGGTGGCGTCGTAGACCGAGCCGGGCCGGATACAGGCGGAGCCGTTGAGGATGGACCGCAGTTTTTCGCGGCGTTGACGGAAGGCCATGATGCTCCTCAATTCTATCCGTCGTCATTGCGAGGAGCGAAGCGACGAAGCAATCCAGACTTCCCTTGCCGCAAGATGGCTTGCTTCGCTGCGCTCGCAATGACGGGTTGGGCTACGCAAACTCCAGGATCAGCGCATCCACCGCCAGCGTCGCGCCCGCTGCGGCGTGAATCTTCTTCACCGTGCCGTCGCGCTCGGCGCGCAGCACGTTCTGCATCTTCATGGCCTCGACGACGGCCAGCGTTTCGCCCGATTTGACCTCCTGCCCTTCGGTCACGGCGATCGAGATCACGAGGCCGGGCATCGGGCACAGCAGCTTCTTGCCGGTGTCGGCCGCCGACGTGACCGGCATCAGCCGGGCGGCGGTGGCCTCGCATTCGGTAAAGACGTTGACGGCGACTTCAAACCCCTGATGCGCGAGGCGGATACCGTTCGGGATCGCGCGGACCTGCATCGCGACGCGATGGCCGTCGATGGTGCCCTGCCAGACCGGCTCGCCCGGCGTCCAGGTCGAGACCAGGTTGTGCGGATTGCCCGGCAGGCCGTCGGCGCCGATGAAGCGCACAGTGATGCCCTCGGCCTCGCGCGCCACGTCGAGCGCGATTTCCGCGCGGTCGAGCCACACCGCGCGACGGCGCTCGCGCTGCACCAGCCGGCCATTCATCTGGCCGGAGATCTGCCGCTTGCGTTCGCCCAGCACGTGATCGATCGCGGCGCCGACGGCGGCGAGCCGCCGCGCCACTTCGCCTTCCGGCGCATGCGCTGAAAAACCCTTTGGAAATTCCTCGGCGATGAAGCCGGTGGAGAGCTTGCCCTCGCGCCAGCGCGGATGGTTCATCAGCGCCGACAGGAACGGAATGTTGTGGCGGATGCCGTCGACATAGAACGCATCCAGCGCAGCCGACTGCGCCTCGATCGCGGCCGCCCGCGACGGCGCATGCGTGACGAGCTTGGCGATCATCGGATCGTAGTGGATCGAGATTTCGCCGCCTTCCTGCACGCCGGTGTCGTTGCGGATGGTGATGCCGCCATGGCTCGCTTCCGCCGGCGGGCGATACTTCACCAGCCGGCCGATCGACGGCAGGAAGTTGCGGAACGGATCCTCGGCATAGACGCGCGATTCCACCGCCCAGCCGGTCAGCGTGACGTCCTTCTGCGCGATCGAGAGTTTTTCGCCGGCGGCGACCCGGATCATCTGCTCGACCAGGTCGATGCCGGTAATCAACTCGGTGACGGGATGCTCGACCTGCAGGCGCGTGTTCATCTCCAGGAAGTAGAAGCTCTTGTCCTGGCCGGCGACGAACTCGACGGTGCCGGCGGAATCATAGTTCACAGCCTTCGCCAGCGCGACCGCCTGCTCGCCCATCTTGCGGCGCGTGCTTTCGTCGAGCAGCGGCGACGGCGCTTCCTCGATGACCTTCTGGTTGCGGCGCTGGATCGAACATTCGCGCTCGCCGAGATAGATCACGTTGCCATGCTTGTCGCCGAGCACCTGGATTTCGATGTGGCGGGGATCGACGATGAATTTTTCGATGAAGACGCGGTCGTCGCCGAACGAGGATTTTGCCTCCGCCTTGGCGAGATTGAAACCTTCGGCGACCTCGGCCCTGGAATGGGCGATCCGCATGCCCTTGCCGCCGCCGCCGGCGGAGGCCTTGATCATCACGGGATAGCCGATCTCGTCGGCGATCTTGACCGCGTGCTTGTCGTCCTCGATGACCCCGAGATGGCCCGGCACGGTCGAAACCTTGGCCTTGGCGGCGGCCTTCTTCGATTCGATCTTGTCGCCCATCGCGGCGATCGCGCCAGGGTTGGGGCCGATGAAGACTATACCGGCCTTCTCCAGCGCGCGCGGAAACGCCTCGCGCTCGGACAGGAAACCGTAGCCGGGATGCACCGCCTCGGCGCCGGTCTTCCGGCAGGCTTCCACAATCTTGTCGATCAGAAGGTAGCTTTCGGCGGCGGCCGGCGGGCCGATCAGCACCGCCTCATCGGCCATTTCGACATGCAGCGCGTCGCGGTCGGCCTCGGAATATACGGCAACCGTCTCGATCCCCATCCGCCGCGCAGTCTTGATGACCCGGCAGGCGATCTCGCCGCGATTTGCGATCAAAATTCTCTTGAACATGTTCTTCTTGCTTGAGCCTTGGGCTGGGATCCTCGCCTGCCATATGACATGCGGGAACGCGGGTAACAAACCCGTCGTACAGCAAAAATCGATGGAGGCAACGGCTGTTATCGGCCAGTCAGCGCCGCAAGACAGCGATTTACCCGGAATAGGATTTGAACCGGCCCCGCACATAGGCGCGGGATACCGCCTTCATCAACTCGCCGACCTCCGATTCCAGATAGTCGTTGGCGACGATCAGCGCCCGGATCGTCGCCCTCATGTCGCCGCCGCAGGCGGAAATCGCCTGGTCCACCGCCGACTCGAGTTCATCGCTCTCTTCGGATTTCGGCTGTGAAGAGAACGACATGAGCGCAATTCCGTAACGGGTGAAGAGCGTATGTTCTCTCTTTGTTCCTGTCGAGTCAACCGTCTTCTCCACCCTATTGGTAGGAGCACCAATTTCGGGAAAGCGACGGCATGAATTTATCGACGATCATCAGAAGAGCAATTGAAATCGGGGGCCAACGCGGGTTCATCACATTCGACGAGATCGACCAGCTCATGTCGTCCCATATGGTTGAACCTGAGGACATCGAAGCTCTGCTGGAAGCCTTGAGGGACCGTGGAATAGACGTCCGGGAGACATAGCCGGCGAAGCTTGGCCCGCGAAGCTTGGCCCCTCGATACTGGCATGTGCTAGAAGACGCTGCATGTCTGGAATGACTTGAAATGAAACCGATGCAGTCACGATTTTTTCTTGTTGCGATGTTGCTATCGATCGCACTTCCGGCCAGCGAGGCCATGGCCGCGACCGCCAATGTGCGGGACGGCGGCGCGCTCACGCTCGGCAACGTCACCTATCGGCTCGACGGCATCGATGTTCCGACCATCGACCAGCTTTGCATCGACGAGCATGCCGATTTGTGGACGTGCGGGATCGAGGCGCGCGACCAGCTGGCCAAGCTCGCCGGCGGCAAGCAGGTCCGCTGCGACGATCTCGGGCCCGATCCCACCTACAAGAAATGGCGTCTCGGCGTGTGCAGGATCGAAGGTGAAACCGAAAGCCTGAACCAGGCGCTGGTTCGCAGCGGCTTTGCGCTGAATGGCGGGGCCTCTGCCGGCGCAAGGTTTCAGACGGACGAGGCTCGCGCCAAGGAGGACCGTCAGGGACTATGGAAAGGCTGTTTCGCATCGCCGCGCGAGTTCCGCGTTGCGAAGAAGGATGGCGCCCTGCTCGGCACCGCATGCCGCGCCGACCGCGACCGCGAAATTCGCGAGGCCCTGTTCCCGGAAGATCTCGTGATGCCGGCAAGCTGCAACATCAAGGGCAAGTACGCCGTGCGCGCCCGCGTCACCGGGAACCTCGGCATCTATCATCTCCAGGCGTGCCGCTCCTATCCGGGCCAGACCAAACCGGATCGCTGGTTCTGTTCCGAGGACGACGCGCAGGCTGCCGGGTTCCGCCGGGCCTACAACTGCCGGTCACCCGCCAAGAGCAAATGAAGAGAGCAAATGAAGCTGGCAAAGCAGCCGGCTCCTGTGTGAGAGTGCCGACAAAGGTTTTCGGTACGCATGACCAATTCGGACAGTTCGGGCGTTCCGCCTGAAATCGCCGCCGCCGAACGCTTGCGACGACATCTGCAGGAGCTCGCGAGCGAGCGCGACAGCGCTCACCGAGCGCTGCAGGAGCGCGAGGCGCAACTGGCGCGAATCCAGCGCATCGCCGGCGTCGGTGGTCTCGAAATCGATTTCCGTGACGGCGTCCGGAACCGCCGCTCTCCCGAATATCTCGTGATTCACGGCCTGCCGCCGGAATCCGCCAACGAGACCTACGGGGATTGGGTCGAGCGAATCCATCCCGAGGATCGCGAGCAGACGATCCGGCATCTGTTCCGTACGCTGAAGGGCGACAGCGAGGACTATTCGGCCGAATACCGCATCGTCAGGCCGAACGACGGCGCCACCCGCTGGATCCGCGTCGTCGCCAAGATCGAGCGCAATGCCAACGGCCGCGCGCTGCGGCTGGTCGGCGCCGATTGCGACGTCACCGCGCAGGCGCTGGCGCAGGCCACCTTGCGCGAAAGCGAGGAGCGCTTCCGCCTGATCGCCGACAGCGCGCCGGTGCCGATCTGGGTGACGAAACTCGACCGCACGCGCTCCTTTGCCAACCAGGCCTATGTCGATTTCCTCGGGCTGCCGTTCGAGGAGGCGATCGCCTTCGACTGGCGCAAGCGGCTGCATCCGGACGATCAACAGCGGGTGATCCAGGAATCGATCGCCGGCGAGGCGTCGCTGAAGCCGTTCGTGCTGGAAGCCCGCTACCTTCGCGCCGACAACGAATGGCGCTGGCTGCGCTCGGAATCGCAGCCGCGCTGGGACCCGACCGGCGCCCATATCGGCTTCATCGGCGTTGCCCACGACATCACGGCGGCCAAGCAGGCCGAGCAGGACCTGCGCCGGCTGAACGAGATCCTCGAATTGCGGATCGCCGAGCGGACCGCCGAGCTCGAATCCAACGAAGCGCGGATGCGGGCCATCTTCGAGAGCAGTCATCAATATCAAGGATTGCTCGACCCGCGCGGCAACCTGCTCTACGCCAACAAGACGTCGCTGGTCGGCATCCGCGCTGCTGCCGGCGACGTCATCGGCAAGCCATTCTGGGAAACGCCCTGGTTTTCCGGCACGCCCGGCATGCGCGAGACCGTCCATGACGCCTTTGTCGCGGTCATGGAGGGTACGGAAGTCCAGGCTGAAATGCGGCTTCAACTGCCGATCGGCGAGCGCTATTTCGACTTCGCGATGCGCCCGATGCGCGATCAGCATGGCGCGGTGATCGGCGCAGTGCCGGAAGCCGTCGACATCACCGAGCGTCGCCGCGGCGAGGAAGCCTTGCGGCAGTCGCAGAAGATGGAAGCCGTCGGGCAATTGACCGGCGGCGTGGCGCACGACTTCAACAATTTGCTGACCATCATCCGCTCCGCCACCGATTTCCTCCGCCGACGCGAACTGCCCGAGGAGCGCCGGCGCCGTTACATCGATGCGATCGGCGAAACGGTGGAGCGCGCCTCCAAGCTGACCGGGCAGTTGCTGGCGTTCGCCCGCCGCCAGCCGCTGAAGCCTCAGGTCTTCAATGTCGGCGCCCAGGTCGAAGCGGTGGCGCAGCTGGTCCGCCCGCTGGTCGGCGCCCGGATCAAAATCGACGTCGAGATATCGGACGCCAATTGCTTTGCGATCGCCGACATCGCGCAGTTCGAAACCGCGCTGATGAACCTCGCCGTCAACAGCCGCGACGCCATGAACAGCGAGGGCCGGCTCAGCATCCGCGTGCGCAAGGTCGGCGCGATTCCGCCGCTGCGCGGCCAGCCCGCCCGCAGCGGCGACTTCGTCGCGGTGACCGTGACCGACACGGGCAGCGGCATCGCCCCTGCCCTGCTAGAAACCATTTTTGAGCCGTTCTTCACCACCAAGGAGGTCGGCAAGGGCACCGGTCTCGGCCTCAGCCAGGCGTTCGGCTTTGCCAAACAATCCGACGGCGACATCGCGGTCGCGAGCGAGCCCGGCCAGGGCGCGACGTTCACGATCTACCTGCCGCAGGCCGCCGTGCCGGCGGATTCGGTCGCTGCCGCCACGACCGGCAACGAACCCGCCGCACGCGGCCGCGGCTACCGCGTGCTGGTGGTCGAGGACAATGACGACGTCGGACAGTTCTCCACCGAGTTGCTCGAAGACCTCGGCTACACCGTGCGCCGCGCCGCCAGCGCGGATGCGGCGCTGGCGATCCTCGCCGAGGACGAGTTTGCCGCCGACCTGGTGTTTTCAGACGTGATCATGCCCGGCATGAACGGCGTCGAACTCGCCGGCATCGTCCGCGAGCGCTATCCCGGCCTGCCGGTGGTGCTGACCAGCGGCTACAGCAACGTGCTGGCCGAAAACGCCGACCGCGGCTTCGAGCTGATCCAAAAACCGTATTCGGTGGAACTGCTGTCGCGCAGCCTCAGGAAGGCGATTTCAGAGGCGCGGCGGTAGTACAGGAAGCGATCAGGATGGTCCCGCGGCAGCTTCCCCGTCACTGAAATTATCGTGTAACTGGCTTCCGCCTCCCCCCGCGACTTACCAAATGCGCGTAAGCACTTCCGCTGCTTGCTCGGCTACGCGACGAGAGGCCCGAATTCCCAGTCACAAGAACTCCAAGTGCCGCAGACTGCCACTCGCAGACTCGAGCGCAATGTGGACGCCGAGCGCCGGGAGCTTGGATCAGCGTCGCGACAGGCAGCACACTCCAAAACGGCGTTAGCAGAATCCGTTATCGGCTGATTAAGGCCGCGACGGAATCACGCCGTCTCGGCTTCGAGGTCCGCCTCGGCTTCCTTGAGGCTGCATTCGATCAGCGCCCCGCCGATCGTGAACTCGGAGAACAGCGACTCCTCGGTCGCGGCCTTCAGCGGCGCGAAGAACTGGGCATCCCCGGGGCTCTTGAGGAAGAAGCGGATATGGCTCGCGGTCATGGTGTCCCGTGACAGCCAGACGATGCCGGAGAACAGCGCCACCATCATCTGGGCGTACTGCTCCACATTGGCGATCCCCAGCTCATAGATCGGGGATACGATCACGAAGCGCGCCCGCAGGATCGGGTTCGGAAACTTGCTCATCATCAGGCGGCTGACCTGGCAGGCCGCATGCACCCGCTCGCCGTCGGACAGGCAATAAAGGTTGGGGCCGTCGCCGTCCTTGGTCATGGAGTCATAGGAGGAATAGCTTCCCGACGTCAAAGTCGAGAAGTCCTCGCCGACGCCTTCGGCGTCCTTCTTCCACTGGCTCTTGACCGACCGCCAGGACCTTTCCGGCTCTTTCATTGGCAGAAGGCGCATGATTAACCAGGCGTAAAATGCGGAAAACGATGCCACTATGTTACGGACGGCTACTAAACGTTTGCTTACGGCGGCGTGCGTCGATGCAAATAAATCCCTGTTCGGGCTGGCGAAACCGCAAGCAGGCCCCCGTAAAGCCACTACCTCGGCGCGCGTTTGAAATGGCTTTCCCTTGCAGTTGCCAACGTCGCCTCGGGCGCGCGGCTGACGAACTCCCAAGCTTCGTCGAAAATGCCGGTCGCGCCGCTCACCTCGCGGCGCCGCGCCGGCCGCACGATGTCGATCTGCGATAGCGCTTCGAACGAGCATAAACTCGAGCGTGATGAAATTGACCGGTCCGTACTGCATCCCGCGATCAATCGATCGACGCCGACACGAAGTGGACACGAGGAGCGCGGCGTGGGGATACTCAATTCGGCCACGATTTGCCGTTTAGCCTTCCCGCAATTTTTGCAAGAACACAATTTTAAAAGGGAGAATTTCATGCGCGCAATCTTTGGCGTTGTGGTTTGCATGCTATGGGTTTTGCTCGTAGGCGCAGCCGGAGCGCAGCAGCGTGCCCCAGCTCAAGGCAATGAACTGCCCGAGCGCGACGTTCTCAACGCCGGCACGGTAACGGTGATCACGGCCCCGATCGGCGGCCCGATGTCGATCATGGGCTCCGACATGGCCTCCGTGCTCGACGACGCCGAGAAGCTTCGGGTGCTGCCAATCCTCGGCAAGGGCTCGGTTCAAAATCTTATCGACATCATGCGCCTGAAGAACATCGACATGGGCTTCGTGACGTCCGATGCGCTCGAGTTTGCCAGAAGCGAATACAACATTCCCGACATTCCAAAGCGCGTCCGGTACATCGCGCGGCTGTTCCACAACGATATCCACATCGTGGCGCGGAAGGAGATTCGCAGCCTGCAGGATTTGCAGGGAAAGCGAATATTCGCCGAACGGAGCATCGGACTCCCGGCGGCGCGCATCATCCTTCGCCGCATGGGCATCGAGGCGGACATCGATTCGCAAACCGATCCAGACGGCGGCCTGCAAAGACTGCTCAGCGGCGAGAGGGACGCCTGGATCGCCAGCGTCTCAAAGGGCGCTCCGGTGATCAAGAACATCAAGAACGAGGCGGGGAAATTCCACCTGCTGGAGATTCCCTACGCGAAGGCATTGCAAGATGTCTACCTGCCGTCGTCCTTCTCGTCCGAGGAATATCCAAACCTCGTACCGAAGGACACCAAGGTTTACGCGCTGGCCGTTCCAACTGTGCTCATGGTGTACAACTGGCCACCCGAGAGCGAGCGCTACCGGAGAGTGGCGCGTTTCGTCGATGCGTTGTTCAGCAAGATCGGCCAGTTGCAGCAAGCGCCGCGTCATCCGAAATGGAAAGACACCGGAATAGCGGTCAGCGTCGCCGGGCTGGAACGCTTCAAGCCGGCACAAGACTGGCTGGACAGGGAGGCGGCGGCCCAACCCGGTCCCACCGCGGCAACCGCTGAGGAATTCCGTGCCTTCCTGGCCCAAAGAAACATCAACGGAAGCGCCCAGGAGACGTCCAAAGCCTACAACGACTTTCTCAAATGGCGATCCGGGAAGAAATAGACGCGTCTCCGATCCTCGAGGGCGCTTCATCGCTTAGCCGCGAATTGCTGCCGCGATTGCGGTTGAGGTTCGGGCGAAACGGCGCCGGCCGGGACTGACCGCGCATCGCCTGCGCCGACGGCGGTCTCGCAGGGCCTCGGAGAGGACGCGGCGGATGCCAGTGCCGCGGATGGCCGAGCCATCTGCGACACCGGCAGAAGCGGCGCTAGGCAGCGGCCTCGTAATTGACGGCCGTTTCGGCAAGCTTGGTCAGGCTGTCGTCGGTCTTCTTCTCTTCGGCCAGGGTCTGGTCGAGCAGTTTGGCGGCTTGCTGGTTGCCGAGCTTGAGCGCCCAGGCCTTCAGGGTGCCGTAGCGCGAAATTTCGTAATGCTCGACAGCCTGGGCCGCGGCCAGCAGGCCGGCGTCGAGCGCAGGCGTGTCGGCATATTCGTCCATGATCTCCTTGCCTTCGTCGAGAATGCCTTCGATCGCGTCGCATTTCTTGCCTCGCGCCGCCTTGCCAAGCAATTCGAAGATCTTCTCCAGCCGCTCGACCTGCCCTTCGGTCTCTTCATGATGCTTTTCGAAAGCGGCCCGAAGCTTGTCCGAATTGGCTGCCTTCGCCATTTTTGGCAGGGCTTTCAGGATCTGCTTTTCGGCGTAGTAGATGTCCTTGAGCGTATCGAGAAACAGTTCGTTGAGGTCCTTCTCAGCCATATTGTCCTCCAGTGTTGTCGACCGGCGAACAACCTTGGATCGGACGCAAAGTTCCTAACAGGCAGGCGGCTCAGACGCGTGCGGGTCCGAGTTCGATCAGAGCAATCCCAAGAGCTTCCCGCTTCTTGCGCCGGAGCGTTGCCGGGACTTCGGTCAGTATCACTTCGAGCGTCGGCCTCACGGTGCCGGAAAGCAGGTGCCCGCCGCGGGTCGCACCGTCGGCGAGCCCCAGCACGATGTGGACGTGGAGGCTGGGTTTGCCGTCGTCCCCCATCGCGATGTCGCCGATCGCACTGAGGACTTCGCATTGTTCGTCGATTTCGATCCTGCGGTAGCTTCTCGAAGCAATATCAAACCAACCCACGGTCGCCCGCTCGAAGGCGCCGATCGCCGTGAGCGACGCCCCCGATATTGCCTTTTCGCCGGCGAAGCGGGTGAGCGCAGCGAACGCCTCCTCGCCCGAATCCAAGACCACGACATGGACCCGCCCCTGTTCCAGGGCTCCGACAACCTTGCTCTCCATCTGCGAGACTTCCTTATCCGTTGTGACTGACAAGGCGACGGACACGGAGGCGATAGGCGTGTCGTGCTTCCTGATCGCCCGCGTCGTCCTGTCATGGCAGCCTTCTGCCCCTTGTAACGGATGAGCGGCCGCAATGTTTCCCGCGCCGCGGTTTCGCCGGTCGCACTCTCCGACCAGGAGCGGGCGAAGGCACGCAGCCGGCGGCGCATGCCACAGGATTCCAGTTGACTATCCGATCTGCCAAAGCCCCTTGTGGATGTCGAATTTCACGAGGCCTTCATCGCGCATCTTCAGCAGCAGGGATTGGCAGGCTTCCTCGTTCGGCAGGTTGGCGCGCCGCATGAGCTGGTAGGCCTTCATCGGCTTCTCGCGAAGCGCATTGAGGATGTTTTCGCGATCTTTCAGCATGACTGTTCCTGCATTCCAAACTGGCGTTCATGGGGTTGTCGCAGACACGGCGGGGCCGATCCGCCGAACCTGTGCTTTCCGTTGCGGGCGTGTTGGCGCGTCATCGTGTCGATAATACGCCGCTTCGCGGCATCGACGTCAACCGCTCCGGACGCAGAGTGCTGCGGCAGTATGTGTTGGGTACAACGAAACGACTTACCACGCATTAGTCTTCGATCGCATCGTGGCGCGATACCAAAGCTGCGAAAGCAGAAAAGCGGCGAAGCCCTGCCCCGCCGCTTTTCGAAACCGATCGATCGCCGGATGAAATCTACAGCATTCCCAAATCTACAGCATTCCCAAACCTACAGCATTCCCATGTCCAGCATGCCCGGCAATTGCGCCAGCGGCAGCGCGGCGGCGCCGATCAGCGATGCGACCAGTGCCGTGAGGCGATGGTTGACGCGGCGCTTGCCGCGCATCTGGGTGGCGAGCCATTCCAACACCTTGGTATCGATGTTGGCGGCCTTCGTCGGCGCCCAGCTCTCGATGTCGGTATCGGGCGACAGCGCGACCGTGCGCGGCGGCACCGGCAGGCCGGACTCGGCCGCCGCATGATGGGCGACCGCCTTGGCGAGCAGATCGTCAAAGCGACCTTCGTCGGTCCGTTCGGCGGCGGCGTCGCTGATCTGAAACAGCGCCTCGACTTCGGCGCGGCTCACCGGCTGGTGTTCGACGGCACTCACGGTCAGGAAACGCACGCACCAGGCGGCGTCGTCGGCATCGAGCGCGCGGGAGAAATGGATGCGGCCCCGGGTCGTCGGTCCCTCGCCGGTGATCACGCCGTCGCGCACGACGGTGAGCGCGTGGGCTGCAGTCTCACGGCAGGACGGCAGCGGGACATCGGTAGCTTCAGCACTGATTTCAGAGCTGGATTCAGAACTCTTGGCAGTCGAGGCAGGCATTGTTTCACTTCTCGATTTTTAGCTCAGCTCAGCATTTCCATACGGGGAATGAACGAGCGGTTAACGATTCGAAACCGTGATCCCGCAACATGTTGGGATGGTTGCCGAACGGTCGCTGTGACGTCGGTCACGATCCAGAGCACAGCCCGGCGAAGACGGCAAAACATACAAGTCGATGTCATGGCAACCCGGGGATTTGCGGCGGTCGGTTCTTTTCACTTCAGGTGTGACGATGCAAATACGATGCTAAAAGCCCGGCGGTTGCGGAGAAGAATATCACCTTTTGCGTGAACGGGTTCCCATAGGCTGCCCCCGGAGACTATGATCGGTACGACGAATTGCCCTGCAACTAGAATAACATGAGGTCAGATCATGGCACTCCAGATTGGCGCGACCGCCCCCGATTTCGAAGCCCAGACCACGGACGGAAAGATCAGATTCTACGACTGGATCGGCGATAGCTGGGCACTGCTGTTCTCGCACCCGAAGGACTTCACGCCGGTGTGTACGACCGAGCTCGGCGCTCTCGCGAAATTGAAGCCGGAATTCGACAGGCGCGGCGTCAAGCTGATGGGCCTGAGCGTCGATCCGGTCGACCGCCACGCGAAATGGTCTGAAGACATCAAGGAAACGCAGGGCGCGGCGCCGAACTATCCGATGATCGGCGACACCGACTTCAACGTCTCAAAACTCTACGACATGCTGCCGGCCTCGACGTCGGGTGACGCCGCCGCGCGCACGGCCGCCGACAACATGACCGTCCGCAATGTCTTCATCATTGGGCCGGACAAGAAGATCAAGCTGGTGCTGGTCTATCCGATGACGACAGGCCGCAATTTTGCGGAGATCCTGCGCGTGATCGACTCGCTGCAGATGACGGCCAAGCATCGCGTCGCGACGCCGGCCGACTGGAAACAGGGCGAAGACGTCATCATCGCGGGCTCGGTCAGCGACGACGAGGCGAAGACGATTTATCCGGCCGGCTGGAAGGCGCCAAGACCCTATCTCCGCATCGTGCCGCAGCCGAAGTGACCGCGTAGCATTCATGCGCTTCGTCGGTGAGCAAAGGCGCGCTTGCGCCGTGCCCGCCATCGGGAGTGACGCAAGAAGTGGTGGGCAAGCTTCGCTTTGCCCGCCCCACAATTCACGGCTTCCCGGTCAACCAATTCGCCACCAGCAGTCCGGCGGTCGATGAGACAGCCGTCACCAAAGATCCCCAGGCGATATCGACTGCGACGACGGCCCAGCTCCAGTCCCTGAGCATCGACATCGAGGTGAGCTCGAACGTCGCATAGCAGAACAGGCCGAAAAGTGCGCCGTAGAGCAATGTCGACTGCCATGTGGCGCCCGGCCCTCCGCTGACGAAGATCACCGTGCCCGCGACATACAGCAGGTAAAACAGGATCGCCGGCGCGAGCTTGATCTCGCCCAGCAGATGGCCGACCTGAGACGTGAAGAAGCCCTTGGCGACAACGCCGAGGAACAGCAGATCAATCGGCACGATGGCGAGCATCGTCGCCAAATACAGTACGACGTATCGATTCACGCTGGCCTCCAGCCCGGAAACGAGGGCAGTCATACAGGGTAAATACGTATGCGGAGGTTTACGGTTTCATGGACGGCGAGTTCCGCCGCCCATGCCTTCCCGCGCTCAGGCAGCGCGGACGCGATCGAGGAACTTTTCGACCTCGTTCTTCAACTGCAGGCTTTCGCTCGACAGGTGCTGCGCGGAGGCAAACATCCGGCTAGAGGTCTCGCCGGTCTCGTCGGCGCCCTGCGCGGCGTTGCGGATGTTGGCTGCGACGTCGGCCGTTCCTCTCGCCGCTGCGCGCACGCTCTCGGCGATGTTCTGGGTGGCGCCGCGTTGCTGCTCGACTGCCGACGATATCGAGTTGGCGATGTCGCTGATGCGTTCGATGGTCTGGCCGATCGCCTTGATCGCGGCGACCGACTCTTCCGTCGCTAGCTGCATGCTGCCGATCTGGCTGGAAATCTCCTCGGTCGCCTTCGCGGTCTGGCCGGCGAGGCTCTTGACCTCCTGCGCCACCACCGCAAAGCCGCGGCCGGCGTCGCCGGCCCGCGCCGCCTCGATGGTTGCGTTGAGCGCCAGCAGATTGGTCTGTTCGGCGATCGAGGTGATCAGCTTGACAACGTCGCCGATCCGGGCGCCCGCTTCCGACAATTCGGCGATGCGTTGGTCGGTGGCGATGGCCTGCTTGACGGCATCGGCGGCGATCCCGTTCGATTCCTGGACGCGGCGCGTGATTTCGGCGATCGAGCTCGAGAGTTCGTCAGAGGCTGCAGCCGCGGTGCGAACGTGCTCGGACGCGGTTTCGGAGGCGCCGGCCGATTTGCCGGAGAGTCCCGCAGTGGTCCGCGCCGTATCGGTCAACTGCTGCGCGACGCGTTCAAATTCGCTTGACGAGGTCAGCACCTTCTCCAGCATGCTTCCGACGCTGGCCTGAAACTCGTCGACAAAGCCGCGCAGCTCGGATTTGCGCTGCTCGGCGGCGGCCACGGCAGCCGCGGTCTGC
This sequence comes from uncultured Bradyrhizobium sp., assembly GCA_964609175.1. GTDB lineage: Bacteria > Pseudomonadota > Alphaproteobacteria > Rhizobiales > Xanthobacteraceae > Bradyrhizobium. The sequence continues at coordinate 180,285 of CAZSRR010000004.1, forward strand.
TCCTCGCGCATCCGGCGGCGTTCAGCCGAATTGTTCTTGAAGACCGTGAGCGTCCGCGCAATCTCGCCGATCTCGTCCATGCGATCTTCGCATTCGATCTTGACGTCCGGCTTGCCTTCCGCGATCGCGGTCAGCGAGGCCGTCACCGAGGTCAGCGGCTTCGTCACCCGGCGCACGATCAGCGTGGTCAGCAGCATGACGACTAGCGCAGCGATGCCGGCCGCGATCGCCATGTTCTGAATCGCGTGCGACAGCATGCTCTCGTAGTGCGTCATCGGGATGCCGACATAGAGGATGCCGATCACCTTGCCGGCCGAATTCACGAGCGGATAATAAGCCGTCATGAAGTTCTTGCCGAACAGCGTCGCCGGCCCCTTGTACGCCTGGCCGCGGCGCAGAACGGGCTGAGCAGGATGGTCGGCCGCGAGCTGGGTGCCGACGGCGCGGTCGCCATTCTCCTTCTTGACGTTGGTGCTGCGGCGGACGAACTGGTTGGAGGCCTCGTCGTGGACGAACAGGGTCGCGGTGCCGCCGGTATAGCCCACCGCGCGATCGACGATCGCGTGGTCCTTGAACTCCGGCATCTTGGGAATTGCGGCGCCGACGACGGCCCCGTCCTTGATCGTGATCTTGGCGTCGCTGTAGGTCTCGGCAAACGCCAGGCCCAGCGTGCGCAAATTGACTTCGATGTCGCGCAGCGCGCGGTTACCGAATTCCGAGGTCAGCGACCAATGGGCAGCGCCTACAACCAGCGCGGTATTTACTGCAATCAGGAAGATCGCGCAGATAACGGTCTTGGTGCCGAGACGCAAATTCAACGCCGGCAGATAACTTCCAGTCGATCGCGCAGCCATAGTGAAAAATCCCCAAAAATCAGGCCCAAATCTGATTCAATTTGCTTCTGAAGGCATTTGTCAGCACAACCCTTAGCAAAGACTTATGAACGAAATGGAACTTATACGGGTATGACGGCCATTCTCTGGTATCGCGATGACCTCCGGATATCCGACCACCCAGCCCTGTCCGCAGCCATCAATAAACACTCCAAAGTTGTATTCGTTTACGTGCTCGACGACAGAGCGCCGAGACTGCGGCCATTGGGTGGTGCAGCGCGGTGGTGGCTGGCGCAGTCGTTGAGGGCGCTTCAGAAAAGCCTGCGCAAGTGTGGCGCGTCGTTGGTGCTGCGCAAGGGACCAGCGTCCGAGACCGTTCCCGCGCTCGCCCGCGAGACCGGGGCCGAAGCGGTCTACTGGAATGAAATCGCGCAGATTCCGCAGCGAAAGGAGGAAGACGAAGTGGCCTCGGCACTCGCCGGGATGGGGATCGCCACCCATCGCTTTGCGGGCGACCTGCTGGTGGCACCGAGCCAGATCAGGAACAAGGAGAACCGGGGCTTGCGCGTGTTCACCCCGTTCTGGCGGCGGGTGCAGGCGCTGGGTGATCCGCCAAAGCCGCTGCCGGCGCCGGAGGCGCTGACGGGCGTGGCTGATATCGCCGGCGATCGGCTGGAGGACTGGAATCTCGAGCCCACCCGGCCGGATTGGGCCGGAGGCCTCCGCGACAATTGGACGCCGGGCGAAGCGTCCGCGCAGGCCGCCCTCAAGGCGTTTCTGGGCGGCGGGATCGCCGGCTATTCCGGTAGCCGCGACCGGCCCGACCGCGACGGCACGTCAAAACTCTCGCCGCATCTGCGTTTCGGCGAGATCAGCCCGCGCCAGGTCTGGCACGCCGCGCGTTTTGCGGCCGCAGAGCACCCCCGCCTGTCCGCCGACATCGACAAATTTCTCAGCGAACTCGGCTGGCGCGAGTTCTGCCGTCATTTGCTGTTCGACGTCCCCGACCTCGCGACGCGCAACCTGCAGCCCCATTTCGACGGCTTTCCGTGGAAGCAGGACGCGAAGGCCTTGCACGCATGGCAGCGCGGCCGGACCGGCTACCCGATCGTCGATGCCGGCATGCGCGAGCTCTGGCACACCGGCGTGATGCACAACCGGGTGCGGATGGTGGTCGCGTCGTTCCTTGTCAAGCATCTGCTGATCGACTGGCGCGAAGGCGAGCAATGGTTCTGGGATACGCTGGTCGACGCCGACGCCGGCAGCAACCCGGCGAACTGGCAGTGGGTGGCGGGCTCGGGCGCCGACGCCGCGCCTTATTTCCGCGTCTTCAATCCGATCCTGCAGGGCGAGAAGTTCGATCCCGATGGCATCTATGTCAGGCGCTGGCTGCCGGAGCTGGCGGCATTGCCCAACAAGCTGATCCATCAGCCGTGGACCGCAACGCCGATTGAACTCGCAAGCGCCGGCATCGAGCTCGGCAAGACCTACCCGCAGCCGATCATCGATCACAAGGCCGGCCGCGAGCGCGCGCTGAAAGCCTACGCCACGATCCGCGGCAGCTCATAGCGTTTTCGAGCGGAGTAGGAGCCGGTTCGCGTCAAGAAAACGCGTCAAAACGAGAATCTAAGCCTTTGCGGGCGCGCGGTTGACCAGGAGCACGGCGGCGGCGCACGCGACCATGCCTGCGATCGCGACGGTGTCGAGCCGCTCGTCGAACAGCACGAAAGCCATCAGCGCGGTCACTGCCGGGACGAGATAGAACAGGCTCGCCACCGATGTCGCAGCCTGGTGCCGGATCAACCAGTACAGCAGGCCGATCGAGCCGATCGACAGCACCACCGCGAGCCAGACCAGAGCGAGAATGAATTCCGTGGTCCAGTGCACCACGCGCTGCTCGAACAGGAAGGCGCCGGCCGCAAAGAACACGGTCACCGCGATGTATTGCACGAGGTTGCCGCTGCGCCAGTCGATGCGGCTGCAATAGCGCCGCTGATAGAGCGTGCCGAGCGTGATGCTGACCAGCGAGATCGCCGAGGCGATCCAGCCCCAGCCGGCCTGCCCGCCCATCGGCCGGTCGTGCAGGATCAGCGCCACGCCGGCAAGCCCGATCAAAAGCCCGCCCCATTGCATCGCCGTGACGCGTTCGCCGAGCCAGCGGTTCGCGATCGTGGAGGTCAGGATCGGCTGCAGCCCCGGGATCAGCGCGGAAAGGCCCGCGGGAATGGACAGCGAGATCGCGACCGCCGTGCCGCCGAGATAAACACCATGGACGAGAATGCCGGCGACGATGCTGTGCCCGATCTCGACCCGCGACGGCCAGACCGGCCGCGCGACGGCGCAAATGATGGCCATCAGCACCACCACCAGCGCCATGCGGATCGCCAGATAGGTCAATGGATCGGCATTGTTGATGACGTATTTGGTGCCTATGAAGCCGGTGCTCCACAGCAGCACGAAGATCGCCGGCGCCGCGCGGGCGGCGAATTTGTCAAAGTCCTGTTTCATTTGCCGCCCCTGTTGCCCGATCATGTGCTATGCGGCAAGAACCGATCGCGCCGGGAGACCTGCGCGATTTCACATTTCAAAGCCCGCCATCTGATTATCGAACGAGGAATGCCATGGATGTTCGCGCCGCCGTCGCCGTCGCTGCCGGAAAGCCGCTGGAAGTAACCACCGTTCAGCTCGAGGGGCCGCGCGAGGGCGAAGTGCTGGTCGAGATCAAGGCGACCGGCATCTGCCACACCGATGAATTCACATTGTCCGGCGCCGATCCGGAAGGCCTGTTTCCGGCGATCCTCGGCCATGAAGGCGCGGGTGTCGTGGTCGATCTCGGCAGAGGTGTCACCAGCGTCAGGAAAGGCGATCACGTCATTCCGCTATACACGCCGGAATGCCGGCAGTGCCCGTCCTGCCTGTCGCGCAAGACCAATCTCTGCACCGCGATCCGCTCGACCCAGGGCCAGGGCCTGATGCCGGACGGCACCTCGCGCTTCTCGATCGGCGGCAAGCCGGTTCATCACTATATGGGCACGTCGACCTTCGCGAACTACACCGTGCTGCCCGAGATCGCGGTCGCGAAAATCCGCGAGGACGCGCCGTTCGACAAGGTCTGCTACATCGGCTGCGGCGTCACCACCGGCATCGGCGCCGTCATCAACACCGCCAAGGTCGAGGAAGGCGCCAAGGCGATCGTGTTCGGGCTCGGCGGCATCGGGCTCAACGTGCTGCAGGGCCTGCGGCTCGCCGGCGCCGACATGATCATCGGCGTCGACATCAACAACGACCGCAAGGCCTGGGGTGAACGCTTCGGCATGACGCACTTCGTCAACCCGAAGGAACTCGGCAAGGACCTCGTCCCTCACCTCGTCGACATGACGAAGTCCGGCGCGGACCAGATCGGCGGCGCCGACTACACGTTCGACTGCACCGGCAATGTCACGGTCATGCGGCAGGCGCTGGAAGCCTGCCACCGCGGCTGGGGCCAGTCGATCGTGATCGGCGTGGCGCCGGCGGGCGCCGAGATTTCGACGCGGCCGTTTCAGCTGGTCACCGGCCGGGTCTGGAAGGGCACCGCGTTCGGCGGCGCGCGCGGCCGCACCGATGTGCCGAAAATCGTCGACTGGTACATGCAGGGCAAGATCCAGATCGACCCGATGATCACGCATGTGATGCCGCTTAACGAAATCAACAACGCGTTCGAGCTGATGAAGCGCGGCGAGTCGATCCGGGGCGTGGTGACGTTCTAAGGTCTGCCACTCGCCGTCATGGCCGGGCTTGTCAACGTGGATGCCCGGCACGGGGCCGGGCATGACGGAAATGGAGTACATTCACCACTCTTCCGGACAGGGATCGACGATCTTCCAGAGTTCCTTGCCGTTCCTGATCTTCTTCATGTCGGTGGTGAGCCCGCCATTGCGGCGGATCCAGTCCTTCACCGTATCGGGGTAATAGGACATCAGGTCCGAGGTGCCTTCCGCGCTGGTCACCTTGATGCCGAAGGTAAACGCCTTGTCGTAATAGGCCTGGTGAAAACCGAGGCTCGCCTTCGGCGTGACGCAGATCTTGTTCATCGGCACGATGCCGAACACCAGCGTGCAGGCCGAGTTGCAGATGCCGTCGATGATGACGCGCTCCTTGCGGTCGCGGATGCGCTTGTACCTGGCCTTGTACTCCTCGACATAGCCGCCATGGTCGCGCCTGATGTGCAGGTCGGCGCGCGCCGGCGTCGCGACCAGAACCGAGAGGAACAGCAGGGCAATGGACGCGATGCGCATGAATGTAAAAACAACCGGATAGGCGGTTTTTCGCGAGATCGGCGGTCCGCCAGCAGAGGACAAGACAGCAGAACTCTGGCCAGACTGTGTTGGGAATTCGTTAAGCATCCCGAGGGGCGAAAAATGGGGCGTATCGGGCCGGATTTCCGCAGCTTTTCGACCCGCGCGACGACCCGACCGGCCAGACCCCCGCACCGGCCTAGTTTGGCATGAATCTGTGGTTCACTTCATATCTTTTTGATTCTATGCGACTTCTTCCGCCGCACAGGCGGCTATCGACCCGGCGCGAAATTGCTATAGTTCCGTTTGATACGTCCGGAGATTCGACATGACCAACGCCAAGTTCCTGATCGCCGCCAGCCTGCTGGCTACCGCCGCCTTGGCTCCCGGCCAGGCCGACGCCCGGCACAACCGCCATCACCTGTACAAGTGGGGGCTGCCCTACCCGATCAGCTTCCTGCACAATTACGGCCCCGGGCCGATGCCGGCCACCTTCGCCTATTACGATGGCCCCTCCACCATTCTCTGCCGCCAGGGCGCGGCCGCCTATATCGGCCAGGACCGCCGCCGGCATCCGTGCTACTAACCCCGCCGCTGGCCCTGCGGGGCCAAGTCTGATAATCGACCCCTCGCACGCGCTCGTAGCTCAGCTGGATAGAGCATCGGATTTCGATTCCGAGGGTCGGGAGTTCGAATCTCTCCGAGCGCGCCATTTCACGATTATTGCCTGGGAGACTCTCGAAGGGCCTTCGGTCACCGATCGCCTTCCCGCCGCCTAGATCTTGAGCTCTTGCGACCGACCCGGACTATTGTCGCGATCGCCTGACGCCGTAACGCGTCCGCCCCTACCCGAACTGCACCCCGATCGTCTTTCCGCGCCGCCAGACGACCTCGCAAGCCCGATGCTTGTCGTCGCCTTTGGTGAGCGCCAGTTCAAAACGGTCCGGCACCTGCGACGGCATCGCCAATACGATCTTGGCCCCGTTGGCCGAGATATCCATCACCTGGCATTCAACCGCGTCGCGGCCGGGCACGACGATCCACGCCGACACCTGACGGACGCGTCGGACACCTCGTTTGACCCGTCGGGATGGCGGTTTCATCTTTCCGTTCAACATCGATCTGGCATCGCGGCTTCACGACGCCTCGGCGCTTTCGCTGACGTCTGAAATCCCCTCCCGCTCCGGGAACGAATAGCAGGGTCGATTCACAACTTTACCGAACCGCCATGGCCGGTACAATCCGGGTGCTCATGGGTTGCCGCAACCCGCGGGCCTGGTACTTGCCGCACCGGCGACAGCAGCGAAGTGGCGCCGCGTCAACCCGTCCGAAGGAGTTTTCTCTTGTCGAACCCGCATGACTTCCACACGCCGCAATCCTCCTACACCAGGGAGGAACTGCTCAAGTCAGGCGAAGGCGGCTATTTCGGCCCCGGTAACGCCCAACTGCCGGCGCCGCCGATGCTGATGATCGACCGCATCACCGAGATCAGCCTGGACGGCGGCGAGTACGGCAAGGGTCATGTCGTCGGCGAACTGGATATCACCCCCGGCCTCTGGTTTTTCGGCTGCAATTTTCAGGGCGATCCCGTCATGCCGGGTTCGCTCGGCCTCGACGCCATGTGGCAGATCATCGGCTACTGGCTCGGCTGGTCGGGCTCGCCCGGCAAGGGCCGCGCCGTCGGCGTCGGCGAGGTCACGTGCCAGGGCGAAATCAAGCCGGACGTCAAGCGCGTGCGCTACGAGGTCAGCATGCGCCAGGTCAGGCGCGGCAAACTTGCTGTTGCCATTGCAAATGGCAGCGTGTTCGCCGACGGCATCCGCGTCTTTCTCGCCAGCGACATGCGGGTCGGAATGATCGCTTCCGCGGCCTAGGCGGAAGCCCACTGCCGACAAGCGTCGTGACGATCAAGAACAAATCCAGATTATCGCAATCGCTATTGGAATTCCCAAACCGAGCGCGCCGACAATCGCCGCAAAGAACTCGGAAAGCAGACTGTGGTTTCGTACGCCGGACGATGTCATTACGCAACTCCTTGGAGCCCCCGCGGGCCTTCTGCCCGCCCCCAAGTTGAACGATCAATGGCGCCTTCGAACCAGATTCGTGGCGCCATTGTGTACTGAGTGGATGCTGCGCCGATATGGTTAACGAAAGGTTAACGATCGGCCAGCCCCACCCTCGCGCGCCGCGCAGGATTGGCGCGTCCGGCGCCATTTTCTTTCAGCGGGCGCACGCGCTGCTCAGAAAACCTAACCATGGGCAGCACGTGAAGACTTCGTCGCGTCGGGCGTCTGCTTGCAGGCCGACGCCATGGTCGCCTTTGTAGACGGGTTCTGGGTAGACGGGTTCTGAGTCGACGGCGCCTGCGGGCGATGCGAATTCGATCCTGCCGGGGCCTTCGATGTTGCTTGAAGCATGACTCTTGCTCCTTTCCTACAACCAGATCATTGGCATCGGCGCCGAAGGGATTGGCACCAGATACCTGCGTCGCCCGCAACAAAGCAATCGAGCCGCAAAGCGTCGAGTCGACAACCGGTAGGCGACGCCGACCTTCGGCGGTTCAAGCATGGTGCAATCGAGACCGTACCGGTGCACCATCGCGCCGGCCACGAATAAATGTCGGTCAATTTGGCGAGATTAAGGGTGGCCGCGCGACGACATTCCGACGGCCATTCACGGGCATCAGCTTGTCGCCATCGTGTCGGCAATGCGCCGCCGTTTGGAGTGGCGCGTTGCGTCGCGCGTTCACCCTGCCACGGCGGCCAGCCGCCGATTATCCTGACGGCAGTGATTGGCGATGAAGGCCTCGATCTCGCTCTGCGGCATCGGCTTTGCAAAGAAATATCCCTGCATCGTCGAGCAACCGAGCAGGCCGATGATCTCGGCTTGCTCAGCCGTTTCAACGCCTTCGACCACGCATTCGAATTTCAGGTTGCGGCACAGGTCGATCACCGTCTTGACGATATTGCGGGCGTTCTCCTGCGTCGCAATGTTGCGAATGAACCCTCGGTCGATCTTGATCTTGTCCAGCGCCAACTGGTGAACATAGCTCAGGCTGGACTGCCCCGACCCGAAATCGTCCAGCGCCACCTTCAGTCCCATCGATCGCAATATCCTGAGCGAGTCCCGCACTTGCTCGTAATCCTGCATCAACGCCGTCTCGGTGACCTCGATGATAATGCGTCGGGGATCGATATCGCAGCCCCGGATCATGGAGACGACCTGCAGGATGGTGGCGTGCGAGACCAGGTCACGCATGGAGAGGTTGAAGGACAGGATGAGATCCTCCGGCCAGCTTCCGGCGGCGGCCAGCGCCTTGCGCAACAGCACCTGCGTGATCGTCCCGATCAGTTCGGTGCGCTCGGCCACTGCGATGAAAACATCCGGAGGGACGTTGCCGAGTTCGGAATTGTGCCAGCGCGCCAGCGCTTCGAAACCGATCAGCCGCCCGTTTCCGACATTGACGATCGGCTGGAAATGCAGCGACAGTTCCGCGTCGAGATCGATCGTCCGCAACGTATGCTCGACGGTGCTGAGCCTGCGGATTTCGACTTCGTGCTCGCGGGAGAAGATCACCGGCTGGCCGCGGTGTTTCGCCTTGGCATGGTAGAGCGCGTAGTCAGCCCGCTCGTAGAGCAATTCCGCCGCCGTTCCGGCATCCGGCGCCAGCGCAAAGCCGACGGAGGCGCCGATCCGCGCGACGATCCCGGCGACGGAGAACGGTGCGTCGAAGGCCGAGCAGACCTTTGCGCCGACCGCCAGAACGGCCTCGGGTTCGAGGTCGGTATCGACGATGATGCCGAACTCGTCGCCGCCGAGGCGAGCGATGAATTGCGTGTCATCGGAAACCGCCAGCAGGCGCTTCCCGGCTTCCTGCAGCACGCGATCGCCGACTCCATGTCCGTACAGGTCGTTGACTGCCTTGAAGCCGTCGAGATCGAGCACGCCAACGGCAAACCTCCGGTTTTCCGTTTTAGCCTGGGCCGCGAGAACAGACAGGCGGTGGAAGAACTGGCGCCGGTTGGGCAAATCGGTAAGGCTGTCGATATTGGCGAGGCGGAAGTTCTCGTTGCTGAGACGTCGCGTCTCTACCTCGCCGTTGACCATGGCCGCGAACTGCCGCGAGCAGGTGGTCAGGATGTAGACCATGGCGCCGGTCACCAGCAGCAGATTGAGACCTATGGCGATCTGAACCATCTCGCCGCTGGCGAGCAGGAAAATCACGAACGGTGCAATCACGGTACCGGTCAGCATCAGCGCCGCCGGGCGAACATGCATCAGGCAAAAGATGCAACTCACCACCGTGATGCCGACGAAGAACAGGATGTGACCGTGGCGGGCGGTGTCGCCGTACGGAAACAGGCTGATCGCCCACGACAGGAAAGCGAATCCCAGTACGCCGCCCAGCACCACCGTCGTCCGCAGCGTGCGGGCCGCAGCCTTCGGTTCGACCTTGCGGCCACCGCGCCTCAGCCAGATCAGGCAACGGACCACGGAAGCGCCGACCAGAATGCCAGGGAATACGACGGTCAGACTTATCGGTGCCAAACCGAAATGGGTGACCGCCAACGCGATCGAATTCACGCTCAGGATAAAATAGAGCAGCGGGACCTGACGCGAAAATGCGCCAAGCTGCGCATCCATCAGTTCGTGATTTTCAGCATCGATTCGAAACAGATTTGCAATATTGCTCATGACATCCAACTGCATCCCTCGTCCGGGAACTTGCGGCAAGAATCTTAAATATCGATGCGCTACGGGCTACCCGGCGGAGCAGCTTGGTTAACCGTCTGGCAATATGCCGGATTATGGCCCTTCAGAATCCGCTCATGCGGCCGAAGTGTCGATGGAGCGGCGGATCACGCGCCGAACTTCAGCGTTCGAGAGGAACAAATCGTGGTTGATGACGCCCCAGCCGGCGTCGGATGCGTCGATAACGCGCACCCCGAGCCGCTCGATGGCGGCCTTCTCTGCGGCGCCGACCCGGGTCATCCCGCCCGCCAGCCGCCCCGACAGCGCCAAGGCTCGATCGTTCGTCGCGGCGACAACGGTGATCTTGCGGCCGACGGGCCCGATACGGACGACGGACGACGAAAACACGTCCATGTCGATATCGGGCGAGGCAAACACCACTGCGCCGATCCTGTCCACGATGCCGTCGCCGGAGCGCGCATAGAGCTGGCGCAGGCTTTCGAGCGTCAACATGGTGCCCATGCTGTGCGCGACGATGTGCATGCGGCCGACGCCTGGACTGGTGGCAACCGAATTGAGCACGCGCTCGAATTCATCGCGAGACCACATCGCGCTTTCGCGGTCATAGGCGTAGTCGAACAGTCCGGCCTTCGACGGCCAGGAGAACACCATCGCCTTGCCGCGGAACTTGATGCCGTCGGCAAGGTGCGCGGCATCGAGCGCCGCGGTCTCGAATGTCTGCCTGAAGCCATGGACGTAGATCAGCACGTCGGAGCCGCTGCCGGTCTGTCCGAGGAGATCGCCGACCTCCGCCGACACCGGCTCGACCGCATCGAGACGCCAACCGTCAAGTCCGGCTGCAGCGAACGAGAAGCGGCTTTCGTCCGGCGCCACCAGTTTGACCCGTGCGACCGTCATCCGCGTCGCGCGCTCAGGCCCGAACCAGGGTTTTGTCCGCCCGCCATTAACGGCCTTTCGCGTGGTTGCGACCAGCAATGTCGGCTCAGCCGAGAGCGATGAGGCGTCGTAACGCGCACCCGTCGCACCGAGGCTCGCGCAACCGCCGAGCGCAAGCACGCCGGCCGAAGAGGCCATCCCCCGCAGCACGGCGCGGCGGGACGCAACAGTCTTGTTTCGCAGCTGACGTCTGACGATCACGCGGGACCTTCGGAAACACACCTTCGGGGCAAGCCCGCACAGGTCTCCCGAACCAGGATGGCGACAAAAGGGCGAGCTCCGGCCATCTACCGTTCCGGTTCCGTCGCGATTCCGTGATCCTCATCCTGCACGAACGAAACCGTTTTTTCCTGCCCGCGAAGCGTTCCGGAAACAATCGGCGGCTAGCTTCGCAGACGTTCGGAGCGAACGAAGGGGTAAGATCATGTTGGTGTCCGTGCTCAACCTCATCTACCGCGAATTTCTCAAGCGCGCGCTTTCCGGAATGGCCATTCAGGGAGGAAAGCTATGACCGAGATCGTGACCGCCTTACTCGTCTTCGTTAGTATCGGCTTGTTCCTGGCGCATGCGTTCGATGCTTATCGGTTGCGCTGATCGATGCCGCAGACTTGGGCATGATTGCGATGTGGCGACATCGTGGAATGAGAGTGAGAGTGCCGTTTGAAGCCTGCGCAGGTTGACGGCCAAGCAGCCCCGCCGGCAACGAAGCCAACAGTCCCCCGCCATCGATCCATCGGTACGCTGCCGAGAATTCCCGTTCTCCGCACCGGTCGCGCGGTGCCGTCGCAGATGGCTCTGCGCGGCGAATTCTGCAGCCGCAAGTTCCGCCAATCCCGAAGCCCATTGCTGGTGGTGGGCCGAAAAATCGAAGCGGCGATACCTTGCCCGCTAGCCCCCGGCGGACTTAACGAATAGCCATTAAATCAATAAGTTAGACAGGCGCTCGGAGTTGGTGCTAGAGAACGCTCGCGCGGCGGACTTTCGATCCCGCGGGGCTCGGGAGTGTGTCAGGCGCGCGCTGGTTCGGCTTAACGGCTATTTCGGACATTCACATGAGAAAGATCATTCTGACGCTGGCAGTCCTGTATCCAGCGGCGGCGCTGGCCCAGGGAACCGCTCCAACTGCTCCACCGACCGTAGGCGGAAAACCTCTGGTTGTGGTCGGATCCAAAAAACCGGGGGCCAAGAAGGAAAAAGAAAAGCCGCTTTCGCCTGCCCAGAAGTTGCAAGCCTGTCAGGACATCGACGACGAAACCAAGGAACGGCTGAATTGCTACGATGCGATCTACAAGCCGCAGCCAAAGCCGAAAGCAGCGGCGGCAAAGAGCGTGAGCGACTGTCGCTTTTTGAAGGAGGAAGACGAGCGGCTGACCTGCTTCAACGGGTTTGCGGACAAAATGCCGAAGCTGCCCCGCTAGCGCAGTTTCCGCCGAAGCGGAACCCGGTTTACGTTCAGAAAACGCATCAAAACAACGACTTAGAGCCACCTTTCAACCGGAACGGAAGTGGCTCTGGGCCGCATCAAACCGCTTTCTATCACCAGGTGCTGTTCCAGTTCGACCCGCCGAAAAAGCCGAACTGCGACTGCTGCGCAACCCGCACTTGTGGCGTCTGCATCGGCTGAGACGGACGGGCCTTGGCAACCTTGCGCTTGCGCTGGGTCTGCGCCTCCGGCCTTTTCGAATCCGGGACGAACTCAGCAAATGTGTCTCGAACCCGGGCCTGAGCGCTGACATCGGCGGCAACGGCCGCGACCGGCGCTTGGGCGGCAACAGGCGCCGCGGCTTGGACGGATACGGCGGGAGGCACGACGGTCGGAAGGCTGGTATCGTAAACGACCCGCTCCGGCGGCTTCTGGTCGGAGCGGATCCGCACCACGGTCTTGTCGACCGAAGGCGCGGCATGGCTGGCCACCACGGCCTGTTGCGGAAAATACGCATCGACTGCCAATAACAGCGCCAGCAGAATTCCGCCGACAAACAGAAAATAGCGCGCCACGGGCATCGATCCAACTCCTCCGCACACGAACTGTGCGGTTCCATCGCTCAACGGGCGATATTGCAGTTAGTTCCCGGCTCGCCTGCGAGGTTCAAGTACAACAATCACATTCTCGAGGGCGGGCCGTGAGTTTGGCTGCGAGGCGTGGCAAGATAAAATCCGGCTGGCATCACCACCGCGCATTGCGCCATGCTCGCGTTAACGTTGCGGATGAAATCCAGAAACCGTGGCGGCTACAGTGGTGGCAAGCTCCGGCGTTGAGCGCCACAACAATGAATGGGGAAATCGAATGCCGACAGTCACCTGGGACCATGTCCATCTGCGCAGCCCTGATCCCGAAGCGACGGCGGCATGGCTCGAAAACATCCTTGGAGGCGAGATCGTTCGCGGCCCGGGGCGGATCGACGTCAAGCTGGGCGGCGCCAACGTGTTCATCGCACGTGTTGCCGCCGGTGACCGCGTCAACGCGCCGCCGGTGACGCCCTATCAGGGGCTCGATCATTTCGGTCTGACCGTCAAGGACATCGATGCGGTCGCCGCGGAGATCAAGGCCAAGGGCGTCGAGTTCACGAGGGAGCCGACCACCATCCGCCCTGGCGTCCGCGTCTGCTTCATTCGCGGGCCACAGGGCATTTCAATCGAACTGCTCGAGCGCGACGCCAAATACGTCTGACGAGGCTCGTTCGCCTCGCGGCGCGGGGCGCGCCACCGCCACGGAACAAGCGCGTCTGCGCCCGTTCCGCAGATGAGCAGCGGCAACAGTTATGTCATGCTGCCAGGCATGAAGCAGCGGATGCTCAATCCGAGATAACCGCGGATCGGCCAGACCATGGTCCGTCCGACCCTGTTCGGCTCGGTGATGACGGCATCTTCCGGAACGTCGTGCCACTCGCCGTCGATACGAACGCGATAGCGCCCGTTTTTCGATTCCCAGTCGACGTCGCTGACGGCGCTGCCGTCCGCGTCGGAACAACACGGTCCCTTGCCGCTCTTCAGACTGTCGAACCACTGCTTCAACGGAGAGCTCGCGTAGCGGCCGTCGGGATCGCGGGCAACGCCCGGACCGGCCGCGAGCGGCAATATCAGCAACATCCCGCCGACGGTCAGCGGTATTTTCCAGCGGCCCGCGCGATGCCGGCCGATGGTCCCATCGTTTCGAGTCTCTGCATTTGGGGGCGGCACGTGGCCGCCGGAGTTCATCCAGTTGGTCACCTGTTCTCTTGCTCCAGCACCCGCCGGCCGGTGCCAGAGTAGCCTATGCATTTCACGGGCCAACCTGGCGCGCATTCGGCAGTGAACCGGATGTCGCGTTTTAGTCGTGTCGCTGAGCGCTGCTTCTTTGGATCGAACGCTCGGGCAACCTGACGCGTTGACGCTCCTTGCCACGGTTTGGCATAATTCCCCGTCCGGCTTCCGTGGGCGCGGCGGCCGGCATCTGGGGCGTCATGAAAAACGGGCTCTACTCGATCCACGTCACCCTGCTGGATGGACGCGTCGGCAAGGGCAGCGGCGTTATTTTGTTCCGCGACGGTCAGATCCTCGGCGGTGACGCCTACCTGTTCTACACCGGCAGCTACACCGTAAAGGGAGATACTTTCAAAGGCGAGGTGCTGGTGCAGCGCCACACCGCGCCGCGCGACAACGACAATCCGCTGTTCGGCGGCCCCAATCCGGTTGGTATCGGCGTCTCCGGCACCTTCAGCGACACCCGCGCCAGCATGAACGGAACCGCGCTCGTCGGCAAAGCCAGCCAGATTTTCGGCGCCACGCTGCACAAGCTGGCCGACATCAACTGAACCCGAGTTGCTCTGCCCCGCTTGGCCGGAACGCGATAAATCCGTTATTCCGCCGCCTGCTCGAGCGGTGCCGTGCGCGGCAGGATAATCTGGATCTGCGTGCCGCCGCCCGGCTGGGAATCGAGATCGAGCCGGCCGCCGAGCCGCGTCGTCACGATGCTGTAGACGATATGCAGGCCGAGCCCGGTGCCCCCCTGGTCGCGCCGCGTGGTGAAGAATGGATCGAAAGCGCGGCGGCGGACGTCGAGGCTCATGCCGACGCCGTTGTCCGAGAAAATGATCTCGACATTGTCCTTGCCGGATTCCCGCACCTGGATATCGACCGTGCCGGCCCTGCCGTCCGGGAACGCATGCGCGACCGAATTGAGGAACAGGTTTGTCAGCACCTGTCCGTAGGGACCGGGGTAGCTGTTCATGATCAGGTTCGGCTGGCACTCGACGTTGAGCGTCAGATTGTGTTTGCGCAGGCCCGGTCGCAGGCTCATCACCACCTGCTCGGTGAGATCGCCGAGATCGAAGGTGCGCTGGTCGGAGTAATTGCGGTCGGCGGCGACCTGCTTGAACGACTGGATCAGTTCGGCCGCGCGGTTGAGATTGGCGACCAGCTGCGAGGACGCGTCGCGGCTTGTGCCGAGGAAATCGTTCAGGCTGGATCGCCGCAACTCGCCGCGGGCGACCTCGGCGGCAAAGTTCGACGTCTTCCGCTCCAGCGCGGAAGCGACCGTAAGGCTGATGCCGATGGGGTTGTTGACCTCATGGGCGACTCCGGCCACCAGCCGCCCCAGGGCGGCGAGCTTCTCCGCCTCGATCAGCGAGTTCTGCGTCTCGCGCAGGTTACGCAATGCGCCTTCCGCGGCTTCCTTGGCCTTGCGCATCTCGGACTCGACGCGCTTGCGCTCGCCGATGTCGAGCGCAACGGTGACGATATTCTCGATCTCGCCGTTCGCATCCAGGATCGGGAGCTTGTTGACCAGCCACTGCCGCATCTGTCCTGCGGCATCCAGGTATTCCTCTTCGTAGAAGCCGAGTTCCTTGCCGGCCGCCAGCACCCGCTTGTCGGGCTCGCTGGTCTTTTCCGCGCCGTAACGCGACATCAGTTCGGACGTGGTGCGGCCGATCGCTTCTCCCGGTTCGACATTGAAAATGCCGGCCATGTAGCGGTTCATCAGCACATAGCGAAGATGCCTGTCCTTGACATTTATCACCGCGGGCACGGTGTCGATCACCATCTGCAACAGGCGGCGCCCCTCGGCGATGGCATCCTCGGCGCGCTTCTGGTCGGTGATGTCCCGCACCATTCCTTCGTAGCGGACGATGACGCCGGCCTCGTTGTGCACAGCGCTCGCACTGTCGGACAGCCATAACACCGAGCCGCTGCGCGTGCGAACCTGGTATTCGAAGTCACGCACGATCCCGTCGCGCTGCATCAGCCGCGTATATTCCTCGCGCGCCTTCCGATCGACATAGACGCCGTGGGCAATGTCACTGATGGCGCTGAGCAGATCCTGCGGAGTCTCGTAGCCCATCATCCGCGCCAGCGCCGGATTGGCATTCAGCAGCGAGCCGGCCGGGGTCGTGACGTAAATTCCGTCGACCGAAGCTTCGAACAGCTTGCGGTAGCTTTCTTCGGCCAGCCGCTGCTCGGCGAGCGCATGAACCGCCGCCTCGCGCGCCGTATCGGCGTCGACCAGCGTCTGGCGAAAGACTTCTGCGGCGCGTGCGATGTCTCCGATTTCGTTGTCGACATCGGTCGCGGGAATGGAGGCGCTCTTGTCGCCGCGGGCCACCGCGCGGATCGAGTTTGCGATCGCGGCAAGCGGGCGCACCGTGCGGCGGACCACCAGCAGCGATGCGAAAAGCCCAATCAGCACGCCCGCCGTGCCGAGCACGATGCTCTGCCACTTGGCCTCCGTCAGCGTCCGCGCAAAGTCGCGGGCAAGGATACGCCCGCGCCGCTCGCTGACTTCGCGAACCAGCTCCGTCACCCGCTGGATCAGGCGCCCCTCCACGCCCAGCACTTCCTTGTCGATGTCGGAAATCTTCTGTTCGCTATTCGATATGTTGATGATCGCGAGCGCATAATCGTCGACGGTCGCGCGCAGGTTCGAATCGGTGATCGTCATGGAACGCATGCGGCGCGCCGCCTGTGCGGCCGCCGAAGGGTTGTGCGCCAGCAGGGCCGCGTTGATCCGGCTCTGGTCCTGAAGCAGTGCAGACGCGATCACGGGATCCAGCGCCCCGGCAACCGCGGCATCGAATTTCTCACGCAAGGGCGGCAAGGTGACGATCAAATCGGCCCGGCGGTTGATCAGCGCGGAAATTTGTTCGATTCCGCTGCGGTAAGTCGACAGCCGCTCGGTCACGCCGTCGATCATGTCCTGCTGCTCGGGGGCAAGTTCCACCCGCGTCTTCTTCAGCACCTCGTTGAGCGCGGTGGCTGCATCGGTCACCTGGACCGACTGATTTCCGGGATCCGTGACGAAATCACGGGCGGCAAGCCGCAATTCGTTCATGCGGCGGTCGATGTCTTCGGCGAGGTCGCCGACGCTCTGCAGCCGCTGCAGTTCGGCAAAGGTCGCATCGATGTGGCGGATGGCGATGACGCTTGCGGTCGAGGTGATGATGATCACCGCCAACACCAGCATGAAACTGCCGAACGTCAATTGGCCGATCGAAAGCGAGAACGATCGCGGCGGCAACGAATTCGGCGGTGTTTCGGTGGTCATGGCGGTTGGGCCGGGGCTCCTGTCGGGCGCAATATACGATGTATTGCAGGCCGTGGGGAACATGCCGGGACATCGGCAAAGCCGGCAAAATAAACGGCCGCGCCGCCCGGCCGTGACCAGGACTACAGCCCTGAAACGGGTTAACGAGTCCGGAGGGGACCGGCCGGTGCTCAGTCGCCGTCATGCCTGCCTTCTCGACCAGCTGCCCGGCCCCCCGCCCCCCTCCGCACCTCTCCCGAGAGCTTCCCGCAGGCTGCCCCGCGGCCACAGCTGGTCCCCCAACAAACTTCGTCGCAGCAAACGCGCTCCGTGCCGCGCGTCATGCAGCTTCGCCGAGCGGCTTTGCCTTGCGCTCCGGTATCGTCATCGCGGCGACCCCGACGACGACGCAGGCAAGCCCGATCCACACCGTCGAACTCAACTGCTCGCCGAGAAAGATCACGCTCGCGGCGACGCCAATCGGCACCCGCAGATAGGCCTGCGCGGTGGCGCCGACCGATCCCAGCGTCTGGATCAGGCGGAAATAGATCGCGAAGGCGAACGCCGTGGAGAACACCGCCAGTCCGAGCAGCGCCAGCAGCGAATTCATCGTGGGCGCCAGCGTCCATGGCTGGTCCACCACGAGGCTGACCGGGATCAGGACCGCAGCGCCGCACAGCAGCGATCCCGCCGCCGGCGCCATCGGGTCGAGATTCTTGAAGGCGCGGCCGAAGATTGCCGCGCCCGCATAGCAGACCGCGGCGAGCAGCAGCACGATCTGCGCCGCCAGTTGTTCGCCCAGTCCCGCCAGCGCCTGGAGGCCCACGATCAGGCAGATTCCCGCCATGCCCGCGACGACACCGACCAGCTTTCGGAATGTCACCGCCTCGTGGCGGGTGATTGCGAGCGTCAGGAAAAACGTGAAAATCGGCGCCGTCGAATTGAGGATGGTGGCGACACCCGCATCGACCGCCCGCGTGCCCCATGCCACCATCGTCCAGGGGATGACGCTGTTGAGGCAGGCCTGGAACAGGAAACGCCGCCAATTCGCGGCATCGACAGGCATTTTGATCCCGCGCCAGTGCATGATCGCGACCAGCAGCAGGCCCGCGATCAGCGTGCGGGCTGCGATCAGCGTCACCGGCGGGATGGTCGCCACCGCGACCTTCAGGAAGGTGTAGGACGCGCCCCACAGCGTCGCCAACACCAGCAGCAGCGCCAGCTCGCTCGCGACCTTGGGATTGGATTCGTTCATGCCGCGACCCTGCCGTCCATGTCGGGATCGACACTACAGGCAGCCGGCGCCAGTATACTTCGTTATTCGCCGAAGTGTGGATGAACGGTCAGCCAGCGGAGCCAACCTCGAACAACTCGCCATCGTACCCTGCCTCCGCCGGAATCCGGAGCTGACGTCCGCCATTGTTCCGCGTCATGACCGGCGTCACGGTGACGATGGATCTGCCCCTGGAATCGTCCAGCGCCGCCTGCACGCTCGGCTGCTTGCCGAGCTTGATCAAATTGCGCGTGGTCGGGAACGGCAGCTTGAAGCGTCCGGTTTCGCCGCCTTCCAGCGCCTCGCGCGGCGACACCCAGATCGAGTCGGTGGATTCCTTGCCGTCATGGGCGCCGACCTGTTCGGGCGGGGCTGCGGCGAGGAAGAACCAAGTGTCGAAACGCTTTGGCATGCCCTCCGGCGTGATCCAGTGCGCATAGGGCACAAGTTCATCAAGCGCCAGCACCATGCCGTTGTCGGCCAGCACTTTCAGAAAGCTGATCTTGCTGTCGCAGAGATCGGCGCGATGCGCGGCCTCGATCTCGCTGGCACGCCTGGCCTCGACCAGCGCTTGCGAGCCCTTCGGCCGCGCCAGCAGGATGCCGCTCTCCTCAAACGTCTCGCGGATCGCGGCGATACGGAAACTCAGCGTGGTCTCGTCCAGTCCCTCGCCGCCCGAGTACAACTCAGGCATCGCGATGATCTCCTTGTCGCCCTTGTCGACACTGCCGCCGGGAAACACCAGCGCACCGGAATTGAAGTCGATTTCATAATGGCGAACCATCATGAAAACTTCGATCTCCCTTGCAGCCGCGTTGTCGCGCAGCAGCAGGATGGTGGATGCGTTACGCGGGGCGACGATCTCGGCCATCGGACTAGCCCGCTGCGCTCGATTGCGGTTGCAGATTGGCGCGGCGGTCGACGCGCGCCACCCGCGACAGCAGGTATTCGACCTCGGCCTTGGCGGTCGCCGTGATCGTGGCGCCGGGCTTGCGCTGAGCGCTGGACGAGATAATGCCGCGCTTCTGCAATACGTATTTGCGCACCGAAAGGCCGGCGCCGGGCTGCTGCTCGTAGCGGATCAACGGCAGATGGGCGTCGAACAAATCATGCGCCGCATCGCGCTTGCCGGCCTTCTGCAGATTGACGACATCGATCAGCAATTCTGGGAAGGCATAGCCGGTCATGGCGCCGTCAGCGCCGCGTTCCATCTCGAAATCGAGGAACAGGCCGCCATTGCCGACCAGGATCGACATCGGCTTCAGCGAGCCGTCCTTCTGGAAGTTGCGCAGCGCGGTGATCTTCTCCAGCCCCG
>CAZSRR010000005.1:0-192742 GCA_964609175.1 uncultured Bradyrhizobium sp.
AGAGCGGCGCGGCGCTGGCGCCGCCGACGAGAGATTCGGTCATAGGAGGATTTCTTTCGGAGAGCGGGAAAGGGCCGAACCGCCCGGCGCTCTCCTGACGCCGCCGCGGTTCAAACCCTTCCGGCCCACCTCTCCCTCTGGATCTCAGCCAGATGGAAAGGGTCCGGCGACCCGGCGCCGGACCCTTTGACCGAATTATCCGAACAGACGATCACTTCTTGGGATCGTGCTCGTCATTGAGCAGAACGAATGTGATGCCCTCGCCGACGGCGTAGTTCTTGGCGAGGTTGATCGCCCAGCATCGCGCTTCCAACAGTTCGCCGCTGTAGGGTTCCCATTTGTCGCCGACGCGGGCGCAGCCGTCCGCGACGAGACGCGGCAGATCGGGATGATCGGCGATCTCTTCGCAGGCTTGTTCGAGCGTACCCTCCACAGTTAGAACAAGCAGCGGATGCCAGCCCGCCGGATAGCGGCAGTCGAGCATCAATCGCTTCGCCTCATCCGCGGAAAGCCGCCCCGTTGCATAACGCCAGGCTCGGGTCCATCGGCTGAGTCTGGCGCCGCAGCGATAACTGTGACGGCGTGTCCAGGACGTAACGGCGGCAGCGCGACGGCGGATGATGTCAAACATCGCACACCCCGCGGATCCAATGGGCGAGCTCGTCCGGTCTGTTGAGCAAGTCGAGCGATGCGAAACTGTTCGGGCCGCCGACATAGTCTTTGCGGCCCTTGCAGGTCCGAAACAGAACGCCGCTGTGGTAGCCCATCGCCGATTGCGAGACCTGCACGTAGAGGTGATCGCCGTGGAGGGCAATTTCACCGGAAACGGCAATGCCAGCCTGGTTGGAGCGGAGGTCGTAGGAACCGGGCTCAAGACCCAGCGCGGTCGCAATACGGCGGAGCTGCGATCTCGCACGGCTGTGGAAGAGGCGCTTGGCCTCCGCGTCATAGGCAACGGACTTTCGAAAATCGAACTCCTTGGACGGTTTGCACATGTGGCAGACTCCGAGAGCGGGCGAACCATCCCGGCGGCTCGCTCTCGCCGCGCGCCGGGCTCGCCTGAGGTCCCGGCCCTCCTCTCGCTCTCATGCCGTGGCCTTGACGGCGCGCCACCACGCGACGCGCACCTCGCGCGTGGCGTTGGCGAGCCGCATCAAGAGATCGCCGTGGCAGGCGCACGGCGCGCAGAAGCACACGAGATCGCGTCCGCGCAGTTCATCGAGCGCACGCAACAGATGGTGCTGGTCCGCCAGCCATCGCTCGTACTTGGCGATGACGGCCGCGCGGTCGCCGTCGCGGCCGATCCGGAGCGGATTGCCCCATTTGCTGCCGCGCCCGATGTAGACGGCGCCTGCCGGAATGCCCGCGTGATGCTTGTTGAGAACCCTGCACATTTTCTGTTGTCTCCCGACCTTCGCGTTGCGTCGGACTGGCAGCGGGGAGCGGTCGAGCATCGGCTGTCACGCGAGGCTCTTCCGCCGCGGCGGGAACGGCTTGCCCGTTGACAGCCGATGTGCCGCGCCCAGACAGGACACGACGCAACATTGGTTGGGAGCACCGACGGGTGCAGGGTTCTCAACAAGCATCGCGCGTGCGGTAGCCGGCGCGTCGGAGAAGGTGATGAAGCGGTGCTCGTCCGGACGTCCTGGTAGCACATGTCGCTTCGCCCGCCGGACTAAGGTCAGATATCGCTTCCGGGCGCGACTTGCTCGATGAACTCCTCGAGAAGATCGTTGGTGGACTTGCCAAGGATGGCATCGACCGAGATCACGACGACGGCGCCGCCGAAGCCGTCGACGCGCATGCGCGAGCATGTGAAGGAGGATACCGCCGACACATATCTGAGCGTCGTCGAACGCCGGACGATATCCTGAACGATGAACTCCCAGGAGGTCTCGCTGAGATCGAGATCCAGGTGTGCCTCCTGAAGCTCTTCGCCCTTTAAGCTTGCCAGCAGCTTCGTGACGAAGCCGTTGGCGGTGTTGTCCACATCGAGTTGAGACGCGGCAAGCGCGGCCTCGAGCGCCGCGCGCGCGACGATGAACGTGTCGGCTGGTTGCGACTCGGCAAAGAAGTACCAACCGTCTCCATCGCGCTCGGCTTCGAAGACGTGGGACAGAAGCAGGCGTTCGAGCGGGGTCATGTCCGCTTCGGGAATCGTCTGTTGAATGACGGTGGGAGTAAAGTAGTCAGCCATTTTCGTTCTCCTGAACATGCGATGGCTCGACGGTCCTTGCGCGGAGCGCCGGGCCGAGTGGAACTTGGATAGGGGAGACTCTCGACGGACGACGTGTCAGAGCCGCCAGGTCGCAACGATTTCTTGTTCCCGGCGGTGATAATCGAGCATCTCGCGGTAGAACCGCTTGCGCGCTATGCGACACCGGGGGTCGCGAAGCGCTTGCCGAGTGAGCTTGCGGGACGCCGCGCGAACCACGGCCCGCCAACTATCATGCACGGTGATATTCAGGCGCAAATACGTGCCGTACATAGTCAAGCTCCTTCTGCGGTCGAAGAAGCCGGCGGCTCGAGCTCGCACGAAATGCGCCGCGTGCGGCTCATCCAGGGTTCGGGACGGATGCACCTCACCCAATCGGCGAAGGACGGGATGAAGCCGAGATCCTCGATGACGTGCTGCTCACCGACCCAGCGCGTCGGTATGACGCGGCCGGACGACAAAGTGATGGTCAGACCAAAGATGGTCTCGGCCATGAAGATGCCCTCTGCGTGATGGCGGAGCGCGCGGTGCCGAAAATCCGCCGTGATCTGCTTGCTGGCATCGAACCAGTTATGGATCGGCAGATAGTCATCGACTGCCCCGCCCCACTTCTTCACCGAGGAGAGCGAATGATGATAGGGATGCGCCATTGCTTCCTCCCTCAGAACACATGCTGGGTGTATTCGGAGGTTTCGATCCGCTCATTGAAGTTGAGCGTGATCGTTCGCTCGGCGACGTCGAACAGAAAGTCACCATAGGCGCCCTGGTTATTCTCCCATCCGGAGTAGGTCTGCTCGAGGAGGTCATAGACGAGCTTCTCGATCGCGTCCTTCACGGAGAGGGTTTGCCGCGTGACAATCTGGTTGCCGCATTCGACCCGCGCAATCTCGACATGGATGCTCTGGAGATCCGTGTCACCGCCCTCTCCGTCCGCGACAGCGCCGTCGATTTGCTTCTGATCGGCATAGCCGTTGAATGTGACCTCCACGGCGTCGATGCGCGCACTGGCGAGCGCGTCGAACAAGGCTGTCTTGTTCTCGGAGAGAGTGGACTTGCATAGTCTGATAAATTCCTGGTCCCGCAGGAGCCAGGAGCCAGAATCGAAACCAGAGCCGGGTGTTGAAGTATCGTCGGTCATGATGGTGCTCCCAAGACGATGAAGCCCGGCGCGAGGGCCGGGCCGAGAGATGAACGGGAAGTGGTAAAGAACTGCGGGGCGGCGGATGCCGCCCCGCAGCGATGGCCTATTCGGCCGCGATGGCGTGCGGCTGCTCGCTCTCGCCGCCGTCGGTCGATTCCTCGTCACCGCCGGAGAGGAATTCGGGAAGCGGCTCGGACGGCGCGTCAGAGCTGTCCGAAGGCGAAGCCACGGCGGCGATGCGCAGCGGCTCGGGGAGCCAGCCGGCGCGCTCGAGCAGGCGCTCGGCTTCCTTCGCCATCTCCGACTTCTTGAGATGGTCGATGAGCTGAGCCGAGGATTCGCCCCTCGCCTCGCGGATCGCATCGAGGATACGGCCCTTGGTGACACGGCCGAGATAATTATCGACCGTCGGACGCCAGCCGGCCTCCACCATGTCGAGACCAACTGCACGGGCGAGGCGCTCTGCCTGATCGAGACGGCGCTGCAGCCCATGGCTGGTAATGCCGGGCCCGCCATGGCGATCGGCCTTCTCGAACAGGGCATTCACGCCGAAGGAAACACAATGGGCGAGCAAAGCCAGCCGACTGGCATCATCGAGCGCAGCCAGCCAATCCCACAGCGCAGCCTCGTCGTTCGGCATGTCGGCTCTCCAGCCCTCGTGCCGAGCGGCGATCGATCTGGCGGACGCGCTTTCCTTCAATTCGGGCGCCTGGATGGAAAGCTGCACATGACGCACGCCGGCCTCGATACAGCATGGACCGTAAGTCCGATGGAAGGCGTCGAGGCAGAGCTTGTGCAAGAGCGCCGTCATCGCGACCTGCGGTTGGGCCGCAACCGCGTCCTGCAGCGCCAGCGTCCGGTGCGCGGTGAGCTCGATGACGAGCCGGTCGGGCAAGGGCCGGATGGCATCATCCTCTTCCTCATCCGGCGGTACCTGCCCGGCCATGGTAATCACGCTGCCCTGGACCGGCGGTGTGGGTTGAGCACCATCGTCGGACCCAGGCGTTGCCGGGCCGGATTCAGGATCGGGCTCGACTACTGCCGCAGCGAACGCCGCTTCGTCCTCGCGGCGGACATAGCCGCGCGCGACCTGCAACATCCCATCGGTATCGATGTTGACGAAGGCGCCGGCGTGCGGGATGGCGGCCGCGTCGAAAATATGCGGCCAGTCCTCGAAGGCCGCGAGGGCCTGCTCGAGTTCGCCGAGGCGCGTGTCCGCTTCATCCGGTATTTCGTCGGCATCCTCGTATTTCTCCTGGAGCGCCGTATACTCGGCCTGGAGCGCATCGAGGCTTGCTTGTTCCTCGGCGGTGAGATCGGCCGGTTCGCTTTCGAGCCGGCGCAACCCGTGATCGTAACCGTAGGGGAAGCTCGGGGCGATTTCGATCCACTTCCACCCTTCGGCCGCGATCGTCTCGGCTTCGGTGCGGAGCTTCTCGGCGACAAGACGGTCGAGCAGCGCGATGTCCTCGAGCCAGCCACCACCGTCCTCCTCGAAGAGATCGTGCAGCACGTTGCCGCCGGCCGCCTCATAGGCCGCAAGACCGACAAACCGCGCGCGCTTGTCGGAGGCCTTCACCGCACGCTCGGTCAGAACGCGCCTGATCTGATACGGCTCGCTATAACCGGACCGGTTGACGTTCTCCCAGACCTGTTCCTGCCGAGCGTGATCGGCCGTGACGGAGAACGCCATCAGTTGCTCGAGCGACATGCCGTCGTCGGCGTACACATCGAGCAATTTCGGAGAAACTGCCGCAAGTCGAAGGCGCTGCTTCACAACACCGACGGATACGAAGAAGATGGCCGCGATCTCCTCCTCGGATTTGCGTTGCTCGCGCAGGGTCTGGAATGCACGAAACTGGTCGAGAGGATGAAGCGCGACGCGATGGACGTTTTCGGCAAGCGAGTCCTCTTCCGCGGAAATCTCGCCGCCGGCTTCGCCGAGGACGCATGGGATCGGCGCGGTCTTCGCAAGCCGCTTCTGCTTCACCAGCAATTCGAGCGCTCGATAGCGTCGGCCGCCGGCTGGCACCTCCCACATGTCAGTTTCCTGGCCATCGACATCAAGGATGGGCCGGACGTTGAGGCTCTGTAGCAGCTTCCGGCGGGCAATGTCCTCGGCCAGATCTTCGATCGAGATGCCGGCCTTCACGCGGCGGACGTTCGACTGGCTGAGCACCAGCTTGTGGAATGGAATGTCGCTCGAGGACGACATTTTGATTTTCTGAACGGCCTTTGCCATGTCAGTTTCTCCGAGAACGAGCGGCCGGGACCTTCTCTCGACCTCCAACCCGTTCAAGGAGCGAAGCGCCGCCCCCTTACTCTAAGAGGGCAGCGCCACGCAGGCGACGAACCGACAAGCGTGAAGAAAGATGCCAAGGCACGAAAGATCGTCCCGGCTTCGCAGGAGTCAGGCGGCGCGATCCAACAGCTTCTTGGCCTTTGCCTCCATATCCAGGCGGGCATCCTGATGCGGCTTATCGCGCGCGACGGCGGTGATGCCCTGCACAAAATCGAAGATGCTTTCAGGCGGGCGGCCCTCCTCCGCCAGCACCGTTTCTATCACCTTGGCCGTCTCGGCCTTGGAGAAGCCGCGGCGACGCAGGAACTCGGTGCGATCCTCGTCACTATGTGCCACGATCCGCTCGCGCGCGGCCTTGATGCCGTTGACGAAGGGCATGGGTGACGAGTTGGCGAAATTCAGCAGCGCGGGTGCCGCTTCGTGGGCAAAGCGGGACGAGGCGTATTTGGAATGGCGAATGATGATCTCTTCGAAATCTTCCACTCCCCACAGATTCCTATTTTGGCAGACTGCGCGGAGATAGAAGCTCGCCATGCCGAGCGTCTTCGCCCCGACCTCCGAGTTCCAGCAATAGAAGCCGCGGAAATAAAGGTCGGGCGAGCCGTCCCGGAGACGACCGGCTTCGATCGGGTTCAGGTCATCGACCAGGAAAAGGAAGACGTCCCTGTCCGATGCGTAGAGAGTCGTCGTGTCCTTGGAAATATCGACACGCGGATTGTAGATTCCGGTCGACCAGTCGAGCACCCCCGGCACCTTCCAGCGTGTATCACCTGTGCCGTTGCCGGCGATGCGCTGCACGGCCTCAACCAGCTCATGATCAAAGATCCGGCCATAGTCTGGGCTGGTGACGGCACGAAGCTCAACGCGGCCATCGTCGGTCTCGAGCGTCTTGATTTGTTCAGCGCGATTGGCGGTTAGACCATATTGCAGGTTGATGCCTGCGAGTGCTGCGGGGAGCTGCCGCAGGTAAGCGGCCGGAGCGCCAACCTGGCTTGCAAGCTGACCGAAGCTCCAATGAGTCGGCGCGACGGGTTTGTCCGAGCCGGGCAGCATCAGGGTCAACCGCTCGGGATCGACGCGGCTCGCTTCGACATGAATGAGCGCGCTTTCGACCACGCGCGTGCGGCTGCGGTCCGCGCGATCACGCACGCTACTTGCCAGTTCATTGA
The DNA here is from genome assembly GCA_964609175.1 of uncultured Bradyrhizobium sp. GTDB lineage: Bacteria > Pseudomonadota > Alphaproteobacteria > Rhizobiales > Xanthobacteraceae > Bradyrhizobium. Next base: position 6,828 of record CAZSRR010000005.1, read on the forward strand.
GCGACAGATAACGCTGATCGGCCGGACGGGAAAACCACTCGGAGGATACCCGGCCGACGCGCTCGCCGCGGCTGACGTCCACCCTGTAACCGCCGCTGACGTCGCGGCTGGCATCAAGAATCTGCATGTTCATGGGAGCAATCTCCATGACGGGCGCCGGAAGACTCTCCTCCGGCCCTCAACCCGTCACCACCCGCTCGGCCTGCACTCTTCCTCTCGCTTGGCGCTGCTTCAGCGCCCATGACGGATTACGAAGCCGCCGAGCGAAGCCGCAGACACCGCGTCAGGGATGGAGCTCGAAAGGGGGAAACCCGGCGTAAGCCGGGGTTCAGCGAAGCCGACAGCCCGGTCCCGCAGGGCGCCCGTTCTTAGGCGGCGAGCGTTCGCCCCAGTCACATCGGAAGAATCTGGCTGTTAATTTCCCTGATAGTCCGTCTGCATATCTTGCGGGCGATAGGTCGGAATATCGCCAGGATAATTCAGGGGCATCGAGCCGCAGGAATGAAAAGGATCTGCGATAACCGCAACAACACGCCCGTCTTCCAAATGCTCCTCGGCGCCGGCGCAGCTTGAGTGACCGAAACAGGAGGTCTGTTTTACAAAAAGTGTCTATTCAGCCTTCTCAATCCATCGGAAGCGTGTAGCGGTAGATGACGATCTCATCGGAGCTAGCTGTCTCCAGGGTCAGTTCCAGAACCATGTTGACGAGGTCGCCGTCGCTGTCGATTTCATCGAGCGCTGCGTCAAACAGATCGCGCTGCATGTCGAGATCCATTCCTTCTGGGCCGTTGAGGCAAATGAGGCCTGCATGTATTTCAGCCCGCTGATACTGACCGCGCGTTCCCGGTGCGGCCTCTGGCCCACGAAAGTCGTAGGCGTTGCGGGTTACAAGGGTCCAATCGCCTTCAAGGACGATTTTCAGCAAGTCCCAATCCTTGATGCCCTGGCGACCGATCCAGACGACATGAGAGCTTTCGCCATGGCCGCGCTCGCGCGCCATGTATACCAACTCAGGACTCAGACACTCATCAATGAGAAGCTTCATGTCGCCGTCGCCGAAGGACCTTCCGCGAGGGCGACATTGCCGTAGGGCGCCGCGCTTGCCGTGGACGACCCCGGGGCGGCGTCGCCTTGGCATAGAGAATTGCCAATTCGATGAGCTCTCGTGTCAGGCTTGGATAGGCCTCCTGAAGCTGGCGCATCGGAACGCCTGAGGCAGCAGATGCCGCAACATCGTAGACAGGCACGCGTGTTCCCTTGATCACGGGCGTGCCGCCCAGGATTTCCGGATCTTCCGTCACGGTGGCACGAGCACGCGTCAGCTTGTCGTGTTCGATCAACGTATCGGCAATGAAGCGATCGAAGTTCAACGTCAGGAAGCGATGTTCGATCTTCCAATTGGGACGCTTGTCTCGCCACGTCTTGATCAGCCGAACGGTGGCCTTTGCGTTCACCTCGCGACACAACGTGTCGATCGCATATTTGCGCTCTTGCGCTGTAAGGGACGGCGCGGCGTCATAATAGAAACGAATGAGCGTACAAGCCCATGCCCAAATCCGCCGACTGTCCTCGTTTGTATAGAGATCTTCGGGCAGAATGTGTTCGTCGATCAACCGGTTGACGTCGCGCACTTCGACGCCGGCCACGACGGCAGCCTCGGGGGTCGTGAGCAGTTCAGCCTCGGTGGACATTGCGGCACCAATAATTCTTCCGATCCGTCGGAAGATATAACCTCTAGCGTCGAAAAACAAGGTCGCTGAGTAAGCCTGGTTATAGCTTTCATTTCTACCTTCTTTCCCGATGCCAGGAGCTTGACTCTATGTTCTCTTTTTGTTCTCTGCCGAAATGAATGTTTTGCAGGCTGAGACGACGCGTCGAGAGACACGATATGCGAGCTATCCGCATGATTCAGGACAGCGCGGAATCCGCGCTCCGGGTGACAGCAACGCGAAGAAAACTCGCGGCCTCAATCCGCAAACCGAAGCGGCGTTTAGCAAGCCGTGTGTTTCTCTGAGAAATCCTGTGAAAAGCGCGAGGTCGGCCGCTGTACTTGTGATCTCCTGCGTCATCTTTGTAATCGCGTTCGACGGGAGGCAGAAAGGCAGCCGACGAAGGGGCAGTGATAGCGACGCGGACATGAAATGCCCGCGGGCACCGAGGCGACTGCAGTCGCGAGACCGGTTAAAAAAGGCACCCGCGTTCGGGGCAGTGATAGCGGCGCCGGCATGCAATGCCGGCGGCCCCTAACGCGAGTGCCTCCGGCGAGCGACACCGAATCGCGCAAGGGATCGAAGCCAACGGCCGAGACGCGTCAGCGGCTCGGTTCATATGTGGACGGCCCCCGACTTGCAAGATAGCTCGGGCAGCATGCTCGGATCGCTTGCGCTCATATGTCCGGCCTGTTTTCGGGTCTTGCGACCACTGGCCAAGATGGGCTTCGCGGACAGTGAGATCCAAACACGAGAGCGGCATTTTCTGCCGGTAAACCGAGCGGAGCATCTCACATGACCGGCTCGCGCCGAACGTACCACCTCTTCCTATCCTGCAAGTTCCGGCCTCAGCGTCAACCCTGCCGGTCTGGCGCCAAGTTCTGCATTTCGTTCGAGTCTATGCCGGTGTCGGCATCGGCATGGCGCTAACAGGCCGGTACGTCCCGCCGCTGACCATCAGTTTCCAGGCGATCCGCGCCGGCTTGTTTGCCAACGCTATGGCCACCAGCTTCGGAGGCTTGCGCGCGATCATGTCTTTCAGCCAGGGCCAAGAGCGACTCCCGCGTCGTCGCATATCCGCGATCACAGCCGTCGCGCCAGCTACCAAAACTGCTCGTAACATGGCGCGCGTGATCACGCCGAGCCGATTCTTTCCGGCCGTCGAGTGATTCTTTGGCGTCAGGCCAAGCCAGGCGGCAAAGTTTCTTGCCGACTTGAATCCGCGTGCATCCACGACCTTGATTGACAATAGCGTCGCACCGATCGGACCCACCCCCGGAATAGTCGCCAGTCGTCGGCTCATCTCGTTATTCCGGTGGAGCTGCATGAGCTTCTTGTCGAGCTTGGCGATCTGATCATCGATGCGCGCCAGTTCTGTCGCCAACGCGTCCACCAACTCCATCGCCAAGTCGGGGACTGTCGCGTCGGCCCGAATATCGATCAGCAATTGCTGAAGCCGCGAAAGCCCCCTGGGCGCGGTAAAGCCGAATTCTGCGGCATAGCCGCGGATCGAATTGGCGAGCTGGGTTCGCCTGGCTATGAATTGGGTGCGAACGCGCGTCAGCATCTGTGCGCCCCTGATCCGTACTTTTGGTCGGCACAAAGTTCTTGCGAAGTTTCGGTCGACTGGCCGCCTCGCAAATCGCCTCGGCGTCGGCAGCGTCAGACTTCCCGCGCTGCACATACGGCTTGACATATTGGGGCGGGATCATCGCTACCTCATGCCCGAGCGACCGCAGTTCGCGCGCCCAATAGTGTGACGCTCCGCAAGCTTCCAGCGCGACAAGCGCAGGCGGCAAACGACTAAAGAACGGCAGAACCTGGCCACGCCTCAATTTGCGCCGCAAAATCGGCTGCTCGGTCTCGTCAACGCCGTGCAACTGAAATACGCTCTTTGACATGTCCAAACCGATGCGAACAATCGTTTCCACGGGCGGCTCCTTCGTTTGAGGTCATCGACAACCCCATCTTGCCACGCAGACCGGCGGAAGGGGGCCGTCCACCCCAACACGAGAGCCCGGTCCGCGGCTAGCGGATGCGCCAAGCAGAAGAATCCAGTTAGACTGAAGTCAGAAGATCTAGATTTCCTCGCGCGCGTTCGTTTGCGCGTCATAGATCCTGATCTGAAGCATGGGAAAACGCTTCTTCAGCTCTTCTCCACCTGCCCTTGCGCCGTCTTTGGTTGCAAATTCGGCTTTGAGTCGGCCGTCCACTTCGAGCGCGTAACCAGACGCCGGCAGTTCACGGTTAGCTGCAACCATTTTCTTCCTTGTATGCAGTGAGGCGATTGGAGTGATGGTTAGCGTGAGTCGCCCAAACCACGCTAGAGCCACCTGCGCGACGTGGGGATAGGTCATCGCACGTTGTGGATTGACGCCTCGCATCGGAGTTCATCAAGGATGGGCATTTGCGTCGTCCGAACAGGCGGATGCCCGCCCCGTACCGGCGATGACTGGACAGCCTTCATCGAAGCTGTCGGAAATCTCCGATATCCGGAGTGGCCCGCCGACCTTGAACGTCCCCGCCTTTGGTACGAACCACATCTCGAGCGCATCCACGAAGACGCCGAGGTCCGGCGCGCAGACCTAGTTCAACTTGAACAGATAGCTGGCGGATAGCCAGCTTTAACTTGAGCACAGAAGAAGAGCGGTCGGTCTTCTTCTCACCTGTACGGAAATCTGCAGCTCATCTGATGAAGCTGGTGGATCAGATGTCAAATCTCACGGTTGGCGAATCTGCCGACCTTTCTAAATTGCTGCTAGACAAATGGCGGCCGCCGCACCGCTGAAGACGGTTGTCAGAAGAACAGCGCCTCAAGGGATCATAGTTCCACAGCCAAACAGCGCAAGTTCCCAAAGTTCGCGTTTCCGGTGTAGGCTTTCCTCCGGGGAATCAGGAACAGCAAGGGGCAGTCTTCTGACTGACATCATCAACTGTGAGCTTGTTTAGCAGTGGACACGACCGGTCCGGCTACCGGCGTTCCCTGAACGTCGGCTCGTCTTCGGAAGGAACGCAGTCACCCAGAAGGCCTTCCCCGGCGACGTGGTGCAGGCCCAGTTCTTCCCATCCCAGCATCCCGGGCACGACCAAATTACGACCCGTCTCGCACCGCCGTTCGACGCATTTCTCATCCGCTTTCCAAAGGTCCACCGCGTGGAGAGTCCCCTGCCCGTGCTGACCTGCGTTGATCCTGACGACTACAAGGAATCGACGTCACCTCTCGAACTGGTCTGGGACCGGCTTGGCGCCCTGGAGACCTGGGCCGACAGCCCGGGAAAGGTTCTGGAGTCCTGGAGAAACCGTTTTGTCTTCGCCGTCGAGGATCTCGACGACGGCCATCCCGGCTTGCGTATGCCGCAGATCGGCGCCTTGCATGCCATCGCCGCGCACTTCTCGGTGGGCAAGGAATTCGAGCCGGCCACGATTGTACTCCCCACCGGCACCGGCAAAACAGAGACCATGCTTGCCGACCTCGTGTACCGGCGCGATCGAAAAATGCTCGTCCTGGTGCCCAGCTCAATCCTGCGAAACCAGATCGGCGGCAAGTTCTCGACTCTGGGCGTATTGCCTGCCGCTGGTGCCACACCGATTGAGCTTGCGCGGCCGTTCGTGGCGAGGATCACCAAAGGTATCAGCACGGTGACCCACGCCGAGGCCATCGTGAACGCCTCAAACGTGATCGTCGCGACTCCCGACATCTTGAAAGCCTCGGCTCCCGATGCCCGGCAGCGGCTGCTCGAAGGCTGCTCGATCCTGGTGGTAGATGAAGCCCATCACATCACGGCCGCAACCTGGGGCGAAGTGCGGGACCGCTTTACGGCCAAGAAAATCGTCCAGTTCACGGCGACGCCGTTTCGCCGCGATGAAAAGAAGGTCGACGGAAAGATCATCTTCAACTTCAAACTCGGCGACGCGCAGGAGGCCGGCTACTACCGGCCCATCAACCTCAGGAGCGTCGAAGAATTCGGCGATCAGGCGACCCGCGATCAGAAGATCGCCGCCGAAGCCGTTGCTGCCCTGCGGCGAGACCGGAACGAGCTGGGCCTCGATCACCTACTGATGGCCCGAACCCGCACCAAGGAGCGCGCAGAAGAGGTCTGGAAACACTACCGCAAGCTAGCCCCGGAAATGAAGCCTGTGCTCGTCTATTCGGGCCCGGGACGCAAGACGTCGAACGCAAAGTCGATGGCGCAGCTTTACGATCGGGGCACGGGCGGCTCCAGGATCGTTGTTTGCGTCGACATGCTGGGTGAAGGCGTCGACCTTCCGAACCTGAAGATTGCAGCCCTGCACGATACGCACAAGTCCCTCGCGGTCACGCTCCAGTTCATTGGCCGGATCACTCGCAAGGGTAATGACAAGACAATCGGTGAGGCGACGGTCGTCACCAACATTGCGGATCCGGAAGCTGAGAAAAAGCTGGGCGACCTTTATGCTGAGGGCGCCGATTGGGACAAGATCATCAAACGGCTCAGTGAGGAGCGGATCGAGCAAGAGCTTCGGCTACAAGACGTGGTCGCGGGCCTGAAGGGCAAAGGCACGCTGCACGATCAGCTTTCGCTCTGGAATCTTCGGCCGCGCTTCTCGACGCAAATCTACCGCACGAATTGTCTTGGTTGGTCTCCGACGCTCTACACCAAGGTGCTGAAATCGAAGGATCAGACCTGGTACGCGCTCGATGAAGCGCAGAATCTCATTGTAGCGGTCGTTCACCGCGAGGAGCCCGTAGACTGGGGAAATTATCAGACTCTGGAGGAAAGCAGTTACCATCTGCTGGTGATGCGATGGGATCAGATGAACCAGGCACTCTTCATCTACGCGAGCGACTACGAGGCGCTCCGAACCGAGCAGCTTGCATCCGTCGTGACACATGACAACGCGCGGCTCCTTTCCGGCACGCCGATATTCCAGATTCTGAACAACGTCGAGCTTCCGCTCGCCAAGAGTCTTGGATCGTCACGCGTTGGCGCAATCAGCTTCACGTCCTACTTCGGCCCCAACGTTACCGAGGGCCTAGCCAGCATCGAGAAGGCCGAATCTGAGCTGAACAATATCGCGTGCCTCGGGTACGAAGACGGTGATCGTGTGCTGTGGGGGGGGCGCCAAGCGCAAGGGGAAGGTCTGGCAGCAGAAGGCAGGTACGCTCGCCGAATGGATGGAATGGTGCGGCCGGACCTGGAAGAAAGTCTCGGCCGAAGAGGACGTCGCGCCCAACATCACGCGGGATTTCCTCAGGCCCATCCGACTCACGGCCGCGCACGGCTCGCAACCGATCGCAATCGAGTGGGGCGAGCACGCGCAGATGATCTACGCTGATCAATTCGTGCTTTTCGGCAGCAACGCTACTCCACTTTACCTCGTGGGCCTAGAGGTCGCAGAGGTCCAGGCTGATGGCTCAATCGATATCCGCCTCTCGGCCGACACATTGAGCTCCACCTACCGGCTAAGCATTGCGAACGACCTACCTGCTGGCTACAGCCATATGAAAGTCTCCGGTCCAGACGTTTCGTTCAGAAGATCCAACGGTGTCGTTCTGCCGCTCGAAGAGCACCTCGCGTCGACCCGTTCATCGTAAGATACGCGGACGGCACCTATTCCTATAACTGCTACCACATCCCGACCAACCTCAATGCCGGGCGCTTCCCGGTCGCGCGGTTGGAATCCTGGCCCTGGAAGAACGTACCCCTCAATCAGGAATCGATGGGCAAGGCTCGGGCAACAGATACGATCCAGCATTACACCTTTCAGCGGCTAAAAGCGGAATTCGACTTGGTCTTCAACGATGATGGGTCAGGCGAAGCCGCTGACTTGGTTGCTATCAAAGATGTCGATGAAAAGACCATTCGGCTGTGCCTAGTCCACTGCAAGAATGCCCATGAAGCTAAGGTCTCGCAGGACATCCGCAATTTTTACGTTCTGTGCGGCCAGGCGCAAAAATGCGTAACGATCAAACACCGAGGCATGATGCGGCTTTATCATGATCTGAAGCGTCGCCATGAAATCTGGATGCAGGGCGGCCACTCGCGTTTTTTGAAGGGCGATATCAAGCAGCTCGCCTACTTCCGAGACAAAGCCCGCCGCGCCGCCGTCGAGTTCGAGGTTATTATTGCGCAACCAGGCGCGTCCGCAGCAGCGGTGAATGAGGATGCCTTATTGCTGCTTGGAACGACCGAACTCTATCTTAGGAAAACAGCAGCTGCTGGGCTTCGGGTCATCCTCTCGCCGTAGAGCTGGGCGTCGCAAAGTCGTAGATGTGCCGGGTGACGGCGAGCTCATTTTATCCGCAGCAGGACATTGGGCTGCCAGAGCGATCGGCCATGTCGGGCCTGTTCGCTGATCCTCGGAGAGGTTCGCTCGCCCGGTTTCTCGCCGGATCCCAAATGCGACGACCACGTAGCTCTACCGGCTCGCGATGGATCTACGGTCCGCCCGCCCCGATCGCTTCCGCCATCGCGTCGATCGTACCCTTGAAAAGCGCCGGATCCTGCAACGAAGCCTTCAGATGGTTGCGCCCGTGTCTCGATGCGGTGTCTGGGCGAAGGCGACGCCGCGGGCTTTGTCGAATGCGAGGCTCGCGACCCGCCGACTAGGATCCTGCCTTCCTCCTTCCCGGACTGGCGGCAGCACTTGGCCTCTGCGCGAGCGGCGCCGGTAACATCGGGCTTGCCCGATAGAAAGCTTGCGCGCCGTCTACGAGATCTCGTGCTCCAGCGTGAGAGACTTGAGGTGACGTGCCCGATCAGTTGAATGTCGCGAGGCGCTCAAGCGCAAGGTTGACAAGGCGATCCTCGAATAGCTTCAGCTTTCGCGCTGCTGACGTCTCGCCGCCTGTCCATGTCTTGAGCGCTGTCTTGATCGACTCCTGATCCGCAGCGACGCCGTCATTTTGGATGAGCCAATCGATCGTTGCCAGAAGCTCCATACCCAACGGAGATTCGAAGCCGTCGATCAGCTTCGCAGTCGATTCGAGTGCAGGCAGGAACGCCTTTGCATCACCCGACCCCAGATAGGCTGCAATCTTGTCTCGTTTGGCGTCCTCGAACCAGATCACATCGAATGGACCGGCATCGCCGATGCGCTTTCCACAATGCAAATAGCTGCCGTCGAGGCCGTTAAGCAGGTGGGTCAGTCGAGGAGCGTATGGACCATATTTATCGGCCTGAAAACGTAGATCGAGCGGGTTCTCCAATTCCAGCTTCTCGATGCTGCGTTCCAGGAAGTACGCTAGCTTTTGGATTTCGAGCAAGGAGCATTCGATTCCGAGTATCCAATATCTGCGAACCAGCTCAGCGACGAGCGCACGCGCCGGCGTCAGCTTCTCGACACCCGCGCGCTTCGACACATTCTGGTATTGGTCCGTAGGCTCATAGACGATCACACTGACGTCGTTCAGTGCTCCGAGCGCAGCTTCAATCTTGGGACGCACGTCCGGCCAGTTCAGACCTCCGTTCCCGCTCCCGAGCGGCGGAATAGCAATCGAGCGAATCTTCTTCTCGGTGATGACGCGCTTAAGATCCTTCAGACCACTCTCAATCCACTCCATCTTGGAATCGCCGCGCCAATGCTGCTTGGTCGGGAAATTAATGATCCATTTCGGACCGATCAATGCCTGGCGTTCGGTAACGAACATGTGGCCGACCCTGACTTCCTTCTTCTTGCAGGCCGCCTCGTATGCTTTGAAGTTCTCAGGATAAGCTTCCTTGAACATCAAGGCGACGCCCTTTCCCATCACACCAACGGTGTTGACGGTATTGACCAAAGCTTCGGCTTTGGAGTCGAGAAGATTGCCGCGCGTAAATTCGATCATCAGAAATACCAACCGGGCTTCTTGACCACTTTCATGGTCTGGTTGCGTTGCGCCAATGCGGCATTCAGGGAATTCAGCACATCATCGTTGTAGCAGACGAGCCCGGAGAGTGCATCGACGGGCAGATGCTTGTGGACAAGGGCTTCAGCCTGATAGCGTTCCTTTTTCGACGGATCATCGGGATCATTGCGGAAATCCCGCCGCTGCAGCATGTCCCAATCGATCTGATCCAGGCGAGCGAGATCCGAATAAAATTGCGCCGCAGCAAGGTATGCATGACGATCCGTAAACAGGAACGGAATCTTCTTGGCTTGTATCGTTCGTAGCGACGAAACCATGATGACGATCTCGTCATTGTTGCGCTGTCGAATGCCGCCCCAACCAGTCTTGATATTGTACATCATTGGCGAAAACGGGGTGAAATAGAACGGTACGTAGTCACTCAGCGTTCCTGATGGCGGCGGCACTACAGGATGCTTGTCGCGCTTACTGATCAGATCGCGATTTCCAATCTCTACGAAGTTGGGATCCAGCGCCGTCGAATTCTTACAATGCAGGCCGTTGTCCAGAATCCACGGGATATTGTCCCGATGAATAATCCGGAAAATGAGAGCGTTCTCTGGCGTGAGATCCTTGGACACGGCGGCGACTCGGACATTTTCGTTGCCGAACCGTATGCAAAGCATCTCGCTTAGCATATATAGAACGAAAGAAGAACAAGATCAAGGTCAGTTGTTCGCTGTTCTTACCACCGAGGGCCCCGTCAGCTATCTGTTGTTATCTCGACGCGGCACATCTTTGGACCGCTCCCCATAAAACGCATCGCGGGAGCCGTGGTTCTTCCCGACAGACGAATGGCTTTTGGAGATGGGGCGCGAACACGGCACCGTAACCCTCCAGGACCGATGTCAGCTGTTCCAGTCAACAGCGTTGAACAGACGATAGTGCTTGGCGGCGTACTCACGGTCGACCTGGTGTGCGAAGGCAAGCAGCCCGGCCACATGGCGTTGCATGCCGATCCGCGACGCAAAACCCCGTCTCTGCATGTGTGCACGGGCACCGATCTTGGGACTCGTCAAGGCATAAAGATGAGTTTCGAGATTGTTGCGGAACGAGCGCGTGAGCCTTGGCCGCTCGCGATCTATCAGCACACCCAGCATGACCTTCCTCGCCCGGGGGGCGCGATACTAGTTTTGGAATGGCGAACGGTCAGCCCGAAGGTTTTGAGCGCAAGTTCGACGAGCTTGACCAGCTGCATCGCGGAGGATCGCCGCACCTCGTCAATTCGCGAAAACGTCAAGTCATCCGCGTATCTGGTGTAGGTCCAGCCCAGCTTCCTGCACATGTCGCTCAGGTGCACATCGAGTGCGTGCACTGCGAGATTCGCGAGCATCGGACTGGTGGGCGCACCCTGTGGCAAGTGTCCTTGTGGCAAACGCCGATAAGGCAATTGGCTGGGCTTGGAGGGCGGATGAGGTTTTCCTTCGGGGGAAAATCGGGTGCAGATGCGCGCCAGCTGGAAGCAGAGCAACGCCGGATAGCCCAGTCTGCGAAAGACGAAATAGACCTGCCGCTCGGAAATCGATTCGAAAAAGCGCCTCACATCGATCTTCACCAGCCATCTTGCCCCGGCATGCTTCATGGCCGCCTTGACGAGGTCACGCTTCTTCGCAAAAGCGAAGCTCGCATCGTGAGGCGTCACGCAATTCAGGATATGTTGAGCAATCCAGCGCTGCGCCTGCATGAGGCGCGGTTCCGGAACGGAGATTGTCCGAAATTGCCTTGCGGGTGCATTGAGCCTTCCCCGCTTTTGCAGTCGGAATGTCCGGTAGGGTTCGATTTTACGGAAGATGACGTCCTGAAGGAATTCCGCGGAAACGTCGCAGAGGTGGCTGACGTGATGGAGTGTAAGAACAACGGGGAGATCGGAATTGGCTTTCTTGATGTTGCGCGCAATTACGATCGCGGTTTCGATGGTCTTTTTCGATCGACCAGCGGCCTTGGCGCCGGCACGAAACTGCTGAGAATCCCACGGGTGCAGCATCTACTTTAGTCCGGCCCCGAAGGGGCGTCCAGCGCTCCACGGTAAGCCTCCGAACGAACCCGCAGGGCGGGAGCGTTGGACGCCTGGGTAATCAGGAGCTCGTTCAACAGCGCCCAGAAGCCCGGACGCCCACGATGCGGGCTTAACCCAACATCTAGGCCAACCACCAGGGTTGGCATCTGCTAGATCTACCCCCGCGGGATTCTCAATTTTTGAGGATAGTAAGGTTCAGAGTTGGTCGCAATTGTCGACTTGCGACGATCCCCATGGCGATTGGCCTTAAGAATCTCCTGGCCGGCCTCTGTGAGCCGCCGTTTCGGCGTTAACAACCCATCGGCGACGGCCCGCAAAATGATCCGCTCGACCTCCGAGCGCGACAATGTCGTAGCCGCAGCAATGGCGACGATATCCTGGCGGCGCAGCAGCGATGGAGGTGCACTGAGGACCACCACGAGCTTGGCGTCATTGGCACTCAGGTCTGGCGCGAGCTCGACGCCGATTGCCTCGGCAGCCTGTTTGATCTGTTCCGGCTCATCGCGCATCCGGAAATGAGGCCTTAGATCAGCAGATGCCGGGCCCTCGTAGAGAGCGCGCCAGCTGCTTGCGTCTGACTGGTGTATGATGGCGGGGGTATTGTTGGGTATGCGGGAGCTGAGCGCCACAAGCGCGGCGTTGTCGGCATAGCCCGCGCGCGCCACACCTCCGCGTCCCTGACTGGGCCCATATCTCGCAATCAACTGTCGCCACTGATCTGCGAGTGTCTGGTCTTTCCAAGTCCCGATTGTTGGAACGATTTGCTCAGCGATTACGGTTGGGCGAACGTGGTGAGACTTCACGGCGGCAATGCCCTCGGGCGTGCCGGCGGCAGCGATCACGATGAATTCGATCCATTTTCCCGACACCCAGGACTTGACGCTGGGGACCCTCCAGAACTTGTCGAGCATTTTGTTGGCCCGGGTCCCGCTACCGATCAGATCCGTCACGATGACGATCGCACCGACAGGTGATGACTTGGCACGGATACCTTTCGGCCCCGGATGGTTTTTGAGGACCTTCGGCCATCTTTCGACCAGTTGCGAGATGAGGTAAGCTACCGTCCCCTCGCTTCCGACCCGCATCTTGCCCCGCGTCGGCTTGACCGGCCCGGAATAGCTGACGGCACGTCTGCGGATGCGCCCCGTAGGGTCGGGGACGTCAAGGCTTCCGTACGCCTCCCCCGAGTCAAACTCACGCTCGGCATAAAGCGCCAGGGAGCGACCGCGCCCCTGCCAATCGTTGGCCAGTTCGTCGATACTGTCGCGGATGGCATCGGCCACGTCGTTGTCGTTAAGCAGTAGCATTGCATCCAGAAGCTCGCCGGCAGCCTTCATATCGTCGGCCGACCGGAACTGAGCCAGCCAAGCCTTGCCTGTCTCGCTTTGCGATAGCAGAACTCTTGCTGTCATCACTTATCCTCCGGCTGTTTACCGCCGCTAGCCTGTCAGGACCAGATCAGCTGCCTTCGGCCCCCTTCATGAGGGCCGATAGCCAAGGCTTCACCGTTTCGAGCGTTCGGACGTCGCCCAGCCCATCAAGATCCTCTTGGGAAAACTTGCCGACTCCGTTCAACGTGTTGGTGAGCGCGGTCGCTGCTCCAGCCGGCAATAATTCCATGATTTCGTGGGCCAATGCGCGGTCGCGAGCAAATGCTGCGATCGTCAATGGAATAAGCAGCGCTCGTCGCTCCTGCTTTGCAGCCAACGACCGGGCTGCGGCGATAACACGAGAATTTTCGGCACAAGCTCCGATGACTAGGGTCAATGGGAGCGCAACCGGCGCTGGCCGAACCAGAAGCTGCTTGTCCGGAATTTCGGCGGCCAGCGCTGCATCGACGCATTGCTGTTCCAAAGACAACGCGACGGCTGCCAGACGATGATGAGGGGGGTTGCCGGTCTTCAAGGCGAGCTTCAAGACCCTTCTCTTTGCATCGGCTGAGCCATTATGGATGAGAGCCCGCATCAACATCAATTTGACATCGTGGTCATCCGTGTTGAAGAAGATTTTGCCGATGTCGGAGATGTACCGATCATCAATTTGCGGTGGCTCGCACAGGAGATGCGCGGCGCCATGGGCGATCGGGAAATTTCTCTCTTGTTCGTAGTAGGCTTGCGCGGGCTCCCAGGTATCGGTGGCCAATTGCAGGATCGCATCCATGTTGTCCGCGCTCGGGCGCTCTTGCAAAAGGCGAAGCACTGTCTCGCGAACCCGGCGGCCCTTGTCATGCGCCATGTTGCGCAACTCCGGCGCAAGCGGGCCGCCTGATCGCTCGGCTAGGCAAACAAGAGCAGCTTCGCGCACGTCGGCGAACCGATGTTTCAGGCCTACCTCGACAATCGGCCAGATCTGGCAGCGGGCGGCGATCAAAACCGCATTCGTCGCAATCCTGATGGTCTCATCGTCATTATCGAGTGAACTAAGGATCTCTTCTAGCAATCGGCCCACGTCGCAACCGGCGCGGCTGAGCGCTTCCGCCTGAACGGATTTGAGCTCGACGTTTCCTTGTGTATCCAACCGTTCAATGAGAAGTAGCGCGTCCTGGCTCACCCCTTCGAAATTGGAGGCGAACACGGCGTTGATCGCGTCCGCCAAGACGCTCGGCAAAGCTGCCAGAAACTGAAGGCCGATGGCTTCGAAATCTATGCGGTTCTCTTTTGCGTTGGCCTCCCTCACGGCGGCAAACTCAAACGCAAGTTCAAATATCCGGCGTACCTGGTTGGTTGACACTAGCAGGCGGACCGCCGAGAAAAACTCCGCAGATGCGGCGTGAAGCGCCGTTTCGAGCGCCTCAAGCCTAACCTCCCGGATCGCACTACCCGCGACGATCCGTTCCCTGAGTTTGCTCAAAAATTCGACTGGCAATGATTTCTGCATGGCCTGCCAGAAGTCTCGCTCTTCCGGCCTGTCCAGGACAGCTCCCGCGATCGCGCGCCATTCTTCAATCGAGACCTCGGCTGCGCGCTCGGCAAGCCGTATCCAAAAATACAGCAAGTCCAAAGCGTGCGCATGATCGTGAATGGCGGCCCAACCATCCCTCTCCCGTCTCGTCGCAACATAGCATTCGAGAAGTTCGTACGCCGTCTGACCATCTTCGGCGATGCTCTCGTAATAATGGTCTCCCGCGTCACCGTCGTACTCGCCGTTCGCGAGTTTGAGCTTGAAATCGTCGTCGGGCTTTCTGGACAGTTCCTGCCGATAAGAAACTGCCTGCGTTACAACCGCCTCAAAGCCATTGAGATCGGCAATCGCGCCCGCAGCAATCAGACCTGCGTTCGGATTGTAGCCGTCTTGAACGATGGAAAGTGCTGCATCCATGAAGGCCGGTGTCAGATCACCGCACAGCGCCGCTACTTGGTCAGCAAATTGCGCGGAGTAAGAGGGGTTGTGGTGAGGCAGTTCGCGTGTGATGAACGCGATGCAAATCGCTCTCGTCCTTTGATCGGCCGCGACCCTTTGGAACCACTCCGGCGATCGATCAGGTGCTGTCCAGCTAGCCAAGAACCAGTGCTCCTCGTCCCTCTTTTGATGTGTGAGCCATCTGGCAACCTCCGCAGGAATGGAATCTGCGGAGCCCACGGACACGGCGAGCTTCAGGTCCTCCCTGAAGTCAGGCCCCGTCCCTGCCAGTCGGGCATCGATCCAGACATCGAGTTGCGACTGCCGTTCAAAAGGAAGTTCGAGTTGAACGATCGAGCGCTCCCGCACGGCGTGGACCAGATGCGCCGCGCCCTCCGTCCCCCAATCCGTATCCGTTCGCTTGTCCAGGTCGATCAGAACTTCGACCAGATAGGACAGGACCCGAGCCGATAGACCCGGCTTTTCCTTGAGAGCCTCCTCGAGCCCCAATTCGACGCGGGGATGCTGATAGGTCAGAGTTGACTCTACCTGGCGCAGATTTCGGCCGGCTATCAGGAAATTCAGGTAGGGCTCGAGGCCGTCTTCGAGATCACTTTGGCGTTTGGTCAGCCCCGCCTGAATGGTGGGCAGGACATTGAATGTCTGACGTGCGCCCGACTTGAAAAGACCCCATGTAATGGCTGCCCACGCCCATGTCTCTCGTTGGCGAACGTTGTGAATAAGCGCGGCCTCTATCGAGGACTGATGCGCATCGGACAGGCACCGCGCGATGTATTCGCCTGTGTTCTCATCCTTCTCAAGCCCGTCGGCGAGAACCGCGAAGTAGCGATGCATCTCAAGCGGTGTTGCGAGCCGCTCGACCGCGTCATCTCGAGAGCGTAGCACGGTGGGTTGCAGGCTCGGCGGAAGGCTCGGCAGGCGATTCTCAAAAAGCTTGGTTCGCTGGGCAGGGCCGTAATTCTCGTCCTCCAGCGTGACGACCCATTTGTCCTTCAACCGCAGCTTGCTTTCATGCAGCACATCCGACCGGCTCGTGATAACGAATTTCCTGTCGGGAGCAGCCGACTGGAGTATCTCGGCAATCGCGCCGTTCCAGGGCGCGGAGGTTGGCTCCAGCCGAAAGCGGCCCCAAGGGTCCTCGATCTCGTACACCACAGGGCGAGAGTCTGGATCATCGGCGGTTTTCTCTGGGCCGCCCCTGGACGACGACATGCTTGATGCCGGGTATCTGGTCGCGCAGGTGAGCGATGAGTGCTTTGCTATGCGGGTCTTTCCCGTTCCGGATGCCCCCGTGATGACGACAGCGTGTTTCGTATCAATCGCGGTCTTTAATTCATCCCAGTTGGTCGGAGGAACGAAGCCTTCGAGGTCCGCCGATTCTCCAACATAGCCCCCCGCCGCGGCAATCAGGAGTTCAACGTCAAGACGGCTCCATACGCCTTGAGCGGCACCGCGCATGCGCAAAAAAGCTTCGCTACGCAAAGCCTCCCGGCAGCCTTGCAGATTTGAATGCGGTACGCGAAACCGCTGGCTTAACAATCGTTCGGTGCGTGCGTTGATCTTTTCGTGGTCCATGGCCCCAAGAATGGCAATTCTGCCTCCAGCGTCGGCCGGCAAGTTCTTCCCCATATCGGGGGGGATGTCGCTGGCGGGCGGCCACACGCCAACGGTTTCCACTTTCAACCGACGAGCGGCGCCGTCGAGGTCGGCATTGGTGACCAGGAGATAGCGGATGCCGGGATCGGCCAGCCGGTCGCGAGCGGACTTGCGTCTTTTGCCATGGGCGAGAAGGCGGCTTAGATCTTGATGCTTCCAGGGACCGGTATTCCGAAGCTTGCACTGGAGGACCAGGCGGTAGCTGTCGAGGGCAATGGTTTCCCACAACGCGCCCGGCTCATGTTCGATATTGGCTTCAAGGTCTTCCTCGGTCGCCGGCTCCAGTACGATCTCGTGCGCCACTTTCCTGGCAAGAACGAGATCAAGCGCCGTAAGTATCGAGACATCAAGTTGATAGACATAGCCTTCGAGCGATCGTCCGCCGCTGGAAGGAGAAAGCCCATCATCCCCTTGCGGGGAGGAAGAGGGGTCATGCATGGGTGACCCCGGAGGCACCGAAGGTCGCGCCATACAGGTCTTCTATCTGCGTCACCTCGTCCGCGGTCAGTTCAGCGAACTCGTTCTCGCGTGCACGCTTGGAGAGCTGGCCTCCATTCTGGCGAAGGAAGCCCAATAGATTATGGAGTGTACGCTCTGGCATATCGATCATGTTCTCGATGCCTGCGCGGAAGGCGTCGAAATTCTTCAGAAAGGCCGTCTCGTTCGGAAGGTCTTCGTCGATCGTTTTGCGTACGCAGGCATACAGGAATTCCGCATGCGGTGTCGCATCGAAGAAGCGATAGAAGTCGCCCGTGTCGTTCAGGACCTTGATGTTGTTCTTCTCGGTCGCTTCCCAGCGGACAAGCGGCAGCAGTCTGCGGGAGTAGCTTTCGAGCACATTGCGATAGTCATCGATCCTGTCGAGGATCGCAGCCGATACTGGAAAGTGAATGCCGGAGGGGTTGAACCCGCGACGGGCGAGAACGTGATGCATCAGGTAACGGTGGATGCGTCCGTTACCATCTTCAAATGGATGGATATAGACGAAGCCGAATGCCAGCACGGCCGCTGCGATCACCGGGTCGAGGGCGCTTTCTGCGGTGTGATCGAAGGCGATGAGGCCGTCGATGAGGGATGAAAGGTCCTCGGGACGCGCGCTAACGTGGTCCGGGATGGGACGGCGCGTCTCACGGTCATGTTCGCCGACGAATCCGCCTTCGTCGCGAAGTCCAAGCCTGACGAAACGCTCGTCACCGATCACGATGCGTTGCAACCGCAGCAATTCCGCCTCATCAAGCGGGACGCGACCCGCTTCGCCGATGACGCGACCCCAGCGCTGGATCCGATCTTGGGGTGGCCTTTCACCTTCAATGACGTAGCTCGACTTGGAATCCTTGAGGAGCAGGAACGCCGCCGTGCGGGCGAGCAGGTCCTTTGGCACGTTATTAACGACGGCCTGCGCACGCGCCTTGAGATCGGCTGCTATAAATTGCTGCAGCGCTGCCGTTCTGAACACGAGAGGGCAGAATGCCGGGGTTCCCGGCAGATTGTTGCAGACGCGGTGCCGGGTTGAATTCTGGCCGCTTCCCGCAAACTGGAGCTTGGTATCGACGGCATCGACATAGGAGACCTTATCCGCGTCCGGCAGATCGAGCTTTCGGCCGAGCAGCCATTCGTAGAGGAACCAAATGCGGCGCGTGTAGATGCCGGTCGGCTTGACGCGAACGAGGTCTACGATCTCGCTTGGCTTCGCGGCGGCGAACAGCCTCCTCAGGACGGCAAGATCGAGCCCCTCATATTTGAGCGCGAAGGTCAGGTGTCCTTCGAGGGTCGCTTCGGGTGCATGGCGCGGCGTGTAGAGCCGCCAGCCGTCAGTCTCAATGATCCGGTGGCGGGTACCGATAGCGCAGAGGGTTCGGGGAATGGGAACCGGAAGGGAATAAGTCTGGATAAGCGCTGCATAGCCGACGGGCGTAGCCGTTTCGGGCAACCGCCGTTCGTGAAAAACACTCACAGGTCCTGAAAAATCGTGCTCCACGGGGCTAATCCCTGAAAAGTCCTGCGGCCCGTGAATTTCCCTCTTGAATCCGAGCTACCTTCGAAAAATCATTATACCTATGAAAAATCTTCCCTCAATGGAAATATCATGAAAAATCTAACTGGACTTGAGTTTTTGGCCAAAACCGGGCTCGAAGCCGGACACGATCCCCTCGATGCCTCGTCGTCCCATCGCCAAGCTCGTCACTTTCGCTCTGCGGGATCCCGATCTCGCCGCAAATGCCTTGCCCGTCTCCGTCGCCGAGCCGCTCGTGGTTTGTCGTCCCGATGCTTTTGCGGCGCATGTTGCAACAGCTGCTCCAGCCGCGCGGCAATATCGTTGGCCAGGCCGGGACCGCTAAGATGGACCCCCATTTCCGCGTATGGCGCGTCGCGGCGCGTATCCGCAGACGACCAGTTCAGGCTGGTCACGACGACGTCGTCGGCGTCCCACAGCAGAAACTTGCCGTGGAGCTCGCCGTCGGGCACTTCGATGAAACGCACCCGGGTTGCCTCGGTCTCGCGCTTCAACGCCGTGGCGTCCGCCTTGCGGAGCGGGGCTGATACGCGCGAATAATAGATCATGCCTTCAACGTCATTGCGCTTGTAAGCCGCAACAAGCGGTACCAGCGTCTTGGGTTCGGCTCCCCGGCCCAGACGATCTCCTCCCACGATGATCCTGTGCGCAGCATTGTTTCGGGCAAAGCGAATGGCCTCATCATGCATGTCGCCTCGGACCATCCTGATCCGGCTCGCACCGCTGGGGGCCGACAGTTTCCGCAATCCCCGCGCCAATTTGGTCAGCTCACCGACCGTCTCGGACACGGGGATGGCCGCGAGTATGAGATCCGCAAAGTCCTGAGCACAATGAGCGATCGCATGCGCGTGTCGAAGAATCACCGACGCTTCGACGCGTTTGAACTGCGTGGAGAGCCAATTGCATGACCCGACGATCGCGATGTAACGACCGACCGAGCCGTCGTCGGCGATCAAAAGCTTGGCATGCGAACGCGTGCAGACCATGTGGGCGCGCGCGCGATCCCTTAGAATCGGATCTTTCTGGATGATCTGGTTGATCTCGATCGCTTGCTCGAGATTGCGCTTTGTGGTGGCGGGGTCGCGGCTGGCGCCCCAAAAGATATCGATATCAGCGCCACGTTCAGCAGCTTCCCGAAACGCGTCTTGCAGCCTTACGAATGCGGCACTGTCGAGGAAGGTCGAATGAATGAGGACCCTGAAGTGCGCCCTCTTGAGAGCCGAAAGCAAGGCATTCTCGTGCTCCCGGCCTGTCAGCAGGATATCGTTTCTATCAATCGGCGGTACGGCAACCGAAACCCCCGCTATCGTTGGCAATTTCGGGGTGCGCAGCCGCAACGCCGCGCCCGGCTTCGTCTCGGTAGCCGCGCGTTTGACCGCCCGAATGAGATCGCCGGGCGCGTCAGGTGGTAAGCCAGCGATCTCGTTCCCCGAGACGGTAAAGAGAGCGTAGGCCGGCGCGAATGTCGACTTGTTGAAGTCGATCTGGGTGAGTTCCTCGTCTCCAGCTACATCGCTAAGGATCGTTTCGGCCGTTTCATGCAGCTTCCAGCCGGGCAGCGACGACCACGCCTCGTCGACGAGGACTTCACGCACGTCATACTCCTTGCGAATTTTCGCAACGTCGGTTGGTCGGTACGGCTTGAGGTCTCGTTGTCCGAAGGCGCGCAGTGTGAACGGTTCGACTGTGAAGGTGAGCAGGCGTGAACCCGGACGAGGGACACTCGGAAGCTCTTCGGCGTTGGTCAGCGCGTCCTGTCCTGCCGCGCTGATGCGGAAGGCCGCTCCTTGACTGTTTGTCGCGAGTTCAACCCAACCAGCCCGCATCAAGCGAAGGATCAATCCGTTCAGCAGGCGGGCAGGAATTCTCGCTACTTCTGCCAGATCTTTCGAGTTTCGAGGCTGGGTTGCGAGCGCCCAGAGGACGAGGCGGTCGACGGCGCTCCAATCGTTGCCCTTATCGACCCATACGCGAAGACGTGCTGAACGTACGGGTACCGCGACGCGAACCGTCATCAGGCCGGCTCCCGCAGTTCGGCCCAGTCGATCACCGACACCTTGGGCGTACCGTCCGGCAGCGTTTCCGTCCGCAGCCGATCCAGTACCGAGACGAGCAAGGGCAGGAATTCCTGGTCCTCACTTGCTTCGTGCTTGTCACCTGAATAACTGCGCGACTGCACACGCAAAAAGTTGAGGCTCGTCACGATGATCAGCTTCCACTTGGCCCGGCTAAGCAAGACGTTCATGCGGCGACGTCGCCGTACAAAGCCAAGCGCCCCCATTCCGGAGTGCCCGTTGTTGCGCACGAGCGAAACAACGACAACGTCTGCTTCGCCACCCTGGAACGAGTCGACGGTGCCCTCATAGCCGCCACGTTTCTTGGGCTTCTCGAACCGTCCAAGTTGCGGGAGATCTTGACCCGCATTCTGCAGCGCCATATCCAGCCTGGCTACCTGCTCGTTGTAGGGAGACAACACTGCGAGGGATGGCCACTCACCTTTTTCATTTTGCACGGGTGTCAGTCCGCCCAGGATTCTGAGGACCGCATCGACCTCGGCGGTATTGTGATACGCGGGCAATTCCTCGTTCGCCCCGTCCTCTTCCTGGACATAGGGCATATTGACGATAACGATCGGCGACTTTGGCAGCCCTCCCGTCACCTCAAATGGCGGCGTACATTCCAAGAACCGCTTCTCGACTTTTTCTGCGTTTTTCAGACGGCCGCCGTAGAAGCATTCCGAGATCACGGTCGAAATTGCTGGGTGCATCCGGTGCTGATCGAGGAGTTCGGTGGCGACCTGCAAACGCGAGGGGTTGGCTTTTCGCCATTCAAGCTCAGGCACGACCAGCGACTCAAAAAGACGGACCATCCGCCGCGCCGCTTGGCAGGTCCGGCTCAGAGCATCGTCGTCCTCCATGGTCTCGATCAGCTGGTCCAATCCGTAGTCGTAGAATAGACCGCCGACCATGCCGCCGCTTTGGAGTACGGCGTTTTTCACATTGGTCTGGTTCGCAAGGAATTCAAGCACCCGATCCGTGTCGAAGGGCGGCAGCTGGTTATGATCACCGATCAGCAGACGCCGCATCGACAGAAGCAGTGGCGCGATCAACTCTGGGCCAGTCGCCTTAGCGGCCTCTTCGATGATGACCCAGTCGAACTGATCATGGTCGTTGACGAGACGGGCAAGATCTCCGGAGTTGGCGGTAGAGAACAGGATGTTCGCTGACCGCAACACAAGCGATTCGAACGAGCGGCGTTGCCGCCGGGAGTCGTGATCGGTCGTGTTGCGCCCGTTGCGGGCGTCGTCTCTCATGCCTCGAATGGCATTCTGGACTTCGAGGGGAGCGCTACGCACAAGCGGGCTTGCGTCGAGCGCGGCGAGATACTGCCGCACCCGTTCAGTTGTCTGGGCGCCCGAGAGCTCGGCCGCGTTATCGGCGCGCGAGCGGACCAGGAGCGGCTCCGATTCGAGCGCGGTCTTCGCAAGCGTTTTCTGCACGCCGGCTGCGAGTTGATCCAACGCCTGATGGGCCTGTGCGCTAAGTAGGATGCGCGCACTGGGCTGCTGTTGCAGTATCCTGCGCACGATCTCGGTGACGAGTTTCGTCTTGCCGACGCCTGGGGGCCCGACAACGAGCTGGGTTGGGCCGGTCGTCCAAATCGAGCGAAGTGCCTGCTGTTTGGACGGATCCAGGTCGTGAAAATCAGCATCTTCCAGCAATTCGGCGTGATAAGAACGGAGCCGCTTACGCGGTGCCGCGAGCATTGAGAGAAGTTCTTCTTGCGTTGCGAGCGCACCAAGCAAACGCAGCCGCCGATTGATGGCTCCTTCCGTGCCTGCGTCATCGATCAGACGTAGAAAGAGATCGGCAGTTGGCGGCAGTTCCCCCACAGCGCTGAATTCGTAGACGCGCTCATTGTCCAATCGAACCGAACGGTTGAAGCGCACCGCTGCGCTTGCGCGGCCGAGACCACTGAGGGAGCCGGAATCCGATACCACCCATTTGGCATCGATGTCCGCTTCTTCGTCAAGAAACAGGCGAGACAGCGTGCGCTCCGTGCTTTCGACGCCGAGTGCCTCCATAAGGGCTGCGCGCCGCTCATCGGTTCGCGGCGCCAGGAGGATCCTTTCCTCTCCACTTGGAGTTCGCCGTCTTCTGGCACGGACCGGAATAATTTCTGCTGCCCGAAAGAGCGCCTCGGTCAGCTGAGCCAGCAGCAAACCCTGTTGGACGGCTTCCAGCGCATCGTCGTCATGGTCGCCGAGGCCGTCAAGCGACGTTCGCCAATCGATCGCATCTCTGCGCAACTCCTGGAGACGTCGGCCTGCGCTGCCAGAGCGGATCACTTCGATGCGGTGAGAGGGTAAGTCGACCGTTCGGTGTCGGCCAAGAAAAATATCCTTGCGCGGTCGCGCGTGATCGCAAGTGGCTACCCGCCAGTCCGCGTCTGCGAATCCATCGGGTGCGTAGCCCGCCAGGCTGTAGCCGAACAGCTCGGTCATGAGGATCAGGCTGCCATCGGATGTTCGGACGAGTTCGGCGCCGCCGGCAATGTCGGCATCGACGAAATTCACCTGAGCGCTGTGGTCATCGGCGTCGAATGCGTCGCCCGAAGCATCGCGGAGCGCCCGGGTGAGAGGCGCCGTTGCGCCAGTCCGAATGGCGAGAAGAAAGCGCCCGCGATCCTCGAGCGCAGAGGCAGATAAATCAAGGATGACACGCTCGATGCGCCTGCAAACAATCTCGGCATCAATTGCGCGATGGCGAGCGGGTTCGATGAGCCATCTGAGCATGTCCCGCTCACCGGCATCGAGGACGGCCAAGCGTTCGCCTGCCGCATCAGGTTCGGTCTCCGCGGCCGCAAGCCCGCGGCTCAGGCTCGAGGCATCTAGCTTCAGGAGGGCGGCGAGCAACAGGCCGAGCGCACGCCAGTCATCGAGAAATGACATGACGATCGGAGTTCCTGCGGACTTCGCAAACACGACGACGGGTGCCCTGTCGGCCTCCGAAAGTCGGACACACCACTCAAAACTGCCAAGCCGGAAGTCAGGCGCCGTGGCAGATGCCGTGAAGATCGAAGAACCGTCGAGACGGCCATAGACAAGCCCCTGGTTGTGGACGGCCCCGAGCGCCTGGGCCAGACGTTCAGCGTTGCGCCAGAGAACGATACGCGAGCGCGGGAGATCAAGATTGTTCAGCCAGTGATCGGGCCGCGCATGTTTGACCATAGTATCGAGTGGCGCGAGGTCTCTCGGCATCGACAGAAAGAAGGCATCCGACGCCTCGCCGTAGCGCAGCAATTCGACGATGACCCTGTCGGCCCCCGGATAGGCGAGCACACGCTCAGCCTGTCGCATTTCGTGTTGCCAGATTTCGCGAAGATCATCATCGACCGCCGAGCCGGTCTTTTGCCAATACTTGAGCACGATCGGCTGGTCGTCGCGCTTGTCGTGGGCCGATATGATGGCCGATTTAAGTGGCTCACCGCCGGGTGCCGAGAGGTATTGATCCCCAAGATCGAACTGATCCGCCAATGGCCGCAATTTTTTTGGTATGCTCGGCATCAACTATGAACTCGAATGGAGCATGGCTCGACGGTGGCGGCGGGCGGCGGGCGGCTTACATATTCGATGATTTTCAGTATTCGCGGCCGATCCCAACAGCTTCGGCGGCGCCCCCGAAAAGCTGGGCCACCCGATTCGGCAAGTTGATCTTAGCAAGATTCAGCGGCAATCATCCGCTTTTTCAGCAATATGCTCGGAATTATCGTACTACACAGGTCGTCGTCGGTGCCGCTCATAACTGTCTAATTGCAGGTCGAGCGTTTTCCGAATCGACAACTGTATCAATAGCATTCGGCTCCGAAGATTGACCCACAGATGCGAGGTCCATCAACATTTTGGATGCCGATTGGTCCCACACGCCGATTCACAGTTGCTCGTCAACCTTGCGATTCGTCCTATTTGTACGCCACAGCTACTCAGCAGCCATATCCGCACTCTAGATTTCTTTCGTACTGGCGATGGCTACGATCTTATTGCCTCAGACCTATCATGGTTCGGGGCGGAGGCATGAGCGGCAAGGACGAAAAGACTGGGATCGAGGCATTAGGGTCGCCAGGTAGTCGGAAAATGCCAGGTGTCGCGAAGCGCCATCGCAAGAACCGTGGCATGCCGCCGCCCGCGACGTTCGATATCGATACGCTGCCGGGCAGCTCTAATTTGACCGCATTAGAGGCGGCCGCGGTCATCCGGCGCACGCCCGGAGCGCTGGAGCAGTGGCGGCGCGATCCACACCATCCCCTGAAATGGCGCTACGTCGATGGCCGCCCGCTCTATCGGGTCGATGCAGTGCGGGACTATCTGGCCAGCTGTGACAAGGCCACTAAGCCGTCCCAGCCGCATAATGCTCGCGGAGACGGCCGAGCAGCTCGGCCTTGATCGGGTCGAGTGGATTCGTCCGCTGCAGGCGCACGACCTTGCCGACCCGTTTCGCGCCGACCAACTCCGCGATGTAGTCATGGGCCGCTTCGAACGCCATCCTGCGTATGATCCACTGTTCGTCGTGATTGTAGACCTGATCGATTCCGCGCGGCTTTTGCCCGACACACAGCCGCTGGATTTCGTTGTCGTAGCCGCAGCGTGACATGATGGTGCGCAGTGTGCGCCGCAAATCATGCATGGTGAATCTGGCGACCTCGGCTTCCTTGATCAGGCGCGCAACCATCTTGGTAAAGCCCGACATCTGCCCCCCGGTCTTCGGCGAAGGGAACACATAGTCAGAAGTAGCACGCTGAAAATGTTTCGCCGCTGCCAGCACCTCATCGATCGGCAGCGTGCGCGGCACGTCGTGGTGTAGACCCATCTTGGTCCAGGCTTCGTCGAAGGTGACGCGGTCGTTCAGGATATGCCTCGACCATTCCAGCATCGTCGGCTCGCTACGGCGCGGACCACCGAGCAGGCACAGCCGCGTTAGCTGTCCAAACGCGCCGAGCTTACCCGCCGCCTTCCAGACCTTGATCACTTCATCGTCGGTGAGCGCGCGACCCTTCTGTCGGCGCCCGACCCGCTCCGCGCGAGTCTGTTTTGGATTTCGATAGCCGGCGAGAACGTTGGTATCGACAAAACCTCGGCTCACGCACCATTCCAGAAAGGTGTGGGTGTGCTTTCGCATATCGTCGGCGGCGCCGCGTTTGCCGGTGGCGGCGATCCTGTCCGCGTCCGCGACGATCTGCCGGCGTGTCAGGGATCTGATGTCCTTAGTCAGATGCCCGGCCAGACCGCGCCGCATCGCCGACAGCGCAACCTGCCAGTTCACGATTCCGCGCTGTAGCAGCGCCCTCTCATACGGCCCCTTCGCCTCGATCAGCTCGCCCAGCGTCTTCCGCTCTTTTGCGGCCAGTTGTTGCTGTTTGGCTTCGCGCTTGGCGGCGTTCGGGTCGCCAGTGCGCACCAGATCGCCGGTCGCGATCTTGGCGGCGGCGCGCGCTTCTTTTTCCTTGAACCTCGGCCAGGCGCCCAGCGTCTTGCGCTGCGTGCCATCGACACCCGGCTTGGTGAACAGATAGACCCAGCTCTTGCCACCGCTGGCGCGGACTCTGAGCGCAAGGCCCGGCTGTACGGTGTCGTAGAGGTAGACCTGCGATTTGCCGGCCGGCAGCTCGACGCGCTCAACGGCGGCGTCGGTGAGCTTGACGAATTGCTGCTGCGATTCGGACCTAAAATCTTTTCCCTTGTCGGGGTGAGACATGAGACCCTTCCCGCGATTCTGTGCCCCGATCTGTGCCCCAAGGGAGAATTGGCATCGGGGCACAGCGGGGGCACAGATTTTGACCTACGGCCACGTGTGGCCGTTTGAGGTCAAATATTGCATAAAATCCTTATACTGCAAGGTATTTTTCGATTCAACTATGGTCTGCTGTGGCCACCTTGGAGCCGTGGTTCTTCCTTCACACGGGAGAGGTCCAAGGTTCGATCCCTTGTGCGTCCACCATATTCATTCGCATTTCAATGGCCAGATGGCGCAAAAGCAGCCAGCAGTCCCCACTTGAATAGATTTTGCGAACACGCATAATCCGGTTTTTATTTAAGATTTGTGGGTGGTCTATTGACTGGCGGTGCCCATGCCTCTCAAGCGGAAGTCGGTAGCGGGCGCGACGGTGCGAGCTCGCCGCAATGGGGCCGGCTCGCTTCCCCTGTGATCGTGGGCCTGCTCGCCGGAATCATTGTTGCAGCAACGCTGTCACCTGACAGATCCAGCACCGAAGGTCCCGACCTTGCCAGCGTGGCGGCCTCTCAGATCGATGCCGCCACCGCCACTCTGAATCTCGAGACCGCAAAGGATGCGGTGGCCGATGCGAAAAGCTGCCGGGTCCCGCTCGCCTCAATCACCTTGGCCGCAGCGCCGGGGACGACATCGAACGTACGCGTTCGTTCCGGCAGCTATCTATCGCCGCCGTTCGCACTGACCGACCAGCCGCAGCGCATTGCCATTCCCTTCCCCGCCGCCTATCCGACCGGCCGTGGCACGCTGACCGTCGAGGGCCAGGCATCGAATCTTGCCGTTTCGCTGACCCCAACCTGGACCGTCAACGCCCTGAGCGGCGCTGCGGTCAAAAACGTAGTTTGGACCCCCAAAGCCGGCTGCTAACCGAGCGAGCACACGATATGAGCAAATTCTTCACCGACCGCCCGATGCTCGGTTTTCTTGTCGTTTCAATTCTCGCCGCCGTGATCAGTGCTTGGCTGCTGAATCCATCCGGCAGCCTCATCGATGCAATCAAATCAGCCATCAGCCAACTGAGTTTCGCAAAGGCCGCCGGAGCCCTGCTGATCCTGCTGGCAGGCGGCGCGGTCACCTACATCGCATGGCGACTGGCGTCCGATCCCACGGCGATGGGCTTGGTGCCGGCCGGTGCCGGTTACACCATCGGCCGCCGGCTGACCGTTACGGCGCCCGACGCGACGACCAAGATCGTCACCCGAACGGCCGACGATGCGCTCAACGACCTCGAAAACATGATCGGCCTCAATCCGGTCAAGGAGGAGGTCAACAAGCTGCTTGCCAGCCTGGAGGTCGAACGCAAGCGGCGCGAACAGGGCCTGCCCGTAGCGCCGACCAGTCGCCACATGGTCTTCACGGGACCGCCCGGCGTTGGCAAGACCGTGGTCGCGCGCGCGCTCGGTGAAATCTATTGCTCGCTCGGCGTGCTGCGCAAAGGTCATCTCGTCGAGACCGATCGCGGAAAGGTCGTGGCCGGCTATATCGGCCAGACTGCCATCAAGATGCTGGAAGTCTGCAAATCCGCGCATGACGGCATTCTGTTCATCGACGAAGCCTACGCGCTTGCCAGTGATCCCGGCCTCGGCTCGGATTTCGGCCGCGAAGCGATCGATACCCTGCTGAAATACATGGAGGACAATCGCGATCGTCTGATCGTGATTGCGGCCGGCTATCCCGACGAGATGCGACGATTCATCGGCGCCAATCCAGGACTCGCCAGCCGCTTCACCAAGACCATCAATTTCCCGCCGTATGATGCCTCGGAACTCGCATCGATCTTGCAAGTGATGGCCAAGCAGCAGGGATATCAACTTCCCGAGGGGTTCGAACCCAAATTCAAGAGCTGGGTCGATGCCGAGCGCGGCAGTTCGGACTGGGGCAATGCGCGCTCGATCAGGACACTGCTGGAAAAGGCGCGCGAAGCCCACGCGGTGCGCAGCTATTCCGACACCACTGCCGACATGTCGAAGCTTGAACTTTCCGATCTCGAGAGCGCATACGCCGCGATGGGATACCGATGATGGCCCGCCTTGCGTCTCAACTTGCGGCACTCCATGGCGGCCTCTGGAACATCGACCCATGGTATCAGCGCAGCTGGTTCGTCGCACCGCTGGCGATCGCCTTCGTGCTTGCCGGTTGGCTGATGAGCGGCTCCGGTTCGCCAGGCACGGCGCCGTGGGCGAAACCGGCGCCTTCCGCGCCGGCCAGTTCCGGCGCGCCACCGGCAAGCGACAAGCCAGTGCCTCAGCAGCAGCAGGTTTGTCGCAACAACAATGTCGACAAGACCCAGGGCGTCGCAGCCTGCACGGAGGCGCTGGCTGACACGAGCCTCGATGCCAAGACCCGGTCCGACCTGCTGACCCGCCGGGCCTATCTACGCAACCAGACGCCAGAGGCACTGGCCGATCTCAACGAAGCGATTCGACTGCAGCCGGATAATTACTGGTCGCTGGCGCGGCGCGGCGCTCACCGGCTGGGGGAGCGAGATTTCGCGGGCGCAGCCGCCGATCTCAACAAGTCGATCAGCCACAACGCGACGTACGACTATGCCTGGTTGACCCGCGGCGACATGTACTACCAACAACAGCAGCATGACCTGGCGATCAAGGACCTCACGGAGGCGATCAAGCTCGATAACGCCTACACGCGGGCCTACTATCTGCGCGGACTAGCCCAGTTCAACAAGGGGCTGTATGCCGCTGCCGCGCGCGACTTCAGCGAATACCACAAGCTCAATCCATCCGACCTGGCGGGCTTGCGCATGCGCGGCAACGCCTATGTGTACGCCAAACAGCTCAACGAGGGGATTGCCGATTTCGGCGAAGTGCTGCGGATCAGCCCGCGCGACCAGTCCGCCCTTGCACTGCGGGCCAGGGCTTATTATTGGCAGAAACAATACGACAAGGCGCTATCCGATGCCAACGAAGCGCTGGAGATCGACGGCTCGATGTCGATCGCCAGCGAGGTCAGAAGCTGGATCAACTTCGACCGCGGAAAGTACGATGCCGCGATCGCCGACCTGAACAACGCGATCAAGGGAGGGGCCACCGTCGAAAAACTTCGGCTCCGCGGTCGCGCGTTCATGAGCACCGGACAGCTCGATGCCAGTTATCGCGACCTTAAGCAAGCCGAACAGATGGATGCCAAGGCCGGCTACACGCAGTACCTGCTGGGGCTGGTTACGGAGCGTCGTGAAAACGCGCGGGTCCGCCGCTGCGCTGCCGGAACAATGTCGCCCGAGGATCTCGCCAAAGCGCCGATCGGAGGCAACCCGAACTGCTCGCGTAATCCCGACTATACCGAGACGGCGGCATACTTTTCCAGAAGCATATCGCTTGCACCCAACTTCGCGCCGAGCTATTTCGACCGCTCGCGCATCCTGATGGCGCAGCGCCAGTTCGACCGAGCGGAAGCCGACATCGAGGCCGGCATCAAGATTGATCCCAACAACGCTGAAGGGTACCTGGCACGGGGCAACTTGTCGTTGACGCGGGAGCGATGGCGGGAAGCCATCGACGAATATACACGTGCGATCGGCATAAACCCAAGATCCGCGGCGGCTTTCCTCAACAGAGGCCAAGCCTATCTCAAGCTCAACGAGCGCAGCAACGCAGTTAACGATTTGCGCACGTCGTACGGGCTCGATTCGAACAACGAATTCACAAAGAACCTGCTGCGGTCGCTGGGTCAGCGCGTCTGATCCCCGAGCCGACGGACGCAAGCCCCCGACCGCGCTGCCCGGACCAGCCAAAGCCTGCTCCGCTTCTGTCCGAGGGGAGATACGCCAGCGGATATGGTTCATTGTTCGCGGCAAACTCCTTCTGGATCATGCTTCGATCGAATCGCATCATGATCGCATCCGTGTGTTTGGGCATGATCTCCGCACAGACGCGTTCCGCGTTTGTCTCGAGGAAAACCGGTTTCCACCTTCCGGATCATGGTCTAAGTGGGTTCGGCCGCGGTAGAGGAAACCCGGTCGTTCTCGCCGCTTTGTCTCGTGTTGCGCCGGTCGTCCATGTGTCCGGCGTCACCCGCCCGACGTCTCGACGTGGTTGAACGCCGGTTCACTTTCAGGTCTCGCAAATCGCCCTGAATATCATCGCGCTGCCCTTACGCCGCAAAATGCCTTAACATCAGCGTCATGACAGGGGACTGAGGCATCATGGGCAGTGATGTAGCGATTGGCGAGGGCGAGGTCTTCAAGCTGACTTCGCATCCGATGCGAACGACCGTGCTCGGCGAAGTACACGCCAGGCCATTCAATCCAGTTTCGCCTCCAATACGCATGGTTCGTTTCGGCTTTCAGACAACCGCCGCAGAACTGCACGCCGACCGGGAGCAACTCGTTGAGTTTTGCCGATCTCGCGGCCTTCCGGTGGCCCTGCCGCAGAACAAGCACCATC
This sequence comes from uncultured Bradyrhizobium sp., assembly GCA_964609175.1. GTDB lineage: Bacteria > Pseudomonadota > Alphaproteobacteria > Rhizobiales > Xanthobacteraceae > Bradyrhizobium. The sequence continues at coordinate 37,638 of CAZSRR010000005.1, forward strand.
GCGTGCAATTGGGCGGCACCACGCTGAGGTGGGAGCAGCACTCGGAATTCACGACCTACACCTGGGAGACGCCCTTCGATCAGAAGGCCGGCGCATTTTATCCGACGGCAGGGGCGCTGGCTTCGGCGATGAAGCTCATCCCCCAGCCGGGGCCGGTCCTGGTTGCAATCGACCTCAGCATCGTCAAGGAAATCGCTGAAGACACGCACCCGTTCGCCCTGTTTGACCAAACAAGCCTTGCCATAGCGGAGACCGCCGAAGGCGGCGCCATCGTGGCTACCGACTTCAAGCCTACGCCCGAGGGATATCAGCGTATCCTGGTGCGGGACCGCGGCATGAGCCGCGAAAGAACCGGGTCGCTCGCCCAGCACCTGCTCGACATCGAGACCTACCGGACGCTGGCGTTGTTAGGACTTCCGGAAGCACATCGCCTTGCGCCTTCGATAAATGTCGCGGAGAAGCGCCTCGTGGAGGTCACCGAGCGCATGCGCAGGGCGGGACAACTCAAAGACAATCATCAAATGCTTGATGAATTGACGGCCTTGGCCGCCGATGTTGAGGCCGGCGCTGCTGCCAGCCAGTTCCGCTTCGGCGCCAGCCGTGCGTACGAGGAGATCGTTCAACAGCGATTGCAGATTATCGGCGAACGAAAGACGCCGGGCTTTCCGACCTGGTCGTCCTTTCTCACACGTCGCATGACCCCCGCCATGCGCACTTGTGCCGCCATAGAAGCTCGCCAGGCCGATCTGTCGGTTCGATTGACGCGAGCTGCAAATCTCCTGCGCACACGGGTCGACGTCGAACTCGAGCAGCAGAACCAGCAGTTGCTCAAGTCGATGAACGCTCGAACGCGACTGCAATTGCGGCTGCAGACTACGGTAGAGGGGCTCTCGGTCGCCGCTATTACCTATTACTCTACCGCACTGTTTCACTATCTGATCGAGGCTGCCCACCATGCCGGTCTATGGAAATACGATCCGGTCTATGCGAAAGCCGCCTTCGTTCCGCTCGCGGCGGGGACACTTTGGTTTGCCGTCAAGCGGATAAGACGCAAACACTTGTCCGAAATTCCCTGAGCGAACGCCTTTTCCCACGGTGTTCAACGCGTTCATCCGCCAACATCGCCGTGAATGACGACCTCAACATCCTCCACATCACCTATGGCGACGCTCATTCACGAGATTTGGGAAGATGAAGATGAAGGCGCCATCAGCCAAGGTGTGTGTCTCGCTGGTCCGGATGGCGATGACTTCCGCAAGCTCCTCAGTGGCACAGCCAGATGCGTCCACCGGTTTGAGGCCGGATGCCATTTCGAGGCTATGACGATTTACTGTCGCCTATACAGCCGGGGCATCTACACCTCTGACTTTGCCGCCGATCACGAACCCTACCCGGATGATTGGGCTCGGCGAATTTGAGCGATTGAACCGAGTCCGTTTGGGGAGCGTGCAGAGGGTTCGGCGTCCGCAGGTTCGACAAGGTCTGCATCCCGCACATCCGACGGCCGCGGCGCACGAGGTCATCGCCGTCCGGCACTCTCTTGCAGAGGCCTGGGCGCTCGGCCCTCGGCAGGGCCGCTACACGCGTCACGCATAGGCAAGCCGGCGCGCGTCGGCGGGCGCGGTTTCGTTTTCGTCGCCGACGATGATGGTCACTTTCCATCCTTCGCTGGCCCAGACGCGTGCCTTGGCGACCGCTACCAGCATGCTGCTGCGGTCCATCCTGACGGTCTCGTTGCTGCGCTCCGCCACGATCCTGTACGCCATGCCACGTCTCCTACGCACGTCGAACTATCCAGCAACGATGTTCCGCTACGGTTTTGGCGGCAATGAGCCGACAATTTGGCCAATCGGGGGCGCAGGCTACCGCACCGCGGCCATTCAGCACGCCATCTGGCGGCTTTCCGCTCCAGCCAGTCGCCCGAGATAAAGCCGTCGATATCTCCGGCGCTCCACCGCGGCCACGCTGCGGTCGGCAGCAAAACGGCGGAGATGATGAACAGGGCACTATCGCTCATCGTAAAAGCGCCCCGTATCCCTACGCACCTTTCCCGTGATTATACGGGCGAACGAAGGGCATTGGCTAATCGTTGGTCAAAACCGCCGATAAAATTTCCGATCAAGTTACACCGGTCCTCCACCTGTAACCACTAACTCTGCCGTGGCGAAAACTTGCAAGTGTTGCGGCAGCCATGAAATCACACGACCAGTCCACCTCGGGCCTCGATCGCCTATCGCACGTCATCGGCCGCTACGGCAGCGTGCTGATCGGCGTGTTCGCCATCGCGATGATATGGATCGGCACGCTCTACAGCATTTCCGAGGAACGCACGCGGATCGAGCACGCCGCGCGTCAAAACAATTCAAACCTGACCCGGGCCTTCGAGGAACAGATCATCCGATCGATCAAGGCCGCGGACCAGACGCTGCTCTATGTGCGCGATTCCTACGCCAAGGATCCGAAAGGCTTCGACATGTCGCTATGGTCGAAGAACAGCCAGTTCCTCACCGATTTCTCGTTCCAGGTCGTCACCATCGACAAGAACGGAATCATGCTCGCGAGCAATCTCGATCCGACCATGAAGGGACTCGACCTGCATGACCGCGAGCATTTCAAGGTCCATGCCGAAGGCACCGAAGACTTCCTGTTCATCAGCAAGCCGGTGTTCGGCCGGGTATCCAACAAATGGTCGATCCAGCTCACACGGCGGATCATCGCGCAGGACGCCACGTTTGGCGGCGTCGTCGTGGTTTCTCTCGATCCCGAATATCTTTCCCGCTTCTACAACTCCGTCGATATTGGCAAGAAGGGCATCATTACGCTTGTCGGCCTCGACGGCATCGTCCGCGCGCGCGCCTCGGCCGGGCCCAGCGCCATCGGCGTGTCGATCAGCAGCAGCCCGCTGATGAAGGGCCTGGCGACCCGGGACAGCGGTTCCTTCACCTCGAGGAGCCAGATCGACGGCGTCGAGCGGATCACCAACTTCCGCAAGGTCAAGGACTATCCGCTGGCGGTCGCCGTCGGACAGGCGTCCGAGGAGGTGTTTGCCGCCTACCGTCGCGATCGCGACTTGAACCTGATCGCGGCGGTGCTGTTGAGCCTGGTGATCGGCACCATCTCGATGCTGATCGTCCGTTACGAGGTCGGGCTCGCGAAGTCGCGCGACGCCGCCGAGGCGGGTACCCGCGCCCGCTCCGAATTCCTCGCGATGATGAGCCATGAAATCCGCACGCCGATGAACGGCGTCATCGGGCTGGCTGACCTGCTGGCGGCGGCCGACGACCTGCCGCCCGAGCACAAGAAGACCGCCGCGACTCTGCGGGAATCGGCCGACTATCTGCTGCAGATTCTGAACGACGTTCTGGACTTCTCCAAGCTCGACGCGGACCGGATGGAGATCGAGCAGGTCGTGTTTGATCCGCGCCATTCGGTGAATTCCACCATCGGGCTGTTGGTGTCCCGCGCCAAGGCAAAGGGATTGCAACTGACGGCATCGGTGGCGGACGACGTTCCGAAAACTGTCGTCGGCGATCCGGCACGGATTCGCCAGGTGCTGTTCAATCTGGTCGGAAACGCGATCAAGTTCACCCAGTTCGGCTCCGTTCAGGCCGAGGTCGCGGCCGCGCCGGCGGAGGGCGGACTTACGCGACTGATGTTCACGGTCACCGACACCGGCGTCGGAATCCCCGCCGACGCGATCGGGCTGCTGTTCCGCGAATTCTCCCAGGTCGACAGTTCGATCTCGCGCCGGTTTGGCGGTACCGGCCTCGGGCTGGCGATCTGCAAGCGCCTGGTCGCCTGCATGGGCGGCGAAATTTCCGCCGAGAGCACGATCGGGAAAGGCAGCCGGTTCAGCTTTTCGGTGCTGGTCAAGGCATACCAGGAACAGGACGCGGAGCAGTCGTCGCAAACGGGCGCCTCGGCGGATGCGGACGGGACCTCGCTCGACCCCGCTGCAGCGGCCGACTTCCGCCCTCTGAAGATACTGGTGGCCGAAGACAACGTGACCAATCAGTTCGTGATCCGCAAACTCCTTCAGAAACTCGGCTACACGCCCGACCTGGCCGAGAACGGCGTGGAGGCGGTGGCGGCGGTCCAGAACCACAACTACGACCTCGTCCTGATGGACATGATGATGCCGGAGATGGACGGTCTGGTCGCCACGCGAACCATTCGCAGGCTGCCGCCGCCTGCCCGCGACGTCCACATCATCGCCTTGACCGCCAACGCCGCCAGCCAGGACGAACTGGCCTGCCTGGCGGCCGGCATGAACGACTTCGTCACCAAGCCAGTCACCCGCGATCGGTTGACCGAGGCCTTGGCCCGCGTAAACGCGGCATCCACCGAGGAAAGGTTGATAGCATGAGCGAGACGTTTTCCTTCGACGAAGCAGTCTTCCGCGAGCTCGCAATCGAACTTGGTCCGGATGACTTGGCCGCCTTGCTGAACGTATTCCTGGCCGACACCGCCAAGAAGCTGACCCGGATCGAAGCAAAGGACCAGGCCCGCGCCGTCATCAAGCGCGACGCGCACTCGATGAAAAGTTCAGCGGCCACGTTCGGCTTCGTGGTGCTGTCGCAAACGGCGCGGCAGCTCGAAGCCGGCGCCGAAGAAATGCCGCAACCGGCGCTGCAAGGATCGATCAGCGAACTTCGGCAGGCCTTCGAGGCGACGCGCGCATTCGCCGATCGCAACCTGCTCAGCGGCGCGCCGGCGGGAGCCGCGGCATGACGACGATGGAACGTCGCACCGACGAACTGCGGGGTCGGCTGCTGGTCGTCGAAGACGACCTGGTGCAGCGGACCATCATCGGATCGATCGGCGCCAAGCTCGGCTACGATACCTTCATCGCGTCGACCTTCGAACACGCATCGAGCCTGCTGCGAAGCGAAACGTTCGACATGATGACGCTGGACCTGTCGCTCGGCGAGCATGACGGCGTCGAATTGCTGCGCGTGATCGCCGCCTTGAAGCTCAACGCGATGCCGATCGTGATCGTCAGCGGATGCGAAGAGCGCGTGCGGAACACGATCAAGCGCGTCGCCACCGCGCTGGATCTGGCGCTGACCACATGCCTGGCGAAGCCGCTGAACATCGACAAGCTGCGCGTCGCGCTGACGAGGCCGGCGCTGTTCACCGCCGCAACCGGCGGCCAGCCGAAAGCGCCGGAGATCAGCCGCGATCGAATCGCGGCCGCGCTCAGGCAGAAGGAATTCATCGTCGAGCTGCAGCCCAAGATCAACTTGCACACCAACGAGATCGACGGAGCCGAGGCGCTGGCGCGCTGGATGGCGCCGGAATACGGCTCGGTATCGCCCGCCATCTTCGTTCCGCTGGTCGAGCAGTTCGGCCTGATGCCGGAGTTGACTCACGCGGTCTGCGATGCGGCCGTCGCCACCAGCCGCAGGCTGATCCAGCAGCGTCCGGGCTTTACGGTCGCCGTCAACGTCTCCGCGTCCGATCTGAACGATCTTACGCTCCCCGAACGGATCGACGGCATCTTGCGCACCTACCAGGTAGCCCCCGAATCCCTGGTCATCGAAGTGACGGAGAGCGTCGCCATGTCCGACGTCGACCGGGCGATGGACGTCGTGTCGCGGCTGAGGCTCAAGGGCATGGGAGCCGCGATCGACGATTTCGGAACCGGGTTCTCCTCGCTTTCGGCGCTCGCGAAGCTGCCGTTCAGCGAACTGAAAATCGACCGTTCCTTTGCCGGCAACTGCGCCGACGACAAGGACATGATGAAAATCGTCGAAGCCTGCGTCGCGCTGGCGAGAGCCTTCGGCATGAGAGTGGTGGGCGAAGGAATCGACAGCCGGGCGACGCTGGCCGCATTGCGGGCCGCCGGGTGCGACGTCGGCCAGGGCTACCTGTTCGCGCCTACGCTCGGGATAAGGCAGTTCTCGCACCTGATCAAACGTTGGGATCCGCGCGACGCCGGCCGGTTTCCGGCGTTCCAGACGCCCGGCCGGACCAAATCGCTTGCATCGGGCTGAGACCGCATCGCTTTCCGTTAACTCGAACCAAGAGGTGAACCATGAGCAAACCCGCACGAGACGTAACCAGCGAAGACAGGAAGAAGTACGGCGGGGTTCTGGAAGTTCCGCGTCTTCTGGTCATCGAAGACGATCCGGTCCAGCTGGCGTTGATCGTTCGCGCGGCCGAAAATACCGGCTATCGTACGGTCGGGGTGACATCCTGCCGCGAGGCAATCGAACAGCTCAAGAACAACAGCTTTGACTGCCTGACGCTCGATCTGACGCTGGAGGACGGCGACGGATTTGACGTGATGTGGCAGATGGCCAACGCCGGACGCCAGATTCCGGTGATGGTCGTCAGCGGAACGGACGCTCAATCGCGCCACACCTGCCGGGCCAAGATGAAGGACCTGGGCATCGACGTCACCCAGAGTTTCGCCAAGCCGGTCGACCTGGCTGTGCTCCGAATAGCTCTCGCAAACCTGCGCAGCGCCAACGCCAGACTGCCCAACCTGCACGGGATGGGCGAGATCCGGAAAATGCCCGAGGCCCTCACCGGGAGCTAATTTAGAGACAACGCATCAGAACGAGATCGGTCGTTCCGTTTCGATCATCGGAACGGAACCACCCTAGCCTGCGCTCAAGCCCGCTTCCGTCAGCCGTCCGGCGAACCAGCCGGACATGGCCTTGTCGAAGGCGCCGCCGGTATAGACCTCCGACATCGCGACCTTTTTTCGGTCCAGCGTCAGCAGTACGCCGATCCAGTAGGCGAACCACAGATGCGGATCGGTCAGCGCCCGCAGCTTGTGCCGGTCGTGATCGAGCGGCCGATGATTGGCCGACTTGCGGACCTCGACGGCGAGCAGGTTGTTGGGGATGGCGCGCTGGTGCACCACGATGTCGGGATAGATCGACTTGGCGAGGTGATCGTCGGTCGAGACGATCGTCCCGCGCGGCAGCCGCAGCATGCGGTCGCCCAGCCGGTCGTAGTCGCAATCGGTCTCCCAGCCCGGAAACTGCCTTTCGACATGCACCGCCAGCCGGTGTGTCAGCGCGCGTTCGCCGGCTTCCTGTTCCAGCAGGAAGCCTTCGGTCGCATAGAACGCGTGGAGCGCGGCGATGACCTTGTTCAGCACGGTCTGCATGACGCCTCCTCGAGAAGGCGGGCGGCAAGTGTTGCCTGACGTTGTCGCCTTACATCTGCACTTCGATCAGCCGCGGCCCCGGCTCGGCGACGGCCTCCGCCAGCGCCTTGTTGAAATCGTCGGCGTTGGCCACCGCGCGGGCCGGCACGCCCATGCCCTTGGCCATGGCGACGAAATCGAGCGTCGGACGGTCGAGCTTGAGCATGTCCTGCGCGCGCTGCCCGGGCTCGCCCGCGCCGACATTGTCGAACTCGCCGCGCAGGATCTGGTAGATCCTGTTGGCGAACACGATGGTGACGACGTTGAGGCCCTCGCGCGCCTGCGTCCACAGCGATTGCAGCGTATACATCGCGCTGCCGTCGCCGACCATGCAGATCACCTTGCGGTCCGGACACGCGATCGCGGCGCCGGTCGCCACCGGCGTCGAGAAGCCGATCGAGCCGCCCATGTTCTGCAGCCAGTCGTGCGGCGCGGCGGCGGCCGTCGGCGGGAAGAAGGCGCGGCCGGTGGTGATGGATTCATCGACCACGATGGCGTTTTCCGGGATGGCGGTCGCGATCGCCTGCGCGATCGAGGCATGGGTCAGCGCGCCGGTCGGCTTCGCCAGTTCGACCAGCTTCTGCGGCTGGCGGTCGGACGCCTTGGCCTGCAGCGCGCCGGCCAGGGCCTCGAGCGCGGCGACGGAATTTTCCGTGCCCGAGGTCATGCGATGCACCTCGCAGCCCTCCGGCTTCAGCAGGCTCGGCTTGTTCGGATAGGCGAAGAAGGCCACCGGCTCGCCGGCCTCGACCAGAACGATGTTCTTGAACTCCTTCAGAATCGGGATCGCCTGATCGACCACATAGGGGATGCGGTCGACCGAGAAGCGGCCGCGGCCGCGCGCCATGCGCGGATTGGAGGTCGGGGTCATCACCTTGCAGCCGGTCTTGCCGGCGATGCGGCCCGCCAGATCGAGGCCCTGCTCGGTCAGCGCGCTGCCGGTGATCAGCAGCAATGTCGACGCGCCGCCATTGCGGATCAGCTTGGCGGCCTGCTCGACGGCCTGGGCTGAATAGCTGGCGCACTGGGTCTCGCCCGGCACCTGCGCGACGCCGTCGGCGTCGTTCCAGGCGGTGTCGGCGGGCAGGATCAGGGTGGCGACCTGCGCGCCCCTGGCAGCGGCGATCGCGGCCGCGCCGTCGGCGGCAACCGACTTGGCATCCGGCGAGGTCCGCACCCAGGCCGACATCGGCCGTGCCAGACCTTCGATGTCGGAGGTCAGCGGCGCATTGTAGTCGATGTGATAGGTGGCGTGCTGACCGACGATGTTGACGATGCCGGAATTGGCCTTCTTGGCGTTGTGAAGATTGGCAAGGCCGTTGGCGAGGCCAGGCCCGAGATGAAGGAGGGTCGAGGCCGGCGTGCCCTTCATGCGGTAGTAGCCGTCGGCGGCACCGGTCACCACGCCCTCGAACAGCCCGAGCACACAGCGCATCCCCTCCACCCGGTCGAGTGCGGCGACGAAATGCATCTCAGAGGTGCCGGGATTGGTGAAACAGACGTCCACGCCGCCTGCGACCAATGTCCGCACCAGACTTTCCGCGCCGTTCATGGTCTCGTTTCCCTCGATCAATGCTGTGAGCCGACGACGATCAAACATTGTTCCGGCGTTTCGTCAAAGGTTTAGCGGAACAATGCAGCCATCGCGCCCCGCATGTTGCTTTTTCTACCCGCAGCGCTCGAAAATGACGGGAGTCACAGCCTCGTTGGTTGCATCATCCGCCCAATTGTGGCCTGTCTCCGTCGGCATACTCAAATTTTTTAACGAGGAAGAGAATGACCCGGGCTTTTGCTGTTCTGCTTGCGGCTGTCACGGTGCTGGCGGGAGCCAGCCAGGCGCGGGCACAAGGTTTTCCGAATTTCTTTTTCGACGACTCGCGCGACATCATGGGCGGCGGCCCCGGTTTCTTCCGGCCCGGCTCGCCCGGCGGATCGAGCCCGATCCCGCGCACGACGGTCATGTTCAACGGGGGTTACGCGCCCGGAACGATCTACATCAACACCGGCGAGCGCCGCCTCTATCTCGTCCTCGGCAATGGCCAGGCGATACGCTACGGGATCGGCGTCGGCCGAGACGGCTTCCGCTGGGGCGGAGTTCACCGAATTTCCGCGAAGAAGGAATGGCCGAGCTGGACGCCGCCGGCGCAGATGCTGCGCCGCCGTCCCGACCTGCCACGCCACATGCCAGGCGGCATCGACAATCCGCTCGGCGCGCGCGCGCTTTATCTGGGATCGACGCTCTATCGCATCCACGGTTCCAACGAGCCTGAGACGATCGGACAGGCGGTTTCGTCCGGATGCTTCCGCATGACCAATGAGGACGTGGCCGATCTCTACAATCGCGTGCCAGTCGGCACCAAGGTGGTCGTGCAGAACTGACCGCCTTGTCCTGGAACCGCGGGGTGGATGCAGGTGCGCGATCGAGATTGAGCGCGGTCGAGGCTTTCTTTCCTTGCCTGCGCGCATCGATTGCTGCAGCGTCGTTTGAATGCGTACGCCCCGCCGATTATCTTTCCGTTGGACGCTCATGGCGACCTTGGGCGCCACGATGCTCGGCGGAACGCTGGCGCCGTGCCTGGCATCCATCGAGATGGCCTCGATTGCGCAGCGTCAGCGCAACGAGAAGAAGATCTTTACCGACAGCGAGATCGTCGAAGGCTTCCTGAAAACCGCGTTCGGCGCCGAATATCATCTGGCCGGCCGCGTCGACCGCATCCGGAAGTACGACGGGCCGGTGCGGGTGTTCGCCGACGGCGCCCGGGCCGACCGCAAGGCGCAGCTCTCGAAAATCGTGGCCGACATCGCCGCGCGGGTTCAGCACCTCGACATCGCCATGGCGGAAGGCATCGAAGACGCCAATGTGCACGTCAAGCTGGTGCGCGACCGCGACCTGCAGCGCACCATCGCGACCTTCTATGGCAGCGCACGGGCCAAGGAGATTCGCTCTTCGCTCGACCCGCAATGCCTGTCGGGCTTTCGCAAGAACGAGAAGTTCGAAATCGAACATTCCGACGTGATCCTCACGATCGACAATGGCGACTTCGTCTTCTTCGACTGCGCCTATGAGGAATTGCTGCAGTCGCTGGGGCCGATCAACGATACATCGAGCGTGCCCTGGACGATGTTCAACGACAACGTCTCGATGGGCTTCTTCGACATCTACGACCAGTATCTCATGAACCTGCTCTACGATCCGCGGATCAAGCCCGGCATGACCGTGCAGGAGGTCAAGGCGTTGCTGCCGGACGTGCTGGCCGACGTGCGCGCATGGGTGCGCAAGGTCAACAACCTGCCGTAGGTGGCAGGCCGGAACTTCCGCTGCTATCTGCCGACAAACGGGGCTCCTGGGCGGCTAAGGCCGCTCGGCACGGGGGGGACTGGTCAAGCCCGTGTCCGGCGACCATCCCCGTCAGCTTGATTCGAGCCCGGCACAGGCGCCACTCGCCGTTTTCCGGTGACAACGCAAAGTTTAATTAGCAAAATATTGTGACTTCCAAGAGCAGATCCTATCTAATGGGCTGCATGGGCGCCTTCAACAAGTTTTCCAGATGAACGATCTGCCTCGAATCCAGGCCTTGCGCTGCTTCATCACCGTGGCCCGCGAAGGCACGGTTTCCCGCGCGGCCACGCTGCTGCACCTGACGCAGCCCGCCGTCAGCCTGCAGCTCAAGGGCCTCGAAGAAAGTATCGGCTTGCAGCTTTTCAACCGGACGCCTGCCGGCTTTACCCTCACCGAAGCGGGCGCCGCCCTGCTGCCGCTGGCGCACAGGACCGTATCGGCCTCGACCGACTTCAAGACCGCGGCCGATTCGCTGCGGGAATCCGTGCGGACCACGTTGCGCGTCGGCACGATACTCGACCCGGAATCGATCCGGTTGGGCTCGTTCGTGCGAAGCCTCGCCACGTGCTCGAAGAAGACCGAAGTATTTCTCCGCTACGGCATGAGCGACGATGTGTTGACGCAGATCGGCAGGGGCGAACTCGACGTCGGATACTATATCGATGCCACGCCGCCCGAATGCCTGGCGTCGTCAACGCCGCCCGAGCGCAGCATCGAGGATGGCAGGTACCGGCTGGCGATGCTGACCCGATTCGATTATCGCGTCATTGCGCCTTGCGCATGGAGCGACAGGGTGCTCGGCAAGAACTGGGCGGACCTCGTCGACCTGCCCTGGATCGCGACGCCGCACGACTCGGCGCACCGCCGGCTGATCGACGACGTGTTCCGGCCGACCGGTCATGTGCCCAAGCGCGTCGGCTTCGCCGAGCAGGAAGACGCCATGATCGAATGCGTCGAAGCCGGCAACGGCCTGAGCCTTGCCCGCGACTGCGTGATCGATCGCAACGCCGGCAAACGGAAGTTTGTGATTGCCGACAGCGTGAGGGTGACCTGCGACCTCAGCTTCGCCTGCCTGGCGTCGCGGCGGCACGAGCCGACGATATCGCAGGCTTTCTCGGTCATGCAGACGGTGTGGGAGCGGCCACCCGGCAGCGCAGCGCCTGCGCCGGTCGAGGCGGCCCGCTCGCGCAAGAGCGCGCGGTGCTAGCAAGCGTAGAACAAAGTCAAATCTTGTCGTCGCAGATCGATTTCAGCGACCGCCATTCCTCCGGAGTCAGCAACGGCGGACCGCTGGCGGGCCGGTCTTGCTGGCTCATCCGCGCCAGCCGGTCCTCGCTCAGGGGATGGGTGGAGATGATGGAAAGCCCCTTGCCCTCCTTGCCGGTGACCCGCAGCAGCAATTCGCCGGTCGGCTTGGCCGGCCGGCCCAGGCGGTGCATGACGTCGATCGCAAAGCCGTCGGCATTGGTTTCGGCCTCGCGCGAATGCGACGAGGTCACCAGCGTGCGCGACCCGAAAATGAGGGCGCTGGAGCCGGTGATGTCGCCGAACAACAGCCCGATCAGGAACGAGGTGCTGCCGTCGCGGATCAGGCCGCGCATGCTGTCGCGATGCTTGAGGTGGCCGAGTTCATGCGCCAGCACGCCGGCGATCTCGTCGGGATTGTTGGCCTTCGCCAGCAGCCCGTCGAACAGATAGACCCTGCCGCCCGGCAGCGCCAGGGCATTTGGTATGCTGCTCGACAACACGCCCGACTGCACCGACGTATCGAGGCCGGCGGATTCGCGGATGGCCGTGACGAGCTTGACGAAGGCCTTCTGCCCGGCCGGGTTTTCGCACACCTTGCCGTCGAAGATCTTCCTGACCTGACTGTCGGCAACCTCGCCGAGCCGTCGTTCGAACGCGTCGGGCACCAGCGGCGCGAGGCGGTCGGCGATCAGGGGAAGTCCGAACAGCACGACGCAAACGATGGACACCGCGGCCGCGATCGACCAGCCGACGATGACGGCCACGCCGCGGCGGCCGGGCGTGTTATCGTCCAGCCTCGCGCAGCGCGAAACCAGTTCGGCGGCAAGCGCGGCGTCGCGCACTTCCAGCCGGGCCAGCGCGGACGCCGTCGGACAGGCAAGGCGCAGCATGCCGGAAGGGCTGTCCGCGCGGCGAATGTCGGCGAAATCCCACACCGCCAGCGTCTGCTCGTGATCGTTGATTTCGAGCCGGTCCGACAACTGCAGCGTGACCGAGCGGCGGCGGCTCGACACACCGTCGAAATAGGTCGCCGCGCCGGACGGCGACGTCTTCGAAGGCTCCGGTGCGTCGCCTGCCATGGTCATCCCATCCTAGAATCCGCCGACATCGAGGCCATCGGCAAAGCCTTCGCCCAGCGCATTGGCGAGATCGCCGCGCGCGGCGACGTTGGCGGCGGCCTCAATACCAACGATATTGACCGACCCGAGCACGATCACCCAGAGATCGCGCGTCAGATAGACCCGCATCACCACGTTCATCGCCAGCGCCATCACCAGATAGCCGAGGCCAAACAGCACCAGCAATGGAATGCTCTGCGCCAATTCCGGCGCCTTGAAAAACTCTTGAACCCCCTCGCCGCTCATGCTGGCGACCAGAAGCGCGCACAGGCCCAGATAGACCGCGAACGCGAGGCCGAGCAGCGCCATCCAGCCGATTGCCTTCCAGTAGATCCCGATCAATGCGCTCTTCGGCAATGAGGATTCCAGGCGCACGTCGCCGAACCGGATGCCGGACAGCCACCAGCGCCATTCGATCGCCTTGTAGCCCGCGTAAACGAAAGGCGCGATCGGGGTGATATAGATCGCGATCGGCGTCAGCAGCCACAGCCACCAGCCGCGCTTGAAGAACTCCCAGCCGCGCCCCTCGAAACGGCCCTGCAGGTCGCCGAAATGGGAATGGCGCATCTTGTAGCGCTCGAGCGAAGCCGCACGCCACGGCAGGATCAGCCCGAGCGTGAAGATCATGCCCAGGCCCCACAACAGCGCCCGCAAAGCATAGATCCAGCCCGAACCCGTCATCCAGAAACGCACGCCGCGCCAGACCGTCCGCGTCAATCGATAGCGCCGTGCACGATAGATCGCGAACTGCCCGAACAGATAGAAGAAGATGACCAGCGGGATACTGGCGAACGCCTGATAGCGCTCGGCCTCGAGGCCGATCAGGAAATAGCCGAGATAGATCGGCACCAGGATCGCCAGCGCGACCAGAAATCCGATCAGCAGTTCCTTGCCGCGACCGGTGTATTCGGCGGCATCGCCATCGACCATTGTATTGGACCAGAGATGGCGGCGGATGTCGGTGAGCAGCCAGAACCGGTAGAAGCCGAGGGTGACGAGCTCCAGCGCCGCCCCGCGCTTGACCAGGCTGTAGAAATCACCGCGGTTGCCGGAAAACGCCACCGGCATCGGCGGCGGCACGGGCGTGGGGGGCGGCCCAGGCGGCGTCTGCGCGGGCCAGCTCATCTCGTTCATTTACATCAACTCCGGCGGAAAACTGCGGCGATCAAACCACGAATATGTCGGCCGTTGTGTGACCGGGGTCCCACACCCGAACCGTTTTCGAGCGAGGCAGACGAGAAGAAGCCTGAGCCGGCAAATTTAGCGGCAACAATCCGCCTCAATTCCGCCGCCGCACCAGCGGCGTCCACCGCAATGAGAGGCCTTCATTCCAGACGGAGATCCGGAAAGGTGCAAATCCTTGTAAACTCGAACAACCGGGCGACCTTTGCCTCGCGCTGATCGGCTTCCGGGATGCAACTCAGCCGAGCAATGACGTCAGCGCCGCATCGGAGGACGGACCATCATGAGTGCCGAACAGTTCAGCTACGAATATTGGCTGGGCGCCAAGGAGATAAAGTATGGCGGCCCTGGCGTCGCTCGTTCCGAGAGGCCGCGCGCGATTATTTGCCGCGCGCGAGCGGTACTTGAAACCGTCGGCGTTACCAAGGTCGCCGACGTGACCGACCTCGACCGGGTCGGAATTCCGGTCTTCATGACGGTACGACCGCATGATCTCGGCCGGGGGATTTCCTATTACTACGGGAAGGGAAAAACCCGCGCCGATGCGTACGCCGGAGCCTTGATGGAGGCTGTCGAGCGACATGCCGGCGAACGGTTTGATGGCTCAATCATTACCGCTTCTCATTATAACCTTCGGCGGCACCATTCGTGCGTCGACCCTCTCGATATTCATGTGCCGACGGTACGCAACTACAATGAAAATCTGCGCTTGGACTGGGCCTTGGGGTTCGATCTTGTGACGCGGCGGCCAACCTATGCGCCGTTAAACTGCGTCATGGCTCCCTACGCTCCATCGGATGGGATGCCTCTCTTCTTCTCAAGCACGAACGGACTCGCATCGGGCAATACCAGGCTCGCCGCCCTCAGCCATGCTCTATGTGAGGTGATCGAGCGGGATGCATCAGCGCTGCAGATGACACGAGCCGATCTTAGACCCGCGGTCGCAGCGCTTCTGGCGGACATGGGCTTCGACGACAGGGTTTTGCCGAAGCGCGAGGACCCGCCACTGATCTTGCTTCGTGGGTTGCCTCGACAGGTGGCAAAGCTGGTGCATCAACTGCAGCGAGCCGGCCTCGAGGTGCAACTTCGGGACCTGACATCGTCGACCGGCATTCCCACAATCGAGTGCATCATCACCGACCGGCAAGCGCCGCTTGATAACATGAACGCCCATAGCGGATGCGGGACACATCCAGATGCAATTGTCGCTGTCACCCGCGCGTTGACCGAGGCTGCGCAAACCCGCCTCGGATTTATACAGGGTGGCAGGGAAGATCTGCCTGACTTCGCTACGACCAACAGAGCACTGCCGGCGGAGACACAGAACCGGATCATCAGCTTCAGCGATATCGCCTCGTATCATCATCCATCGGTCAATGAAGATGTCGAGTTCATCATTGAACGGATGCGTCACGCCGGCTTTGATCAAGTTGTCGCGTTCGACATCACCAGGACCGAAGTGGGGCTCCCGGTCGTGCGGGTCGTTGCGCCGCGAGCAGAAGCCTGGACATTTTATCTGATGCACGGCGGTCGTGCGAGTTTGGGGCGCCGGGCGTTGCAGGAAATCGAAGGTGCGTGCCGGTGATCCAGGCGGTATGCTCGCGGAGTTCAAGAGGCTGCGCGAAGCGGGATCTGTTGGACGATGCCGATCGAGACTTGCATTTCGAGACTTGCATTCTTTAAATCGCCCGAACCCCGGAATCCCGTGAAGACAATCGTATTCTTTGGGCCATCGATCACCGAGGCGGAAGTACGGGGGCTTGCGGCTGTGAGCCATGCCCCTCCGATCAAGCGCGGCGACCTGGCAGCATTCGACGATCACGATATTATCGTCATTGTCGACGGGGAGTTCGGACAAAACATGTCGGTGTCACCCAAAGAGATTTTGGCGGTACTGAATAAAGGAAAAACTGTGATTGGAGCGGCGAGCATGGGGGCGCTGCGCGCCTCGGAGCTCGACAGATGCGGAATGATCGGCATCGGTTGGGTCTATGAACGATTCCGAAGCTGCGCGGTGCGGCGCGACGCAGATGTCGCATTGGTCTACTCACCGCTCGACTTCCGGGCATTGACAGTGCCAATGGTCGATGTCGAGTACTGGATCGAACAGACGTCGACGGCGGGACTGATCCGCGCAAAGGAAAAAGCGCTTCTTCTGAAGGTTGCGCGAAGCATCTTTTTTGCGGATCGAACCGAAATCAGGCTGAAGGATTCGTTGTGCCGCGCAGTCGGCACCCAAACCGTCGAAGCACTCCTGGCGTTTTCTGGAGGCGCGATACCGAGTGTGAAGTCTCTTGATGCGACGGCGGCAATTCGTCTGAGCGTTTTCGAGACGGCGCAACGTCAACAGGCTCGATAGCCAGGCGAGCGCCGAGCAGCGCACGAACGAGGACCAAATTGAACGACAAGCCCGTTCCGAGCCGTCAGTTGATCGAACTGCTCAGCAGAGCCGTGCTGGATGAGGAGTTGTCCCGCCGGCTCTTCGCCGATCCCGCCGCGATCGCTCGGGAGTTCAAGCTTCTCGATGCCGAAATTGGGTTGTTGGCGCTGCTCGATCGCCGAAGATTTGAGCAGACCGTTGCCAGACTCCGATAGAGCCTGGCAGCGGTTTTTCCGCGCCGCCAGTCAAATTTTCTTGGGGGCTCGGAACGGACAGATCATCGTCAATCTAAGCAGTGTCGGAATGCCAGAGCTTCCGTACTCCCAAGCCACCTTGATATCATGAGTGTTGGCGTTGGCGGAATCTTCCTGCTGATCCTCGACATCGATCAGCATCGGTATCGGATCTGGTTCGGCGTTAAAGCATTTGCGAACAGCGGCATCCAGCAAGGCACATTTTGTCAGGGGGATGACGTCAGCCTCGTCACCGGAGAGCGGCATCGAATTGGTTTGTGCAGCCAGGTCGATACGCGCGCGACCCATTTCGCGCCACCAGTGTTTACCCTTTCCATCCGGCCACGTCTGAAGCGGCGATAAAACGGGCTGATACTGGCCGAATTCCATGGTTGCAATGTCGATCTGATCCGAGGCTGCCTTCAGTTTTTCGACACTGCGTTTCATGTTCTCCAAAGGATAGTAAAACTGGTTGATGTGATCCTTGTACCTTGGGTCGTTGAATATGGCTCCGCCTAGAGTTAAAGCATTCGGCATGAACTTTCCTCCCAAAGGAACATTTGGCAATTGTATGTTCAACGACGAATCTATGCTCGGTCGCATCGGTCCCCGGCACTGGCACTGATGCCCGCACCGGAGCGCTTGGGGGCAACGGGCTTCCCCGAAGAAGCCGGAGCACTCAAGCGCCAAGCCGCCCAATCATCTGGGTTAAACTAGCACCGACCATAGCATTGCGTCCATAGACGAGGCGCCATGCCACGGCTTGTCCTGCCATGATCGATGCGTCACAATCGACATTTAAGCTTACGCCGGGCTGCGGGCGGGGCGCAGGTCGCACGGCGTATTCCATACGACGGAAGGGCGGACATGCATTGTTTTGCATGCCAATGGCCAATGAATGCGGGCGACAAATGGTGCTCGAATTGCGGGGTAGCCGCTCGATCGCGCGTCGATCCCGAAAGTGAACGCAGATTTGTGACGATCCTTCGTGCTGACCTCGTTCAATCGACTGACCTCATTGCCGAACTTGAACCCGAACAGGCATTGTTGCGTCTCGAGCCCGCGCTGACGGCCATGAGGGCCGCTGTACGTCAATTCTCAGGCATCGTCAGCAAGGAGCTGGGCGACGGGCTGACGGCAGTGTTTGGAGCACCTGTGGCGGATGACAACCACGCGCCGTTGGCCTGCCACGCTGCCCTCGAACTGGTTCGACGTGTGGCAAACCTGGGAGATGCCGGCCTGCGCGTTCGCGTCGGCCTCCACTCCGGTTTCGCGGTTACCTACATGGTGGCAAGCGAATTTTCGAAGGTCTATGAGATTGGTGGCGCTGCACAGCACCTGGCGGCCCGGTTGGAAGCGGCGGCGGAGCCCGGTCAGATATACGCGTCAGAAGCTTGCCAGACATTGTCGGAGGGAGATATCCGATTCGAGTTTCTGGGTCGTATGTCGCTCAAGGGGTTCAACGAGCCCGTGCCGGTATATCGCGTAACCGGCGCCCGCGACCTGTCCAGCTGGCGGATGCGAAAAACGCGCGGCGTCTCGCGCTTTGTCAATCGTACCCGGGAGCTGACGCTGCTGAAAAAAGCCGCCGGGGCCAGTCAGGCCATCGGCCGAACGGTCTGCCTGACGGGTGAACCCGGCATCGGCAAGTCGCGGTTGGTACATGAGTTTGTCCAGATGCTCGAGAGCGACGGCTGGCAGCTTATCGAGGCAGAGTGCAATCCGAATTTGCAAGGCTCGCCGTTTGCGGCCCTCAAAGGTCTGCTGCGTTCAATTTTCGACGCTGCGACGCTCGGCGCGCGGGCTGCCGAAGTGACGGATCCCAGGCAAGGCTTGCCGCAGATCCTGAGATCCGCGATCGACTCGGTATTGGACCTGCCGGTATCTGATGAGTCATGGGATGAGACGGAGCCTCAATCACGTGGGCAGGCCATTCGTGACGCAAGCCGCATGATCGTCGAAAACGTGGCTCATCAGCGTCGCACGATCCTGCTGATCGAAGATTTGCATTGGGCCGATCGTGCAAGCGACGCTGTCATGCAGGAAATCGCGTCGATCAAGGCGCCTCAGCTGCTGACAATCGTCACCTGCAGATCAGATGCCGTCCCGCAATGGATTAGCCGTTCCAATGCGGATGTGGTTGTGCTGCGGCCTCTCGATGAGATCGCTGGCAGGGAGATGCTGGATGCCATTCTGGGAATCTCTTCCACAACATCGGATCTGAAAGGCCGGATCATCCGTCATACGGCCAACGTGCCCCTTTTTGTCGAAGAAGTGTGTCGCCGCCTCAAGGAAACCGAGGTCCTTCAGGGGCAGTGGGGCGATCTCACGCTCATCGAGCCGATCGAGGAATTGGGGATACCGAACAGCCTCCAAGGCGTGATCGCCGCTCGGTTGGACCGCCTCCCGAAGGAAGAACGAACCGTGATGCAGATCGCGGCCGCATTCGGTCCGCGTGCGACTGTGGCCGCCCTGCGCGAGGTAGCCGCACTACCTGAGGCCTTGCTTCAGCGCAGCCTGAGCTCGCTTGACCGGGCCGAACTGCTCATGAAAGCCGACGACGACGCGACGGATTCCTTTGAGTTTCCCCATGAAATGGTTCGTCAGGTAACCTATGACTCGATGGTCGCAAGAACACGTGAACGAGTCCACACGCGCATCCTCGCCGTCCTGGAGAACGATGGACGTTGGCAGGACGAGGCTGACAAGCTCTGTTACCATGCCATACGCGCCAAAAACTGGTCAAAGGCCTTCGATTGCGGCCGACAAGTGGCGAGAAAAGCTGTCGCACGATCGGCTTTCGCCGACGCCGCATCGTATTTCGAGATCGCCATGGATGCTCTCGACAAAACCCCGAGTTCGCTTGCGCGCGAAGCTGAGGCGATAGACCTGCGGATCGAGGCGCGTATGGCGTTCATGGGCTCGGGTCGGGTTGCTGACTGGTTGGAACTCGGAACCGAAGCTGAACGGCGTGCCGACAGGATTGATGATATCGGGCGCAAGGTCGCAGCCATGACTGTCACGTCGGCCGCACGCAATTTCTATGGCACACCACCCGAGGCAATAGCGGCCGGTGAACAGGTCGTTCGTCTGGCCGAGGAGTGGGGCAATGTCGGTTGGCTCAATCTTGCGCAATACGGTCTCGGTCAGGCCTATTTCATCGCCGGGCGCTATCGCGACGCGGAACGAATGCTCGGGCGAGCCTGCAAGCAGTTGATGAGTGCTGGTGCCCGCGCTCCAATCGGTACAACAGCACAGTACCTGTTGCTAATGTGTTGCATGATGAAGAGCCTGACCCATGCAGCGCTTGGTGAATTCGACACTGCCCACGACTTTCAGGAACGCGCTCAACGGATTGCAGGTGAAAGCAACCGGCCCTTCGACCGCGTTGCGGTGACCTATAGCAGCGGCAATTTGATGCTCGTTCGCGGTGATCCGGCCGCAGCAGCAATCATCCTCGACGAGGCATTTGCACTGGCGGAGAAGCATGGCGTGCTGCTCTTCGTGCCGCTCATCGCCTGCCAGCGGGGGATGGCCTATTTGGAGCAAAACCGTATCGATGCGGCGCGCGAGATCCTTGTTCGAGCCCGGACTGCGGCCGCATCCGTCGGCTCCAGATTGATGGAGCTGCGTACGTCAATCTACTACGCGCTCGCGCTCAGCCACAGCGGCGACGTGGAGACTGCACTTGGCAGCTTGCGCGATGCGCGAGCTGGAGCCAGCTCGCAGGGTTTCCTGGGGCTCGAGGCCGAAGCCCTGTTTTACGAGGCAATGGTGACCTCTGCCAAGAGTGATTGCGATCGAGTTGCAATTCGTTGTTTGCAGGATTGCATCGCGATTGCAAAGGAGCATGAGGCCAAACCGCTTCTGATAAAGGCAGAAACGCTTCTGAGCCAGACGCTTGCCAGCAGCGAAAGTCGCCAGACTTGAAACAAGAACGTCGTTGAAACAAGAACGTCTAACGACACAATATCGTTGTGGCATTGCGGCAGGATGTGAAAAAACCAGCACGCTCGACTTAGGTCCCAAATCAGGACAGAAGTTTCACGCCGTCTTCCCGAACAGCTCCCGCCCGATCAGCATGCGGCGGATCTCGCTGGTGCCGGCGCCGATTTCATACAGCTTGGCATCGCGCAGCAGCCGCCCGGTCGGGTAGTCGTTGATATAGCCGTTGCCGCCCAGAAGCTGGATGGCGTCGAGCGCGCACTGGGTGGCCTTTTCCGCCGCGTAGAGAATGGCGCCGGCGGCGTCCTCGCGCGTGGTCTCGCCGCGGTCGCAGGCTTTTGCCACCGCATACACATAGGCCCGCGAGGCGTTCATGGTGGTGTACATGTCGGCGATCTTGCCCTGCACCAGCTGGAACGTGCCGATCGGCTCGCCGAACTGCTTTCGCTCGTGCACGTAGGGAAGCACCACGTCCATGCAGGCCTGCATGATGCCGATCGGCCCCGCCGCCAGCACCGCGCGCTCGTAGTCGAGGCCGCTCATCAGGACGTTGACGCCGCGGCCGACCTCGCCGAGCACGTTTTCCTCGGGGACTTCGCAGTCCTGGAAAATCAGCTCGCAGGTGTCGGAGCCGCGCATGCCGAGCTTGTCGAGCTTCTGCGCGGTGGAAAAGCCCTTCATGCCCTTTTCGATGATGAAGGCGGTCATGCCGCGCGGCCCGGCGTTGGGATCGGTCTTGGCGTAGACCACCAGCGTGTCGGCGACCGGACCATTGGTGATCCACATCTTGTTGCCGTTGAGCACGAAGCGGTCGCCCTTCCTGTCGGCCCGGGTCTTCATCGAGACCACGTCGCTTCCGGCGCCGGGTTCCGACATGGCCAGCGACCCGACATGCTCGCCCGAGATCAGTTTTGGCAGGTATTTCCGCTTCTGCGTTTCACTGCCGTTGCGGCGGATCTGGTTGACGCAGAGGTTGGAGTGCGCGCCATAGGACAGGCCGACCGCGGCCGAGGCCCGCGACATCTCCTCCACGGCGATGCAATGCTCGAGATAGCCGAGGCCGGTACCGCCGAACTCCTCCTCCACCGTGATGCCGTGCAGGCCGAGCGCGCCGATCTTGGGCCAAAGATCGCGCGGAAACTGGTTGCTGCGGTCGATTTCGGCAGCGCGCGGCGCGATTTCGTTCTGGGAAAACGCGTGCACCGTTTCGCGAATCGCATCCGCGGTCTCGCCGAGGTCGAAATTGAACATCCTGCTGGCATTGGGGATCATGGACACCTCCCGGCGAATGAAACGTCGTTTCAAACAGCCTTAGTCTCCGAATACCGCCTTGTCACGGGCCGAAATGTGCCGATTGAGCCGCATCGATGCGGACAAAAGCACCCAACTCCCGCTTGCGCCGGCGCACGGCTCGGGATGTAATAGGGTAAAACATCGGATCGCCGGTTGCTTCGGCGGGAGAACAGCCAGGGAGGTGCGCGTGCACGGGACCATCGATCTTGCCGGAGATTCGCATCTGCGCGCCGCGCGCGAACGGGCCGCGTCGATATCGCTCGATGATTTCGACGTCAGCCATCCCGACCTGTTCACGTCAGACTCGTTCTGGCCGTATTTCGACCGGCTGCGCCGGGAGGAGCCGGTACACTATTGCAGGGACTCGATGTTCGGGCCGTACTGGTCGGTGACCAAATACAACGACATCATGGATGTCGAGACCAACCACGCGGTGTTCTCCTCGGCTTCCTCGCTCGGCGGCATCACCATCCGCGACATCGCCCCCAATCTCCGCACCGAGAGCTTCATCGCCATGGACCAGCCGCGCCACTCCGCGCAGCGCAAGACGGTGGCGCCGATGTTCACGCCGACGCATCTCGATCAGCTTGCGATCAACATCCGCAAGCGTTCCGCCGAATGCCTCGACAACCTCCCGGTCAACGAGGTGTTCGACTGGGTCGACCAGGTTTCGATCGAGCTCACCACGCAGATGCTCGCCGTGCTGTTCGACTTTCCCTGGGAGGACCGCCGCAAGCTGACGCGCTGGTCCGACGTCGCCACCACGCTGCCCGGCCCCGGCGGCCTGGTCGCGACCGAGGAAGAGCGCCAGGCCGAGCTGATGGAATGCGCGAGCTATTTCGCAAGGCTGTGGAAGGAACGAATCAGCCAGCCGCCGAAGAGCGACCTGCTGTCGATGATGGCGCACAGCGACGCCACCCGCGACATGGACCCGAAGAATTTTCTCGGCAATCTGATCCTCCTGATCGTCGGCGGCAATGACACCACCCGCAATACGCTGTCGGGCAGCGTCTATGCGCTCAACAAGAATCCGGACCAGTACCGCAAGCTGCGCGACAACCCGGATCTGATCGACAGTTTCGTGCCGGAGGTGATCCGCTGGCAGACGCCGCTGGCGCATATGCGCCGCACCGCGCTGGAAGACATCGAGTTCCGCGGCCGGCAGATCAGGAAGGGCGACAAGGTCGTGATGTGGTACGTCTCGGGCAACCGCGACGAAGACGTGATCGACCGCCCCTACGAATTCATCATTGATCGCGCGCGGCCGCGCACCCACATCTCGTTCGGTTTCGGCATTCACCGCTGCGTCGGAATCCGGCTTGCCGAGCTGCAACTCAAGATCATCTGGGAAGAGATCCTCAAGCGGTACGACAATATCGAGGTGACCGGCGAACCGAAGCGGGTATATTCCAGCTTCGTGAAGGGTTACGAGACCCTGCCGGTTCGCATCGCCGCCTAGCCGTTCCCTTGAAGCCACGTGAGATCACCGACCATGAACGTCCAGACCTCCGTCAGAGCCGACAAAAACGAGCTGCTGCGCGCCGCGCGCGAAGAGGCCTATTCGACGCCGCTGAAGGATTTTCATCCCGGGGCGCCAAAACTGTTCCAGAACGACACGCTGTGGCCGTGGTTCGAGCGGCTGCGCAAGGAAGAGCCGGTGCACTACTGCACCAACGCGCCGATCGAGCCCTACTGGTCGGTGACCAAGTACAACGACATCATGCATGTCGACACCAATCACGGCATCTTCTCGTCCGACTCGACGCTCGGCGGCATCTCGATCCGCGACGTGCCGCCCGGCTACGACTATCCGAGCTTCATCGCGATGGACCAGCCGCGGCACTCGGCGCAGCGCAAGACGGTGTCGCCGATGTTCACGCCGACGCATCTGGACGAACTGGCCAAGCTGATCCGCGCGCGTTCGCAGAAGGTGCTGGACAACCTGCCGCGCAACGAGACCTTCAACTTCGTCGAGCGGGTGTCGATCGAACTGACGACGCAGATGCTGGCGACGCTGTTCGATTTCCCGTGGGAGGAACGCCGCAAGCTGACGCGCTGGTCCGACGTTTCGACCGCGCTGCCCAAGAGCGGCGTGGTGGAATCGCCGGAGCAGCGCCGCCAGGAGATGGACGAGTGCTACGCCTATTTCTCGAAGCTGTGGAACGAGCGGGTCAACGCGCCGCCACGCAACGACCTGCTGTCGATGATGGCGCACAGCGAGGCGACGCGGCACATGGACCCTGACAATCTGATGGGCAACATCATCCTGCTGATCGTCGGCGGCAACGACACCACCCGCAACACCATGAGCGGCTCGGTGCTGGCGCTGAACGAGCATCCGGACCAATACCGGAAGCTGCGCGAAAACCCCGCGCTGATCGAAACCATGGTGCCGGAAGTGATCCGCTGGCAGACGCCGCTGGCGCATATGCGCCGCACCGCGCTGGTCGATACCGAGATCGGCGGCAAGAAGATCAGGAAGGGCGATCGCGTCGTGATGTGGTACGTCTCGGGTAACCGCGACGAGGAAGGCATCGAGCGGCCCGACGAGTTCATCATCGACCGCGCCCGCCCGCGCACGCATTTGTCGTTCGGCTTCGGCATCCACCGCTGCGTCGGCATGCGGCTCGCGGAACTGCAGCTGCGCATCGTGTGGCAGGAGATGCTGAAGCGCTTCGACAGGATCGAGGTGGTCGGCGAACCGAAGCGGGTCTATTCGAGTTTCGTGCGCGGCATCGAGCAGCTGCCGGTGCGGATACCGGGGTGAGCGGCCTCGATCTGCACGCGCCGCAACGATACCTGCCGGCACCGAACCGATCGCGCGCGCCAGAACGCTGAAAATGTCGGGATCGATGTTGCCACGGCTGAGGTGGTTTCAAGCCAGGGTTCCCCGACGTTGTGCGCCTTCGGTATCGGGATGATGTGGGCGCTCGACTTGCCAGGCGGGTTCCGTCCTCCCAGCATTTGAGCAGGCCGCACCGTATTGCGGTCATGCAGCCGGAAGCCAGGTCCGCCTCTGGTACCGCACCATCCCGAAAAACCGGGACGCGCGTTGCCCGGCAAATCCGGGGCGCTGCCGGCCGCTCGAATTCATCGTGCGTGGTGATCCAGCACCGGCCCGAATTCGTTCCGAAATCGGAGGGGCATCGAGCCTATCGAGAGCCTATCATGAAAACCCGTACGCGAGATTTTCCAGGTACCGACCACGAAACCAGCCAGCTGCTTGCGCTGGATGTCGCTGCCGATGAAAAACTGATCATCAACGAGCTCCTGGAACGACGGCAAGAAAATCCGATGAACCTGGAGGCGATCGGCTTCATGCTCGGAGCCGATCCCAGCCAGGTCTCCCGCTACCTGAACGGCACTTCCGGCGTCACCCTCACCAATTATCTGCGAATTGCGCGGGCGCTCGGCTACCGTTGCCGGATCGTGCTGGAACCGGCCGGTCCAGGACCGGGAACGACGTCGCTGTCCGACCTCAGGATCGCTCCGCACAAGGTATGCAACGTCCGGCGGACCCGGCCTGCATAGCGAAGATCGCCATTGCCGCACCTTGGCAAAGTTCCCGATTTCGCTTCCTTGCGGTGATCCAATCGGGGTACGGGTTCGTATCGTCAGTGTTGCGACTGCGCCGCTCCGCCGGCTGCGCCCGGTAGCAACCCCCCGGTCGACAAACCCCTCGACCGGGGTACTTGGCGCCGCGGCGGCCGACATCCAATCGCGATAATTTTGGCAGGCCCGGCCTATACAATTGCGGCATGACAGTTGTGCCCAGTTGCGAATGCAGGGCCGACCGCTTTTGCCCTAAGCCAGTCCCCACGGCCCAGCGTCGGCTCAGGCGAGCCTGATGTCCCAGAGGCCTTCTTCGCGGCAGGCGGCAAGCTCGGCGCGGAGCAATTCGGTGACGAGCGTGATCGCAGTCGAGCCGGGATGATCGATGGGAGACGCAAGGGTCAGTTCGCGCATCGGCGCCGGTTTGGCGATCGCGGCCGCTTCGAGCCGGCCGTCGGCGACTTCGTGGCGCACCGATGACGGCGGCAGCAGCGTATATCCCAACCCCTCCTCGACCAGGCTCGTCAGCACCCGGAACGAATCCGCTTCGAGCCTGACGTCGAGCTTCAGCTTCTTCTTGGCCGCCGCCTGCTCGATCAGCGCACGGAGGCCGTGCGAATGACTGGGCAGCACCAGCGTCTGCTTCAAGAGCCAGCCGATATCGACCTGCTTCTTCTGCGCCAGCCCGCTACCGCGCGGCCCGACGGCGACGATGGGATCCCGACCGAGGCTCTGCACGGCCAGGTGCAGGTCGCTCGAGGGACCGTAGATCAGCGCCAGATCCATCTCGCCGCGGTGCAGCCATTCCATCAGATGGCCGCTGTAGCTCTCGACGATGCAGAGCGAGATGCCCGGATATCGGTCCACCGTGCGCCGGGCGAGCCGCGCCGAAATCACGCAGCTCACCGTCGGCACCAGCCCGAGCACCACGCGGCCCGAGGGCGGTCCGCCGGCGGACTGGATCTCGTCGCGCACCTGGTCGATCTGCCGCACGATACCGGCAGTGCGCGCCAGCAAGAGGCGGCCGGCGTCGGTCAGCACCATGCCGCGGCCGTTCCGGGTGAACAGCTCGGCCCGCAGCTCATGCTCCAGCAGCTTGATCTGCCGGCTCAGCGCCGGCTGGGCGACCCGCAGCGTGTCGGAGGCCTTGCTGAGGCTGCCGAGTTCGGCCACGCAACTGAACGTCCGGAGCTGACGGATATCCATCTCTTGCCATTCTTCGAAGGCAGGTTCATACGCTATAACAATTCAGCATAGGCGCCCCGCCGCCATTTCACAACGGCCGCCGCCTTCGGCAATTGACATCCCCCACCAACCACCGCCAGAAAATCAGATGACCGCACACGAACAGCAAGACGAATTCCACGACATCCGCGACGCCGTCGCCAAGCTCTGCGCCCAGTTCCCCGGCGAGTACTGGCGCAAGCTGGATCGCGAGATGGCGTATCCGAAGGAGTTCGTCGATGCGCTGACCGAGGCCGGCTACCTCTCGGTGCTGATCCCGGAGGAATATGGCGGCTCCGGGCTAAAACTGTCGGCGGCGGCGGCGATCCTGGAAGAGATCCAGCGCGCCGGCTGCAATGGCGGCGGCTGCCATGCCCAGATGTACACGATGGGCACCGTGCTGCGGCATGGCAATGACGAGCAGAAGGCGAAGTATCTCCCGGGGATCGCCAGCGGCAAATTGCGGCTGCAGGCGTTCGGCGTCACCGAGCCGACCAGCGGCACCGACACCTCCTCGCTGAAGACCGTCGCCAGGCGCGACGGCGACCATTACGTCGTCAACGGCCAGAAGATCTGGACCAGCCGCGCCGAACATTCCGACCTGATGGTGCTGCTCGCGCGCACCACGCCGAAGGAGCAGGCCAAGAAGCGCACCGATGGGCTTTCGGTCTTCATCGTCGACATGCGCGAAGCAAAGGGCCACGGTCTCGAAATCCGCCCGATCCGCACCATGATGAACCATGCCACCACCGAAGTGTTCTTCACGGACATGAAGGTGCCCGCCGAAAATCTCATCGGCGAGGAAGGCAAGGGCTTTCGCTACATCCTGTCCGGCATGAATGCCGAACGTATCCTGATCGCCGCCGAATGCATCGGCGACGCCAAGTGGTTCATCGCCAAGGCGACCAACTACGCCAAGGAGCGCGCCGTGTTCGGCCGGCCGATCGGTCAGAACCAGGGCATCCAGTTCCCGATCGCCAAGGCCTACGCCCAGATGCGCGCGGCCGAGCTGATGGTGAAGGAAGCCACCCGCAAATACGAAGCCGGGCTCGATTGCGGCGCCGAGGCCAACATGGCCAAGATGCTGGCGGCGGATGCCTCCTGGGAAGCGGCCAATGCCTGCGTGCAGACCCATGGCGGTTTTGGCTTTGCCGAAGAATACGACGTCGAGCGCAAATTCCGCGAAACGCGGCTCTATCAGGTGGCGCCGATCTCGACCAATTTGATCCTGTCGTTCGTCGCCGAGCACGTGCTCGGCCTGCCCCGCTCCTACTGAGAACCGACCATGTTGCCGTTAGAGGGATTGATCGTCGTCTCCGTCGAACAGGCCGTCGCCGCGCCGTTCTGCAGTTCGCGGCTGGCGGATGCCGGCGCGCATGTCATCAAGATCGAACGCCCCGAGGGCGATTTCGCCCGCGGCTATGACGCCGCCGCGAAAGGCCAGAGCAGCTATTTCGTCTGGCTCAACCGCGGCAAGCATTCACAGGTGGTCGACCTCGCCACCAAGGAAGGCCGCGCCGAGCTCGAAAAGCTGATCGCGAGCGCCGACGTGTTGCTGCAGAACCTCAAGCCCGGCTCGATGGACAGGCTGGGCTTCTCGCTGGAGCGGCTGCGCAAGGATTATCCGGCGCTGATCTGCTGCACCATCACAGGCTACGGCGACAGCGGCCCCTATGCCGAGCGCAAGGCCTATGATCTGCTGATCCAGGCCGAGAGCGGACTGGCGTCGATCACCGGCGGCCCCGACGGCCCGTCGCGCGTCGGCATCTCTGTCGTCGATATCGCCACCGGCGCCACCGCGCATGCGGCGATTCTCGAAGCGCTGATCGCGCGCGGGCGCACCGGCAAGGGCGCCGATATCAGGATTTCGATGTTCGACGTAATGGCCGACTGGATGGCGGTGCCGCTGATCAACTCGGAAGCCGGCAATCCGCCGAAGCGGATGGCGCTGGCCCATCCCTCGATCGCGCCCTATGGCGTGTTCAATTCGAAAGATGGCAAGGGCATTCTGATCTCGATCCAGAGCGAGCGCGAGTGGAAAAAACTCTGCGCCGAGGTGCTCGGCCAGCCCGATTTGCCGAGCGATCCGCGCTTCGCCAATATGGTCGAGCGCGTCAAGAACCGTGCGCTCACCGACCAGACGGTGGCCGACAGTTTTGCATCGATGGATCGCGTCGAACTGCTCAAGCGGCTCGACGATGCCGACATCGCCTTCGCCGAGGTCAACACCATGGCCGACCTCGCCGTGCATCCGCATCTCAGGCGGATCGAAGTCGATACGCCGAAGGGCAAGGTGAGCTACGCCGCGCCGGCCGCGATCTTCGTCGGCGAGAACAGGCATTATGGTCCCGTGCCCGCGATCGGCGAGCATGCCGAACATCCCAAAACCCGCAACAAGGCGTGAAGCCATGACCCAAGCCGCCGAAACGCTCGACCTCGACCATCTGCGCCAATGGATCGGCCGCAGCACGGAAGCGACCGACATCGTCACCGCGCAGCTCGTGAAGGGATTGCGCGCGACGCTGTTCCAGGACATCGGCGAACCGAAGACCGGCGACGCCGCACCATGGACCGTGCATTGGTGCCTGGCGCAGCCGGTGTTTCCGATGTCGATGCTTGGCCCGGATGGCCACCCGACCCGCGGCGGCTTTCTGCCGCCGGTGCCGCTGCCGCGCCGGATGTGGGCCGGCGGCGAGATCCAGTTTCTCGAACCGCTGCGCGTCGGCGATGAATCGACGCGCACCTCGCGCATCGCGGATGTGACGCTGAAATCCGGTTCGACCGGCGCGCTGTGCTTCGTCTCGGTCGAACACACGGTCACAACGCCACGCGGGGTCGCCATCCGCGAACGCCAGGACATCGTCTACCGCGACATGGGCGGCGCGGCCCCTGCGTCGCCGCCAAAGGCCCCGCCGCCGGCGCCCGTGGCAAAACACCGCGAAACCCATGTCAGCGATCCCGTGCTGTTGTTTCGCTATTCGGCGCTGACCTTCAACGGCCACCGCATCCATTACGACCGCGACTACGTCACTAAAGTCGAGGGCTATCCGGGGCTGATCTTCCACGGCCCGCTTCAGGCCGCCCTGATCGTCGAGTTCGCCGCAAAACTGCGCGGCGGCGTCGCGCCGAAGAAGTTCAGCTATCGCGGCGTGCAGCCGCTGTTCGAAGGCGGCGAGTTCTCGATCAACGCCAACGAAACCGCCGCCGGCATGGAAGTCTGGATCGCGAACGCCGAGGGCCAGCCGACCATGAAGGGGACGGCGAGCTGGTAAGGCCGCACCGACCCTGCTCTGCTTTGCGCATGTAGGGACGGCGGACCCCCGCGCAGCATAGGTGCCATTCGTCGCGCGGCGATCGTCCCGCTTGCCGACCTATGTCCGCCCGCCCTACTCTTGTCGTCGGAAACGCGACAAGAAAAACAGAGGGAATGGGAATGGTGCAGGCGGGTGCAGGAGCACGCGCTCCAGAAACGGGAGCGTATGACGCAGTCGTGGTCGGCGCGGGCTTTGCCGGCCTGTACATGCTGCACCGGCTGCGCGGGCTCGGCTTCACCGCGCGGGTTTATGAGGCCGGCGGCGGCGTCGGCGGCACCTGGTACTGGAATCGCTATCCCGGCGCCCGCTGCGACGTCGAGAGCATGCAGTACTCTTTCTCGTTCTCCGAGGAACTGGACCAGGAGTGGAACTGGTCGGAAAAATATTCGCCGCAGCCGGAAATCCTCGCTTACGCCAACCACGTCGCCGACCGTTTTGATCTGCGCAGCCAGATCGTATTCGACACCCGCGTCACGGCGGCGACGTTCGACGAGGACACCGATCGCTGGCTGATCGAGACCGATCGCGGCGATAAAGTCACCGCAAAGTTCTGCATCATGGCGGTCGGCTGCCTGTCGGCGCCGAACCGCCCGGCGTTCCCCGGCATGGACGATTTCAAGGGGCCGATCTACCACACCGGCGAATGGCCGCACGAGGGCGTCGACTTCACCGGCCTGCGCGTCGGCGTGATCGGCACCGGCTCGTCCGCGATCCAGTCGATCCCGATCATCGCGCAGCAGGCGTCGCAGCTCACCGTGTTCCAGCGCACGGCGACATGGTCGGTGCCGGCGCGGAACGAGGCGCTGTCGGATGAATACCGCAAGGAAGCCAAGGCGCATTATCCGGAATTGCGCGCCAAGGCGCGGGCGCGGCCGACCGGATTCTATTTTCCGTTCAACATGCAGCCGGCGCTGCAGGCCAGCGCCGCGGAGCGCGAAGCGCGCTATGAAGCCGCCTGGCAGGCGGGCGGACTGCCCTTCCTCGGCGCCTATGGCGACCTGCTGTTCGAGAAGTCCGCCAACGACACCATCGCGGAATTCGCCCGCAGGAAGATCCGCAGCATCGTGAAGGATCCCGCGACCGCCGAACTGCTCTGCCCGCAGAACGTGTTCGGCTGCAAGCGGCTCTGCGTCGATACCGACTATTTCGCCACCTACAACCTGGCGCATGTGAAGCTGGTGGACGTTTCGGAAACGCCTATCGAGCGCTTTACCGAACACGGCATCGTGGTCGACGGCAAGGAATACAAGTTCGACGCCGTGGTTTCCGCGACAGGCTTTGCCGCCATGACCGGCGCGTTCGAGAAGATCGCAATCACCGGCCGCGGCGGCCAGACGCTTGCCGAAAAATGGCGCGCCGGTCCGCGCACCTATCTCGGCCTCGCCTCGGCCGGCTTCCCGAACCTGTTCATGATCACCGGCCCCGGCAGCCCGTCGGTGCTGGCCAGCATGATCCAGGCCATCGAGCAGCATGTCGACTGGCTGGCGGATTGCCTCGGCCACATGCGCGACACCGGCGCCCGCAGCATCGAGCCGCTGCAGGCCGACGAGGACGCCTGGGTGGCGCATGTCAACGACGTCTCCACGGTGTCGCTGCGCTCGACCTGCAGTTCGTGGTATGTCGGCACCAACATTCCCGGCCGGCCGCGCGTGTTCATGCCCTATATCGGCGGCTTTCCGGTCTATGTGCAGAAGTGCAACGAGGTCATGAACAACGCCTATGAGGGCTTTGTGCTCGAGGGCGCCCGCCAGGGCAACGCGCCGCCGCAGGTGAAGTTTACCGAACGCTGGCAGGTGCCGCTCGACATCGAGGTGATCTCGCCGGCCGCCGTGGCCGCGAAACGCGTTCCCGTGGTCTGAACCGGAGACGAGACATGAGCCGCCATCCCGATTTCGTGCCGCAGGGCGTCATTCCGGCCGTGCTGCTGCCGTTCCACGACGATCTCTCGATCGACGAGGCGAGTTTCCGTAGCCACCTGCGCGATGTCGCCGCGGTGCAGGGACTTTCGGCCATCACCGTCAACGCCCACTCCACCGAGGTCGCCTCCTGCACGGCGGACGAGCAGCGCCGCGTCATGGAGATCGCCGGCGAGGAAGTCGGCGGCAAATTGCCGATCATTCACGGCGTCTGGGCCGACGGCAGCCTGGAAGCGGCGCGGATCGCGCGCCGGGCCGAGGCCGGCGGCGCCTCGGCGCTGCTGGTGTTTCCGCCGGCGCCGTTCACGCTCGGGCAGTCGGCGGACATGGCGCTGGCCCATTTCAAGACCATCGCCGACGCCACCGACCTGCCGATCATCGTGTTCCAGTATCCGCTGGCCACAGGCCAGGGCTATCCGGCCGCGACGCTGGAGCGGCTGTTCGAGGAGGTGCCGACCATCCGCGCCATCAAGGACTGGACGCCGCTGGTGCCGCAGCACGAGGCGCAGATTCGCGCCCTGCAGGGCCGCCAGCGGCCGATCAACGTGCTCTCCACCAACAGCGCGTTTCTGCTGAGTTCGCTGGTGCTCGGCTGCAACGGGCTGCTCTCCGGCAGCGGCAGCGTCATCGCCGACCTTCAGGCCAGACTGTTCCGCGCCGTCAAGGCCAACGATCTCGCCGAAGCCCGCCGGCTCAACGACCGCATCTATCCGACCGCGCGCGTGTTCTACGCCGATCCCTTTGTCGACATGCACAACCGCATGAAGGAAGCGCTGGTGCTGCTCGGCAAGCTGCCGCGCGCCGTGGTGCGCCCGCCGCTGGTCAAGATATCGGATGCGGAGATTGCGCGGATCAAGACGGCGCTGATCGAGGCGGGACTGCTCGACGACAGCGGCGCGCTGGGGCGCAACGCCGCGTAGCCAGCGCGTTATTCGCCGCGCGGCCTCAACCGCTCGACGATGCTGGCCAGTTCTCCCTCGAACGTCGCGAGGCGGTCGCCCTGCGCCTTCAGCCGGTTCGACAGCCTTTGTATCTTGTCGCGCTCCAGCGACTGCGCGAGCCGGTCGATGATCTCCTCGTTGAGCGAGCGCCCGTTGGCCGCCGCCGCTTCGACCAGCCTGTCCCGCATGCCCTCCGGCAGACGGAATTGCAGCCGGTCCGACGCTTTGCCGGCGGCGGCTGCCTTCCTGACCCGGGGTGCCGCCGGCGTGGCAGTCTCCGGTGTGTCGGCTTTTTTCCTGGCCACGCGCGTTTCCCCCAAAGGCCGATCCGCAAGGCATCGCGTCTCGACGAGGCCCGCGAGGCAATCCGACGATTCGGGCGTGATTGAGGACGCTGACCAAGGATCGGGCGCGCTGCATTCACCCTGCCCACACGGCGATGCCGTTGGCCCGCACAAAAGGCACCAGCCGTCTCGACTCGCCGCGCTGGCATCTCTAATTTCCCCGCTCCAGCAACGGGGCAAGAAATGGCAAAGAAGAGCGTCAAGCAAAAGCGCAGTGTCGCGAAGGCCGCGAAGAAATCCGCGAAAAAGTCCACTGGCCGCGCGGCGGCAAAGCCGAAGAAGGCGGTCTCGACAAAATCCGCCAGGTCACGTCCGCCCAGGGGACCGGTCTGGCAATGGACCGCGCTGCAGACCGCGGCCGCCATCCGTTCCGGCGCGATCTCCTCGGTCGAGGTGGTCGAGGCGCACCTGGCGCGCATGCGCGACGTCAATCCGAAGCTCAACGCGGTGGTCGTCGACCTGTCCGAGGAGGCGCTGAAGGCGGCCAGGGCCGCGGACAACCGGACGAAGAAGGCCGAGCCCGGCGCGCTGCACGGCGTACCGATCACCATCAAGGAAAACGTCGACTATGAGGGCCGGCCCAACCCGAACGGCGTGCCCGCGCAGATGAACATCATCGCGCCTTCCGACGCGCCCGTGGTCCGCAACCTCAAGAAAGCCGGCGCGATCGTGATCGGCCTGACCAACACGCCCGAATTCTCGTTTCGCGGCTTCACCGACAACCCGCTGCACGGGCTGACGCTGAATCCGTGGGACGACGATATCACCTGCGGCGGCTCGTCGGGCGGCGCGGGCGCGGCGGTGGCGGCCGGCATCGGCACCATCGCGCATGGTAACGACATCGGCGGTTCGCTGCGCTGGCCGGCGCATTGCAACGGCATCGTCACCATCAAGCCGACGCAGGGCCGCGTCCCGGCCTATAACGAGAGCGCCGCCGCCGAGCGGCCGATGCTGGCGCATCTGATGTCGGCGCAGGGGCCGCTGGCGCGCAGCGTCGCCGACGTCCGCGCCGCGCTCGAAGTCATGAGCCAGCGCGACCCGCGCGATCCCTGGTGGGTGCCCGCGCCGCTGGTGGGACCCAGGCCGAAGGGGCCGATCAAGGTCGCGCTGGCCAGATTGCCCGACGACCTGGACGTGGCGCCCTCGGTGCGCGATGCGCTGCGCCAGGCCGCCGACCATCTCGAACGTTCGGGCTATCGCGTCAGCGAAGTCGAGGTGCCCGACATCAACGGCGTCTGGCAGACCTGGTGCGACATCATCGCCAACGAGACCGCGACGCTGCAGGAAGCCGCGATGCTGAAAGTGACGTCGCCGGATTTCCATGCCGCGTGGGCCGGCATCAAGGCGAAGGCGAACACGCTGGACCTGCCGGGCTGGATGCGCGCCACGGCCGCCCGCAACGGCCATATCCGCGCCTGGCAGCTGTTCTTCGAGGAGTTCCCGGTGGTGCTGGCGCCGACGACGGTGCAGCCGACGCCCGGCCCGCGCGAGGACGCGATCAGCCCGGAACGCACCCGCGAGCTGTTCTGGAACGATCTGCGTTTCATCTCCGCGATCAACGTGCTCGGCCTGCCCGGCGCGGTGGTCCCCGTCGCGCTGCATGGCGGCCACCCGATCGGCGTGCAGTTGATCGCCGGGCGCTACCGCGAGGATCTCGCACTCGATGCGGCGGCGGCGATCGAGAAGCGCGCGGGCGCCCTCGTGCCCCGTCTATGGGAACAGATGGGCTGACCTCCGGGCATCGCGCTGGCTTGACTTCGCGGGGCAATCCATCGACAGGTGGATCGCCTCCGCGCTATCGCGGAGCAAGAAAAGCCAAGGGGAGCCCGCCCGATGTCGTCGCGCAAATCAGCCACAACCGCGAGCGCTGCGCTCACCGTCAAGGAAGCCACCTTCGGTCTGCTTCGCGCGTTCGGCATCAAGCGCGTGTTCGGCAATCCCGGCTCGACCGAACTGCCGTTCCTCAGCGACTGGCCCGACGACATCGACTACGTGCTCGGCCTGCAGGAGGCCTCCTGCGTCGGCATGGCCGACGGCTATGCGCAGGCGACGCGCAACGCCGGCTTCGTCAACCTGCATTCCGGCGCCGGCGTCGGCAATGCGCTCGGCAACATCTACACCGCGCACCGCAACCAGACCCCGCTCGTGATCACCGCCGGCCAGCAGGCGCGTTCGATCCTGCCGCTGCAGGCCTTTCTCTACGCCGAGCGCGCCTCGGAGTTTCCGCGGCCCTACGTCAAATACAGCGTCGAGCCGGCGCGGCCCGAGGACGTGCCGGCCGCGATCGCGCGCGCCTATTACGTCGCGATGCAGCCGCCCTGCGGGCCGACCTTCGTCTCGATCCCGATCGACGACTGGACAAGGCCGACACAGCCGGTCGAAGCCCGTCATGTCAGCCGCGAACTCGGCCCCGATCCGGCGGCGATGCAGGCGCTGGTGACCGCCCTCGCGGCAAGCAAGCGCCCTGCCCTCGTCGTCGGACCGGGCGTGGACCGCGCCGGCGTCGTCGACCTGATGGTGCAGGTCGCGGAGAAGGCGAAGGCCGTGGTTTGGGTCAGTCCGTTCTCGGCGCGCTGCTCGTTCCCCGAACGCCATCCGCAGTTCGCGGGTTTCTTGCACGCTTCACCGGGACAGCTATCGGACGCGCTGCGCGACCACGACCTCGTCGTGGTGATCGGCGCGCCTGTCTTCACCTTCCATGTCGAGGGCCACGCCGCGATCTTCGACGGCGCCACCGCGATCTTCCAGATCACGGACGATCCCGATGCCGCCGCGGTGACGCCGTCCGGCGCCAGCATCGTCGCCACCATGAAGCCTGCGCTCACGATGCTGCTCGACCTGTTGCCGGAATCGAAGCGCGCCGCGCCCGCCGGCCGCACGCTGCCGCCGGCACCCGCCGCCGCCGATCCGCTGCCGGTGGAATTCCTGCTGCATTCGCTGTCGGAAGCGATGCCCGCCAATGCCGTGCTGGTGGAGGAGGCGCCCTCGCATCGGCCGGCGATGCAAAAATTCATGCCGATGCGCGGCCAGGACAGTTTTTACACCATGTCGAGCGGCGGCCTCGGCTACAGCCTGCCCGCCGCGGTCGGCATGGCGCTGGGACGGCCCAACACGCGCATTGTCTGCCTGATCGGCGACGGCTCGGCGATGTATTCGATCCAGGCGCTGTGGACCGCGGCCCGCCGCAACCTGCCGCTCACCGTCGTCGTCATCAACAACGCCGGCTACGGCGCGATGCGTTCGTTCAGCCAGGTGATGCAGGTCCGCAACGTGCCCGGCCTCGAACTGCCCGGCATCGATTTCGTCAAGCTCGCCGAAGGCATGGGCTGCCACGCCGCGCGCGTGACGAAATCGTCCGAACTCGCCGGCGCGCTCGAGGCCGGACTGTCCCACACCGGCACCAGCCTGATCGAGGTGATGGTGGATTCCGCGGTGCCGCTGCTCTACGCGCAGAAGGGGTGAGGCGAAGACTTCGTAGCGCGGATGAGCGGAGCGACATCCGGGACCGCTGCATCCGCGGAGGGATCTGTCCCGGATATCGCTTCGCTTATCCGGGCTACAGGAAGGGCTACTTCCCGAAATCTTCCCGCATCTTCGCCTGGATCTTCGCCATGCCGCCGATCCAGCGGTCGTAGTTCTCGGTCTTCTTGCGCATGTAGCCGAGCACCTGGGGGTGCGGCAGGATCATGAACGTTTCCGCTTCCAGGCCCTTCAGCACGTCCTGCGCCACCTGTTCCGGCGAAAGGTCGCCGTCGCCGGATTGCGGGCCCTTCGGGATCGAGCGCAGCATGTTGGTGTCGACGCCCTGCGGGCAAAGGATGGACACCTTGATGTTGTCCGCCCGGTGCGAGATCGCGAGGCTTTCGGCAAAGCCCACCGCGGCGTGCTTGGTGGTCGAATAGGCCGGGCTGCCGACCTGCGACAGCAGGCCTGCCGCGGAAATCGTGTTGAGGAAATAGCCGCCGCCGCGCGCCTTCATGCGCGGAATCAGATGCCGCGCCGCATAGACATGCGCCATGACGTGAATGGCCCAGCTGCGCTGCCACGGCTCGTCGGAACTGCCGCCGGCATTCACCGACAGCGGATCGAAGCCGCCGCCGATGCCGGCGTTGGAGCAGAACAGTTCGATCGGACCGAACTGGCGCTCGGTCTCCTCGATGACGTGAAGGACGTCGGTTTCCTTGCCGACATCGCATTTGAAGGCCGCGCCGTCGATCGGGCCGGCGACGGCGCGCGCGCTGTCGGGATCGATATCGGCGACCACGACCCTGGCGGCGCCCGCGCGATGGAAGGCCTCGCACATCGCCTTGCCGATGCCGTTGCCGCCTCCGGTGACAACCACGACTTTGCCGGTCACCTGCATGCCCGCTCTCTCCCTCTTCGTCTCTTCTTATGTCAACACGATCAGGTCGAGGATAGCCGTATAATGGCAGCCCGCGCCGAGCAAGACGAAGCCGTGCCAGATCGCGTTCTGGAAGCGCAGCCGCTGCCACGCATGGAAGATCACGCCGGACGTGTACAGCAGCCCGCCGGCGAGCGTCAGGCTCAGCGTCAGCGCCGGCAGCCGAGCCACCACGGCTTCATAGAGCATCATGCCGCTCCAGCCCATCGCGAGGTAAAGCCCGGTCGCGAGCCGGTCGTAGCGGCCGGGCCGCGCGATCTTCAGCACGATGCCGACGATCGCCAGGCACCATACCCCGGTCAGAACCGCGATGGCGAAGTAACTGTCCTTCAGTCGCAGGATGAACGGCGTGTAGGTCGCCGCGATCAACAGATAGATCGCCGAATGATCGAAACGCCGCAGCACCCATTTGGCGCGCGAGACCGGCCAGAGATTGTAGGTCGCGGACAGAAACAACATCGCCAGCAGGCCCGCGACATAGATCGAGACGGCGGCGACATCGAGGGCGGTGGCATAGACCGCGGTCAACACGATCAGCGCGGTGGCGGCGACCAGGCCGAAGCAGACGCCGACCGCATGCACGACGCCATCGGCGATCAGCTCGGCGCGGTCGTAGTTCCAGTGCATGACGCCGGCCGCGGCATGGAAGGACGTCGAGGCGAGTTGTTTTAGCCGGAAGATCGTCATGCAGGTGCACCTGATCGGGTGAGAGAGCGGTATCATACAGGTCTGGCGATAACACCCAACCGCTCAAAGCGGCAGACTGAAGGCCATGAGCCGATCACAAGAGCTTGATTTTGGCTCGCCAATCGCCACCTTGCTGGCATCGCCCACCCCGACCTCCCCTGAGGCTTTCCCGCCCGCGCATGGCCCCCAGCTTTTCAGACATTGTCGAGGAGGCGCGCCTGTCGGCCCGGGCGCTTCTCGACTACGGCGACAGCTTCTTCAATCCCACCGTGCGGCTCGGCGTCACCGGCCTGTCACGCGCGGGAAAAACCGTGTTCATCACCGCGCTGGTCCACGGCCTGACCCGCGGCGGCCGGTTTCCGGTGTTCGAGCCCTACGCCACCGGCCGGATCGCCCGCGCGCGGCTGGCGCCGCAGCCGGACGACGCCGTGCCGCGCTTCGCCTATGAGAACCATGTCCGCACCCTGATCGAGGAGCGGCGCTGGCCGCATTCGACCACCGACATCAGCGAGCTGCGCCTCGTCATCGACTACCAGGGCCAGAACGGCGCCGACCGCACCCTCACCATCGACATCGTCGATTACCCCGGCGAGTGGCTGCTGGATCTCCCTTTGCTCAACAAGAGCTTTGAGCAATGGTCGGCGGAGAGTCTTGCGCTGTCGCGCGAAGGCCCGCGCGCCGGACTTGCCGCATCGTGGCATGAACATCTCAGGACGTTGCGGCCCGAGGGCCCTGAGGACGAACAGGCGGCGCGGGCTGCCGCAAAGCTGTTCACGGACTATCTGCGCGCCTGCCGCGACGAGCGCTTTGCGATGAGCCTGCTGCCGCCCGGGCGTTTCCTGATGCCGGGAAACATGGCGGATACGCCGGCGCTGACTTTTGCCCCGCTCGACGTCGCCGCCGACGGCAGCGCGCCCGACGGCTCGCTGTGGGCGATGATGCGGCGACGCTACGAGGCCTACAAGGACGTCGTGGTGCGGCCGTTCTTCCGCGATCATTTTGCCCGGCTCGACCGCCAGGTCGTGCTGGTCGATGCGCTCGCCGCGTTCAATGCAGGGCCGGAAGCGCTGCACGATCTCGAGGCCGCCCTGTCTGGAATTCTCGATTGCTTCCGCATCGGCCGCAGCACCATTCTGAGCAGCCTTTTCCGTCCCCGGATCGATCGCATCCTGTTCGCCGCCACCAAGGCCGACCATCTGCATCACCAGAGCCATGACCGGCTGGAAGCCGTGCTGCGGCGCGCGGTCGCCAAGGCCGCCGAGCGAGCCGAATATGCCGGGGCGGCCATCGACGTGGTCGCGCTGTCGGCGGTGCGTGCCACGCGCGAGGCGCAGGTGGCGCGCGGCCGCGAAAAACTGCCGTCGATCATCGGCACGCCTGCGCCCGGCGAGACCGCCGATGGCGAGGCGTTCGACGGCGAGAGCGAGGTCGCGACCTTTCCGGGCGACCTGCCTGAAAATCCCGAGGAGCTGTTCAACGGCGGCTTTCGCGGCCTGTCCAATACGGCTTCCGAACAGGCCGATTTCCGTTTCCTGCGCTTCCGCCCGCCGCTGCTGGAGCATACGTCCGGAGAAGTGCCCGCACTGCCCCACATCCGCCTCGACCGCGCGCTCCAGTTCCTGATCGGAGACCGACTGCAATGAACGAGAAGACGCCGCACCGGCGGCCGGCCACGTTCAAGCTCGACGATCCCGGCGTTGTCGTGATCGGCCCGGACGAGGTTGCGCGCCCGGCCCGCGGCACCGTGCACATCACCCCCGAGGCCGATCCCGTCACCCTGCCGGTGCCGGTCGAGGCGCCGCGCCTACCCGTGCGCCGCGGCTTTCGCTGGGGCGCGCTGTTCTGGTCCGCCGTCGGCGGGCTGGTGCTGCTCGGCGCCGGGCTCGGAATCGTCAACCTGATCGAGGATCTGTTCGCGCGCAGCCAGACGCTGGGCTATGTCGCGCTGGCGTTCGCCGCCGCCGCCGCACTGGCGCTGGCGGTCGTGATCGGGCGCGAGGCGTTCGGGATGGCGCGGCTGGCCGCCATCGAGAAACTGCACCAGCGCGCGATCGAAGTGCTGCGCAGCGACGACCGCGCCGGCAGCCGCGCCGTCGTCAACGACCTGCTCAGGCTCGCGCACCAAAACCCGCAACTGGCGCGCGCCCGCGCCGCGCTGGCGAGCCACACCGACGACATCATCGACGGCGCCGACATGATCAAGCTTGCCGAGCGCGAGTTGATGGCGCCGCTGGACGAGGAAGCACGAAGGCTGGTTTCCGCCGCCGCGCAACGTGTCTCTGTCGTCACCGCGGTGAGCCCCCGCGCCCTGATCGACGTGCTGTTCGTGTTCGTCGCAGCGATGCGGCTGATCCGGCAACTGGCGCAGCTCTATGGCGGCCGGCCCGGCATGCTCGGCATGGTCACGCTCTTGCGCCACGTCATCGGCCACCTCGCCATCACCGGCGGCATGGCGGTCGGCGACAGCCTGGTGCAGCAGGTGCTGGGCCACGGCATTGCCGCAAAACTCTCGCAGCGGCTTGGCGAAGGCGTGCTGAACGGATTGCTGACGGCGAGGCTCGGCCTCGCCGCGATCGACGTCACGCGCCCGCTACCATTCACCGCATTGCCGCGGCCGGCGCTAGGCGACCTCGCGAAGGATCTGCTGCGCAAACGCGACGAAGAGGTGTGAGGGCTGTCAATCGTCCTCACACCCGTCGAACGGTCAATGCTTTCCGGCCCTGTCAGCAGCGCGGCAAGTCACGCCGCATTAGACGCCTTGGTATTGACGCCTCGGCGAAGCGCGACCGTGTTGAGCTTGGTGTTGGCCGCCTTTTCCTCATTAAGGTTGGTCGTGAGGAAGCGGACGACATCGTCATGCCCGAGTTTTTCCGCCCACGCGATCAGCGTGCCGTAGCGGCAGATCTCGTAGTGCTCGACGGCCTGCGCATCGGCGACGATGGCCGCGTCCAGCACGGCCTTGTCCTCCACTTCGCCGGCGACCTCGTCGGTTTCCTTGATCAGCCCGT
Organism: uncultured Bradyrhizobium sp.; assembly: GCA_964609175.1. GTDB lineage: Bacteria > Pseudomonadota > Alphaproteobacteria > Rhizobiales > Xanthobacteraceae > Bradyrhizobium. The sequence goes on from CAZSRR010000005.1 coordinate 78,927, forward strand.
CGATCGCCGGGCATCGCGTGCCGCTCGGTTGCTTCTCCAGCTTGGCAAACACCTTGTCGAGCCGCTCGATCTGCCTGTTGGTTTCCTCCAGATGTGCCTTGAGGCCCGCGATGAGATCACGGTTGGTCGCCTTCTCGATCAGCTTTGGCAGCGCCTTGGTGATCTGCTGCTCGGCATAATAAATATCCTGCAGCCCGTGCAGGAACAGGTCGTCCATCGTCTTGATGTCTTTGCTGAACAATCCCATGGCATCCTCCGTGTCGAATGCCCGTTGAACGCCCATGCTCTGCCGTTGTTCTTAAGCAGGCGCGCCCGCCGCCGAGAGCTAGCCCTTCGCGGATCCCGGCTCGGCCATTTTGCGATGCTGACGCGCCAGTGCAGCGGCCGGCGTTACGTTCGCCACGGCGGACTGCACCTTGTTCTTCAACCCGGCGACGATATCGCCATCTCCCCGCATCATCGCGTCGAAACCGGTCCGGGCGACCATGGCCGCATCGTCTTTTTCAGCCGTACCAACCTGCGTGTCCAGCATGTCCGCGCGCCGGAAGAACTCCGTTTCCGTGGCGCCCGGCATCAAGCAGGTGACGCTGATTTCGGTGTCGCGCAATTCCTCACGGATGGCGAAGGAGAACGAGTCGACAAACGCCTTGGTGCCGTTGTAGACGGCCTGAAAACTGCCCGGAATGAATCCCGCGATGGAGCCTGTGATCAGGATGCGACCCGCATTGCGGCGTCGCATGTCGTTTCCGATCCGGTGGATAAGGTAGACGGTGCCGGTGACGTTGGTATCGATCATATGCCGGATCGTTGTAAAATCCTGATCGAGGAAGGCGCGCCCAAGCCCCCGCCCGGCATTGGCGAGCAACGCGTCGATCGGGCGGCCGATCCGCATCGCAGCATCGTACAATTTGTCGACGCCTTCCAGCGTTGCGAGGTCCGCCTCGACGGCATCGACGGTAGCACCCAGGCCGCGCAGGTCGGATGCGGCAGTTTCGATCTGCGGCTCGTCCGCCGCGATCAGCAGATCGAAATTGTTTCGGGCGCAACATCTCGCGAGTTCCAGGCCGATGCCGGTGGAAGCGCCGGTGACGATGGCGAATTGACGAGTGTCCGGCATGGCTTGTCTCCGCGAGTTGGTTGCGCGGACAACGATGACGCGCGCCGGGCGTTCCTCGCTGGCCTGTCCCGATAGGAACAAGTCCTCTTGCCGGCTCTTCTCATCAAAAGCGATGCGGAGAATTTGCGATGAAAGCACTGACGTGGCACGGCAAGGGCGACATCCGCTGCGACACCGTTCCCGATCCGCAAATTCAACACGGGCGGGACGCCATCATCAGGGTGACGTCCTGCGCGATCTGCGGCTCCGACCTCCATCTGTTCGACGGCGTCATGCCTTCGATGGAAAAGGGCGACGTGCTCGGCCATGAAACCATGGGCGAAGTGGTGGAGGTCGGCTCGGAAAACAAGGCCCTCAAGGTCGGCGATCGTGTGGTCGTTCCCTTCACGATTTCCTGCGGCGAATGCTTCTTCTGCAAGCGCGGCTTCTATTCCGGCTGCGAGCGCTCCAACCCGGATGCGAAGGCGGCCGAGAAATTGTGGGGACATTCGCCCGCCGGATTGTTCGGCTATTCGCATTTGCTCGGCGGGTTCGCTGGCGGCCAGGCAGAATATCTCCGCGTGCCGTACGCCGATGTCGGCCCCATCAAGGTGCCGCCAGGTCTGAGTGACGATCAGGTGCTGTTCCTTTCGGACATCTTTCCAACCGGCTACATGGCGGCCGATTTCTGCAACCTCAAAGGCGGCGAGACCGTCGCGATCTGGGGCTGCGGACCCGTTGGACAATTTGCGATCAAGAGCGCGTTTATTCTGGGTGCGGAGCGCGTGATCGCGATCGATACCGTTCCGGAACGGCTGGCGCTCGCGCAAGCCTCCGGCGCCATCACTCTCGACTTCATGAAGGAGGATATTTACGACCGGATTCAGGAATTGACATCCGGCCGCGGCGCCGACGCGTGCATCGATGCGGTGGGCACCGAACCCGAAACCAGGTCCGGCTTCGACGCCATGGTGGACCGCGTTAAGGTCGCGACCTTCATGGGCACCGACCGGCCGCATGTGCTCCGGCAGGCGATTCACTGCTGCCGCAATTTCGGCACCGTGTCGATCGTCGGCGTTTATGGCGGTCTGCTCGACAAGATCCCGATGGGATCAGCCATCAACCGCGGGCTTACCTTTCGCATGGCCCAGACGCCCGTACAGCACTATCTGCCGAAACTGCTGGAGCGGGTTGAAAAAGGAGAAATCGATCCCTCCTTCGTGATCACCCATCGCGCGCCGCTCGAACAGGGGCCGGAACTCTACAAGACGTTTCGGGACAAGAAGGATGGCTGCATCAAGGTCGTGCTGAAGCCGTAGTTCATGCGCCGGCTGACGCCGTTCATCGCGGGAGCCGATGGGCCAGGTGAGATGCCGCGCGGCGCCAGGAACCAGCTCAAGTATGGGCAGTTGGACTGAGGATCGCATTTCTGACCGGCTGGATCCTCATGGCTCATATCATCGATCGGCGCAGCAAATCGCTTTGGATGGACGTTGCGGTGGCCCCCAAGGCCACGCCGTTGCAACGCGACTGCGCGTGCGATGTCGTCATCGTCGGCGCAGGCATGGCCGGCATTTCCACGGCCTATGAACTCGCCATCGAGGGCGCGCAGGTCGTCGTGCTCGATCGCGGAAAGATCGCGGGCGGCATTACCGCACGCACCAGCGCCCATCTGGCGCCGCTGTGCGACGATCTGACCTCTGCCATGATCGGCCTGCGGGGAGAGGACACATCCCGCCGGTTTTACCAGAGCCAGGCAGCGGCGGTAGACCGCATCGAGGAAATCCAGAAGCGGGAAGCCATTGACTGCGATTTCCGCCGTCTCGATGGCTACCTGTTTCAGGCGCTCAATACCGATTCCAAGATCATCGAGGACGAACTGGATGCGGTCCGCAAGGTCGGCGCTCCTGTCCATCGTCTGGTCGGTGTGCCCCTCGCCCATTGCGAACAACAGCACGTGCTGCGCTATCCGCGTCAGGCCACGTTTCATCCGCTCAAATATCTCGAGGGGATCGTTGCTGCGATCGAGGCAAAAGGCGGCCGCTTCTATTGCGATGCCGCCGTCGAAAGCTTCGAAGAACAGGACGACGGCAAGGTGGCTGTCGCCGCCGGCGGCCGGACGGTGACGGCGCGGGCCGCCGTCGTCGCAACCAATTCACCCATCATCGACCGGTTCGCCCTGCATACCAAGATGGCACCCTACCGCACCTATGCCATGGCCTTCTCGATTCCGAAAGGCGCCATCCCCGACGCGCTCTATTGGGACACGCTCGATCCCTACCACTATGTGCGGCTGCAGCCGGGCGACCGTCGCAGCGATTTCCTGATCGTCGGCGGCGGCGATCACAAGAGCGGCGAGGCCGACGACGCCGATATCCGCTTCCAGGCGCTCGAGGCCTGGACGCGCCACCTGATTCCCGCCGCACACGATGTCACCCATCGGTGGTCTGGCCAGGTGCTTGACACCATCGATTACGCCGCCTTCATCGGCCGGAATCCGGGAAGCAACAATATCTATGTCCATACCGGCGATTCCGGACAGGGCATGACCCACGGCGCGGCAGGCGCGATGATCAACGCCGCGTTGATCCTCGGACACAAGTCCGAGTGGGCCGACGTATACGAGCCTTCGCGCAAGACGCCTGCCGGCATCCGCAACTTTCTAAGAGAAAACCTGACGGCGGTGAACAATCTCGTCGACTATCTGGTGCCAGGAGAACTGCGCGATGTTGCAGATTTGAAAGCCGGACATGGCGCCATCATCCGCAAAGGACTGAGCAAGATCGCGGCCTATCGTGATGATGCGGGAGAGCTGCATGAGCGCTCCGCCGCCTGCACGCATTCCGGCTGTCACCTGCACTGGAATTCCTTTGAGACCTGCTGGGACTGCCCCTGTCACGGATCTCATTTCGCCGTCGATGGCACGCCGCTCAATGCTCCTGCCATCAGCCCACTCACCGACGTGGGCAGCGAGACGCCAACCGGGAAGCGCAGCGGCGCAGAGGGCGACAACGAAAGACAGCCCTCCATCCCCTCGGAGATCTGAGCCGCCTCAAGCAGGCGAACCTCCCGCGCCTCGCGCTCACTGGAGACTAGACCATGTTGGATTACCCCCGTCCTCCCTTCCCGGACCAGCTTCAGCCGATGCCTGGCAAGACCGCCGCCATGAGCCCGGCGCCGGACCATGGCGAAAGCTCCTATAAGGGCAGCGGCCGTCTCAGCGGCAAGAGAGCCGTCATCACCGGCGGCGACAGCGGAATCGGACGCGCGGTGGCCATTGCCTATGCCCGCGAGGGCGCCGACGTCCTGATCTCGTATCTCGACGAGCACGAGGATGCCCGCGAGACCGAACGGCTGATCAAAGAGGCCGGCCGCAGGGCTGTCCTGCTGGCTGGCGATATCCAGGACGCCGCGCAATGCCGCGCCGTGATCGACAAGGCGGTATCGGAACTGGGCGGCATCGATATCCTCGTCAACAACGCCGCCCATCAGGCCAGCTTCAAATCGATCGACGAGATCAGCGACGAGGAATGGGAGCTGACCTTCAAGGTGAACATTCACGCGATGTTCTACCTCACCAAGGCTGCGATCGCGCACATGAAACCCGGCGGCTGCATCATCAACACCGCCTCCATCAACTCGGATGCGCCCAACCCTACCCTGCTGGCCTATGCAACCACCAAGGGGGCGATTCACAATTTCACCGCCGGGCTCGCGCAGATGCTGGCGGAGAAGGGTATTCGCGCCAACGCGGTCGCCCCGGGTCCAATCTGGACACCGCTCATCCCCTCGACCTTGTCGAACGAGACCGTCAGGAATTTCGGCCAACAGGTGCCGATGAAGCGTCCCGGCCAGCCGGCCGAACTGGCAACGGCCTACGTGATGTTGGCGGATCCGCTTTCGAGCTACGTCTCCGGCGCGACGGTCGCCGTCACCGGCGGCAAGCCGTTCCTATAGGAGATCATAACAGCGCGGCGGTCGCCTGATCGATCGCGTCCCGTGAGCTGTCCTGGATCAGCAGGAATTCGCCCCGCGCAAGCGTCGCCGGGCTGCCGGTCACGACGGCGCCCTTCGGGCAGATCCCGAAGCAATGGGTGAGCACAAGCCGCGCGCGCCGCTTCTTCTGGTCGGCGCTTCGCCGCTTTAATCCGGCCTTCAGGCGTTTTCTCACCTTGCCGCCGTCGGCCATTCGTTTCAGGCATTTGCGGCACGCCAGGACGGGGCCGGCTTGCCGCACCCCCAGAACACGAAGCGAAGGCTTGTTTGACATGAGCTAAAAGGACATTCCGATCAAACCGCCTCGGCCTGCATCGACACCGCAGCCTCCGGCTCGCTCGCAGCGATCACCGCGGCAGGCGGCCTGTGCTTCGGCAGCGACAGACATTGCCGGGCGCCTGCTTCCCTGCTGACGGCCGGGATCGAATTACCGGTCTTGCGGATGCTATCGGCAAGCTGGGCGTCCGTGATCTTCAAGCGCTTCCTTACGACCCTGACCTGCACGCGATCGCGCACGTCGAGGCTGTTTCGCGAGAGACTTCTCCGGCGAGTCATCATGTGGCATCCTGCTGTGGGAGAAAGCCACGGCAAGCGGGCGTTACACCGCTTGACCGTAACCGGCGACTGTCCCGCTCCGCGCGAAATTCCGTCTCCGCCGCGATAACCGCAGATCCAGAGCGGCGTTCCACGCGAGAGGAAATAACACCAGCGCCTGCCTGCCGCATCGTCCGCGAATGAACTGATCGGTGTTCCCGGAAGGGAACCTGCCCAACCGCCGGTTGTCGCGGCAACGCAACTGAGACGACAGCATGGGGTTTGCTGCCCTGCGTTGGCGGCTCGGCGAGGCTGCCGATCATCCTGCTGCTGGCCGTGTTCTGGCATCACCAGGCTGGATGAGGGTGGTTCGGCGATAGGGTCGCGAATATCCGGACGGCCTTTATCCGCGCGCAAATCACTTCTGATTTTCCGAAATCATGTCAAGCCGGCGATCGAAAAATATTCCGCTTTCGCTTTCGTGCAAATCAGCGGCATAACTCCGCCGTCTCGCTGCAAGATGAGGGGCGTTGGCCATCGTCACGAACGCGCGGCTTGATGCGATGGACGCCGATGGCATGATGGACGCTCATGCCGGGTGTGTACGGTGAAGTCGTGTGGTTCTGATGTCGCGGTGCTGGCATCAAGTCTGCGATGAGAAGCGCAGGCGACGGAGGCAAGACAGCCGTTCTCCGGGAAGAGCACGAGATAAGCCGTAAAGCCGTCGCGCAGGGAAGGCCGGGATGCTCCCCGCCGAACCTGTATGCTCGTGTGCACTTTTTGCCAAAGCGCAAACGGCACGCGGGACCGCGGGTGCGGCAGGCACCCGGTCTTTCCTGCGCCCTCTGAATGGAGGGCGGAAGAGTTCTTCAGCAAGCCTCGGGCAATTCATGCCGCGGGATCAAAAGGTCATACCTGGCCGTCATCGTGAGGCACGATCGCCGCCAGCACGCGCCAGCGAAACAGCGGCGAGTCCGTGGGCGGGGAAAGCTCCGGTGTCCAGCCGGTCAGTTTCTCGAGCGCATAGATATCCATCACGGTGCCGCGCCAGACGCGCTGGACGCGGTCCAGCGGCTCACGCCTGGCTGTCGTCAGATCCCACAGCGGCAGGCGTTGGTCCGGCTCGCGCGCAACATAGAGGCCGGGATGGTCCTTGATCGCGTTCACGCCGGGATCGGCGAACCCCTGAAAGCGCCCACGTTCGTTGATCTGGATGACCGGCACCTCACCCTTGAAATGCCAGCGCAGCATCGCATAGGTGCGATAGTCCGTCGTCGCAATCCATGTCGCGCCGGTCGCCCGCAACTGCTCGCGCGCGCGCGCCGCGACCTGTTCATAGCCCGCCTCGCCGCCGACCGGATCGGTCTTGCCGATGAGATTCCAGGGCGCGGCGACGTAGTAGAGGAACACGCCGACGACGAAGGCGATGCCGGAGACGACCGCCACCCTCGCCCACTTGAATGTCGATTGGATCATCCAGTCCGGCCAGCCTTCGCGCGGCAGCATGGCGAGATTGATCGCGGTCGCCGCAAAGCCGGCGGGCCACACGAACATCGGCCAGGTGTCGCCGACCCGCAGCGTCAGCGACTTCCAGAAGAAATACAGGAACGGCACCAGCACCGCGGTCGACAGCAGGATCGCGACCGGCTCGCGGGTGCGATAGCCGCGCCAGGCCGTCAGTGTCACGCCGGACAGCACCACCGGCAGCAGCACGAAGCCGACGAGGCCGAATTGCAGTCCGATGAATTCGCCGACGGTGCGGAACGACAACGGATGGACCGCGACCGCGCGCACGAACTGAAAACGAAACGACGCCCAGTCGTGCTGCGCATTCCAGACCAGCACCGGCAGGAATACGATGACAGCCAGCAGCGCCGCCAGCCACGGCCATGGGCTCAGCAGCCAGCGCCGCCGCCAGTCCGGCACCAGCAGGAACGCCGCGACCGCCGGCAGCAGCATGATCGCGGTGAATTTCGACAGCAGCGCCATGCCGGCGAACAGGCCTGCGGCGAGCCACCAGCGCGGATTGCCGCTCTCTGTAAGCCGCACCAGCGACCACAGCATCGCCACCGCGCAGGGGATCATCGCCGTATCGGGCGCCACCTTTGCCATCAAAAGCCCGTAGTAAAGCGCCGCTTCCGGCAACAGCACCGCGAAAATGACGGCGCGGACATCGTGCGTCATGCGGCGGACAATGTCGGCCAGCAGCAGTTGCGTCACCAGCATCGCGACGATGCCGCCGAACCGCACGCCGATCAGCGTATCGCCAAAGATCGCGGTGCCGAACCGGATCAGCCAGGCGATGCCGGGCGGATGGTCGAGAAAGGAAAGCGCACTTTCCTTCGACCAGGTCCAGTAGTAGGCCTCGTCGGTGCGCAGATCGAGCACGCCCGCATAGACCAGACGCATCGCCGTCAACGCGGCGACCAGCAGCACGACCCATATCCATCGCGGAGCGGCGGAGCGATCCGGTTCAGGCCGGCTGGTATCGGGATTAACGGTCGTCACGGCGCTTTCTCTTCGACTACCACCGAGCTGTCAACGTGTCGTGGCAGGAAAACCCCGATCGTTCCTGCGAACGCAGGAACGACGGGTATGATATTCACGGCTGGAATAATATTTTGGCATCGCCGATAGTAACCGCATGGACCGTATGGCAACCCTGTCCCTCGACCGTATCAAGACCCTCCTGCGCGGCATCAGCCTTCGGCAGGTCCGCCTCGCCAGCGGCGTGGTGCTGTTCGCCTATCTGGTCAGCCATTTCCTCAACCACGCGCTGGGCAACATCTCGCTGGAGGCGCTGGCCGAGGGCGTCTCCTGGCACTTGTGGTTCTGGCAATTCCTGCCGGTCGCGATCCTGTTCTACACCGCCTGCCTGGTGCATACCGCGCTCGGCATCTGGGCGCTGTACGAGCGCCGGCAATTCCGCTGGAAGGCGATCGAGCCGCTGCAGCTCGTGCTCGGCCTCAGCATACCGATGATGGTCATCGCCCATATCGTCGGCGTCCGGCTCGGGTGGACGCTGTACGGGCACGACAAGCTCTATCCGCAGGTGCTGTTTCTGTACTGGATCTGGACGCCCTACCGGGTCTGGATGATGCTGGCAGTCATGACGATCGCGTGGGTCCATGGCTGCATCGGGCTGTATTTCTGGCTGCGCATGCGGGCGTTCTACAAGCGAGCGGCGCCGTTCCTGCTCGCGATGGCGGTGCTGATCCCGACGCTCTCGATGCTCGGCTTCTATCAGAGCGGCCGCATGGTCATCGAGGCCGACAGCGTGGAATGGCGCGCCGAGACCCAGTCGGAACGACAGATCGGCACGCGCGAGGAAGCGCGGACGCTCGAGCGCATTACCGACTATTTCCTGTACGGCTATTTCGGCCTGATCGGCCTCGCGCTGCTGGCGCGCGGCGTGCGCGCCATCAACGAACGTCGCAAGGGGATGATCAGCCTCTCCTACGGCAACGGCCGCATCGTCCGCGTTCCCAAGGGACTGAGCGTGCTGGAGGCGAGCCTGCGCAACAACGTCCCCCACGCCAGCGTCTGCGGCGGCCGCGCGCGCTGCTCGACCTGCCGCATCCGCATCATCGGCGACCACAACGAACTGCCGGAGCCCTCGCAGCGCGAGGCGTTCGTGCTCGGCCGGGTCGGCACGCCGGACCCTTCGATCCGCCTTGCCTGCCAGTTGAGGCCGGAATGCAACCTCTCGTTCTTCCAGTTGTTCCTGCCGCACGCGATCTCCGCCGACGGTCATGATTCGAACCCGACGCGGATCGGCCAGGAGCGCTATCTCGTCAACATGTTCGTCGACATGCGCGGCTCGACCCGGATGGCGGAAAAGCGCCTGCCGTTCGACACCGTGTTCATCGTCAACCGCTTCCTCGGCGCGGTGTCGCAGGCGGTGCTCGCCTGCGGCGGCATGCCGAACCAGTTCGTCGGCGACGGCATGCTGGCGCTGTTCGGCCTCGCGACCACGCGCCAGGAAGCCTGCCGGCAGGCGCTGCGCGCGGCGGCGATGATCGCCGCCAATGTCGACGAGCTGAACCGGTTTCTCGCGCACGATCTGCGCGAGCCGATCCGTTTCGGCATCGGCATCAATGGCGGCGAGGTGATCGTCGGCGACATCGGCTACCGCGACCACATGGTGTTCACCGCGCTCGGCGACGCGGTGAACGTCGCGGCGCGGCTGCAGGACTTGACCAAGAGCCTGGCATGCGAAGCCGTCATCTCGGACGAGGTCCGCGCCACCGCAGGGGTTGCCGAGGATGCGCTGCCGCAGCACGACGTCGAGATCCGCGGGCGCAACGAGCCGATGATCGTGCGCACCGTCGCCGATGCGCGGACGCTCGTCGCGCTGCTCGGCGACGCGCGAAGCGCCGCGGCATGAAGACGCGGCGCTTCGGGGCTCAGGGGCAATGTGATGTTTCTCACAATCGAAATGTTCAATCGCAGGGCTGTCGGGAACCGGCGCTTCCGCGTGCCGGCCGCACGCTCGTGCACGCCGCGGAGCTTAGGGGGACGTCCGATCACCGAAACAGCCTTGGCAGGCCAGCGCGGGGGCAAAAACCGGCAAAACGGCAAAAAACGGGTGCGAACCGGCGCATTTTTGCCGAATCAACCATCCCGTTTGCGCTACCCAGTCCGCCCCAACCCGCGTATCCTGATAGCTCGGGCGTGCCGGTTAGTGCGGGGACCGACGGCTCGATTACTTTTTTGATTCCGCGGAGACGACGTGAATGGCTAAGGGTACGGTAAAGTGGTTCAATCCGACAAAGGGCTATGGATTCATCCAGCCTTCGACCGGTGGCAAGGACGTGTTCGTTCATATTTCGGCAGTTGAGAAAGCTGGTCTTTCGACACTCAATGAAGGGCAGTCCGTCGAGTACGAAGAGATCGCCAACCGTGGCAAGACTTCGGCCGAGAACCTCAAGGTTTAGCGGAGACGCTCGATCGGCCACGGCGCTCTCTCGGAGTCACATCCGGGAGCAGGGCTAAAAAATCTTCAAGCAACTGGAGCGTTCGGCGGAGCGAACATCGCTTCTGTACGCACGATGTCAAATCATGCGCGACACCCGACCGCTCAATCTTCCGTAACCCATTTTTGGACCGTCATCACGTCGGGTGGCTGCAGATAGCCGCGCGGCCAGAGATCGACGACCCACTCGACCTTGGTGGCGCGATCGACGAGCACCGCCGTGTTGTGCGGCGTCTGCAGCACCAGCGTATTGCCGCGGTATTTCGGATCCCCGATCGCGTGGTGCTTGAGCAGCCCCCATTGCTGCAGCACCAACAGCAGGCTCGTCGTGTTTCGCGTGGTGTCCCAGCAATCGTAATTGTGCTTGTCGTCGAAATAGCGGAAGTCCGCCTTCGGCACCCGCTTGTTGGTGCCGAGGATCGGTCCCATGCGGCGGTCGAACCACACCACCGCCTTCTGCACCGCGGCGCGCTCGGCCGCCGCCGAGGCGCGGCCTGCGGCCATGATCTGGGTCAGCGCGCTGCGGTCGGCAGGCGTGAACTCGAGTATCTCGCGGCGGCGGCAGACGAAGCCATAGCAGACGGTCATGGAAGTCGCCGACGGCGGATAGATCGAGACGGAGCTGTAGAGATAGGCGATCGCCTCGCTCATCGGGGCGGCCTTCGCCACAGGACCGCCGAACAGCGCTGCGAGCACGACGCCAAAGACGGCCGCGAATACGGCTGTCGGTCGGCTTGCCCGGATCGGCGGAACGACGTCTCGCATGATTCCTGTTGTTCCCGAACGCTGGCGAGACGATTAGCGCGGCGCTCCTGCGCTGCCAACCGGCAAGCCCGCGATCCGGAGATCGCGCGGCCAGAATTCCGTCGGCTGTGTTCTCCATGCGCCACTGGTTCCTGGTGGTAGCGGCACGCGCCGGTACCGGACTGTTCCGTCCATGCCGGCCCGGCTACACTGGCGAAGCCCCAAGAGAATCCCATGCTGATTCCCTCTCCTCCCTTCAGCGCGCCCTACGCGCCCGACGACCGAACCATGGCGAGCGCCCTGCTCGGGGCCGTGCGGCCGGATGCGGCGCAGGAGGCCCGCATCGATCGCATGGCGACGCGGCTGATCGAGGCGATCAGGAGCAATGACGATCCGCTGGGCGGCGTCGAGGACATGCTGCGCGAGTTCGCGCTCTCGACCAAGGAAGGGCTGGCGCTGATGGTGCTGGCGGAGGCACTGCTGCGGGTGCCGGATGCCCGCACCGCCGACCAGTTCATCGAGGACAAGCTCGGCCAGGGCGACTTCATCCATCACGAGACGCGCTCCAGCGCCTTCCTCGTCAACGCCTCGGCCTGGGCGCTCGGCCTGTCGGCCCGCGTGATCCAGCCGGGCGAGACGCCGCAAGGCACCATCGGGCGGCTCACCAAGCGGCTGGGCGCGCCGGCGGTGCGGGCGGCGACGCGGCAGGCGATGCGGCTGATGGGCAACCACTTCGTACTCGGCGAAACCATCGAGGCGGCGCTGTCGCGGGCGCAGCCGCATGCCCTGCGCCACCAGCGCTATTCCTTCGACATGCTCGGCGAAGGCGCGCGCACCGCCGAGGATGCCGAACGCTATTTCGCTTCCTACGCCAGCGCGATCGAGGCGATCGGCCGCACCGCCGGTGAACGGCCATTGCCCGACCGGCCCGGCATCTCGATCAAGCTGTCGGCATTGCATCCGCGCTTCGAGGCGGTTAGTCGCGGACGCGTGATGGCCGAACTGGTCCCGCGCCTGATCGATCTCGCGCGGCAGGCCAAGGCCTACGACCTGAACTTCACCGTCGATGCCGAGGAAGCGGACCGGCTGGAATTGTCGCTCGACGTGATCGCGGCGGCCTTCCAGGACGCATCGCTCGCCGGCTGGAACGGCTTTGGCCTTGCGATCCAGGCCTATCAGAAGCGCGCCGCCGCCGTGGTCGACCATGTCGACGACATCGCCCGTGGCCTCGATCGCAAGATGATGGTGCGGCTGGTGAAAGGCGCCTATTGGGACACCGAGATCAAGCGCGCGCAGGAGCGCGGGCTCGACGGCTATCCGGTATTCACAAGCAAGGCGATGACCGATCTGAACTACGTCGCCTGCGCAAAGCAATTGCTGGCGCTGCGGCCGCGGATCTTCCCGCAGTTCGCCACCCACAACGCGCTGACGGTCGCGACTGTCCTGGAAATGGCTGAAGGCGAAGTCGGCGGATTCGAATTCCAGCGCCTGCACGGCATGGGCGACGCGCTCTATGCAAGACTGGGCGAAGATCGCCCCGACATCGCCCATCGCACCTATGCGCCGGTCGGCAGTCACCGCGACCTGCTGGCCTATCTGGTGCGGCGACTGCTGGAGAACGGCGCCAATTCGTCTTTCGTCGCGCTCGCCGCCGACGAGACGGTGCCTGTCGCGCAATTGCTGCAGCGGCCGGCGGACATCATCGGCAACCCCGACCACGCCGCGCATCCCAACATCCCGTTGCCGCGCGATCTGTACGGACCCAACCGGAAAAACTCCCGCGGCATTGAATTCGGCGAACGCGCGTCGCTGGCGCAGCTCGTCGCGGAGATTGTCGCCGCGCCAACACCGGTCGCGACCAGCCTCATCGAGGCAACTGAAAGTGAGACCGGCGCAGCGATAGCGGCAGCGCGCAACGGTTTCAGGCAGTGGTCCGGAACGCCGGCCGAGAGCCGCGCGGCAGCGCTGGAGACCGCCGCCGAGCTGTTGGAACAGCGCAGCGCGCAGTTCATCGCGCTGCTGCAGCGCGAGGGCGGCAAGACGCTGGACGACGCAATCTCGGAAGTCCGCGAGACCGTGGACTTCTGCCGCTACTACGCCGCGCAGGGACGTGAGTTGTTCGGCGCGGGCAAGCCGATGCCGGGGCCGACCGGCGAGAGCAACACGCTGGCCTTGCGCGGCCGCGGCGTCTTCGTCGCGATCTCACCGTGGAATTTCCCGCTGGCGATCTTCCTCGGACAGGTCACGGCAGCCTTGATGGCCGGCAATGCAGTGGTGGCAAAGCCGGCCGAGCAGACGCCGCTGATTGCGGCTGAAGCTGTCAGGTTGCTGCATGAAGCCGGCGTACCGGCGTCGGCGCTGCATCTCGTGGCCGGTGACGGCCGGATCGGCGCCGCGCTCGTCGCGCATCCGGACATTGCGGGCGTCGTCTTCACCGGCTCAACCGAAGTCGCACGGTCGATCAACCGCGCGCTCGCCGCCAAGGACGGGCCGATCGTGCCGCTGATCGCCGAAACCGGCGGCATCAACGCGATGATCGTCGATGCCACCGCGCTGCCCGAACAGATCGCCGACGATGTCGTCACCTCGGCGTTCCGCTCCGCCGGCCAGCGCTGCTCGGCGCTGCGGCTGCTGTTCCTGCAGGACGACGTTGCCGACCGCATGATCGAGATGATCGCGGGCGCCGCGCGCGAACTCGCCATCGGCGACCCTGCCAATCCTGCCACGCATATCGGTCCGGTGATCGATGCCGAGGCAAAACGGCGGCTTGACGCGCATATAGCGCGCATGAAGCAGGACGCGCGGGTGCATTTTGCCGGCGCCGCGCCGGAAGGAAACTACGTCGCACCGCATATCTTCGAACTGTCCGATGCCGGCCAGCTCACGGAAGAGGTGTTCGGGGCGGTGCTGCATGTGGTGCGCTACCGCGCCGAGCGTTTCGACGAGGTGCTGCAGGCGATCGAACGCTCCGGCTACGGGCTGACGCTCGGCATCCATTCGCGGATCGATGATACGATCGAGGCCACCATCGAACGGCTGCAGGTCGGCAACATCTATGTCAACCGCAACATGATCGGCGCCGTCGTCGGCGTGCAGCCGTTCGGTGGCCATGGCCTGTCGGGCACCGGGCCGAAGGCCGGCGGACCGCATTACCTGGCTCGCTTCGCGACCGAACAGACGGTGACGGTCAATACGGCCGCAGCCGGCGGAAATGCAGCACTGATGTCCGGCGGAGGCTAGTTGCATCGCCCTGGCAAGATGGGCCAAATGGCGTTTGAACGAGGTCGCCTACAGGCGGGATCTCAGCAAGAGCAACAAACGTCATGGAGCGGCGCCACGATGGACAAGGGTATTTTCGACGGCCTCAAGGTTCTGGACTGCGCGAGCTTCATCGCCGCGCCTGCCGCGGCCACGGTGCTGTCGGACTTCGGCGCCGACGTCATCAAGATCGAGCCGCCGGGCGCCGGCGATCCCTACCGCAACCTGCCGAACCTGCCGGGCTACCCGCATAGCGAGCACAATTTCGCGTGGATGCTGGAAGCCCGCAATAAAAGGAGCCTCGCGCTCGATCTCTCCAAGCCCGAGGGCCAGGCCGTGCTGCATAGACTTGCCGCGCAGGCCGACGTCTTCATCACCAACTATCCGCCGCAGGTGCGCGAGCGGCTCGGCATCACCCACGACCATCTGGCGCCGCAGAACGAGCGGCTGATCTACGCCTCCTTCACCGGCTACGGCGAAAAGGGCGAAGAAGCCAACAAGCCCGGCTTCGACTCCAACGCCTATTGGGCGCGCTCCGGCCTGATGGACCTGGTGCGGGCGGACGAGCACACCACGCCGGCGCGATCGATCGCCGGCATGGGCGATCACCCCTGCGCGATGGCGTTCTACAGCGCGATCGTCACCGCGCTCTACAAGCGGGAGCGCACCGGCAAGGGATCGCATGTCAGCTCCAATCTGATGGCCAACGGCGTCTGGGCCGCCTCGGTGCTGGCGCAGGCCAAGCTGGTCGGCGCGAAATTCGGCGAGCGCCGCCCGCGCGAACGCGCGCTGAACGCGGTGACCAATCACTATCAATGCAAGGATGGACGCTGGCTGATCCTCTCTTTGCTTAACGAAGACCGGCAGTGGCCCACGCTGGCGCGCTGCCTCGGCCGCGAGGACCTCGTCACCGATCCGCGGTTCGAAACCAAGAAAGAGCGTCACGCGCGCTCGCTCGATCTGATCAAGATCTTCGATGAAGTGTTCGCGACCAGGGACCTCGCCGAGTGGCGCAAGATCCTCGACGGCAACGGCCTGGTGTTCGGCGTGGTCGGCATCCTCGACGATATTCCGACCGACCAGCAGATGATCGACAACGAGATCCTGGTGCCGTTCGAGAACGACACCATGCTGACGATCTCAAGCCCGATCTGGGTGGACGGCAGCAAAAAGGTCCAGCCGCGCAAGCCGCCGGGCATCGGCGAGCACAGCGACGAGATTTTGCGCAACGCCGGCTATGACGACGCGGCCATCGGCAAGCTGCGCGCGTCCGGCGCGGTGGCGTGAGCGGGAGCCATGCCCAGCTATCGCCTGCATTATTTCCCCGAGTCGGGTAACAGCTACAAGCTGGCGCTGATGCTGACCCTGTGCGGGCAGAGCTTCGAGCCGGTGTGGACCGATTTCGGCGGCGGCGTCACCCGCACGGCTGAATGGCGGCGCGACGTCAATCCGATGGGCGAAATCCCGGTACTGGAAGTGGATGGCGAGCGGCTGACCCAAACCGCGCCGATCCTGATGATGCTGGCCAAGCAATTCGGCAAGTTCGGCGGTGAGACCGATCAGGAACAGTTCGAACTGCTGCGCTGGCTGTTCTGGGACAACCACAAGCTCACCGGCTACATGGCGACCTATCGCTATAACCGCACCTTCACGCCGTCACCGGACGAGCGCGTGCAAAAATACTTTCGCCGGCGGCTCGACGATTTCCTGTCGATCCTCGAAGCGCACATGCAGGCGAATACATTCGCCATCGGCGCGCGGCCGACGGTCGCCGATATTTCCATGATGGCCTATCTGCATTATCCCGCCGACGAGACCGGATATGATTGGGCCGCAAGCCATCCCGCGATCGACGGCTGGCTCGGCCGCATGGCACAATTGCCGGGCTGGAAGTCAGCCTATGATCTGCTGCCGGGCAAGCGCCTGACGCACTACGCCACGTGATCGCTCAAACGATTGTCAGCGGTTGAGCCAGGCCCAGGCAATGCCGAACGCGATCACGCCGGCAATGACCGCGACAGCCACGGCCCAGAGGCTGACCCTGACGTCGCCGACCACCTGCCGGCTGGCTTCGTTCTCCGCGATCTCGCGATTGCGCTGCCTGTTCCGATCGGAAGAGTCCATCGCCAAGCTCCGCTCGTTCGCTGCTGATCGCATCTTAGCACAATTCGCGAAGACTCTCAGCGGCTTTTGACGAAGCACATCCCGATACGAGAGGTCTTGCCAGCGGCCTGGCAGCTCAGCCCATCGGCGCATGTCCAGTTGCGGAAGCTGGCGTCATTGCCGGCAGCCGGCTTGCCCGGCACATAGCAATGCGCGCCCCAGCCGTCATTGTAACTGCTGCCGGCGAGTTCGGCGCTGCCGCGCAGCTGCGGACGGCTGGAAAAGCCGCGCGAATAGTCCGGCGGCCTGCCGTCGCGCAGGCTCGCGAGAATGTCGCGGCGGCGGATCTGGTCGCCGAAGAAATGCGGTGACGCCGGCACGACGGCTGTGTTCGAAGGCTTCTCGGCCATCCAGTCGACGCCCGGGAAATGAAAACCGCCGATGCCGCGCGTCTGGTGGCAACCGGCGCAGGTCACGTCGTTGAGCCGGCGTTCGAAGCCCGCGGGCGAGCGGATGTTCTGCAGCTTGATACCTGCCTCCGCGGCCTTCTTCAACGCGCCGACAACGTCCGCCTCGCTGAGCACCGCGCCCTCGCCCCGCACCAGCCCGAATTCCGGCTCCAGTTCCGAGGGATCGAACCCGACCGGCGTCGGCGCGATTGCGCCGTTGGCCAAAAATTTTTCCGGGATCAGCGCGGTGCCGCGATCGAACGCGGCGAGATTGGCGGGATCGAGCAGCCATGCCTTGAACTCACGCTTGAGGCCATCGTCCATCAGCAGGCGCGCACCATCGATCTGGTTTTCCATCGGCGCTTCCGCGAAGACGCCTGCCCGCCCATCGTAACGAAACACCTTCAGCAGGTAGTCGGTGCGGAAATCGCGGACCACAGATTTTGGCGCATGCGCGATCTGCAGATTGGTCTCGATGCGATCGATATTATCGCGGCGGATCAGGTCGAGCGGACCGTCCTTCTCCGACAACGCGCCACCGCCCGACTGAGCGAGCCAGCGTCTCGCAATTTCGGCGCAGGTGATCGCCGCGCCTTCGCCTCTTGCTTTCAGCACAAGGTTCAGCGTCATCGGCAGTCGCGGCGGCGCAGCATCGTCGCCGGCGGCCCTGTTCATCCGCGTCAGGCGATAGATCAGGCGGATCTCGCCGCAGCTTGCTTCCGCGACATAGGTGCGATCCATCCGGTTGACGATGCCGGCCAGCACGAAGCGCGTTTCCTGCGAATAGAGCAGCGCGCGGTCGAAAAGCTGGAAATCAAAGCCCTTGCCGATGCCGATCGTTTCCCTCGGCAGCGTTGCCATGTGCCGCGTGACATAGCGATCGAACTCACCATCGATCGCCTGCCGGACCGCCGCCATCGACGGCAAAGCGAACAGCGCGGCATTGGCGAGAGCTTTATCCTCGCGCCGCCCCGGCAGCAGCATGCGATCGAGGCGAAATCTTCCACCATCGAGTTCGCGCAACGTCGCGGGATCGGTGATCGCCGTGCCGCGCTCCAGCGCGGAATCCTGCGCCGCCCGCGCAGGCCATGCGCCGCACAGCACTGCGAGCAGGACGGCGAGAAATCGCGGTGCGAGGCTCATGCCTTCACTAACACCGTGCAATGAGGCCTATTCAAGAAAAAAGGCGCCTCACATCGCTGTGAGACGCCTTCCGGTCTGCTTGCGGCCCGTCAGCGCGCGACGATCAGGCCCTTGCTGGTCACGACCACCCAGCGGCCGTCCTGCTTCCGGATGGCGTCGACACGACCGAGGCCCGGGACGGGATCGCCGGCGTACACCTCGTACATGCCGCGGCGGCCTTCGATCAGGGCGCCGCCACGCGAGACGTCGCGCAGGATCCAGCCGTCCACGGTGGGCAGACGGGCAATCTCGGTCTTCGGCGCGGCGGGCACGGGCGCCGGCGCGGCCGCGGGCGCAGTAGCAGCCTGTTGCGGTATCGAGCCCGTCGCTTCCTTCTCCTTCGTGGAGATCGAAGCAGCAGCGGCCACCGTCGTCGCAGCCTGGGCTGCGCGGAGCTTGTCCACGGCCTCGCTGAGCTTCGCAAGTTTCGCCGCCGGCTCGGCCTGCGCCTTCTCGACCTTGTCGAGGCGGTCGCTGGCCTTGTGAAGCTGGCCTGCCGTCGTCTTCGAATTCTGCTCCAGGCCGGCCTTCAGTTCGGCAATCTCGGCATCGAGCCGCGCCACCGAGGTTTCGAGAGCCGTGTCCTTGACCGGGGCCTGAGCCTGCTCGCCAGCGATCAGCTTGCCGACGCCGGCGGTCGCCAGCGCGCCCCCAAGCGCACCCGCGACCGTCGCCAGCGCCACGACAGCCGCCATTGCTCCGAACCGACGCGTGCCGGATGTTACCTTCGCCTCGGCACCGATGCGCTCGCCCGGCGACATGATCGTCACATGGCCAGGGCGGCGCGGCGCTTCGGGCTTCACGGCGTCGATTTTGGGAGCATCGGCCTTCGTAGCATCGGCCTTGGAAGGCTCGGCCCTGGACGCCTCGACCTTCGGCGCTTCCGTCCCGACAGGGTCCGCCTTCGGCGCGGTCTCTTCCTGTTCGGGCGCGATTTCTGCGATCTCGGCCGCTACCGGCTCATTCGACGCGGGCATCTCGGAGACCTCCGACGTTGCCCCGAGGGTTCCGGTTTCACTGCTGACGGGCTGGGATTGCTGGTCGCTCACGTTGGCTTCTCCAGAATTGGTTGACCATTTGGTAACTATTAATACTTGCCAAATCCTTACCGCCCGCGGTCGTTACCGAAATTTTAGGGATTGGTCCGGCCGGTTTCCGGCCGCCAAACGCCAAGCCCCGGGTCCAAACTGAAATGCTGCCATGCGGCATGCGCGCCGATGGCCGTTTGCGCCGGTCGGTTTCCCGACTAACATGAACAACCAGCCAGAAAGGCAGGGGCCGCCATGACCATCGAAAAATGCATCAACCAATTCGATGTCGATGACGTCATTTTTGAGGAAGGCTCGACCGGGCGGGAACTGTTCGTGGTGCTCGACGGCCAGGTCGAGATCGCCAAGATGAACGGTTCTCGCAAGACCGTGATCGTCACGCTCGGCAAGGGCGAGTTCTTCGGCGAGATGGCGGTCATCGACGGCTCGTCGCGCTCGGCCACCGCCATCGCGGCTGCCCCGCGCACCCGCGTGATGCGGATCAACCACGCCCGCTTCGTTTACCTGGTGAGCCAGCAGCCGGCGTTTGCGCTGATGATTATGGATGCGCTGAGCAAGCGGTTGCGAGCTTCCAACTCCGTCGCCTTCAGAGCTTCGAGTGCTTCATGAGCGAGCGCCGGCCGAGCCCGTTCAAGACATTGCTCGATAGCGAGGTCGCGACGCTGATCGAGGCGGCAGAGGATGTCTATCAGGTCCGCTTCAAAAACCGCGCGGCGAATGCCTATCTGGTGCGCGGCAGTTCGCGCACCATCCTGATCGATGTCGGGCTGTCGTCGAATTACCCGCATCTGCTGACATGCCTCGGCCATATCGGGGTGAGCCCGGCCGATATCGACATGGTGGTGCTGAGCCACGAACATCTCGACCACATCGGCGCGGCATTTCATTTCCACGGCACAGCCTTCATCGCCGCGCACCGGCTCGCGGCCAACAAGATCATGCTGCGCGACGATTTTTCGATGCTGCGCAAGATGTTCAACGAGCCTGACGTGCCGATCAACATCGACCTCTGGCTCGAAGAAGGCAACCTGATCGACCTCGGCAATTTCCGCCTCAACGTGATGTACACGCCGGGCCACACCTCGGCCTGCATCACGCTGTTCGAGCCGGACAAGGGCCTGCTGTTCGCGGCCGATACGCTGATGCCGGGCGGTGTAATGGGCGGCGTGTTCGGCTCCGGCAGCATCGCCGACTACATACAATCGCTGGAGCGGCTGAAGGGCCTCAACTCGAAAATCCTGCTGTCGGGCCACGGGCGACTGTCCGACACGCCGCAGCAGGACGTGCGGATCGCAATCCAGCGTTCTCATGGACTGCTGTCGGACACGGCGCAATTGTTCGACGCCCTTGATGCGCGATCGAACTTCGATCCGATCATGCAGTCGGTGCGCGACCTCAACAAGCTCGACGACTGATCCCCTCCATCGCGAGCCGACGGGGCGACAGTGTTGCCGCGCCCATTTGACAAACGCGGGACCGGCCTGTTCAACGGTCCAACAACATTCATCAAACAAGAACAGGGAGAGAAAGCACCATGAAGTTCTACGACTCGGTCGGACCGAATCCGCGCATCGTCCGCATGTTCATGGCGGAAAAAGGCATCGAGATCCCGAAGCAGGCGGTCGATCTGCGCAAAGGCGAAAACCGCGAAGCCGAGCATCTGAAGCGCAACCCGCACGGCCAGATGCCGACGCTCGAACTCGACAACGGCAACTATGTCTCCGAGATCACCGCGATCTGCGAATATCTGGAAGAGAAATACCCGAACCCGCCGCTGGTCGGCGCGACACCGGAAGAGCGCGCCGAATGCCGGATGTGGACGCGTCGCATCGACCTCAACATCTGCGAACACATGGGTAACGGCTTCCGCTTCGGCGAAGGCCTGAAGTTCTTCGAGAAACGGATTCCCGTGGCGCCAGAAGCTTCGCCCGGCCTGAAGATGATCGCCGCAAACCGCCTGCAATGGCTCAACGGCCAGATGGAAGACGGCCGGCCGTTCATCTGCGGCAACCGTTTCACGCTGGCCGACATCCTGCTCTACGGCTGGCTCGATTTCGCCGCCACCGTCGGCCAGCCGCTGGACAAGTCCAATACGAATGTCGTGGCGTGGATGGCAAGGGTGGCAGAGCGCCCGTCGGTCAAGGCGTAACGTCGCTCTGCCGTCGTTGCGAGGGACCCTTGCGACGAAGCAATCCATCTATCCGTCATGCCGAGACATGGATTGCTTCGCTTCGCTCGCAATGACGCTGCAGGCACGGAGCTACATCACCACCGGTTCATCCGGCAGTTCATTTATCCTGCTGCCGGTGTTCGGAAAATGCTTCGCCAGTTCGCGTGACACGGCTTCTATCCCCTTGATCACGCCGCGTTCGAAATCCCCTGCCCTGAAATCTGCTTCCATCTGCTGACAGATCTTCTCCCAGCCGTCGCGGCCGACGCGGGCGTCGATGCCGCGATCGGCGACGATTTCAAAATCGCGGTCGGCGAGCAGCAGATAGATCAGCACGCCGTTGTTATGCGCGGTATCCCAGACCCGCAATTCCGAAAACACGTCCAGCGCCCGCCCGCGGGCCGGCTGGTTGCGAAACAGCGGAGCGCCGTCGAGAGCTCCCTCGACCACGAAGCGCACCTGCCCGGAATGCGTGGCCTCGCCCGCCTTGACCGCCTGCTCGATCCTCGCCAGCGCTTCCGGCGGAAAAATGCGCCGCAGCCGCCAACGGTGTTCGACCAGATGCCTGCCGATGCGCCTAATGTTCATATTACCAGCTCCCCGATGAGCCGCCGCCGCCAAAGCTGCCGCCGCCACCCCTGAAGCCGCCACCGCCCGACCTGCCGCCGCTGGACCATGAGCCGCCGGAGCCCCCGGACCAGCCGCCGGCGCTGCCCCCGCGACCGGGGCCTGCCGACATCAATCCGTCGCTGATCAGCACGAACAGCGCCGCGATCACGCCGACGATCAACGCCGCGGTCGCCGAGCCGACCATGAACCACGCAATCAGGGCCGTCAGCCCGCCGGCAGCCAACGAGCCCAGCAGCCGCCCCAGCATGCTGCGCAACAACCCGCCGAAAAATATCGCCGGAATGATCAGGAAGGGATTGAACAGGTCCTCCGGATTGAAGCCTTGCGAATCCTGCCAGTGCGGCGGCGCAGGCTCCGGCAGCTTCTCGCCATTGACGATGCGCACCATCCTGTCGACGCCAGCGGCGATGCCGCCGGCAAAATCGCCGGCCTTGAATTTCGGCGTAATGTCCTCGTCGATGATGCGCTTGGTCGTGACGTCGGTCAGCGCACCTTCGAGGCCGTAACCGACCTCGATGCGCAGGCGGCGGTCGTTCTTGGCGATCACGAGCAGCGCGCCGTCGTCGATCTTCCTGCGGCCGATCTTCCAGGCCTCCGCGACGCGCAGCGAGAACGGCTCGATCGCCTCGCCATCGGTGGTCGGCACGATCAGCACCGCGATCTGGCTGCCCTTTCGCGTCTCCAGATCCTGCAGCGTCTGCGTCAGCGACGAGATGTCGCTCGCTGAAAGCGTACCGGTCTGGTCGACCACGCGCCCGCTGAGCGGCGGCACGGCGACCAGCGCCAGCGCGGCACCCGCCCAGCACAGCAGCAGCGCAAGAAGGGAGGCTCTTGCAGCTTTCATCTGATGTCGTCGCTCACCCGCTACTCGCCAGGTTACTTGGCCGGCGCCGGTGTAGGGTTGAAATCGACCTTCGGCGCCGTCGAGATCGAGCTCTCGTTCTCGACCGTGAAATTCGGCTTCTCCTTGTAGCCGAACATCATCGCCGTCAGATTGTTCGGGAAGGTACGGATGCCGACGTTATAATCCTGCACGGCCTTGATGTAGCGGTTGCGTGCCACGGTGATGCGGTTCTCGGTACCTTCCAGCTGGGACATCAGGTCGCGAAACAGCGCATCAGACTTGAGCTGCGGATAATTCTCGGTCACGACCAGGAGCCTCGACAGCGCGCCCGACAGTTCGCCCTGGGCCGCCTGGAATTTCTGGAAGGCGGCCGGATCGTTGAGCACCTCCGGCGTCGCCTGGATGCTACCGACCTTGGCCCGCGCATTGGTGACGCCAAGCAGCACGTCCTTTTCCTGCTGCGCAAAACCCTTCACCGAATTGACGAGGTTGGGCACCAGATCGGCGCGGCGCTGATATTGGTTGACCACCTCCGACCAGTTCGCCTTGACCTGCTCGTCATTGGTCTGGATCGCGTTGTATCCGCAATTGGTCAGGCCCAGGCACGACAAGATTGCCAGCACGGTCCATAGTCTGCGCATTGGTCTCTCCCCAAAAGGAATTCAAACGCAAGTCTAGCAGATTGGTTGCGTGGTATGCATCCCCGAGGCTGACGCCCCAAGGCCGGCATCGGGTGCATTTCGCCGACGATGGCCCTTGCCTATCGCGCTCCGAAATAACAACATGGCCGGACAATAAAAAGGGAGGGTTCATGACCACGTTCGAGACCATCGTCGTGGAGCGGCCGGAGCCGCGCATTGCGCGGATCGTGATGAACCGCCCTGAGGCGCGCAACGCGCAGAACCTGCAGATGACCTACGACCTCAACGCCGCCTTCGACCAGGCCGTGCAGGACGACGCGGTCAAGGTCATCATCCTCGCCGGCAACGGCCCGCATTTTTCGTCCGGCCATGACCTGCGGCCCGGGGGCAAGAATAACGCCGGCACAGATTTTCCGCCGGTCGGAAATTGGGGCGGTTTTGCCGAACCCAACGCCCACGGCCGCTTTGCGCGCGAACAGGAGATCTACCTGCAGATCACGCGGCGCTGGCGCAATCTGGCAAAACCGACGATCGCGGAAGTGCACGGTAAATGCATCGCCGGCGGCCTGATGCTGGCATGGGCCTGCGACCTGATCGTCGCCAGCGACGACGCCGAGTTCTGCGATCCGGTCGTGACCATGGGCGTCTGCGGCGTCGAATGGTTCGTTCATCCCTGGGAATTAGGTCCGCGAAAGGCCAAGGAATTATTGTTCACGGCCGACGTCTGGAGCGCGGAGGAAGCGCACCGACTCGGCATGGTCAACCACGTGGTGCCGCGTCCCGAGCTGTCTTCGTTCGTGATGAAGCTCGCGGAAAGGATCGCGGCAAAGCCTTCGTTCGCGCTGAAGCTGACCAAGGAGGCCGTCAATCGCTCCGTCGATGTGATGGGACAACCTGCGGCGATCGAGCAGGCCTTTGCGCTGCATCAACTCTGTCACGCGCATAATCTTCAAGAGTTCGGCATGGTGGTCGACCCGTCCGGTCTGCACCCGTCCGTCAGGAAACCGGCACCGGCAAAATAGAACGAGCAAGATAAATCCGATGGACCTTACCCCGAGCGACGAGCAGCGCCTGCTGCGCGAGAGTGCCGACCGTTTTGTCAGCGAGACCTACACCGCCGATCTCCGCCGAAAGATCGCCAGCGAGCCGCTCGGCTTCAGCGCCGATCTCTGGAAGCAGTTCGCCGAACTCGGCTGGCTGGCGTTGCCGATTGCGGAAGCCCATGGCGGGCTCGGCGGCGGCGCCGTCGAGATCGGAATCCTGATGGAGGCGTTCGGGCGCGGGCTGGTCTGCGAGCCGTATCTCTCGACCGTGGTGATCGGCGCGGCGCTGATTTCGGAATGCGGCACGGAAGCGCAGAAGCAGGAATGGCTGCCGAGGGTCGCCGACGGCTCGCTGGTTCTGGCCTTCGCGCACTCGGAACGTCAGGCGCGGTTCGACCTTGCCGACGTCAAAACCGCGGCGACCAAGACCTCCGACGGCTGGCGCCTCGACGGCGGCAAAATCGCCGTGCTGGACGGCAATGCCGCCCACCAGATCATCGTCTCGGCGCGCGTCGATGGAAAGCTGTGCCTGTTCCTGGTGCCGCAAGGCGCGCGCGGCCTGACGTCGCGCGACTTTCCCCGGCTTGGCGGCGGCCGCGCCTGCAATCTCCAACTCGACGGCGTGCAACTGCCGGCCGACGCCCTGCTCGGCGATGGCCACGACGCGCTGCCCGCGATCGAAGCCGTGATCGACCGCGCCATGGCGGCAATGGGCGCGGAAGCCGTCGGCATCATGCAGACGCTGCTCGACCAGACGCTGGAATATACCAAAATTCGCAAGCAGTTCGGCCGGCCGTTGTCCGCCAACCAGGTGATCAAGCACCGCCTCGCCGACATGGCAATGCAATGCGACGAGGCGCGCTCGATGGCGTTGCGCGCGGCGTTGATGGCGGCTGCCGAACCGGTAGCGCGCAGCCGCGCGGCCTCTGGCGCGAAAGCCAAGATCGGCAAATGCGCGCGCTTCGTCGCCGAACAATCCGTCCAGCTCCACGGCGCCATGGGCGTCACCGAGGAGCTCGACATCGGAGCCTATTTCAAGCGGCTGCTCGCCTTCGAAACGTTGTTCGGCGGCAGCGCCCATCACTATCGCCGCTACGCCGCCCTCGGCGGCCGCGCGGCCCAGACCTGAACAGGAGCGCTACTTATGGATCTCACCTTCAGCGCCGAAGAGCGCGACTTCGAACAGGAAGTCCGCGACTTCATCGCGGAAAACCTGACGCCGGAAATGAAACGCGCGACCGCGCTGACGCCCTCGGTGTTTTCCGACCCGGACATCGGCATGGCCTGGCAGCGCGCGCTGCACAAGAAGGGCTGGGGCGCACCGGGCTGGCCGGTGGAGCATGGCGGCCCGGACTGGACGCCGGCCAAGCGCTGGATCTTCGAGTCGGAATCCGCGCGCGCCGGCGTGCCCAATGTCAACGTGATGGGCGTCAAAATGGTCGGCCCCGTCATCATCGGCTTCGGCACACAGGAGCAGAAGAACTATTACCTGCCGCGGATTCTCTCCGGCGAGGACTACTGGTGCCAGGGCTATTCCGAACCGGGCTCCGGCTCCGACCTGTCGTCGCTGAAGACCCGCGCGGTGCGCGACGGCGACGACTACGTCATCAACGGCACCAAGATCTGGACCACGCATGCCCATCACGCCAACATGATGTTCGCGCTGGTGCGCACCAACGAGACCGAGCGCCAGCAGGAAGGCATCTCCTTCATCCTGATCGACATGAAGAGCCCAGGCATCACGACGCGGCCGATCCTGACGATCGGCGGCGACCACGAGGTCAACCAGGTGTTCTTCGACGATGTCCGCGTGCCGGTCGCCAACCGTGTCGGCGAAGAGGGCAAAGGCTGGACCTACGGCAAATATCTGCTCGAGTTCGAGCGCGGCGCCGGCATCGCCTCGGCCAAACTGCGCGACGCGCTGAAGACGATTGCCGATCTCGCCGAGTCCGAGATGACCGGCCGCGCCATCGAGGATCCCGATATCGCGATGCGGATGTCCGAGATCGAGGTCGATATCGATACGCTCGAGATGACCGAGCTGCGCGTGCTTTCGGCGCTGCAGACCGGACAGAATCCCGGCGCGGTGTCGTCGATCCTGAAACTGCGCAACAGCGAGATCCGCCAGGCGGTGACGCGGCTCGGCGTCGACGTAATCGGCAATGACGGCCTTTACGTCGAGCCGGTGCGGCCGCTCTACCGGCTCAACGCAACGCCCGGGATACCCGAGCAGATGCTGCCGGTGGTGCCGGAACATCTCAACGGCCGGGCGTATACGATCTTCGGCGGCTCGTCGGAGATCCAGCGCGAGATCATCGCGAAGATGGTGTTGGGGTTGTAGGCAGCCGGCAGGCATTCAGGGAGCAGATACCTCGACGGGAGTCGGAGCACCGTTTTCGTCGCTGTCGAAAATGACGAGGACGCGCAGTTTCGTGCCGTTCTTGTCCAGAGGCAGCAATGCCTCCGGCTTCCGCTTGGATGCGAATTGCGAGAGCTCGGACAGCGGCTCTACGTTTTCGCTTTTCCCGTCCCACGAATAGATCGCATAGGTACCGGGTTCAGATGCTGAGGGGCCGGCGAGAATGAGGATGCCGCCTTCAAAGGCGGCGAGATCGCGTACCCCGCGACCTTGCCCGAGCGGCAGGCGGTACGCCTCGTGTCGGACGCGGCCACCGTCAAACAACGCATCGAGCGGAACCGACAGCACGACGGCCGCGCTCTTGCCTTTGTCGTCCTTAAGCACCGGCCCGCGAAATCCGGCGAACAGGGTGTCGTCCTTGATCGCGATGCCCTCGATCGTCACCCCGTTCTCCTCCAGCCGCTCGTCGACGACGCCTTTAAAGGCAGACTCGGCAAAGATGATCTTCCTCAGGTTTGACGTTCGCTCGACTTTCGCGTCGGCGCCATCCTTGGCACGAAAGCGGACGATCTGGCTGCTGGCGGCGATCCGCGCATCGATCTTGTCGCGGTGCTTCACGGGATCGAGCTTCTTGTCGCTGTCGCGCGGATGGCCGTGCGAGCCGATGACGTAGAAAAAGCCCTTCGAAAAGGCGACGCCTTCGCCGTCGAGTTCAAGTTTCTTCTTCTTGAACTTGTTGCCGATCAGTTTGATGGTTTTGCTTGGGACCAGTCTGCCTTCCCTGAGTTCAACGAATTGCGCGGCTTGCAGATTGTCGTCAATGACGAGGCAAGAGCGAGGAAAGCCACTCGGCTTCGTACAAGCCATACCGCTGACGTCTTCGGACGGCTCGTCATCTTTCCCGATCACGTCGGGCTTGACCTTCCAAGAATCATCATCCTTGCCGGGAGCAGGACCGAGCAACAGCACCAGCGAAGCGCAACCGATCGCGGCAATCCTGCCCAAATTTACAAGCGACATCATCGTTCTCCCCGTGGTGAGACCGGTGCATCGACAAACGTAAAGGTTGTATCCCTCCTACGTGCAAAATGAAACCGAAAATGCGGCTAGCTTCGCGAGCGCTAAGCGCCAGCCCTCGCGTCCCTTATCGCCTGCCACACCTTGGCGGGCGTCAGCGGTGTGTTGAGCTGCTTGATGCCGAGTTCGCTCAGCGCATCCATCACGCCGTTGGCGATGCAGGGCGGCCCGCCGATCGCGCCGGATTCGCCGCAGCCCTTGGCGCCGAGCGGATTGGTGCGGCAGGGCGCGGAATCGTCCAGCGTCACGGCGATCGGCGGAATGTCGTCGGCGCGCGGCACGCAATAGTCTTGGTAGCTCGCGGTCAGGAGCTGGCCTTCCTCGTCATAGGCGACGGCTTCGTACAGCGCCTGCCCGATGCCTTGCGCGACGCCGCCATGGACTTGGCCGGTCACCAGCATCGGGTTCACCGCGATACCGACGTCGTCGACCGTGGTGTAACGCACCACGCGCGTGATGCCGGTTTCGGGGTCGATCTCGACCTCGCAGATATGCGTGCCGTTCGGCCAGCTAGGCCCGTCGACCTCGCCTTCGGAATCGACGCTGAGGCGCGCACCGTCTTCCTTCCTGGCGATCTCGAACAGGCTGACGCGCCTGTCAGTGCCGACGACCGTCAGCCAGCCGTCGCGATATTCGATATCCTCGACGGACGTCTCCAGCACGTTGGAGGCCTTCTCGCGCGCCTTGTTGATCAAGTCTGATGTCGACACCGCGACGGCGGTGCCGCCGACGAACAGCGAGCGCGAGCCGACGCTGCCGAAGCCGGTGGCCAAATCCGTGTCGCCCTGCACGACGTCGATCTTGTCCATGGCAATGCCGAGCGTGTCGGATACCATCTGGGTGTAGGTGGTCTGCAGCCCCTGCCCCATCGCCATGGTGCCGGAATGCAGGATGATGCGGCCCTCGGCAGTCGCATGCAGGCTGACCTTTTCGGTGTGCGCGCGCCCACCGGTCCATTCGATATAGCTGGTGAGGCCGCGGCCGTAGAGCAGGCCCTTCCTCTTCGCCGCCTTCTTGCGCGCGGCAAAGCCGTCCCAGTCGGCAAGCTCCGAGGCGCGCGAGAGCATGTGTGCGAAGGCACCGGAATCGTACACCTGGCCGACCGCGTTGGTGTAGGGCAGTTGCGCCGGCTTGATGTAGTTCAACTTGCGGATGGTGCGCGGGTCGATGCCGATCTGCCGCGCGGCGGCGTCCATCAGCCGCTCAACGATGAACACGGCTTCCGGCCGCCCGGCGCCGCGATAGGCGCCGACCGGCGCGGTGTTGGTCATGACCGACTTCACTTCGAAATGCACCAACGGCAGGTCGTAGACGCCGGTCTGCACGAACGGGCCGAGCACCAGTGGAATGATGTTGGCCGCGCCGGAAGAATACGCGCCGGTGCCGCCGACCGAGCGGACACGATAGGCCAGCACGCGCCCCTTGGCGTCGAGCGCGAACTCGCCGGTGGAGGTGAGATCGCGGCCATGGGTGCCGCCGACGAACTCGTCGGTGCGGTCGCCGCGCCAGCGGATCTTGCGTGACAATTTGGTGGCGGCGTAAGCGACGATGCCGTCTTCCGGATAGAGGTTGGTCTTCTGCCCAAACCCGCCGCCGATGTCGCCGACCAGCACGCGCACGCTTTCCTTCGGCCGCTTCAGCACCGCTTCCGCCAGCACGTCGCGAGTCGACGCCGGCGTCTGCGACTGCACATGCAGGAGCAGACGTCCGGTCTTCTTGTCGATTTCGGCGATGGTCGAGCGCGGCTCCATGGCCGACGGCACGAGCCGCTGGCTGACCAGATCGAGCGAAACCTTGTGCGCGGCGCCAGCAAAGGCTTCCTCGACCTTGGCCGCGTCGCCATAGCTCATGGCGGCGACGATGTTGTCCGGCGCCTCCGGCCACACCAGCGGCGCGCCGGGCTTGATCGCTTCCAGCGGGTCGACCACCGCGGGCAAAACCTCGTAGTCGACAATGACGGCTTCCGCCGCCGTCTGCGCCAGCACCCGCGAGGTCGCGACCACGGCCGCGACCGCCTCGCCGGCATACCGCACGACCTCATGGGCCAGCAGCCGCCGCGGCGGCACCGTCATCGGCGAACCGTCCGGCCGCTTGAAGATTGCGAGCGTCGGGATGGTGCCGATGCCGTCCTTCACCAGGTCGGCGCCCGTATAGACCGCCTCGACGCCCGGCATCGCGGTGGCCGCCGCGCTGTCGATCGAGACGATTTTGGCGTGGGCATGCGGCGAGCGCAGCACATGCAGCCAGAGCGCGCCCTCCTCCGGCTTGTCGTCGATGAACTGACCCTTCCCGGTCAGCAGCCGCTGGTCTTCCAAACGCTTGACCGCTTGGCCCGCACCAAAACGCATATTGCCGGGAAGAATGTTCATCCGTTCGTCCTTCGCATATTCAAAGAATTGGGCTGGGTTTTAGCGGATTTCTCGGGGGAGACAACTCGTTCGACTCGCAGCGACAATGCGCCAGAGCCCCGGTTCGGCCGACGCCGCAGGGGCGGGAATGATCCCACCCTCAATCAGAGGCGGTCAGCTACGGCCGATGTCGACGATATCGATGGTAATGTCGCGGGTCTGCGCGCCGCGTTTCACGCCGATGCGGATGCTCTTTCCGGCGCCTACCTGTTCGATCTGATCGGTCAGATCGGAAAGCCGGTGCACCGGCTTGCCGTCGGCCTGCACGATCACGTCGCCAAGCGCACCGGAATTGAAATCGACGCCGCGGATACCGGCCCGTTCGGCCGGACTGCCCGGGGCGGTGCGTACGATGATCACGCCCTCGACGCCGAGCCTGGTCGAGACGCCCTCGCTGGCGGCGACGATGCCAATGCCGGGCGTCGGTACGCGGCCGTTCTTGATGAGTTCCGGCACGACGCGGTTGACGATATCGGCCGGGATCGCAAACCCGATGCCGGCGCTGGAGCCGGAAGGCGAGATGATGGCCGTATTGACGCCGATCAGCCGGCCCGCCGAATCCAGCAGCGGCCCGCCGGAATTGCCGGGATTGATCGCGGTATCGGTCTGGATGACGTTGGAAATCTCGCGGCCGCTGCTGGTCGGCAGCCTCCGTTTGAGCGCGCTGATGATGCCCGAGGTCAGCGACTGATCGAGCCCGAACGGATTGCCGATCGCGAACGCCGACTGCCCGACCTTGAGTTCGTTCGAACTGCCGAGCGCCACCGGCGCCGGCAGACTTCGCGCGTTCTTGATCCGAAGCACGGCCAGGTCGTAGTTGGGGGCAACGCCGATGATCTGGGACTGCGCCACCTCGCCCGAGGCGAAGCGTACCGCAACTTCGCCGCCGTTTTGCACGACGTGATGGTTGGTGACCACGTGACCCGCATTGTCCCAGATGAAGCCGGTGCCGGAAGCGGCTCCGGCGCCGCCGCCTTCTTCCTCGGCAAGCGGATTGCTGGAAGGCGAGCGTGTGGCGACCTGCACCACCGAGGGCGACACCCGCTCGAACAACTCGATGTTCGCGCGCTCGGCCTCTGACAGCGGCCCGCGCTGGTCGACGCTGCGCGCCGACGTATTGGTCCACGGGCTGTAGCGGATATTGGACAGCGTCAACGCCACCAAAACGGCCGCGATGATGGCGAGTAAAAGAGCAAAGCGACGGCTCATCGATCTCTCATCTGGCAATCAGCCCGTAAGAAGGGCGCGAAAAGCGGGAGGCTGGCCGTTCGGAGCCGCGATTTCCGCGTCACCGAATGCCGGGGCCGATCGAAAGTTTCCAGCCGATCGGGTTCAATGATACACCTCGTGACGGATGATTTAGGCAGTGCGATCTGTCGCACAAGCGGTCGCCTGGCTCCTGGAGACAGGACCTACTCAAGATCGCGCAACGCCGCCTCGACCACCTTGCGCTGCTCGGCCGTCAGCGCGGCCTGCGGCGGCACGGGGTCGCCGACCGCATAGCCCTGGATTTCGAGCCCGGCCTTGATGCAGGCGGCCAGGTTGAAGCGCGCAAAGGCCTCGTTGATCCGCCACAGCCGGCGTTGCAGCGCCATCGCCTCGTCCCAGCGCGCCGCCATGCAGAGGTCGTAGAGTTCGACGCTCTGGCGCGGAATGATGCAGGCGGGACCAGCCATCCAGCCGAAGCCGCCGATCAGCATCACCGCCGCCGGAATATGCGCGGAAGCCGAGAATACCTTGATGCCGTCGCCGCACCGATTCATGATCGAGAGCAGCCGCCCCGTGTTGGTCGAGGCATCCTTGATGTAGCCGATGCGCGGATGGGTCGCGAGCCGCGCGATGACGTCGAGGGTGAGATCGGAGCGCTGGAATTGCGGGTTGGTGTACATCACGACGGGAATCTCGACGGCGTCGGCAATCGCCCTGAAATACGACTCGACCTGCGCATCGCCGACCGGGAAATACGCCTCCATGATCGCGAGAATACCGTCGGCGCCGAGTTCCTGGTACGCCTTCGCCTGCGCCACGGCATCCGCCGTCGCGGTCGAGGCGACGCCGGCGACAACCGGCACCCGCCCGTTCGCAGCTTCGATGGTGGCCCGCACCACCGCCGTGCGCTGGGCCTGATTCAGATAGGCAAACTCGCCGGTGGAGCCGAGCGGTGTCAGGCCATGCACGCCGGCCTTGATGAGGTCATCGCAGAGCCGGCCAAGGACATCGGTGAGGATGCGGCCCGACGCATCGATGGGCGAGACCAGATAGGGAAAGACGCCGTGGAAATCAGCCATGACCGGATTTCACCTCATGCGGAAAACCATGTCCGACATGGCTAGCCTGAAGGATCGGGCAAGGCAACGTCGCCAGGGCGCGCGCCACCGGCGCTTCGTGCATGGTGACAGCTGCGCAGAAAGGCGCAGCGCCCCGGCGATCACCACTCGGTCGAATGAAGGATCGAAGCCGCTGCTGACGGAAGGTCGCCGCGAAGACGAGGAAGATCGCAAGCCCCCGCCGAAACTAGTATCCAATGCGAGCATCACTCGGACATGGCGCGCTAAGGATGTCGCTCGCATGAGCCGGGCGCGGCTGTCTCAAACGCTGCAACGAGATGCGGGGTCTCGCGGCCGCGCCGAAGCCATCGCAATACGCCGCATCGTGCGGGATCTTTTGGCAGATGAGCGCACAAAAGATGTCCACAGATGTTCACAGGTTCTATTTAATTCGCTCACGATAATTTCACGAGTTTCTTCGCAGTCTCGCGGCCCGACCATTCGCGTGAGTAATGTTGATGGCTCTGCAGAACGTCGCCAGCGCATTTACCTTCGGAACTTGCGGGTTCGATACGCTCGGTTCTGCTCGGGCGCCAACGATGCCGGGCTTTCGTCATTTTCTCGGAACGCCCGCTCCATCGCAGCGCTTCCGCGCCTTCGGCGTCGATCCGCTGGTTTCGCCGTCACAGCACGCGGAACTCCGCGGCCTGATGCATCGCCTTTCCCGACGTATGGATGCGGCGATCAAGTGGCCACCGCACCAGGTTCAATCGGCCGAATACTGGGAAAATCCCCACATCCCTTCCGGCTATACCTATCTGCTGCAGTTCGTTGCGCACGATCTCGTGCATTCAGCGATCCCGCTTTCGGTCGCCGGCAGTATCGGTTGTGGAACCGCAAACGCACGGCATACGCCGCTCCGGCTGGAAACGCTGTACGGCAGCGGTCCGGTCGGCTCACCGCACATCTACGCGCTCGATGCATCGACTGACGACCGCCGCACCAAACTGCGGCTCGGGCGAATGCGCTGGAAGGAAAACGAGCCGGCGACCGGATGCCCGTTCCGAGACATTGCGCGCACCCCGGCCGAGAACGTCACCGGGATCGATCGGAGCATCGCCGGCGTTCGTGTCGCGCTCACCGAGGCGCTGGTCGCCGACCCGCGCAATGACGATCACGCCGTCATGTCGCAGCTCACGGCGCTGCTGGCGCTGCTGCACAACGGGCTGATCGACATCATTCGCAACCGTGAGGGCCGCGCGGGACCGAACGGCCAGTTCGGCGCCGCCTACCGCCGCTTCCTGTGCGCCCGCGAGGCATTGGTGGCGATCTATCACAACGTCCTGCGCAAGGATCTGATGCGGCGGCTGATCCACCCGTCGATCTGCGCCGTCTACCACGGACCGAATCCCGACTTCATCGACCGTCCGCATTCGGCGGAACGCGTTCCGAACGGAAGCTGGGAAATACCTTTGGAGTTCTCGCACGGCGCATTCCGTTTCGGCCACGCCATGGTACGGCCGGAGTATCAGATCAACGACCTGTCGCTCCATGATCTCAACATCACGCTCGAAAAGAGTTCGGTGAACGATCCCGCCAACATGCCGCTCGACGAGACGTGGATGGTGCAGTGGTCGCGCTTCTTCGAAATCAACGGATCGACACCGAATTTCAGCCGCCGCATCGGACCGCATCTCAGCGACGGCTTGGGCAACGACCGGATCTTTCCGGCGTTCGACGAGACCGCACGCGTCGGCTTGCTCTATCGCGACCTGCTCGGCGCCGGACTGGCCGGCATGTGGTCGGTCGACGCGCTGGTCGCGGAAATCGGAAACCGCCGGCCGCAACTCCTTGCCGCGTCGCGCCTGTTGACCGATCGCGCCTGGCGAGTCGATCAGCTTCGCGAATGGCTGGCCGCAGGGCAGGCCTACGGCGCCCTCACGGACCGCGACATCGACACCCTTTCGAACGATCCGCCACTGCCGTTCTTCATCCTGTTCGAGGCTATGCACCAGATGCAAGGGTTGAAGCTCGGACTGCTCGGCTCGGTCATCGTGTCGGAAACGATATTCGGCGCGCTTGCGGGCGACCCGCAATCGGCTGGCGGCGGCTCGCTCGCCGATCAGCTGGATCTGGTCTCGCGCGAGTTCTACCTGGCGAACGTACTTCAGGAAATACCGGAAATCTCAAGCATGGCTGAACTGGTTGAATTCACGACCGATGTCGCCGGCCTTCAACAGGCCGTGCCCGTTTTTTTGTGAAGCGGAATTCTCCGCTTCACGCAACCCGGAGGATCGAAAATGGCGCTCGAAAGAATGCAAGTGACCAATCATGAACGCTGGGGCAACCTCGTGAAGACCTGGTCGACCGGCAAGAACTATCTCGACGACGACAACGAATATCCGATTCCGACCAGCATCGAGGAATTCAAGGAACAGCTCGTCAAAGCCCAGGTGTTCATGACGGTACCGGACCGTTACACGAAAGTTCAGTTCGTCGAGCAGCACATGGACACCATCGTCGTACGCTTGCCGCCAGCCTTCGCGATCGCCGATTCCGAAGAGAAACTCAGCAAGCCGGGCGCGACCTATCCGCTTCCGCCCTTCTACAAGCGTCTCTTCAACGGACTGGACCCGGTCATTCCGGAGGCCGACAAGTTCAAGGTGCACGCCGAACGTATCGGCGACTACACGCTCAGCCTCTGCGCCTGAACGAGGTCAGGCCGACAGCGGGACGGTATCATCGACCGGAAGCCCTGCGCCACGCAAGCCGTGGCGGAGGGCATCCCATCGTTCCCGGACACTGATCGGATGGGCCTGCAGAACCCAGCGCGCCACGTTCCTGTCCGTGGGAGCCAGCTGCCCAACCCAGAAAGAGCGTAGCCCATTCACGAAGCGCTGGGCCTGTTCCTGCGCCATTTCGTGCTTTCCCAGATAGAATAACGCCGCCGCGCGCCACGCAGGCAAGATCGGTACGACGCCATGGGCCCGGTCATAGGCGTCGAGCGCGCCGGCATAATCGCCCGTCAGGAAACGAATGATGCAGTGATAGCTCCATTCGAGGTACGACGGCGCCGGCGAGAGAGCGAGCGATTGTTCGGCCCGCTGACGCGCCTGCTCGATCGAACCGCAGAACGCGTCATAATGCGCGCTCGACAGCAACGTCCAGGGATCATTGTCGTTGAGCTCGCAGGCAAGCTGCATATGCGGCGCAGCTTCGGATTCGCGCAACGCCATCATATACGACCAGCCGCAACATAGATGCGCCCTTGAATCGACGGGATCGAGTTGAACGGCGGTTTTCGCCAGTTCGAGCGTCGCACGCGCCTTCTCGATATCGCGGAACAGGCCCGGATGCACGAAATGCTCGATGTTGTAGATCTGCACGAGGCTGCTGTAGCAGGGTGAAAAACCCGGATTGTCGCGGATCGCATCGCGGAAGATGGCGACCGCCCGCTGCCAGCTTTCCGGATCGAACTTCGACATGAGGTTTTGGCCACGCAGCCAACGGTCATGCAGGTCGAGCGATACGTCGGGCTCGCCCGCCAGCCGCATCAGACGCTCGGTCGACAATTGAACGTTCAAGGACGTCGCAATGCGGCGGATGATGCGCTGTTGCGTTTCGAACCAGTTGCCAAGGCCGAGCCGGAAGCTTTCGCTCCAGACGTAGATCCCCGTCGTATCGTCCCGCAACACCATCACGATGTTGATTTCGGCGCCAGCCTGGTAGGCGGTGGTTTCGATGCAGTATTGCGGCGCGATGCCCAAAGCCGGCAGCACCACGGCGGCGGGCGGACGATCGACCACGCTCCATTCGCGGAACCGGACGAGGCAGGCGGCGAGATGCTGCGAGAATCCCTGCACCAGATGGCTGTGGTTCTCATCGACGCCATGCATTGCGAATGGCCGCAGCACCAGCCGCGCCCGCGCCGATGCATTGACCGTCGGCGGCACCGGCGCCATCGACTGCAGGGCAGTGGTTCCCCTGACCATGCGCACGGCGAATTCGTCGTTTGCCGCCGATGCCGCGCGATCGGCGGGCGCGCGGTCCAGAATGCCGAGCTTGATATTGGCGACGAGTTCTTCGGTCGCGGCCGACGGCTCCATCGCATAGTCGCGGTCCAGCAGATCCCACAATGCCTTGTAGATGCGCAACGCGCCGGCCGTATCGCCTTCTTCCGCATACGCGCGCATCAAATAGCGGCAGGCATATTCGTGCGTCGGATCGAGGTTGACGATGGCTGCCGCGATCCTCCTCTTGGCGTCGGCGGGAACACCCGGCGAGATCAGGCCCTCGTCGAGATTTCGCATCAGGCGTTCGTGAATGGTCTGGCGCTTGGCCAGCACCCAGACCCGGAAGGACGGATCGAGATCGTCCATTCCTTCGAGCAGCCGTCCGTCGAGCTGCGGCGTATCGAGCAACAGCGCGTGAACGCGGCGGCCCTCGGCAAGCCGGATCACGCTTTCGATGTCGACTTCGATTCGTTCGACGTCGAGGCCGATCATCAGCCGTTCCGCCACGAAACCGTCATAGCCGGCGTCTTCCAGCACAGAGCGCAGTTCGCGTACCACCTGTCGCAGCGAGGCACGTGCCTTCTCTTCATCCGAGCGGCTCCAGAGCAGGCCAACCAGCCGCTCGCGGCTCTCCTGTTTCGCCTCCGACAGTGCGAGATAGCTGAGAACCGCGCCGGCCTTGCGGGTTCGCAGTTCGATCGGCCGGCCGTTGAACCGCACGCTGAGACGCCCGACGAGCGACACCGACAGACGCGGGGCGTTTTCGGGCGCTTCCGCGGCTTTGTCCGCTGTTACGAGGTTCACACTGACCGGCATTTGACGGTTTCCAGAACCGGTTGGTTAATATCGGGCAGTCTATATCAAAGCGACCCCCCCGGTATAGGTTGCGCCGCCGCCCGTTCGTGCGATCGTGTCGCGCAGTCTGGGTGTCATAATTTCGGATGGCTCAAGCTGCAGACCCGGAGCGATGACGCGAACCACCGGAATGGCGAAGCCTGGTCGCGTCAAATCGATACAAAATGTCTCGATTTGCAGTTCTTCCAAACGCTGTACGATCGTCTCAAACGAGACGCGCGCTTCAGTTGCGCGAAAGAAAGTGTGGACTGCATAGTCCGCGAGCGGGTGCAACAATCTGCACCGATCGGCATCGATCGCCGCGCGCTGCAGATGAATGCGATCCTGCGTGTTGAGTGCGTCATCGCCCCGCTCCATGCGTTTGGCTGCAACGACGGCGTCCGCCAGTTCAAGCTGACACATTTCCAGAATCGCAGAACGGACGGCGTTCTCAAGCGCGGGCCGCGCGGCGAGGCCGAAAGCAAAGCCGGAACCGTCCTCATGGCACGAGACCGCAGCAACACAGGGGACGCCGATGTCCGTTGTGATGTCGAGCAACCATGTCCGTCGCGGTGCCGCTATGCCATGTCGGAGCCGCCGCAACAGATCATGCGCCACGACGACAGCTTCGTGCTGCGGCGGAATCGAACGAGGCAGTTGACCGCCGCGCCACCACAGGCTGGTGGCGTCGCGCTCGATCAGTTCAAGCAACGCATGAAGCGCCGCCGAGTCGCGCGACGGACCGGCGGCCGATCCGATGCTCAGCGGAAACGGCGGCGCGAAGTCGCGCTGCGCCGGCGGACGTCGCAGGCAGATATCGGCCGGAAGCCAGACATCGACCCCGCTCAGACTCGTTGCGCAATACCAGGAAAGAGACCGCTCCGGTTGAATGCGACGACCCGACAACACGGAAACCAGTTCCCTTGCGTGCGGGCCCAGCCTTAGCTGCCACTCGTCATCGTCAGACTCACGCAGCGAGTCGCTATTGGTCCGCAGCTGAGAGAGATACTCGACCCCCTCGCCGATGCAGCCCTGAAACGCTTCCTGCAACGTCAGGCCGACGCCGGAAACACCGACCACCGGGCTCCCCTCATGCAATGGATCGGCAAGCGCCGGATCGAATTGCGCCCCGAAGCTGAACAGGCCGGGCGCGTCAGGCGAGACCAGTTGGAATACCCGCGTGAATCGGGAAGCGGCGTGAAGCAGACGCGCATGATTAACGACAGAAGGATCGTTTCGGTCGCCGGAATTCGGCTCATACTCCAGCGCCTGCAAAATCTCTCTGGCGTCGCGATCGCCGGCGCCATCCGTCGCGTTGCCGAGAAGCAACGATGCCGCGCGCGCAAACAATTCCTGTATCGCATTTTCCGCGCCGCTCACGGTGACCTCACGACTTTGCATGCAGACTCTGCTCGACCGGACAGCCCGCCCTCGTCCTGGAGGAAGTTATGCTCGCGAAAGCCCTCGTCATAGCCATGGCGGCAGACATTGCCCGTTCCGACTATGCCAAGCCGACCATGATACGCAGCCGTAGCCGCGAATGGCTGATCGCCTGCCGGTGGGGGCCGGACGGAGAGTATCTCTCGATTGCAACGGCCGGCCCGATAACAGAACCGCTCGCACTGGTTGCACCTCAGATGATCGCACCTATTCATAGTTTGGTGGGCGTACTGGTTTCGGAATCGCAATCCGCGAGCACGTTTCTGTTGGTGCGCCAGTTGCCAGGCGCGATCGAGCTTGCCGGCACGTTCTTTCCAGCCGATGGCTATGTGTTGCTGCAGGACCATGGCGACATCGAACTCGTCTGCAAGGCCCGCTACTCGCACAGTTGCGGCTGGCTGGACGGCAGGGAGATTCGCAAGGACATTCCCGATCCTGCCCCGTTTTCGGCGGAAGCGATGTCCTGGCACATCGAAGCGGCGCGCCGTGACTGGATTGGCGAGTTCATTCCCGGCAGCAGACCGCCGGAGCGGCTTCCGATTCGCGCAACCGGTTGACGCCGTTCCCGGGCGGCGGGAGCGGATCGCGCGCTGGGCCGGTGACGGTCATCCCTGGCAGGGGCAATTGGGCTGCGGATCCGGATCGGCAGTGTTCAGACGCGCAATAGTGGTGCTGGTCGTCGACCCTCGACCGGTGGTCGTTTCAGCCAGCTTTGCGAAGTGCGCACGCCGTTCCGGACCGGGCTTTCGGGCGTAAGCCCTCTCGCGCCTGCCGAGCCTCCGGGTCCGCGAACAGGAAACCCGGCGACAAACCCGGCGACCTGGAGCCAGGCGGTCTGATCGGGGAAGATTCGAAAAACGCGCCGACCGACACATCCAGCACGGAAGCGATTCGCGCCAAACGGACAGCGCCGACCCG
Source organism: uncultured Bradyrhizobium sp. (assembly GCA_964609175.1). Classification (GTDB taxonomy): domain Bacteria; phylum Pseudomonadota; class Alphaproteobacteria; order Rhizobiales; family Xanthobacteraceae; genus Bradyrhizobium. The sequence continues at coordinate 118,957 of CAZSRR010000005.1, forward strand.
ACCGGCGCCTTGCTCGTAGTCTTGCACCTGCTGAAAGGTAACACCCAATCGCGCCGCGAGCGCAGTTTGACTGATACCACGATCGATCCGCAACATTCGGATCCTTGCACCCACCATCGCATCAAGTGGGGCAGACTTCCTCGTCGCCATGAAGGGCTCCCACTATTCCAGCAGGACCCTATCACAACCTCAAGAGGCTAAGAGCCCTAATTTGCGATCAGAGGAAGCGGTTTCGTTTGCTTCTCTTCATTGGCGTGCTCGATCATGAGCTGGCCATTCGGGCCGATCGCCGCTTTCATGCTCGCCGGGCGACCGGTTTCGAGAAATTGCTGCAGGACAGCACGGCTCTCGTCCGAGAGCGCAAACAGGCCGCGCATCAGCTCAAAAAACCCCGGCTCCTCCGCGACATAGAGCAATTCACGGAGTTCCGCGCCGGTATACTGCCCCAACGCCGTCAAAAGCCATTCGGTTTGGTCATTCGGATCGCTTTCAGGTACGCGATTCAGATAATATACGACCGATTCCGCACTCATTTTATCTTATCCCCCGGTACCTCGCCGATAGCATACGCGCCGCCCACTTCCGGACGGAATTCTGGCAGCTAACTCCCAAGGCGACACTGGGGGGAGCTTCGTGAATCCAGCGTGATCGCTTGCCGGGGCGCATCTGCGGTCGGGGTTCGCGGTTCCAGCTCGGCCAGGTAGCTGAACCGGCGGGCATCGGATGCAGCCCGCCGCAGCTTTCGGCCGGCTGGGTCCTGGCGGCCCGCCACTTGCGTGGCTACGCCGCACCTTTCAAAGTCAAAACGCCTTTGCGATGGCGCGCTGGGCGTCATGCTGGATGATCTTGAGGTGGTCCTGGTCGCGGAAACTCTCGGCATAGATCTTGTAGACGTCTTCGGTGCCCGACGGCCGCGCGGCAAACCATCCCGCCTCGGTCTCGACCTTGATGCCGCCGAAGGATTGGTCGTTGCCCGGCGCCCTGGTCCTGATCGCACTGACCGGCTCCCCGGCGAGCTGGCGCAGGTCGAGCTGTTCCGGCCCGAGCGCCTTCAGCGCGTTCTTCTGCTTCGGCGTCGCCGGGACGTCGATCCGCTCGTAATAGGGCACGCCGAGTTCGGCCGTCAGGGAGGCAAACAACTGGCTCGGGTCGCGGCCGGTGCGGCCGAGGATTTCGGCGGCGAGCAGGCCCATCACGACGCCGTCCTTGTCGGTGGTCCACACCGTGCCGTCGCGCTTGAGGAACGAGGCGCCGGCGCTTTCCTCGCCGGCAAAGCCGAACGCTCCGGTGCCAAGTCCCTCGACGAACCATTTGAAGCCGACCGGCGTTTCGACCAGCTTGCGGTTCAGCTTGCGCGCGACGCGGTCGATGATCGAGCTGGAGACGATGGTCTTTCCGATCGCGGCACCGCTGCCCCATTGCGGCCGGTGCTCGAACAGATAGGCGATCGCGGCGGCAAGGAAATGGTTCGGGTTCATCAGGCCGCCGGTGCGCGTGACGATGCCGTGACGGTCGGCGTCGGTGTCGTTGGCAAAGGCGACGTCGAAGCGGTCGCGCATCGCGATCAGGCTCGCCATCGCGAACGGCGAGGAGCAATCCATCCGGATCTTGCCGTCCCAGTCCGCCGTCATGAAACGGAACGTGGGATCGACGGCGGCGTTCACGACGGTCGCGTTGATTCCATAATGCTCGATCAGGGGCTGCCAGTAATGAACGGCGGCGCCGCCCAGCGGATCGATCCCAATCTTCACGCCAGACGACTTGATCAGCGCCATGTCGATCGTGTTGCCGAGATCGGCGACATAGGGGCGGATGTAGTCGTGCAGATGCGTCGTGGCCACTTTTCGCGCGCGCTCAAACGGCAGCCGCGCGACGCCCTTCATGCCGGCTTCCAAATAGACGTTGGCCGCCTTTTCGACCTTGGCGGTGACGTCGGTGTCGGCCGGACCGCCATGCGGGGGATTATATTTATACCCGCCATCCTCGGGCGGGTTATGCGACGGCGTGATGACGACACCGTCGGCAAGTCCGCTGGTCCGGCCCTTGTTGTAGCTCAGGATGGCATGCGAGATCACGGGCGTCGGCGTGTAGCCGCCGCGCTCGTCGATCATGATGTCGACGCCGTTGGCGGCAAACACTTCCACCGCGCTGGCCAGCGCCGGCTCGGCGAGCGCGTGGGTATCTATGCCGACGAACAGCGGGCCGGTCAGTCCCGTCTCCCGCCGGTGGTCGCAGATCGCCTGCGTCGTCGCCAGGATGTGGTTTTCGTTGAACGAGTTCTTCAGCGACGTTCCCCGGTGGCCCGAGGTTCCGAAGGCGACGCGCTGGGTAGGATCCGACGGATCGGGCTTCGACACGAAATAAGCCGTCACCAGCTGCGGCACGTTGACGAGGGAGGCGGGATCGACCGGCTTACCGGCGGCGGGATTGGGGACTGTCACATGACCTCACGGGATGAACGATTTTGCAGGATTATATGGGGAAGACGCCGCCGCGGCAAAATGGCGATGATGCGTCAAACATGGCATGTTCGGAGCCGCCCTACCGCGCGGGCCTCAAAAGCTGTCGCGCTGCCGCGGCAATTTCCTCGCCCCTCGCGCAAAGCTCGCCCCTTGACCAAAATATGGGTTGGTCAGGCATTGCGCCGAGCGGCCCGAAGCGGTCGCCGCACATTGCGCCAACGACGTGAAGCTGCATTCAATATAGCCGCCGTCAATGCCGTAGGTCTGCAGGCAGACCGGGTACGTCGGGTCGTAGGTCTGGGCGCGCGCTGGCGCAACGGCGAAAATCACGCCGGTCGCCAGCAACGCGCTGGAGAATATGCGCATCGGAAACTCCCTGCGAAAAACTTGAGGCAACGAGTAGGACACTGCCTCCGTCAGATGGATTATCGACGCTATCAACAAGTGCCCGATTGATCTTATCATGTTGTTACGTGCTTGGCGCAGCGCTCCAGACTGCCGGCAATGGCGTTGCCCGCGATGGCGTGAGATACCGTCAATGTTGAAGCCGGCGCGAGCCTGGTCCTCGCCGACAACATCGTTGCAAGCGCCTCGTTCCTGCAGCAACAGCCGTTGCGCCGTGAAGCTATCCGGCCTTGACGGTCCGGAGCAATTCCGAAACCCTACCTGCCTGCTGGCGCACTGATTTTACCGCTTCGTCCTCGCCACACGACAAGACCAATAGACCTGTTCCAGAAGCCTACGATGGCCGGAATTGGCATCGCTATTGCTTGCGAGCGGCAGGCGTGCAAGGAGAAGAACCCAGTATGACCCGAGTGTTTCTCGATCGACTCTACCTTTTTTCCGGCTATCTGGCCGGGCTGTTCCTGATTGCGATTTTCGTGCTGATGCTGCTGCTGTCGGGCGGGCGGCCGCTCGGCATCAACATTCCCGCAGGCGACGATTTCATCTCCTGGTGCATGGCGGCCACCGCCTTTCTCGGGCTCGCGCATACTTTCAAGCATGGCGAGATGATCCGCGTCGGCCTGCTGATCGACCGCCTCGACGACCGCGTCCGCCATTACGTCGAAATCGCGGCCCTCCTGGTCGGCGTCGGCTTCATCGGCTTTTTTGCCTGGCACGCCTCGGTCATGACCTGGCAGTCGTGGAAGTTCTCTGACATTTCGCAGGGCGTGATCGCGGTGCCCCTATGGATCCCGCAGCTCGGCTACAGCGGCGGTCTCGCCATCCTGTTCATCGCGTTCGTCGACGAGCTGATCCATGTGCTGCGCGGCAATCCGCCGCGCTACGAATTGCCGAAGCCGAAGAGCGCCGAGGAAATCGTCGAACGCGCCATGCAGAGCGGGGTCTGAGATGGAGCTGCTCTCCATTGCCGCGATCCTGCTCGGATTCCTGGCGCTGCTGCTCGGCGGCGGCGTCTGGATCGCCGTCGCTTTGATGGCGACGGGATGGGCCGGCATGCAATTCGCCGGCGGCGCCATTCCGGCCGGCAGCGTGCTGGCGACGACGGTCTGGGGCAACAGCGCGTCGTGGTCGCTGGCTGCCCTGCCGCTGTTCATCTGGATGGGCGAAATCCTGTTCCGCACGCGACTGTCGGAGGAAATGTTCCGCGGCTTTGCCCCCTGGCTGAACTGGCTGCCCGGCCGGCTGATGCACGTCAACGTGCTCGCCTGCGGCGTGTTCGGCTCGGTGTCGGGATCGTCGGCCGCGACTTGCGCAACCGTCGCGAAGATCGCGCTACCGGAACTGAAGAAGCGCGGCTACGATGAAAATCTGAGCCTCGGTTCGCTGGCCGGCGCCGGCACGCTCGGAATCCTGATTCCGCCGTCGATCACCATGGTGGTCTACGCGGTGCAGGCCAACGTCTCGATCATTCAGATCTTCCTCGCCGGCTTTCTGCCGGGCATGCTCGTGATGGCGCTCTATTCCGGCTACATCGCGATCTGGTCGCTTGCCAACCCGAAACGCACGCCACCGGCCGAACCGCCGATGAGCTTTCGTCAGCGCGTCTCGGAATCGCTCAACCTCATCCCCTGCCTGCTGCTGATCATCTTCGTCTTCCTGTCGCTGCTGATGGGCTGGGCGACGGCGACGGAATGCGCAGCCTGGGGCGTGCTGGGCTCGCTTGCGATCGCGTGGTGGCAGGGTGCGCTGAGCTGGCAATCGTTCTGGGCGAGCGTGATGGGCGCGACGCGGGTCAATTGCATGATCCTGCTGATCCTGGCCGGCGCCTCCTACATGGGCACGTCGATGGCCTATACCGGCATCCCGCTGGCGCTTGCGAACTGGGTGAACGGCCTGCAGCTCAGCCCCTATGCGCTGATCGCGGCATTGACGGTCATGTACATCGTGCTCGGCGCCGCGCTCGACGGCATTTCCATGATCGTGCTGACCACCGCCATCGTGATCCCGATGGTCAAGCAGGCCGGCTTCGACCTCGTCTGGTTCGGCATCTTCCTGGTGCTGGTGGTCGAGATGGCGGAAGTTTCTCCTCCCGTCGGCTTCAACCTGTTCGTGCTGCAGACCATGAGCGGCAAGGATTCCAACACGGTCGCAAAGGCCGCCTTGCCGTTCTTCTTCTTGCTCGTTCTGGCGGTTGCCATCATCACGGTGTTTCCTGCTATCGTGATGGTGTTGCCGCAGATGGCGTTTCCCGGCTAGAGAAAGGATAATTTGATGTTCAGGCTCGTTAAGACGTTTGCAATGGCGGCTTGCGTCGCGGCGCTCGCTTCACCCGCAGCGGCGCAGACCAAATGGAATCTTCCGGCGGCCTATCCGGCGGATAATCCGCATTCGGTGAACCTGCTGGCGTTCGCCAAGGACGTCGGCGACGCCACCGGCGGCAAGCTGCAGATCACCGTGCATGCCGCCGCCTCGCTGTTCAAGGCGCCGGAAATCAAGCGCGCGGTCGCCACCGGACAGGCGCAGGCCGGCGAGGTGCTGATCTCGCTGCACGAGAACGAAGATCCGATGTTCGGCATCGACGTCGTTCCGTTCCTGGCGACGAGCTATCCGTCAGCGAGGAAGCTGTGGCTGGCGTCGAAGCCCGCGATCGAGAAGAAGCTCGCATCGCAGGGTCTGATGCTGCTGTTCGCGGTGCCGTGGGGACCGCAGGGCATCTACGCCAAGAAAGACATCAACAGCCTCGACGACATGAAGGGCCTGAAATGGCGCGCCTATAACGTCGGCACGTCGCGCATCGCCGAACTGGTCGGCGCGCAGCCCGTCACCATCCAGGCGGCGGAACTGCCGCAGGCGCTGGCCACCGGCGTCGTCAACGCGTTCATGACCTCGGGCTCGACCGGCTACGACAGCAAGGCCTGGGAAAGCATGACCCACTTCTACGATACCCAGGCGTGGATTCCGAAGAACGTGACGTTCGTCAACAAGGCGGCGTTCGACGCGCTCGACAAGCCGACCCAGGAGGCGATCCTCAAGGCGGCCGTTGTCGCCGAGGAACGCGGCTGGAAGCTCGCGGAAGAAAAGGCCAAGTGGTACCTTGAGCAGCTTAAGGCCAACAAGATGCAGGTGCTGCCGCCGCCCGCTGCGCTGAAGAGCGGCCTGGAGAAGGTCGGCGAGCAGTTGACCGCCGACTGGCTCAAGAAGGCCGGTGCCGACGGCGAAGCCGTGATCGCCGCGTACAAAAAGTAAGTGATCGCCATTGGCGTCCGGCATGCGATTGCCGGACGCCGGTGCGCACTCTACTCGCCATCGACACACGCGCCCATGACCCCATCGATCTCTGCGCGCGACAGCATCCCGATCTCGGCAATGAAGACGATCCGCGCCCGCGGCACGCCGGCCTTCAAGGCCTCGCCCGGCGCCAGCGTCGCGCGACCGCCGGCCAATTGAAACACCGTCAGCCGCCCGGGCTGCTCCAGCGTCTCGAACAATCCCTTTGCGCGCGCCAGCTTCGGCGCCAGCCGGCCGATCGCCTGCTGCAGCCGGGGCAGCGACACCGGACGTTCCGACGTCCAACTCAACGTCTCGAACCGGTCGGCTACCGGCCGGCGCGGCTCTAGTGCGCGCCGCTGGGGGACGCTCTCCATTGCCGGGAACAATAAGGCGGTCGGAACTTCGCCATGCGGCGCATCGACCAGCACCGCCGCCGGGCGCTGCCCGCGGACGACCTCGCGCAACTGCGCGCACGCCGCGGCATCTGCCCTGTCTATTTTGCTAAATGCCACCACGTCTGCCGCCCGCAATTTCGATCGCAGCAAGGCATCGTTCAACGTTTCCGGACTTGCCGTTGCATCCACCACGCACAGTACCGTTTCCAGCGGCGCCTCGCGCCAGATCACGGGGTCCATCAGGTTGCGTACGATGTCGGCGGGATCGGCGATCCCAGAGGTTTCGATCACGATGAATTCCGGCCGCGGATCGCGCCGCAACAAAGTCGCGAGCGTGCGCAGCAGGTCGCCTTCCAGCGAACAGCAGATGCAGCCATTGCTCAGGCTGACGACGCCGTCGCTGGCGCCTGCAATCAGCTCCGCATCGATATTGATCGCGCCGAAATCATTGACCACGGCGGCGATCCGCCGGCCCTCGGCATGCGCCAGCAGGTGGTTCACGATGGTCGTCTTGCCGGCCCCGAGGAAGCCGGTGACCAACAGGATCGGAACCGGCAATGTCACGCCTCGACGACGGGCCGGCGCACCGGCCGGCCCGGCCTTGCGTTCACATCGAGCACGCCGTCCGAGATCAGCGGCTGGCCGCTGACCACCAGATGCCGCACACCTTCCGAAGGCCGGTTCATCGCGGTGAACGTCGCCCGGTCGCTCAGCGTTTCGTAGTCGAAAACGACGATGTCGGCGTCCGCGCCAGCCTGCAGCCTGCCCTTGGCGCGCATCGCGGGCGTGCTGTGGGAAAGGATTTCCGCCGGGATCAGTGCGCATTTTCGCACGCCTTCCAGCAGCGAAACCTTCTTTCGCTCCCGCACCCATTCCCGAATGAAGCGGGTGAAGCAGCCGGCCGAGCGCGGATGTGAGGTCGCGTCATCCGGCAACGGCCAGGCGTCGCCGGTATAAGTCTTGCCGTCCGAGAGCGTCCAAGGCATCGCGTCGGAAGCGATCGCGCCGCCGGGATACATCACCGCCATGTCCAGCAGGTCACGGTGGTGCGAATTGTTATCGATATCGAGCACATGCCACAGCACCAGCGTGGAAGGCTCTTCCGCCTGTGCCGCCAGCAATTCCTTGCGATCACGGAAGCGATGCCCGTCGGTCACCCGCTGCACCGAATCGTAGCCGAGGCCATTGCGTTCCTCGAACTGCGGATCGCTGAAGAAGGCCGCCGCCAGCACCGTCGAGCCGGTGCCGTAGGGATAAGCCTCCACCGTGATCGGCAGGCCCTGCGCCTGCGCCTTGGCGATCAGCGCGGTGCAGCGCTCGATGTCCGTCTTGCTGGAGGAATTGAAGTGGCAGATGTGCATGTGCGCGCCGGTGGCGCCGGCATAGCCGATCAGACGGATATAGGCCTCGGCGGCGCTCTCCGGGTCGATGCGCGACATGTAGGCAACGTGGGTGAAGGTCGCAACATCATGCTTTTTCGCCAGCTGGCACACGGCGGTCAATTCCTGAACGCCGGCGCCCGGGGCATAGGCGTTGAGGATGCCGATGCCGATGCCGCCCTCGTTCAGTCCGTTGGCGAGGCGTTCGAGGATGCCGGCCACCTCGGTATCGGTGGCGACGTTGTCGATCCAGCGGCGGTCGCGCATGGCATTGCCGAACGCCTCCAGCGAGCTTTCCGCGTTCGAGCCGGTCATGGCGCCGATGCGCGCGAACGCCCAGTTGGCGGCGGCGCCGTAGTTCAGCACCCGCCCCTTGGCGGCCTGCCGCTTGTACCAGGACGCCACCGGCAAGACGCCCGCCTCGAGGTCGAGCGTGGTCGTGACGCCGTCGAAGGCCTGCATGCGGTCGGCCGGGATCGACTGGCCGTGGGCGTGCAGGTCGATGAACCCGGGGGCGACCACGAGGCCGGTCGCATCGATCACCCGCTCGGCGCTGCCGAGCCCGGTGCCGACGGCTGAGATGCGGCCATCGACGACGGCCACATCGCCAACCGCGTCCATGCCGCTCGCCGGATCGACCACACGGCCACCACTGATCACCAAACCAGCCATCGCATTCTCCACCGCAAGAACCTTAGGCAGGGCCGGCGGCAGCGCCGCGGCACGCAGACCGGCCACGCGCCGGTGTCCCATAGAGACAGATTTTCAGGTCGGCGACCACCTCCGCCGATGCCGACGCATCATGCGTGGCCAATGTCCGCCCGGGCTTTGCGAACCGATCCGGGGGGCTGCCGCCGCGATTGCAAGTTCTGATCTTGTATTGCAGGTTGCGACCGATGCGAAGCGTGTACCTCGTTCTCGGCCTTCTCTGCATCGCCCTCGGTTTCATCGGCGCATTCCTGCCGGTGCTGCCGACGACGCCGTTCCTCATCCTCGCCACGGCCTGCTTCGCGCGATCGTCGCCGCGGCTCGAAAACTGGCTGCTCTCCCATCCCCGCTTCGGGTCGTCGTTGCGTGCATGGCGGGCGCGCGGCGCGATCCCGCCGCGGGCCAAGCTTGCGGCCGCTGCGGGCATCAGCACGGGATTTCTTCTGTTCTGGATCGTAAGCGCCCCTGGCCTGCCCCTGATGATGGGCGTCGGCGCGTTCATGCTGGTGGGACTTCTCTATGTCCTCAGCAGGCCGTCCGCGTGACGGCGCCTCGGATCGATCGGCCCGCGATTGGCCGCGACGACGGCCGGCGGAAGTCCTCAGCCATCGAGCGGCGCGCCGACGCTCTCCTCGGCCGTCGAAGAAGGAGCCGCCGTTCCGCCACTATCCATAACGACGCAACGCTGAATGGCCTCGATCAGGGTATTCGGTTGTATCGGCTTCGTCACATAATCGTTCATTCCGGCGGCGAAATAGATTTCACGCTGCCCGACAATGGCGTTTGCCGTCAGCGCGATGATTGGAAGTTTCGATTGCGGTCCGGGAAGCGCACGAATCGTCTGCGTCGCGGTGATGCCGTCCATCTCGGGCATATTCACGTCCATCAAGACGACATCATACGTGTTTTTCGTGGCCGCGGCGACGGCCTGCAAGCCGTCGGTCACAACCTGTACCTCAAAGCGCTGCTTCTTGAGCAGCGTCGATATCAACGTCGCGATGATCGGGCTGTCCTCAGCCACCAGCACCTTGATCGAACGATCGAGATCCGGCACTAGCGACGGCGCTTCCGCCACGCGCGGCGTGCCGATGCCGCATTTTGCCGTGAACCAGAACGTGCTGCCTTTTCCAGGCTCGCTGTCGACGCCGATGGCCCCATCCATGATGCCGCAAAGCCGTTTGCAGATTGCCAACCCCAGTCCGGATCCGCCGTACTTTCGCGAAACAGAGGTATCGCCCTGAACGAACGCATTGAAGAGCTGCTTCTGCGTCTCCGGGCCGATGCCGATGCCGGTATCGGTGACTTCGATGCGCAGCTCCAGTTCGCCATCCGGCAAAGTCCGGTGCGAGACTGCCATGCTGACGCGGCCGGCATCCGTGAACTTGATCGCGTTGTTGACCAGGTTGAGCAGAACCTGGCGTATGCGATTCTGGTCGCCCTTCAGCCAGCCCGGAAGGTTGTCCGGAAGTTCGGTCGAGAGCGCCAGCCCCTTGTCCTCCGCCTTCGGCTTCATGAGTGAGGCGACGCCCTCCACCAGGTGGACGACGTCGAACTCGATAAACTCCGGCGAGATCCGTCCGGCTTCCAGCTTCGAAAAGTCCAGAATGTCGTTGACGACGTTGAGAAGTCCGTCGGAGGATTCCTTGGCCAGTGTGGTGTAGCGTTGCTGCTCCGGGTTCAGCGGCGTGTCGCGGAGCAGATCGATCATTCCCACCATGCCGCTCAACGGGGTCCGGATTTCGTGGCTCATCATCGCCAGGAAATCGGACTTGGCCCGGCTGGCCGCCTCCGCCGCATCTCTTGCCTTGACGAGGTCTTCCGACGTTTCCAGCAGCTCCCGCTTCTGCAACTCGAGATCCGCCCGCGTCCGCTCGAGATCGCCCAGCTTCTGCTCGAGCGCGGCCTGGATATTCTTGAACTCGGTGATGTCGGTTCTCAGGCCGACAGTGCCGCCGTCCGACGTCCTGTGATCGACGAACTGGATCCAGCGGCCCATGTCGTTCATGCGTTCGACGGCCTTGCTGCCGGCATAATGCCACGCTTTGGTACGCTCGAACCACTCCTCGGCTTCGGCTTCGGATTTGCCGAACTTGTCCAGCCGAACTGCGGTGCGCAGCACGTCTTCATACCGCATGCCGGGTATCAGCGCGCGCGCGAGTTCGGGAAACATTTCCTTGAAGTGGCTGTTCGCCAGAACGAATCGATCTTCGCTGTCATAAAGTATGAAGCCGTGGGCCAGCGATTCGATGGCATCGAAAAGACGGGCCTGGGACGCTTCGGCGACCGCCTCTGCCTGCTTTCGTTCCGTCACGTCCATCACGATTCCGAAGGTGCCGCCACGCTTCTTGTCAGCCGCCGATTGAGGATCGCTTTCGATCCGCACCCATCGGATGCTTCCATCGGGACGAACCCAGCGGTGCTCGTGGGCGTAGGGCAGACCCTTGCACCGCGCCCTGGCACGCTCGGCCTGGTATCCCTGAAGATCTTCGGGATGAATCAGCGAAAGTAACGTCTCGAAAGGCACCGGTGATATCGGCGGAATGCCCGCAATCTCGAACAGTTGCGGAGACCAGATGGCACTCTTGGTCGCATCGTCGGATGACCAGTGCCCCAGTTTACCCACCCGCTGGGCATCGAGCAGCAGCTGGCTGCTGCGCTCCAACTCCAGGTTCTGACGTTCCAGCAGCCCTTCGGATCGCCGCAACCGGCGCATCTCCCGGAGCAGCACCGAGAGGAGAAGAGCGATGCCGGCCACCGCGCCGACGGCCCCTACGATCACCAACGTAGCGCCACGGCGCCACGAACCGAGAACCGCCTCTCTGGTGCGCGCAGCCGAGACGACGAGCGGGAAGTCGGGGACGGCGTTGGAGGCGATATAACGTATCTGGCCGTCCATCCCCTCCCCAAGAATTTCCATCCGTTCCGCGTCGATCAGACCGGTGGCCTCGCGCCATTGCTTCGCGACGATTTTTCCGACCATATCCTCGGCCAGCGGATGGCGCACCAGCATCATCCCATCGCGTCGCAGCAGGGTAATCGATCCGCCTTCGCCGAGGGAAACGGCTGCGTAGAAATCCTCGAAATGCTTCAGCCGCACCGCCGCCTGCGCCAGACCGAGAAATACGCCATCCGCACCGCTGAGCCGGCGCGCCAGATAGAGCGTCCAGGCGCCGTCGATCTTATTCCTGACCGGCTGGCTGACGAACAGCCCTCCGTCCACCGTGTCGCGATGATATTTGAACTGCTCGCGATGGGCCAACGACATCGCGGGCACCGGCCAGACATGCGAGCTGTTGCTGTACTCTCCGTTCGCATTGATCAGGATCAGATTGGTGACTTGCGGAAGCTTCTCGACCTCCGCGACCATGTAATCGTGCAGTACTTTGCTTGCCAGATCGCTTGCCGCCGGTACCCCTTCCAAGGAGACGCTACCCACGCGGTCGACCAGGCCCTTGAGGACGACGTCCACGGACTGAAACGAGCGCGACGTCTGATCGGCGATGACCAGCGCGATGCGACCGAGCCCGGCCCGCGTCTCTCTTTCCAGCCGATCGTGCAGATACCAGATCGCGCTGCCGGCCGCGGCGACCGACAGCACCATCAGCAGGGCCGCCGCGATCATCGGCAGATAAGCAACGATGGCGTCCTTCGACGTCTTCGCCATCGGGGGCCCAGGCTGATCGACGGGATCGTGAGTCATCACGCCAGCTTTCTGGTCTCGATCGGAAGCGCAGCCGTGGTCCTGGCAATGGTCTCGATGAGGAAAGGAATCGCCCGGTCGACGTCCGCCATCGACGACATTTCGAGTTCCATCCAGCGGGCTACCTCGGTAAGCCGGGCCGCACCGAAACTGCTTGCGGCGCCTTTCAGGGCATGGGCGGCGCGCCGCACTTCCGCGAGATCTTCCGCTTCGGCGGCCCTCTCGATCGCCTCCAGCGCCTGACCGGCGGTGACCGGCAGGTCCGACAGCATGGCGGCCAGTTCATCCGGATCGAGCGCCTCGCGAAGCAGGCCGATCTGATCGTCGTCGAGCAGCGAGATGTTTTCTAGCCGGTCAAGCATGTCGATCTTTCCTGCTCCGACAGTTGGCATTCGGTCCGGGTCAAACAGCCATGATCGAAGACGATGCATCGCCCGCAGGACGCGGGCGGAGGTACGCTTCGCCGATCGATGCATATGATCGTCGTATCGTCCGGCAGGATCGCCGCGTCCGCTATCCCCGACACGCGGCAAAGCCCGTCGATCACGTCATGCGGAGCACAACCGGGCTCGCCCGCATCGACCGCCGTGACGAGACCCGGCTCTCCGATACGGTTTCCGGAGGCGTCCGGAAATTCCGGCAACCCGTCGCTGAACAGCAGCAGCCGCGATCCCGGCCCGAAGGAATGAACCTGCTGCTCGTAACCGATGCCGGGGGCAATTCCCAAGGGAACGCCCGACGTTTCGAAGAGCCTGGACGGCCCGTCGATGCCGGCCGTGATGATCGGCGGCGGCGATCCCGCAGAAGCGACTTGCAATACGCCCGCCACGTGATCGACGACCATGTACAGGAAGGTAGCGAATTGCCCGCGCGGGAGCAGATGTGCCAGCTGGTCATTGAGCACGGACAGCAGCCGTGCCGGGTGTTGATGCAACGACCGGTACTCATGAATCAGCGCGTGCAGTCGAAACGTATTAAGCGCCGCCGTCACGCCGTGCCCTGTGAAGTCGGCGACGAAGACCCCGAAACTGGATTCATTGATCGGCAACAGGCCCCACAGGTCGCCGCCGACCTCCGACGAAGAGCGGCTGAACGAAGCTAGCCGCAGCCCTGCGGAAGTCGCTAGTGCCTGTTGCGCTTCCGGCGACGGAAGCAGTTCGAGTTGCATGCGCCGGGCGGCTTCAAGTTCGAGCGACGTACGCTCGCGGTACTGGCGCAACTCCCTCAGCAACTCCCGCCGCTCCAGGTGCACGATGACCCGAGCGATCAGTTCAGAAGGGTTGATCGGTTTCGACAGGAAATCCGAAGCACCGGCGGCAAACAGATCGCCCATCTCTCTCCGATCGACCGTGGCCGTCTGCACGAGGATCGGAATATCGACCGTTTCGGGATGCGCGCGTGCGTGCCGGCAGATCTCCAGCCCGCCGATATCCGGCATCTGCATGTCGAGCAGGACCAGATCGGGCTTGAACGAGTAGAGCAGTTCCATCGCTGCCCTGCCCCCGTCGGCCACCTTGACGTTCCTGAAATTCTGCTTGTGCAGAATGCCGGCGAGCAGCCGGCGGCTGAGCGATTCGTCGTCGGCGATCAGGATCTTGGCGTCGCGAATGCCCTGGCTCGCGGCGCCATGCTCCACAGCGACCTGCTGAACCGTGTCGATCTGCCCCGGTATCATATCTGAAAGCCCAGTTTGATCGCCCTGCCGCCGTGGAGGAGCACGACGCGGTCGCATATCTCCTGCAGAATGGACAGACCACGGCCGCTTCCGGGCGGATTGCTGGCGACCGTTTCGCTCAACGCGGGCACGGCTGCCCTGTCGTAGCCATCGCCGCTATCCCGGATGACGACATGCAGCATCTTTGAGTTCCAGAGCGCGTCGACGCGGATGAGCCCGCCGGCGATCTCGGGCAGCGCCAGCTTGCGCTCGATCGACTCGTGGAATTCGACAAAATGTTCCAGGCTGTTGCGAAGCCCGCCCTCGATCCGCAGGTTTCCGTGCAGGACGGCGTTCATGACCGCCTCCTGCGTCGCGGTGTAGATCCGCTCGTGCAGTTCGCTCGAAAGCGCCTTTCGACTCTCGATCGCCTCGACGAACGCCCTGCTGATCGGATGCCGATAGGCGGATTTCGTCGTTACCAGCAGACTGAGATGTCCGACGATCCGCTGGCGCGGTTCGACGATCTGGCAGTCGTTGGCCAGGTCAGCCTCGACGCACTGGATGGTCGGAGGCAGGAGGGCCGACATCAACGATCTATCGGAAGCGCCGTCCCAATAAGTCAGCCGCCGCCCCTGGGGCGCGCAAGCCTTCGACCTCTCGGCCTGTTCTTGCGGCTGCATGTATCGCCTACTCTTCGAACGCAAACAAGGTGTCGAACTTGGTCAGTCCGAACATCCGCTTCACCTGGCCGACGGGGCTGCGCAGGACCAGCTTGCAACCGGCCTTGTCGGCGGTATCCTTGGCGAGCAGCAGCATGCCGAGGCCTGCCGAATCGATGAAGTCGAGCTTGGTGAGGTCCATGGTGACGGCCCCTCCGGCGCTGCCGAACAGGCGATCGGTCATGGCCTTGAACGCCGCATGATCGGTGAATGTCAGGTCACCGCTCACTTGAACGCACGCGTCGTTGCCTACGAACTGGAACTGCATTGATCTCTCCTAAAACAACTCGATCGAACCACTCTCCGAAGGCCCTTCGGCCGCTACTGAGCCTTTGGGTGTCTCCTCCGGCTGGTGGCCGTCGAGGAGTTGAGCCACGAAGCGCGCGCGCAACTCGCTCAACGTGAATTTGTCCAGCAAGCCCTTGACCCATTCCACGTCGGCGACGGCATCGCCTGACAGTTCCGGAACGACGGCCTTGGTGCGGCCCTTGATGTCCTCGAGCGCCTGCCCGATCACGTGAAGCGTATCGATGACGTGCTCCAGGCGCTGCCTTGTCCGGTCCTGAAACTGGATTCCGGTGACCATTCCATCGACATCGG
The DNA here is from genome assembly GCA_964609175.1 of uncultured Bradyrhizobium sp. Lineage (GTDB taxonomy): Bacteria > Pseudomonadota > Alphaproteobacteria > Rhizobiales > Xanthobacteraceae > Bradyrhizobium. Next base: position 134,252 of record CAZSRR010000005.1, read on the forward strand.
ACGATATCTGCGCGGCTTCCCGGGACGCATCGGCCACGATGGCGCTGAGATTGTCGCTCCTGTCGACCAGTGCGGACAGCAGCACCTCGAGGCGATCCTTCGCCAGGATATTCTCCGACATGTCGACCGTCGCGACGCGTTTCAGCGTCATCTGGCCGTCGGCGATTCCGGACGTCACGGCTTTGATTTCAGCCTGCATTTCGCGCGAGAGGGCTTCCGTCGCTTTGGAAAGCTCCTGCACTTCGCCGGCTACCACGCGAAAGGCCATTCCGGCGGCGCCCGCGCGCTCCGCCTCAATCCTCGCATTGAGGGCGAGCATGTTGGTGGTCTTGTTGATGCGATTCAGTTGAACCATGCACTTCTCGACCTGAACGACGTTCGCGTTCAGCCCGTCGAGGGCATAGACCATCGACATCGAGTCTTTAGAGAGCATCAGGATCTTGGTCACGACGTCGCTGAGCGTGCCGTCGAGCAGGAGAGCAATGCTCTCGATCGGCACCTGCTCGCCGTCGACCTCAATTCCCTTTGCCAGCCTGCTCATGCTTTGGACGCGAGCCGTCTGCTGCTCCGCGCTGGAGGCGAGCCGCTGAAAGCGGCCGCTCAGCGCCTCGGCCTCGGTCTCGACGAAGCTCGACGTGCCCGCAATCTCCGATACGAGCGTCTCGATCACGCGCTGTTGCATGCCGGCGAGCGACATCCAGCGCTGCAGGAGCTCGGCATGCTCCGGCGGCGCTTCAGACGCCTGCGGTGCGAACACCGTTTCCGGCTTCGGAACTGCCTCCGCAACGACTCCACCACGCAACAACTTCAACATTACTACACCCGAACGCCACGACCCTGGCAGTTTTGCAGAACCTGCGCCGGAATCTTGCTCAGCGGCAGTTCGACGTCACACGCGCCGCAGTCCTTGGCGGCCTTCGGCATGCCGTAGACGACGCAAGTCGCTTCATCCTGCCCGATCGTCGGCGCACCGGCCTGACGCATCTCCAGCAGGCCCGCCGCACCGTCCCTGCCCATGCCCGTGAGGATGACGCCGACCGCGTTCGCGCCTGCAGCCTTGGCTACCGAACGGAAGAGTACGTCCACCGAGGGACGGTGGCCCGAGACCAGCGGTTGTTCGTGAACCCGGCAAACGTAGTTCGCGCCGTTTCGCGCCAGTTCCAGGTGGTAGCCGCCCGGCGCGATATAGACGTGACCGGGCAGCACCCGCTCGCCATCCTGGGCCTGGCTGACGCTGACCGCGCACAGTCCGTCCAAGCGGTTCGCGAACGACGTGGTGAACAGTGCAGGCATATGCTGAGTAACGAGAATGGCCGGCGAGTCCGAAGGAAACGCCGTCAGGAACTCCTGCAGCGCTTCGACGCCGCCGGTGGAGGCGCCAACCGCGATAATCTTCTCGGACGAATTGAACGATGCCCCCGAGGGCAGCCTCTTGGCCTGAGGGCTTCTCGGGGAACCCGTCCTGACGTGGGCTGTTGCCGCCATCTTGACCTTGGAGATGATTTCTTCCGCCAGTGTCGAGAGACCACCGACCAGCCCGACGGCGGGCTTCGCCACATAGTCGACGGCACCCATCTCGAGCGCTTGCAGCGCGGTCTCGGCGCCCTTCTGCGTGAGCGACGAAATCATCACGACGGGCATCGGCCGCAACGCCATGATCTTCTCCAGGAAGGAAAGACCATCCATCCGCGGCATCTCGATATCGAGCGTGAGAACGTCGGGACTGAGCGTCTTGATCAGGTCCCTGGCGATCACCGGATTTGGCGCCGCGCCTACGACCTCGATCGAGCGGTCGCTCGACAGGATCTCGGTCAGCACCTGCCGTACGAAAGCGGAGTCGTCGATGATCAGCACGCGTGTGGTCATGGCCGCCCTCAGAATAGCTCGACCGAACCCACCTCGGGTTCGACCTGGATCTTGTTCTTGTAGGAGGCCTCGCTGCGGACGACCTCTTCCTGTTCCGACCGCTGCAGTTCGAGCAGCATCACCTTGCCGGTGGCCGGAAAATAGTGGACGCGGCGCGGAAGATTTCCGCGCAAATGGCGGGCGGCGATCGGAAGTCCTTCCGCCGCCAGGTATTCCTCGACGAACTCGGCGTTGCGATGCCCGATATTGGTCGTTCCGTTCATGACGTTGCCGCCGCCGAACACCTTGATCTCGAGGCGCTCGCGCGCGCCGCCGCGCTTGAGGATGTCGTTGATCAGCCGCTCCATCGCCACGTTGCCGTAACGCATGCTGGCCGAGGCGGTATCCCAGCCGGCGCCTCCCGATTCCGGCAGCATGAAATGATTCATGCCGCCGACGCCGATCAACGGGTCGCGAATGCATGCGGTCACGCAGGAACCGAGGATGGTGACCAGCATTTCATCCGCATCCGCAGTGACGTAATGATCGCCCGGAAATACCTTGACCGCCACGGCATCGAAGCGCGGATCGCGATAGCGGCGCGCTCCGCTGGCCGCGGGAGTTGCGTGGCCGGCCTGGTGTCTGACGTGTGACTTACTTACGGTCATTTGATCCTGCGATAAATCGTGCGTCCGACGAGGTCGAACCGATCGGTGACGCCAAGCAGGCTTTCGGAGTGGCCGATGAACAGCCAGCCTTCCGGCTTCAGCAATTCGGCGTAACGATCGAACAGCTTGCGTTGCGTCGCCTTGTCGAAATAGATCACGACGTTGCGGCAAAAGATGATGTCGAAGGGCCCCTTCATCGGCCATCTCTGAAGCAGGTTGAGCGGCGCGAACGTGATCAGCGCACAAAGCTCGTCCCTCATCTGTCCCCTGCCGCCCCCCAGCTCGGTGACGAAGCGCTTGCGTAGCGGCGATGGCACGGCTTCAAGCCGCTCGGCGTCGTAAACCCCCGCCGCGGCGTGCGCCACGACGTTGGTGTCGAGGTCGGTCGCGAGGATCTTGACGTCCCAGCCGTTCTGTAGCGCCGGCACATCCCGCAGCGTCATCGCGATCGTATAGGGTTCTTCACCGGTCGAGCATCCGGCCGACCAGATGCGCAGACGGCGCTGGTCTCCCGCATCCTGCACGATCTTTGGCAGGATCGTCCGGGTAAGATAGGTGAAGTGATGCGGCTCGCGGAAGAAGGAGGTGTGGTTCGTCGTGATCGCGTTGATCAGGTTGTCCCGCTCTTCGTCGCCGGCCGGCGTTTCGAGAAGATTGCAGTATTGGCGGAAATCCTGCATGCCAAGCGCGCGCAGCCGCCGACCCAGTCGGCCCTGGATGAACGGACGCTTTTTCTCGCTAAGAACGATGCCTGCCGTGTTCATCACGAGCTCGACGATCTTGCGAAAATCCTTGTCCCGAAGCTCGTATTCCTGCTGTACGGTCACGTTGCACACCTGATGGTCGAAGCCGCCGGCCGCTCCGTGGAGCAGGCCGGCGGTGAACTAAGCGTCAGAATTCCTTCCAGTTCGCGTCCTCCGCGCCGACCGCCTTGCGCCGCGGCGCGGGCTCTTCCTCCACCTTTGGCTTGCGGGCGGCGTCCGCCTTCGGCGCTGCCGCGGCACGCGCCGCGCTGACGTTCGATACCGGCTCCTTGGCCGAACGCAGCGAGCGATCGACGACGGGGTTGCCGGTCAGCCTGCCCTGGCTCCTCGAGGCGGGAGCGCCGCGCTCGAATTCGTCCGACAGCATGAACTGTCCGACCATCTCGGCCATCGCGCTGGTCTGGTCCTCCATCGACTTGGCGGCAGCCGCCGCTTCTTCGACGAGAGCCGCGTTCTGCTGCGTGACCTTGTCCATCTGCGTCACGGCGTTGTTGACCTGCTCGATGCCGCCGCGCTGCTCCTGCGACGCCGCCGAGATCTCCGCCATGATGTCGGTCACGCGCTTGACCGACTGCACGATCTCTTCCATCGTCTTGCCGGCGGTATCGACCAGCTTGGAGCCGGACTCCACCTTGGACACCGAATCCGAGATCAGGCCCTTGATCTCCTTCGCCGCATTGGCGCTGCGCTGCGCCAGGTTGCGAACTTCGGCCGCCACGACGGCGAAGCCGCGCCCCTGGTCACCTGCCCGCGCCGCCTCCACCGCGGCGTTGAGCGCCAGGATGTTGGTCTGGAACGCGATTTCGTCGATCACGCCGATGATGTCGGCGATCTTGCGGCTCGCCTGGGTGATGCCTTCCATCGTCTGCACGACTTCGGCGACGACCGTGCCGCCCTTGACCGCCACATCGGAAGCCGACGAGGCGAGCTTGTTGGCCTGCTGGGCGTTCTCCGCGTTCTGACGCACCGTGGCGGTGAGCTCTTCCATGCTCGCCGCGGTTTCCTCGAGGCTCGCGGCCTGCTCTTCGGTCCGCTGCGACAGGTCGGTGTTGCCGGTGGCGATTTCGTTGGCCGCCGTGCGCAGGGTCTGCGACGTCTCCGAGATGTCGCTCAGCATCGACGACATGGTATCCAGGAGGCCGTTGACGCCCTCGCACAGCGTGGCGATTTCGCCGGTCTTGCCCTCCAGCGGAATGCGGTGACGCAGATCGTTTTCCTTGGCCGCGCCGACCACTTGCTGGGTCTGCGCGACCGCAGCCTGCAGCACCTCGGAGGCCTTGACCTGCTCGGTGATGTCGGTGGCGTATTTGACGACCTTGAACGGCTTGCCGTCGAGGCCGGAGATCGGGTTGTAGCTCGCCTGGATCCAGATCTCCTTGCCGCCCTTGGCGATGCGCTTGTACTGGCCGGCGTCGTATTCACCACGCGCGAGCTTGTCCCAGAACATGCGGTATTCGGGGCTCTGCCGGTAGGCCGGTTCGACGAACAGCGAGTGATGCGCACCGACAACCTCGGCCGCGACATATCCCAGCGTATTGAGGAAGTTGTCGTTGGCGCGCAGGATTTTGCCGTCGAGCGTAAATTCAATGACCGCCTGCGCCTTGTCGATGGCCGCGATCTGGCCCTCGAAATTCGCCGACGCGAGGCGCTGCTCGGTAATGTCGGTGGCGATCTTGACGATCTTCACAACCCGTCCCACTTCGTCCTTGATCGGCGAGTAGACGGCCTGGATGTAGATGTCCTTGCCCGTCTTGGTCACCCGCTTGAAGACGTCGCTGAAGGCCTTGCCGGCGTTCAGATCGGCCCAGAACTGCGCATAGGCGGGTTTGCCGGAATCGACCGGGTCCACGAACATGCGATGATGCTTTCCGACGATCTCGCTGAGCTGGTAGCCGAGCGCGTTCTGGAAGTTCTGGTTGGCCGTGATGATGTTGCCGCCGGTGTCGAATTCGATATAGGCGTAGCTCTGGTCAATCGCGGAGAACAGGCCGCGCATGTTGTGGCGCTCGATCTCCGTCTCCGTGATGTCGTAGCGGACGCCGAGATAGCCCTTCGGCTTGCCGTTATTGCCCATGATCGGCGCGATGACCGCATCGACGTAATAGGGCGTGCCGTCCTTTGCCCGGTTCTTGACGATGCCGCGGAAGATCTTGCCGCGGCCGATCGTGCTCCACATCTCCTTGAACACTTCCTTCGGCATGTCGGGATGCCGCGTCGTGTTGTGCCCCCGGCCGATCAGCTCGTCCTTGGGGTATTTGGAGACATCGAGGAATTTCTGGTTGACGGAAAGGATATCGCCCTTGAGATCCGCGTAGGACACGATGCTGGTCGTATCCATGATTTCGCTGCGGAGCTTCAGTTCGGCTTCCGCGCTGATGCGCTTCTGCGCCGATGCGGTCACGTCCATGCCGACGGCGACGATATGGGCCGGCTTGCCGGCGCCATCCAGCACCGGAGCGTAAGTCGCCTGCAGCCAGACTTCGCTGTTGCCGCGACCGACCAGCTTGTATTCCCCGGTTTCCGCCTCGCCGCGGCCGAGCTTGGCCCAGAGCGAGCGATACTCGTCGCTCTGCTTGACGCTCGCATCCACCAGCATCGAATGATGCTGATCGACGACTTCGGTGGCGAGGTATCCGAACGCCTTGAGGAAGTTGTCGTTGACGCGAAGGATCTTGCCGTCGAGGCTGAACTCCGCGACGATCTGCGTCGCGTTGATCGCAGCGAGCTGGCCTGCCGCGCCGCCGCCCTTCGCATTGCCGCCGCCCTCGGCCTTCTTGGCGCGCGGCTTTGCTTTCGGCTTCGCCTGCTGGGCCTGGGCCTCAAGTTCCTGGGCCGCCTGTTCGTCGAATTCGTGCATCATTTTCGTATCCTTGAATGGAGTTCAACTTGAAGGTTGGGGAAATACTGAACTAGGCGGCCTTCGACGCCGCGGACTCTGCGACGGTTCCTCGTCTCGTGGTTTCACCGGGCTTTCCGAACAGCCCGGCCAGCGACACCAGCGTCACCATCCGCTCTTCGATGGCGACGAGGCCGGCGAGGTATTGATCTTCCGTCGGCAGTCCCATTTCGGGAACCGGGCGAATGGCTTTCGGATCGACCGAAATGATGTCGGAGACCGTGTCGACCAGCAGGCCGACCGTTCGCGTCCCGGCGGCGACGATGATGACGACGTGCATGCTGGTCGGAACCGTCAGGCCGACGCCGAACCTGGCGCGAAGATCGAAGATCGGCACGATCACGCCGCGCAGGTTGATGACGCCGCGCACATGCGCCGGCGCATTGGGGATCATCGTGGTGTCGGTCCAGCCCTTGATTTCCCGGACCACCATGATGTCGATGCCGTATTCCTCCTCGCCGAGGGTGAACGTGATGAACTGCTCGGTGTTCTCGCCGATGGCGGCCCGGTCGAGGCTGTCCTGGCTCGATGCGTTGACCGACTGATTCTCAGGCTGCATGATTCATATCCTCTTGAGCGTCGATTGGCTGGGCTTGCGGCTGCGGTCTCTGACTGCCGGCAGAACCGTCGTCGATCTCTCGCAGGTGCGTAACGTCGAGAATCAATGCGACGCGGCCATTGCCGAGAATGGTTGCGCCGCTGATGCCGTCGACCGCGTCATAGTTGGTTTCGAGGCTCTTCACGACGACCTGCTGCTGGCCCAGCAATTCGTCGACCACGATGCCGATCAGGCCCGCGCCGTCGCGCTGCACGATGATGACAATGCCCTGGCAGGGGTCCTTCACCGAGTTCTCGATCGAGAAGCAGCGGTGCAGATAGGTCAGCGGCAGATACTCGCCGCGCAGCGCCAATACGTCGCCCCGGCCCACCACGGGGTGGATGTCGTTCGGTTGCGGCCGCAGGCTCTCGATGATGGCGGTGAGCGGCAGAATGAACGTTTCCTTGCCGACCGAGACGACCATGCCGTCAACCACCGCCAGCGTCAGCGGCAGCGACATCGTGAATTTGGACCCGTGACCAAATCGCGACTGCACGCTGATGCGGCCGCCGAGCGCCTGAACGTTCCGCTTCACCACGTCCATGCCGACGCCGCGGCCGGAAATGTTGGAGACCACGTCCGCGGTCGAGAACGCCGGCAGGAAGATCAAATTGTCTATTTCCTCGTCGCTCAGATTGGCGCCGGGCGCCACCAGGCCGCGGTCCTGCGCCTTCGCAAGCACCTTTTCCCGGTTGAGCCCGCGGCCGTCGTCCGAGACCTCGATCACGATGCGACCGCTGCGTTGCGCGGCCGATAGATGGATGGTGCCCTGGCGCGGCTTGCCGGCGGCGGCGCGCTCCTCGGGGCCTTCGATGCCGTGATCGAGCGCGTTGCGGATCATATGTGTCAGCGGATCGTTCAGCTGCTCGATGACGGTCTTGTCGATCTCGGTCATTTCGCCGGAGGTGACGATCCTGACTTCCTTCTGCAGGGTCGCCGCCAGATCGCGGACGACACGGGGCATCCGCGCGAACACCGACTTCACCGGCTGGGCGCGGATCGCCATCACGCTCTCCTGCAGCTCGCGTGCGCTCTGGGCCAGCGCCTCGATTCCGTGGAGCATCGCCGGATATTGATCCACCGGAAGCAGCGAGCCCTGCTCGGTGAGCATCGCCTGGGTAATGACGAGTTCGCCGACCAGGTTGACCAGCCGGTCGACCTTGTCGACGTCCACCCGGATGGATTGCGTCGGAGTGGGAGCCGGACCCGCCGCCGGCTCGGTCGTCGGCGCCACGCGCGCGGCCGCGACCCCTGGGCCCTCCGAGCGCGGTGCATCCACGTCGGCGCGGACGGCATCGTCCAGCATTTCGATTTTCAATTCGCAGTCATCTTCCACGAACTCGAACACTTCGTGAATCGCGCTTTGCGGCGCGCCGGTCTCCAGGACGAACGTCCAGCCGATATAGGCGGCCTCCGGATCGAGTGCGTCCAGCGCCGGCAGCCGCGACAGGTCGGCCTCGATGGTCAGGCCGCCGAGCTTGCGCAACTGCTTGACCAGCAGGAGCGGCTCGTTGGCCTTCTGCAGCATCTCGGAATGCGGCGTGAAGCGAATCCGGTAGCGATGCTCGCCGCTGACATCGGCAGACGCCACCGCAGCTTCGTTGTGAACATGAGCAACGCCGGCCTCGTCGGAGGCTCCGCTCAGTGCCTCCTGCATCGCGGACCGGATGTCGGACGCAAACTCGGCGGGCAGCGGCTGATCGGCGCGCGCCGCGTTGACGATGTCGGCGAGCGCGTCGCTGGCGCGCAGCAGCAACTGCGTCACGTCCGGCGTCGTCGGCACCTTGTGCTCGCGCATGGCGTCGAGCAGGCTTTCGAAGACATGCGAGAACGCCACCAGGCCGTCGAAACCGAACGCGCCGGCGCCACCCTTGATCGAGTGCACCGACCGGAAGATGGCATGCAGCGTATCGTCGTCTCCCGACCCGTTGGCCAGCGTGTCGAGATTCGACTGCAGCGCGTCGAGGAGTTCGGCGCACTCTTCGAAATACGTCTTCCGAAACTGCTCGAGAGGATAACCCTCGTTTTCCGTGGTCATGGGCACACGCGCTGAACCAGTTCGATCAGTTTCTCGGGGCTGAACGGCTTCACGATCCAGCCTGTTGCGCCGGCGTTCTTGCCGTCCGCCTTCTTCGTTCCGTCGCTCTCGGTCGTGAGGATCAGAATCGGTACGGCGCGGTGCTGCGAACCTGCGCGAATGTTCTTGATAAGCGTGATGCCATCCATGTTCGGCATGTTCAGATCGGTGATGACCAGATCGAACTTGCTGCCGCCGAGCACGTTCAGCGCCACCTTGCCGTCCTCGGCTTCGGCGACGTCAAACCCGGCTTTCTTTAGCGTGAACGAGACCATGTCACGCATGGTCTTCGAATCGTCCACGGTGAGAATTCGCTTCGTCATTTCAAGTCACCCAGTTGCGGAATTGCGTTTCCAGACCCAGATCGGCAACGGCAGCGCGGAACGCGTCGGATGCGTCGACGATCTGGAATGACACCTTCGCCGCATCGGCGGACCGGCCGGCCGCGAGCAGAACCTGCATGCACGGCGTCGACATTCGCTCCACCGCGCTCATATCGAGTACGACGCCGTTGCCGGGCAGCATGGCGACGAGGCGCTCGCGCAACTCACGCGCGCTCGTCAGGTCGAGCGAGGCCGGCATGCTGAAGCGACCGACGCCGGACTCCGGACCGGAAATGATGCTCTCGTCGGTGGCCGTCGCAGTCATGGAGAGTTCCCAGCGTTGCTCGAATTCTCAGGCGGTCCCGTCGCAAAAAGGCGTGGCGTTCAGCGGAGCCGGCACCATGCGATGGTATCCAGCTACACTTCACGCGACGCGGTTCGGCTCGGCTAGTATCCGTCACGCGGCATTCTGACCTTCGGCCATTGCTCGCATGTTAAATTTCGACCACGTACGACCACGGGTTTTCGCCCGCGTTTTCGCTTGCGGTTTGACCTGCCCATTTCCGAACGATCGGTGCCGATAGCGTTTCGGCAATCTGACCAAGGCCAGCCTCGGCTTCTACCTGTGCCGCGATCTCGCCCTGCCGAGACTTTCCGGTCCGCCGCACGTGGACGCTACATTCCCGTATAACCACGGGCTTTCCTGCATTCGCTGCCACGGCCCGGATTAACTTCGATTCGCGATCGCTGCGTTCGCAGTGCTCTCCAGAGCGGCATCAGCGTGCAACTCCATGAACTCATAACTCTTCTTTTAGCCCGAGTTGCATCAATGCCGCTTGCGAAATCCGCAGAACAGCCGGATCTGGAACGGAGCCGACCTCGCTTGAGCGACACGCGACCATCACGCAAGACGACCGCGAAGGCAGATCCAGGACCACGGTTCGGTGCATGGTGGATCGTGCTTTGCGGCCTGCTGCTGATCTCAGGGATCGTCGCAGGCACCAGCCTCATGATCGGCGACTTCCGCGAGAGAGCGCTGGCGAAAGCCGAACGCGAGCTCGAAAACACGGTGTTGCTGCTGTCGCGCCAGCTGGATCAGCGATTCGACGATTTTTCGGAGGGACAGGCGCGTCTCGCGAATCGGCTGTCCGTCATAGATATCGAATCGCCGGAGGCTTTCAGGGCCCAGCAATCGACGCGCGGCGTCCGCATGCTGCTCAACAACGAGATCAGCAGCGACTATGACCCGAGCGACGTCTTCCTCTTCGATGTCGACGGAAAGCTCGTGAACACGTCGCAGCCGGGCCCGCTGCCTGCCGTCGACATCTCCGACAGCGAATACTTCAAGGCTTTCCGCTCCAACTCGACGTCTGCCACCAGCATGGTGCAATCCGTTCACATCGTCGGGACGGGCAGACGGACGAATATTCTCGCGCGCAAGCTCACGAATGCGAGCGGCGTCTTTCTCGGGGTGCTGTCGCGACGTATCGAAAAATACAAGTTCGAAAGACTTCTGGAAGCTGCCGAGCTGGGTGAAGGCTCGACGATCGCGCTGCTCCACCGCAACGGGGAGGTGATCGCGCGGACTCCACGAGACGACGAACCGCCCGTAACGAGTATTGCCGACGACCCCGCATTTCAGCAGGCCGTCACGGCGGCAGGCCCTGCGACCGTAAGGCTGACCGGCCAGGCCAACAACGTAGGCGACCGGTTGGCTTCCGCGCGACAGCTGCGAAGCTATCCCATCTGGGTCATGGCGACGGTGACGACGGAAGCAGCGCTGGCCGACTGGCGAGAGCAGACGCGCCTCCTCGTCGTGGTCGCTTGCCTTCTGGCTTCGGTCATGGCTGCGGTGTTCCTGCTGATCGGCTGGCGGTTCCTGACGGAGCGCCGGATCTCTGAACGAAGCCTCGCACTTGGCAAACAACGTCTCGACGATGCGCTGACCAGCATGTCTCAGGGCCTTTGCATGGTTGCCAAGAATCGCCAGATCGTCGTTTCAAATCCGCGATTTCGGGAGATTTATGGGCTCACCGAGCAACAGGTCCGGCCGGGCGTCTCGATCGACGAGTTGCTGCGGGACGGCATCGCGGCAGGCGATCAGTTCGATGTGCAAAAGAACGTCGTGGGGCACTCTTTCTGGCAAAAGCAAAGGCTGGCCAGACTGGTCAACGGACGCACGATTTCGATTCGATGCGCGCCCACACCCGACGGCGGCATGGTGTCCACCCATGACGACATCACCGAGCGTGAACTCGCCGCTGCGACGCTGGCGGATCGTGTGGCCGAACTGACGCTTGCGCGAAACACGCTGGAAACACAGAAGCGCGAGCTGATAGAGACCACGGAAGCGCTGAGCGCGTCCAGAGATGCCGCCGAGGCGGCGAGCCGCGCAAAGTCGGATTTTTTGGCAATGATGAGCCACGAGGTCCGGACGCCGATGGCCGGCATGATGGGAATGATCGACCTGCTCGCGGGCACCGATCTCGACGACGAGCAGCGCAGCCTCGCCAACATCGCCCATGAATCGGCCAACAGCCTGCTCGGCGTGGTCAACAACATCCTGGACTTCTCAAAGCTCGAAGCGGGCAACGTCACGCCCGAATCGATTCCCTTCAGCTTGAAGCATTCGGTCGCGGCCGTCGCCAACCTGCTCGGCCTCAAGGCCCGCGGCAAGGGCCTGGCGCTTGAGACGTCGGTCAACGGCGAGATCCCGGAGTACCTGAACGGCGATCCCAGCCGGATCGGGCAGATCATGCTCAATCTGGTCGGCAACGCGATCAAGTTCACCGAGCGGGGAGCGGTCAGGATCGAGGCCGCGCACGCGGCGATCGCGGCAGACCGGATCGAGCTCCGGATCAGGGTTGTCGACAGCGGCCCTGGAATCCCGCCGGATGTCCAGGCCTCGCTGTTCAGTCCGTTCACCCAGGCCGATTCCTCGGTGTCGCGCAGATATGGCGGCACCGGTCTCGGACTGGCGATCTGCAAACAATTGTGCCGCACGATGGGCGGCGATATCGGCGTCGAAAGCGAACCCGGCCGCGGCAGCGTCTTCTGGTTCACGGTGCAATGCGCGCCGTGCACCGAACCGCCGGAGGTTGCAGCCCCGCCGCTGGCGCCACGGGACGCTTCTGATTTCAGCGATCTCAAAATTCTGGTCGCCGAAGACAGTCCCATCATCCGGACGCTGATTTCGAAACTGCTGGCGCGGATGGGCTTTGCGGCCGACCTTGTATGTAACGGCGCGGACGCCCTCGAGGCCGTGCAGAAGCAACGCTACGACGTCGTGCTGATGGACATGCAGATGCCGGTGATGGACGGCATTTCGGCGACGCGGGAGATACGCTGCCTGCCGGGACCGGAACGCGACGTACCGATCATTGCCCTGACGGCCAACGCTCTGCTTGGCGAGCGCGAGAGCTGCCTGGCTGCCGGCATGAATGCGTTTCTGACCAAGCCGATTCAGCCGAACGCGCTCCGCACCACTATCCTGAGACTGAGCTCTCCCGACGTGGACACCTCGTCCGACGAGTCACCCGGGGTCCACGCTGACGCCGAGAGTGTCTAGACCGGCACGAATCCCGGCCGGCGCAAACGGCGGGTCGCCTCGCCGTCCGTAGGGGGCAATATGGGCTCAGGAGGCCACCGATATCTTCGGCCGGTCCATGCTCATCACCTTCAGCACCAGCTCCGCCGTGTTCCTGACGCCGAGCTTGCGAATGATGTTGGAGCGGTGGTCCTCCACCGTGCGGAAGCTGATGTTCAGCTTCGCGCTGATCTCCTTGCTCGACGCGCCGAGCACGCAGAGCTTGAGAACCTGGTTCTCTCGAACGGTCAGGCATTCGAGGGTTGGACAAACGTCTTGCTCGTCCGCGCCTCTCGAAAGTTCGGCGCGCAGCCGGGCGATGACGTCATTGGCCCGAAACGGCTTTTCGATGAAGTCAACCGCGCCGCAATTGATCGCCTTGACCGCCGTCGGAATATCGCCCTTGCCCGAGATGATGAAGACCGGCACGGTGCATTTGTTGGCCCGCAACTTCTCCAGAATTTCGATGCCGGACGGACCGGGAATATCGATGTCCAGCAGGATGCAGGCGGGCATCTTCTTGGCTACCGCAGCCAGCAACGCGGCGCCGTCGGCGAAACAGATGGCGTCGTATCCATCCCTGCGGAGGATGATCGAAAGTACCTCGCGCACCACCGGATCATCGTCGACGATGTAGATCTGCTGTCGAGGTTCGTAGCTGGCCGTCATCCCGCCCTCCTAAAGACAACCTTTCATTTCGATCGCACCGCCGGCCGGTGGTCTTGCACCGTCGCCGCCTGGTTGAACGATACTACGAGCGTCTCTTGCAACTTTGCGTTAGCGCAATATGACGCATAGCATCCGTGATCTCAGAGTTAGCTGTACCGATGCCGACAGTTGAGTTTATGGTATCCGGTGATTGAACCCGGACATCGGAATCCGGCCGCGAGCCAAGCGATCCCGTGTTTCTACGGAAGGGATCCGGCACTCCACGAGTTCCCGTCACTGGCCGACGCGAAGAACGCCGCGAGCGCCGCGCGCCGGCAGCACCCGCCGGCCGCATCAACCAGATGATCGCGCGCTCGCCCGACCAGTGGAGCGACGTTACGTCGCAAGGGGCGCCGCGCGCGGGCCGCTACATCGGCGACTGCGAGAGCAAGGTGTACATTCAGACGCGGCTGCTTACCTCGGCGGGCTTCACGTCGGTTGGCAGCATCAGCGTGCAGCACGGAAGCGACCGGCCACATGCTCGGCGTGTCAGCGCGGCGCGATCGCCTCGAGCTTCGGCTTGACGTCGAGGAATACGACGAGACCGTTCTTCATGTAGCCGATGAGGAAGGCGCCGTAGAGCACGAGCACGAGCGAGAACACGAGGTTCTTCACGGTCATCGAGAGGTAGAAGGGTTGCAGCGACGGCGCGGCGCGAGCGATCAGCGCGAACAGCAGATCGACGAGCAGCAGGCTGACCACGACCGGGCCGACCAGCACGAGAGCGGTCGAGACGATGGTATCGAGCAGACTGAGAAGCAGCGTCGCTGCTTCTCGACTGAACAGCGGCAGTATCCGGCGAACCGGCCAGATGCCGTAACTGTCGTAGACGGCTCGCAACGTCAGGTCAAAGCAGCCCGAAGCGAAATACAGCGCGATGACGATCAGCGCGAGCAGCGTGCCCGTGATGTTGGCCTGGCTCGTTCCGAGCGGGTCGGTCAGGCTGGCAGACGAGGACCCGCGTTGCAGGTCGAGGATGTCGCCGGCGGCCTCCGCGGCATAGAGCGGTACGGCCAATACGACGCCCACGACGAGGCCGACGAGAACCTCCTTCAGTATCAAAGCGGCGATCAGGGGGAGGCTGAGCTGCTCGCCCTCGAGGTGAGCCACGATCATCGGAATGATGGGAATCGAGATCAAGACGGCAATGGAGTTGCGTACGAAACCGGTCACGCCGAGGCGGTCGAACACCGGGAAGACAGCCATCATTGCGAGCATCCTGGCGAGCGCGAAGGCGGCCGCAAAGATGTAGGGCTCCAACGGCTTGAACGGATCGCCAATCAACTCCATCCCGACATTCCTGCATCGGCTCAGCGCGTCATGATGGGAAAGGCGTCAAAGAGACCCGACGCCTGGTTCGCAATCTGCTGCGACAGCACGGGGCCCAGGAAGATCACGAGGATCAGCACGACGACGAGCTTGACGGCCTGCGGCAAGGTCTGGTCCTGGATCTGGGTCAGCGCCTGGAGCAACCCGACCAGCAATCCGATCGCCACCGCCGCGATCAGCACGGGCGACGACACGATCAGGATGATCATGAGCGACTCGTTGACCTTGCTGAGGATGCTATCGTGCGACATTGAAGGTCCTCATTACGGTGTCCTCACTGGTGTCCTCGATGCGCCGCCGCCTCACCCATAACTCAGGATGAGACCATGCATGAGGCGTGACCAGCCATCCACCGCGACGAACAGGAACAGCTTGAGCGGCAGGGATATCAGTGTCGGGGAAACCATCATCATGCCCATGGCCATGAGAATGTTCGAGACGATGATGTCGATGACCAGGAACGGCAGAAAAAGCAGAAATCCGATCTCGAACGCGCGCGTGAGTTCCGAGCTGACGAAAGACGGCAGCAGGATGATGAGGTCGTCGTCCTTGACATTGGCGCGGGTCGCCGGCGGCCAGATGCGGGTGGTGGCCGAAAGGAAGAACTCGCGCTCGCCGGGCTTCGCGTAACGCATGAGGTGGGCCTTGACCGGCTCTTTCACCACATTGGCCGATGCCTGAAGCTTGTCGAGCGAACTGAAATCGAGCGGCCGCGCGGAGAGCCGATTGGAAACGTCTTCCATCAGCGGCAGGCTGACGAAAACGGTGAGAATGAGGGCGATCGAATACAGCACCAGGGTCGGCGGCGTCTGTTGCAGGCCGATGGCGTTGCGGATGATGAACATCACCACCGAGATCTTCAGAAAGGCCGTCATCGTCACGATGATGAACGGCAGCAGCCCGAGGGCTGCCATAAAGATGATCAGGCCAACTGTGCTGGGTGCGTCATTCATTGGCGGCGAGGCTCACGATTCGTACACCAAGACCGTCTCCGATTTGCACCAGCGTGCCGCGGCCGAGCCGCCTGCCGTTGGCCATGATGTCGATCGGCTCGTCGACCGGCCGCCCCAGCGGCACCAGCGCGCCCGGCGCCAGGCGCTGCAGCTCGCCGAGCGAAAACTCGACGCGGCCGGCTTCGAAGACAAGCCGCACCGGCAAGTCGTCCAGGTCCGGATCGGAAAACTCTGTCGGATGACCCATGCTAACTCCCTCAAGCCCAACTCTGTTCTGATGCCGATGCGGCGGCCATGATGGCGCGCTCCTCGAGATCGGCCTCGGCATAAGCGCTCTCGAGCCGCTCCGCCTTGCGCCGTTCCTGCTCGGCCATGCCGTCGAGCTTGGTGACAGCCTTCTGACACAGGCGGTAGCGCTCGCGGGCGGCGTCGCGCGCCTGCTCGGCATCCTGCAACGCTGTTCGCGCTTCCTCCTCGACCCGGCGCAGCCGCATGGTTTCTGTCGCCATCGAATCGAGTTCACCTTGCAGGCGGGTGATTTCCGCCATCGAGACGGCCCGGCCCACCAGCATCCGGCGTTTTTCCTGCTCGTGCGTGCGGGCCTGCTCCACGTGGAGCGCGATGGCACGGCGTGACGCCTCCACCTGCTGTTCGGCGCGGCGGCAGTCACCCTCGCACTGGGTCAGCGCGTTGAGCGCCGACCGCTCCCGCAGGCGGCGCAGGTCGAGCAGACGAGCGATGGCGCGTGCGTTCGTCATAGCGATTGCGGCTGGGCGGCTGCCTGGGCGACGATCTCGTGCATCCGACGCCGCGTCTCGTCGATCGCCTCGTGCTGGTGCATCTTCTGGCGAAGGAACCCGTTGATGGCGTCGATCTTGGCGATCGCCTCATCGGCCAGCGGGTCACTGCCCTTCTGGTACTCGCCGACGCGCAACAGGAGCTCGACGTCGGCGTAGCTTGCCATGAGCTGGCGCATGCGGGCCGCGTCGTCGCGGTGCTGCGGCGGCACCGTCGCGTCCATCAGCCGGCTGCGGCTGCGCAATACGTCGATCGCGGGAAAATGGTTGCGACGACCGAGTTCGGCCGAGAGGACCATATGGCCGTCGAGCAACGACACCACTTCCTCGGCGACCGGATCGAGCGCGATCTCGCCTTCGACCAGTACGGTGTACATGCCGGTGATCGACCCGCCGCCTCCGGCCAGGCCGGCGCGCTCGACGAGACGCGGGAGTGCGGCGAACAAAGACGGTGGGAAGCCGCGCCGCGTCGGCGGTTCGCCTGCCGCCAGTCCGATCTCGCGCTGGGCGCGCGCGAAGCGGGTGAGGCTGTCCATCAGCAGCAAGACCTGCTTGCCTTCGTCGCGGAAATGCTCGGCGATCGCGGTCGCCGCATAGGCCGCCTTGACGCGCTCCATGGCCGGGCTGTCGGATGTCGCGACCACGACGACCGCGCGTTTGCGACCTTCCGGTCCGAGCTGATGTTCGAGGAACTCGCGTACCTCACGTCCGCGCTCGCCGATCAGCGCGACCACGACCACATCCGCGTCGGTGCCGCGAACGATGTCGGCCAACAAAGTGGACTTGCCGCCGCCGGCTTCGCCGAAAATCCCGACGCGCTGCCCGCGTGCGCAGGTGATAAGCCCGTCGATGGCACGGATGCCGAGCTGGATCGGATCGCGGATGATCCCTCGGGCGAGCGGCGCCGGTGGCACGCCGGTGACCGGACGGGTCGCGATACCTTTTGGAAGAGGTTCGCCGTCGACCGGGTCTCCCAACGCATTGATGACGCGGCCGAGCAGGCCCTCTCCCACCGGGGCCAGCAATTCGCTGCCGGTGGGTATCACCTCGGTCACGCTGGAAAGCCCGAACAGATCGCCGATCGGGGTGAGGATGGCGACCTCGTCATGCAGCCCGATCACCTCGGCCATCACGCGACGGCCGGTCTCCGGGTCGACCAGATGGCACAGTTCGCCGATGCGCGCCTCGGTAACGGTGGCATGGATGATGACGCCCAGCAGGCGGCGGACGCGCCCCTTGCGCGACCGCGGCGCGCTGTCGCGTATCTTCTCGTACAGGCTGGGCAGGACGGAGGTAAGACGGTCGTCGATGCTGAAGCGCTGACCGGTCATCGCGTCCGCCCTGTCAAACCGCGCCGATCGCGGTTGCAATCGCGTTCAGCTGCGTTTTGACGCTCGCGTCGATGACGGCGAGATCACTGGCGATGATACATGCGGTCGGGTCGAGGGTCGGATTGCTCTCGATCGTCACTTCCATGAGCTTGCTGACGCCCAGGCGGGCGAATTCCCTGGAGACGCTATCGACGGCGTCAGGGTGAACCGTGACCGTCAGACGCTTCTCGCGGCGCAGATCCGCGACGGCATGCGCGGCAGCGGCGGCGACGAGGTCGCGCGTGTCGAAATTGCCGAGGACGCGGTTGACGACGCTCATGGCGAGCTGGGCGACTTGCGGCTCGATCGACTGAAGAAAGCGGTCCACTTTCATGGTCGTCTCGGCGATCAGCCTGGTCGCCTCCGCCTTGCCGTCCTCGTAGCCCCTGGCCCGCTCGGCCTCGTAGAGGCGCGAGGCGGTCTCCTCCGCTTCGGTTTTTTGTTCGGCGATCTGCTTCTCGGCGTGGTTCAAGAACTCGAAGGCATCCTGCCATGCCTTGACATCCCGGGCGTTGAGAACCGAGCCTGTCTTGGCCCCTCCAGCCGACGGCTGCCGATTCAAGGATACCGGGTCAACTCTGTCTACCATCGTATTCAACCTCAGCCGACCGCTCGGCGGATGATCGCCGGGCCGAGCTCATCAAAGGGGGCGTTCACTGCATCGTCGAGCGCAGGATCGGGCGAAAGCTTGAGGCGCACGCGCAGGCCGACACCAGGGCTCTGCGCCTCGCACCATCCGCCGAGGCAGCGCAGGCCATCCTCCATCACACGCCGACCGAGCTGATCGTAGGGTGCGAGCGGCTGCATCGGGCCGGAAAGATCGCGATTGGCAAGCGCGACGACGCACAGCTTCTCACCCAGCGCGGCATCGACCGCCGCCGCGTCCGCGGCCCGAACGGTGTTGGCGATGCCGTTCGCCCAATAGATCGCTCCGGCGCGGCGCACCAGCTCCGACAGTTGTTCGGACGAGGCAAGCGCGATCGAACGGTCGGCATCGCTCACGTCCTCGGCCGCAACGGCGCTCGCCAGCCCGTAGCGCGCATCGACCAGAGCCGACAGGCGTTCCTCCACGCGGCGCGAGGTCTTGAGCCGCGCGCACAATTCGGTATCGACCATTCCGTCGAAGCACACGGCGAGCCGCGACGTCTCGATGTAGAGCGCCGGCCGTGTTACGAACGCATGCCAGCCTGCATCTGCTCCGGTGTTTTCGCGTGCAGTGCTCACGACGCCTTCACCACATTCGACGAGCCCGATTTCACGACGCCAGGTGGGCCCGCGTTCGCGACGTTCGACGGAACCGGGGTCACTACGCTCGGTACACCGGCGCGCGATGGACCCAATGCATAGACCTTTCCGCGCTGGCGAAAGACGACGAAGACGAGCGCGCCGGCGAGCAGGACGACCACCGCGGCGAGGCCGAAGAACATCCACATCGCCTGCGCGAGGTTATCGCGCTGCATCCATACGCCGAAGAACGAGACCATCTCGACGTCCTGGCCCTGACGTTCCTTCTGCATGTCGACCGGAACGAGGACAACCGAGACCTTGTCGTAGGACAGGCCGGCAACGCCGTTCGCCACCAGCATCTTCACCTGCGGCACCAGATTGCCGACCGGCGTGCTGCTGCGATGGCGGATGAAGACCGACGCCGACGAAGGCACGAGTTGCTGGCGCAGGGGATCGTTTTCCGGCAGCACGAGGTGAACCCGCGCGGACAAGACGCCGTCAATTTCCGAAACCGTGCGCGAGAGCTCCTGACTCAACGCGAAGATCATCTGCGCGCGTTCCTGCATCGGCGAGGAGACGAGGCCATCCTTCTTGAAGACCTGCCCCATGTTCTGGAACTCCTGCTTGGGGAGCCCAGCCTCCTTGAGGATGGCGATCGCTTCGGCGAAGCGGCCCTTGTCGACCACGACGGTGTACTGGCCGCCCTTGACCGCCACGCGTTGCGCGGGAATGCCGCGCTGCTGGAGGGCCGCGATCATCTCATTGGCCTGGCGCTGATCGAGATTGTTATAGAGCTCCGCCTCGCAAGCCGTGAGCAGCAAGGCGACAAGCAATACCAGGGCCCGCTGCACCCAGCGTGGCAATGAAGAACCGAGCAAGGCCGCGCTCACGGAAATTTCCCTTCGTCACTGCCCCTTGAGCAGGCTCATCACGTTCTTGGTTACCGA
Organism: uncultured Bradyrhizobium sp.; assembly: GCA_964609175.1. GTDB lineage: Bacteria > Pseudomonadota > Alphaproteobacteria > Rhizobiales > Xanthobacteraceae > Bradyrhizobium. The sequence continues at coordinate 154,340 of CAZSRR010000005.1, forward strand.
ATTGGTCGCATGACCCACCACCTGCGTCCACATGCGATGGATCGCGGAATCCGTCATGTCGTTGGTCATCTTGTCGATCATGGCCTGCCCGCGCCCCTTCATTTCCAGGCCGGGGCCACGACTAAGCGATCCTGACGCCGGTCCTGGAGGCAGGCTGGTAAACTGATTGAGGGAGGCAAGCTGACCGAATGAGCCGGACTGGCCCAACGGATTGAACTGGGTGAGAGAGCCAATATTGCCAAGGGAGCCAAGCGTGTCGAGACTGGCAAGCTCAATGTTCGCCTCGGCGGCGGCCGCCCTCTGCTTGGCTTTCGTGGCCTTGTTCGCCTCATCGCTCTTATGCGACTTGTCGAGGAACTCGCGCAACTTCCCAAGCATCTCCCCGCTCGAAGCAACGGATTTGGTCGCCTCTTGCAGGTTTCCATTGGCGAGGTCCGCGCGGGTCTTGGCGAAAAAGTCGACGAGATCCTGCTCGCCGGTCGCGCCAGTGCCGGCGCCATTGCCTTGGGCTGCCTGCAACGATTCGGTCGGCGGCGAAGAGGCGACCGGGGCTTGGGCGGTAATGGCCACGCTCATGATATAAATCCTTTCATCTGATCATATCGTACTGACAGCCCAATATGACACGACCAAATCCGCCCTTCTGTGACACGCCGCACATTTGAAATCGTTGGCGCGACGCGCGAGCGGCCTCCCTCAACCTGGCAAATTACGGCGGAAGACAACGGACCCCAGCCTACCATTGGCCCATCTGTTCGTCCATGAGGGCTCAAAAAAGGGGGATAGCTGAGGCCTTTAGGCCCGCCCCTTAAAGTGGCGAACGCCACTTCCGGCGGATCATCCACACCTTGAATTCGTCTCTGAACACGCCGAATGGCGGCCGCATGCCGAACCATCGGCATGCGGCCGCCATGTCAGATCGCTGGTCAAGCGAATTAGCCCTGCTGCTGCGTGAGCTGCTGCAGGATCTGCTGGAACATCTGGGCGGGATCACCTTTTCCGCCCTGGGAGCACTGATCGGTTTCGCCGCTCTGCTGCGGCTGCATCTGCTGAACCGTCTGCATGAGTTGCTGGATCATGCCCATCGGGCCGCCACCGCCACCCAACATACCCATAATACCGCCTAACATCGTTCATCTCCTGGTTTAAGAGTCACAAAATTCGAGGGAAAGCCATCTCACCTGGGCTTGGAGCCGTGTTGCTGTGCTTACCGGCGAAAGATCCTGCCTTGATTGGGCGCTGCTATCGGCAAGGCCCGATCAAGATCAGGATCTCCGCGTCGTGGCACCGGTGCTTCAACTGTCAGAAGTAGGAGCGCCGGCTCGCCTCGCTCAGCTCTTCGAAACCGCCGGCAAAGTCGCCGCGCCGGAAATCCTGCATGGCGTCCTTGGCATCTTCAGCCGCCAAGGCGCGGGCTGTGCCGGCGTAGCCGAGGTCCGGGCCGGGACCGCGAGAGAGCCGGTCCAGACCTTCGGAGAGCTCCTCCATGCCGCCGGCAAAGTCGCCGCGCCTGAAATTCTCCGCTGCGTCCTTGAAATCTTCCTGCGCCAGGCGCTGGTTGATGCCCTGGCCAGTGTGGCCATTGTGGCAGTGGCCATGGTGATGGTGGCCATGGTGGTGGTGATGATGATGATTGAAAATGTTATTCAGGAGACCGCCGACGAGGCCTCCCGCAAGACCTGGCAACAAACCGAACATTGCAATTCTCCATTGTCGCTAGGGATGCCCGCGCCTGCCTCATGCCGACGCCTTAGGTGCCTGCTGACGGTTTGATTAAGACAGAAGCAAATCCACTCTTCTGTGATCTTCAGCACGTCCATAGCCGAGACCTCAAATGCCGTTCTTCTCGACGAAAAAAGCGCTCACCGAAGGTGCGGTTGCGTTTGACGATATAGGTTGAACATGCACTCGGCAGCGCGCTGCAGCTGATGAGGCGCGACGCGCCGACCGGCCGATCGTGATCGCGCTTGGCGCCGACAAGGCCTAAGGCGCACAAGACTTCGCCAACACGTTGGGCTTGACGGACGTGACATTGCATATTGCGCAGAACACCAGCGTTAGCCTGGCGATGGACCGGCGAACGACCCGACACGACGACCGTGTCGTCAGCCTGCGCATTTGCATGCAGGTCGAGCAGGCATTCAGCGCGCGGCTTTGCCACGATGTCGACCTGGCGCCTCGTCGAGATGGGGGTCACAGCGACTTGCACGATCTTGGCGAACGACCGCCTCATCCAGCAAAGCACGTCCGATGGCGAACCACTTCTGTGGCTCTCAGCGGCCTGCTGGACATGGGCTACAGATCCACCTGCGCCGCGTTCTTATCCTGCCGTCAGCCCGCCCAACGGAAAGCCGCTCAACGCGATCGCGACAGAATAGTCGAACCGGCGGAACGCAGCGTCGTCAGGAGCTCGAGCCGCGGAAGACCCGCACCCTGGTGTCCTCACCCTGAGGTATGTTCCGGGCCATCGCGATGAGAGTCTGGCGCACGAGCACGATATAGGGCGGCGGGCCCGATACCGAAATGACGCCCGATCCCGGCGTGGTCCTGATCGGGTAGCGCGAATCGGCGATGCCGAGCTTGGTCAACTTGGACACCACATCCGTCGGCAGGATCCGGCCGAGGTCGATCACTTCCGTTCGCAGTTCGCCCGCGGAATTGACGTGCAGCACGGAGCCGTCGAAATACCAGACGAGGCCATGGCTCGTCGTGAGCCGCTTGAAGAAATCCTCCGCCGATCCGGCGCCCAGATCGCCGCGCAGCTTGCCCTTGACCTCGCCACTGACCTTGACCGGGACGTTGATGTTGCGGCCGAACTCGATCAGGGCGTCCTTGAGGTCTTGCTCGATGACGACGTACTTGTAGGGGCCCGCCGGCCATTTCGGGTCCATGGCTGCGGCGACCTGCGGCGTGCCGATAACAAGCGTCGCTGCCGTGAGAGCAGCAGAGACGATCTTCAGAGGCATGGTTCGTCTCCCGAGTGCACCTGGCCGGCTGCGTCGCAAACAGCGGAATAGTGCGCAAATACGGATACGCGAAAATTGTAGCATGGCGAAATTGGCGCGATCAATCGCACATTTGGATCTGCGCGCCGGACCCGCGCCACGGATCATCCAATTGCCGCCTTCAAGCGGGGACCAATGACGTCGGACGTATCGAACTCAGCAGAGACCAGCCGGTGTGCCCCTGTTGGTTGGGTTGCGGGCATCCGCCGATGGCCGAGCCAGTCGACGTCGCCACTACCGAAATCCCCTCTTTCCGGTAGCGAAAAGCCTATGTGACACAGCTCACTTTTTTCCAGTCACAGCGAGGCTACCTTGTGGACGTTCGGCCCGCGATGTGAGGCCCGACGCATCGGCAAACGCGAAACCAACAGGAGAATGATCATGAACGTTTCCGGCACTGGCGCGCAAGCTGTGGCCATGCAGCAACAGAAGGAAAATTCCATCGAGAACCTGCAAAAGCAGGTAGAGAACAAGAAGTTCACCGACGCGCTTCAGACCGCAAAACAGCTCATTCAGTCGAGCTGAGGCGCCGGTCGATCTGGCCGGAGAAATACCGGCCGCGCAAATCGGCAGAGCTAATCGGCGCGAACACCGGCTTGTGCCCGTCTCGTGGGACGGCAGCGAGTTCGGTTCGCGCCGGTTGCGCCTTTGCAGATCTGGCGATCACGCTGGCGTTGCCGTTAACAGGCAGTACACCACTTGCCGGCGCACAATGTCGATGACGCCGAGATATTGATGAGGCCGAGCCAGCCGACATCGCCGCTACCAAAATCCGCTTTTTCCGGTGCCGACGAGCCTGTGTGACTCAGCTCACTTATTTCCCATCGCAGCAAGGTTACCCTTGTGCACGTTCGGGCCACAATGGTGAGGCTCGACGCATCGGCAAACGCGAACCCATAGGAGAACGATCATGGACGTGTCCGGAACTGGCGCGCAAGCTGTGGCCATGCAGCAGCAGAAGGAAAATTCCATCGAGAACCTGCAAAAGCAGGTAGAGAACAAGAAATTCACCGACGCGCTTCAGACGGCCAAGCAGCTCATTCAGTCGAGCTGAGGCCGCAAATCGGCAGAGCCAACCGGAGCGAACACCGGCTTGTGGCCGTCCCACTGGACGGCAGCGAGTGGGGTGCGCTCCGGTTGCGTTTTCTACATCCAGCAATCACGCTGGCGTTGCCGTTGACAGGCCGTACACCAGGTGAGGTCTTGACCGCGAACGCCGCGATGTCAGTATCGCCTGTGCTCGCGGCCAGATCAAACGGCAGACATCAGCATGGCTGACGAATCAGAAGAGAAAAACCTTCCGGCATCGCACAAGAAACTCACCGACGCGCGCCGCAAGGGACAGACCTCGAACAGCAAGGATCTCGTGTCGGGCTTCACGATGCTGGCCGCCACGCTCTACCTGCTGTACCAGTGGCCGATGATGCGCGATCGCCTGGTGGAGCTCATCGACCTCGTCTCCGCCTCTACCGATCGGCCGTTCGCCGAAACCTGGCAACGCGCGGTTTACGGCACCCTCGATGTGCTGGTCATGACCACCGTGCCGCTGCTCGTCGTGGTTTTCGCGGTGGCCGTGGTGATGGGGATGGCGGCGACGGGCGGCCCGATATTCTCGTTCGAGACCGTGAAACTGCAGTTCGACCACATCAGTCCGATGAAGGGCGCGAAGCGCATCTTCTCGTCAAGGAACGTGATCGAGTTCGTCAAGAGTCTCATCAAGGTCGTGGTCGTGACCGTCGCCTTCTGGACCGTCCTTCGCGGCTACATCCCGCCGCTGTTTCAGACCCCATCCTGCGGCGAAGACTGTCTCGGGCAGATGGTGATTTCCACCTTGCAGCCGCTTGCCGTGAGCGCGGTCATCGCCTTCGTCGTCATCGGCATACTCGACATGCCGTTGCAGCGTCATCTCTTCCTCAAAGAAATGCGCATGAGCCTGACCGAGAAGAAAAAAGAGATGAAGGAGCTCGAAGGCAATCCGCTGATCAAAGCAGAACGCCGGCGTCTCCAGTTCATGTTCGCGGCGAAGAAGGTGCGCAAAGGCGTGCGCCATGCGGCTTTTGTCATCGCCCACGAAGATCGTGCCGTCGGAATCCTGTACCACCGCGAAGAAGAGCCGGTGCCGCTGATCTGCAGCAAGGCTCGGGGCCAGGCGGGCGACGAGATGGTGGCCGAGGCGCGACGCCTGGGAATCCCGGTTGCCGAGGATGCGTCTTTGGTCGATATGCTCATCCCCCACGCAATCGGCGACAGGATTCCGGCAGAGTCCTTCACGGATGTCGCTCGCATCCTGGTCCGGTTCAGCATCTGACTTTCTTCTACGCCTGCCCGAACGTGCCGCAAGCGCCCCACTGGATCATATTTGAGCGGCGCGCTGGCGTTCGCGCATGGCGATGATCCGGACACCCGTGCGATTGCCGATCCGCATCAAGGTGCCACGGCCGATCCGTTGTCCGTCGACCACGATATCGACCATGCGGTCGCGCGGTGGCTCCAACGGCAGCAGAAAGTTCGGCGCGAGCTGCTTCACCTGGCTGGCCGGCAGCTCGAAGCGTCCGAGTTCGAACAGGACATGCAGCGACCGGCTGTCGGTTTCGGCGTCCGCCTCCCACGCGCCAGCCATGGCATCGTTCGGCATGCTCCATGCCCAGGACGAAGTGGCTCCCGGTATCGGATACGTGGCAAGGTGGGGGCCCTCCGGGCCGAGCGCCACCGGCGCAACAAGCCGCTCGCCGATGACGGCGATTACTGCATCGCCCGGCTCGCAGGAGGCGTCGACCAGCACGACGTCGTCGGGTGACAGGCGTTCGACCTCGCTTGCCGCGAGGTTGGCGGCAGCGACGCGCAGGGACACCGGAATTGGCAGGTCGAGAGCGACGGGATCGACCCCAACATACTGATCGAGCCCTTCCGCAAGCCTGCGTGCGTAATCCGCGGGAAGCCGCAATTCGCAGCCGGTGGTGACGAGCCCGTCGATCACGAGCGTGAAGAACACCGTCAACCGTCCGTCGTCGTCCTGCCGCTCGACCCGCCCCGAATATGAAGCGATGGCAAGCTTGCAGCCGAGCCTCATCTCGACCGCCGTGAGGGCGCTGTCGAGGGCGAATTCGAGAATGAGGGCGGCGCGATCCGGCCCGAGCCGATCGAGCGACAGCGTCGGGTCCACACTATCGACCAGCATATCGAGCAGAGCTTGCGGCAACCGCAACTCGCCATCCTCGCCATCGAGGCGCAGCGCCAGCCGATGGGTCGCATCGGGACGCCGATCGGGCGGCGGCCACGCAGCCACGATGGTTGCCTGCCGTCCGCCGATCGTCGCCGCCAGGGCCGGGCGCCGACGATACACAGCGTTGAGCGCTTGCACATGTGACGGTGCGATCAGCGGAAGGGAAAGCTCCTGCGCTTGAGGCTGAGCCAGTTCCGCGCGGCGATCGGGAGCGGCTATGTCCGGCATGTCGGCACTGACGCGCGGAGTCACGTCAACGGCGGCACCCGGACCTGCGCTCAGCGGGGCATCGAGGATGGATCGAAGCGCCGTGTCGGTGAGGACCGCAGCCGTCGCGGCGGGCACCGGCGGGATCTGGATCAATGGCTCCTCTGTCTCAACCGCCTCGACAGCCGTCTCAACCGGGGCCAATGCGGTGGCGACCGGCTCGACCGCGGCGGCGTCGGGCTCCACCGCAGCGGCAACCGGGATCGCAGCGGCGTCGGGCGGCTCTCCGGCGAGGCCGGCAGGCTCCGCCGGCGTGTCGGTCAGCGTCTCCTCCGTCGCGGCTGTCTCAGACGCAGCCACTTCCGTCTCGCCGGCCGCCTCGGACGATGCCGACGTCTCCGCGATCGGCTCGACCGCGGCATCGGCGGGCTCCACCGCAGACTCGGCGGGAGCCGCATCGGTTGACTTCACGGTTAGGCTGGCAGGCTCCGCCGGCGCGTCGGTCAGCGTCTCCTCCGTCGCGGCTGACGCAGACGCAGCCACTTCCGTCTCGCCGGCCGTCTCGATTGGTGCCAACGCAGTGTCGATCGTCTCCGTCGCGGTGTCGGCGGGCTTTACCGCAGACTCGGCGGGAGCCGCAGCGGCGTCGGCTGGCCAGGCACCGGGAATGGGCGGCGGCTCCGAGAGGGCCTGCATCTGCCGAGCAAATGCAGCAGCTTCCCAATCGCCCTGCACGCTGTCGCGCGTTTCCGAGCGTGCCAACAGGAACCAGGCCAGAGCGACCAGTTGCAACGCGACCGGCACCATGAATGCCATCGCATAACCGGTCGCCGAGGGCTGACCTGACGCCGCCTGCGGCCATATCGCGAAGACGCCGCCAACGGCCAGCTGGATCAAGAAGGTGGCAAGATACTGCATTACCCCGACGCACGCGCACGCGCGCGCCGCGTAGGCCTTGGGAAAATGCATCAACACGGCCACGAAGGGCAGCATGGCCGCGGCTCCAGCCACCAACGCACCCCAGACGATGGAGTTCGGCAATCCTATTCCACCGACCGCGGCGAGCTGGATGCAGACGGCGAGCGCGATGGCGCCCGCAAAGACGCTTGCAGCCGACAGACCCTTTCGGACAGCCCAGTCCGCGAGCGCCCCGCAGACCAGCGCGCCGACGGCCTGGCCAAGCGCGATGAGGGTGATGTAGGTGATGATAGTGGTGAGCCTGACCCCATTCACGGCGGCAAGCCAACCTGCAACCCACTGACCCTGGATCGCCCATACCGTCCCGACCGCGATCGCAGCGAGCGGCGCCAACCGGCGAAAGACCGGATCGCGCAGAACCACTGTCAGGCCGTAGTCTTGATCTGGCCCATCGCCGGTGACGGGCGCCGGAACCAGCAGCACGGCCAGGATAGCGCACAGGGCCGCCAGAGCGGCCAGCAACATGAACAACGTCCGCCATCCGCTCGCGAGAGCAAAGAGCGGGCCCGCCATCGCAAGCGCACAAAGCCCGGCAAGCGTTATGAGACCCCCCGTCGCCAGGCCGAGACGTTCGCGCGGAAACGAGGTGACGATCGCCTGCATCGCCGCCAGGAGCGCCGAAGCAGTGCCCGCACCGAGCAGCACGCGGCCGATGACGAAGCCGACCGGTCCGGTGGAAACACTGACGATCAATGCGCCGAGCGCCGTCACTCCCATCGTCACAGATTGGACGGTACGCGGTCCAAATCGATCGATCGCGATGCCGGACGGTAGCAGGCAGACCGCGAAAGCCACCGGAAATGCCGCAGTCAGCGTTCCCAGTGTGCCCTTGCCGATCGCCAGATCGGTCATCAGGTCATCGGCAATGAGCGGATCTATTCCCTGAAACAGAACAGACAAAAAGTATCCGAAGGCGAGCGGAAGAAATCCCACCATAATTCGGAGAAGAGAGCTGCGATCGCCTTTGATTTCAACCCGTGTTGCCATGCAGTACTAGCTTCCAAGACGGCCAAAACCTTCACCATGAGGGCGCATTCCGGTGAAGGCGACCATGTATTCCGACGCATGGCGAACATTTGACCCGGTCGATGTCAAGCGCCGGGTGGGGCCCGGGCGCGGCGCGACAACGACCGGCAGGTTTTCGTCGAGCCGCCGTCGGACGAAACGGCGATTTCGCTTCCGGCGACAGCGTATAGACCCGGCTCAATTACACTTTGCAGGATGTCAGAGTGGTGACCTTCATCACGCTCCCAATTGATGCCGGAGCACGATTTTCTCGCGAGGCCGGTTCCCGCTTCCTGGGGATATCATTGGCTGCGGCGCGGCTCTGCGCCGGGGCTCGGTGGAGCGTCGGCAACCGGCAGGCGCTCCATTGTGCAGGTCAACTCATGATCGTGCCAAGCGCCTTGGCGCGCGCCTTGGCATCGCTGATGGCACGGATCGCCATCGCGCGCGCGAGCAATTTCTTCGCTTCGCTTGCCGACAATCCCTTGGGCGCAGCGGCACGCCCTTCGTCGACCAGCCCAAGCAGGCCGTATACGATCATCAGATTGCGCCGATGTCGCGGCTGCGCCCCCGGCGACGCGACGACGGAGCGCGCGACATCAATCGCCTTGTTTTCCTGACCGTCGAGCGCAGCGGCGAGGGCAAGGTTGATGCGGATATCGAGATCGTCAGGGGCGACAGCGCTCGCAGCCTCGAAAGATTCGTGCGCCAGCGCGAACTGGCCCGTGAGCGTCTGCGCAAGGCCCAACCGGTTGTAAGCCGCCATCGATTTGACGACCGGGGCCACTTTCGCCAGCGGCGCTACGGCACCTTCGGCGTCGCCGGCCTTGAGCTGGGCCGTGCCTAGTCCCAGCAACGCATCGGGATTGTCAGGCGCCACCGCGAGCGCGGCGCGATAAGCCTGGATCGCCTGATCGGACTTGCCGGCGCGCGTGTAGGCGTCGCCGAGACGCACATGGGCTCCAGCGTCTCCGTTCGATGCGGCGGCCGCCCGCTCATAGAGCGGCAGCGCGGCTGTTATCTGCCCCTGGGCCTCGACATCGGAGGCAACACGCATCAGCCCGTCTTTATCCGGCTGTTCGGTGCTGCCCGCTGCGTCCAGCAATGCTTGGCCCGCGCACCCGGCGAGCAAGAAGCCGAGGAAAATCGGCCCGGCACAGGATGCGAGACGAAACGCGATGCTCATCGCCCTGTCCTTAGTACCAATGCGACGCAGCATCAACGCTGCATTGCAAAATCGAGGTTACCAGGCCGACTCACCAAGCCGGTGCAGCCGCTCACCTCGCCCCGGCGGGCTTCTCCGTAACGCTCTCCGCCCCGGCGCCCTGCACTTGAGTGGTCGGCGCGCGCGGGAGGCCGCCGCCCAGGGTGCCCTTGGCACCATAGATGTATTCCTGAGCCGCTCGCGCCGTCGGAGCCGCAGGGGCGGCGCCAAGCGGGCGGCCGCGAACCAGGTCGGACTGGCGCTCGGCCATGTGCTGAAGGTTATGCGCGTTGGCGCAGCCCGGCGGCAAATGCGGTCCCAGGAACGGGGGCTCCGTCGCGTCATGTGCCAGGCAGGCTTTCGGCACCAGCGCATAGCGCGTGCGGCCCTTCCGATCGACCACGGGCACGGAGGCATAGTCCGGCGAATAGTCCGGCGGCTGCTGCGGAAAAGTGCCCCAGTAGACCGTCGGTTCCGGATAGGGTGGCGCTACCGCACAGCCGGCGAGGGCCGACGCCCCCAGGGCGGCGAGGCAAAGATAGACGGCGGACAAACGCGGCATCGTGCACCCTCGATCGATCATTTGAACACAAAGCCGGAGTGTTGCTCGGGCAGCGGCTTGGCCTTCACGAGAGCCGGTCCGGGCGGCGGCAATGGCGCGGGCCTGTCGAGGGGGGTCGCAAGGCCGCGGTCACGCACGGGTTTGACAAGCACTGGCGTGATGAGAATCACGAGTTCGGTCTCGTCGCGACGATATCGGGCAGAGCGAAACAAGGTGCCGAGGATCGGCAGGTCCGAAACTTCGGGAGTTCTGTCGAAATCCAACGACATCTGCCGCTGGAACAGGCCTGCGATCGCAAACGTCTGGCCGCTCGCCACTTCTACCGTCGTATCGGCGCGCCGCACCATCAGGCTCGGGAGATCGATGCCATTGGATTTGACGGCCCCTACCCGCGACAGCGAACTTACTTCCGGCTTCACCCGCAGGGCGATTCGATTCGTTCGAATCAGGGTCGGCGTGAACTCAAGCGAAACACCGAATGGCTTGTACGTGACAGTGATCTGCCCCGCCTGGTTTCCGGGGGTCGGGATCGGAATTTCACCGCCCGCCAGGAAGCTCGCGGGCCGCCCGCTGGACGCCGTCAGGTTCGGCTCGGCCAGGATGGTCATCATCCCGTTGCGTTGCAACGCGCCGACCAGGGCATCCACTTCGCTGCCGCTGCCGCCGAATGCAATACCGCCACCTGACGGCCCGATGCCCAGGCGCTGGACGTCATCGCGCGACACCTCGGCAAAGCGCACTCGGATATTGATCTGTTGCGATCCGCCAATGGTGGTGTTGTTGATCGGCGGCTGGTCGGGCGGAGAGTAGGTGTCCGCCGTATTCTGCACGTCGACCGCTTCCTCGACGGAGCCTGTGCGGCCGGTGGCAGCGACCCGATTGCCGAACAGCCTCAGCTTCGTGTGGGTCGTCGGCTGCAGGTCGCGGACCGCACTGTTGGCGGCGCCGGGGTCGGCGACGACGCGAAACGCCACATTGGCGCGCATCTTATGTTCCGCCGAGATGGCGATCAGATTCGTGCTGCCGATCTTCCGGCCGTAGACATAGACGACATCGGGCGCGACGACACGCAGGTCGGCGATCGTCGTATCGCCAACATAGACCGATTCAGCCGCCTCATCGAGCTGCAGGAGACGACCCTGGCCGACCATCAATTCGATTGACTGCCGCGACGGGCTTGCCGACGTCTGCGCCGCGACCGGTGATGCAAGCAGGAGGGCGAGCAGCAATGCGCCCACCGTCATCTTCCATGCTGCCCTCAGATACGATGTCACCTAGCTCGCTCCTTCAAGGGCCCTCGACGGGCCTAATCAAACAGCAATTGACAGCAACCAAGCCAACGAAGCCGGTGCTTGCTTTTACGGTAATTCAGCATGGCCTCAAATGTCGAACCCGCCCTATGCAGGCGAAAAACTGATTTTGGTGCTGTTTGGCCACAGTCACACAATCTCACCCGGGGCCGGACTCATGCCGGCTCAAGTCACTACCCACATCACATAAAGGGTCTGCCGGAACGCTTAAATCGCGCTGTAGTGGCCCGGGGGTGGGGCAAGCGACGTACGGCGGGGCTTCATCCCGCCCCGGCCCCAAGCTTCAACCGCTCTGGAGATTGGCCGAGGCTGGCGGCCCCCTCCTTTTCCTGATTGCCTTTGCTCAGAGAGCCGAGGGGCTGCACGTTAAACTCAGGCGCCAGCTCCTGATAGGACATCACCGGCACGTAGATATTGCTGCGCGTGAGCAAGTGTCGCGTAACCCGCCTCACGTCCATCGCGGTGAGCACGACCGGGTTCGTGCCCGGAGCCGCTTCCGCCAGGGCGCGGGCGATTTCATCGATCAGCGGCTGGACCGCCTCCTCCGTGAGGTTCATGTAAGTCCCGGCCGAGGTCTGGCGCTGGGCGGAGCGAAGCATGTCCTCGACGGAGCGCTCGAGCATATAAGCCGCGATCACCCGGTCGCGATCGGCGCACCGGAAGCAGATCTGGCGGCCAAGGGCGACGCGCACATATTCCACCAGCAGCACCACATTCTGTTCGCGCTGCCCCCATTCGACCACGGCCTCGAGAATGGCGCGCATGTTGCGGACGGGCACGTTTTCGTCGACCAGGCGACGCAGGATTTCTGCCAGCTTCTGCAGCGGCGCAATCTTCTCGGCTTCCTTCACCAGGTCGGCGTAGTTCGCCTGGATCTTGGTGAGGAGCTTCCGCGTCTCCTGAATGCCGACAAAACTGCTGGCACGCCGGTACAGCATCTGGACCAGGCATCTGGCCAGGATCTGGGCCGGCAGCGCAAAGGCGACACCAGCCTGCGCCAGGGTTTCCGCATGAGAGCGCTCAACCCATAACGCGGGGCGGTAGTTAATGAGCGGGAGCTCCTGACGATAAGGAATTTCGAGCAGTTCGAGGTGAGCCGGTTCGTCGTCGACGAGCAGGCCCTGCGGCGGCACCGTGCCTTCGGTGATCGGCGTGCCCTCGAGATCGATGCGGAAGCGGTCATGCGCAAGCGTCGGATCGACCTCGAGCGCGATCGTCGGTATCTCGATGCCAAGATCGGTGAGCAGCTCGGAGCGCGCCTGATTGGTCAACTCGGCGAAGCTCTCCGGCGGCACGGCCGTTGCCAGCTCGCTGCTGATCCAGACGACGATGGCGGCGTCCGACGCCGGCGGACCCGCCAGCTTTGCCGGATCCTGCGCGGCCGAACCTACCTGCGCTTGCGCCGGCTGGGCGGCCCCGCCGGCCGCTCGCTTCACCGGCGCATTGCGCGCCGCCGCCTCTTGAGCCGCCCGGCGGCGGCCGATCAGGAATCCGGACACGCCCAGGATCGCCGCGAGTATCAGAAAGGCCACGGACGGGAAGCCTGGAACGAACGCCATTCCAACCAGGATCACTGAGCCCATCATCAGCGCGCGCGGCTCAACGAACAACTGCCCGGCGATTTCGGTACCCATGTCGTTGTCCGACGACACCCGCGTCACCAGCACGCCGGCGGCGACCGAAACGAACAGCGAGGGGATCTGCGCGACCAGACCGTCGCCGACGGAGAGCAGCGCGTAGGTTTCGGCGGCGGCGCCGATCGTCATGCCGTGTTTCAGGCTGCCGACGATCATGCCGCCGATCAGGTTGACGAGGATGACGAGGATGCTGGCGATGGCGTCGCCCTTGACGAACTTCATCGCACCATCCATGGCGCCGAACAAATGGCTCTCGCGCTCGAGCCCGCGGCGGAGCCGATTGGCCTCGGCCTGGTCGATGTCGCCGGAGCGCAGGTCGTTGTCGATCGCCATCTGCTTGCCCGGCATGGCGTCGAGGCTGAAGCGGGCGGCGACCTCGGCGACGCGCTCGCCACCCTTGGTGATGACGACGAATTGCGCGATCGTGATGATCAGGAAGACGACAAGACCGACGGCAATATCGCCGCCGATCACGAAGTTTCCGAACGCGCTGACGATCTCGCCGGCATCGGCCTGCAGCAGGATGAGCCGCGACGTGGTGATGGTGATCGCGAGCCGGAACAATGTGGCGATCAGGATGACCGACGGGAACGACGAGAACTCGACCGGCCGCGCGATATAGAAGACGACCAGCAGGATGAGCATGCTGACGGAGATATTGATCGCAATCAGGCCGTCCACCAGCCAGGTGGGCAGCGGAATGATGATCATGATGATCGCGACCAGCATCAGAACCGCCACGACCAGATCGGTGCGGCCGGACAGGTAGACGAGCGCGCGGCCCAGCTTGTTGATCATGACGGAGACCGTTCGCGATGTTCGAGGAATTTGCGAAACACGCGCTTCGCCTCGCTTTCGTTGCCGCCGAGCCATAGCGCGCGGCTGCGCAGGAGATCGAGCATGGGCTGGTTCGCGCCGCCAATCGCCTGCAGCCGATCGATGACCTCCGCGGCGGCCTGCGGCGAGCGGCTGCGCAGGAAGGCGTCGGCAAGCGTGCGCAGCACGCCCTCGTCGTTGGGCGCAAGGCGGGCGGCGATCAGCAACAGGACGAGGCCGCGTTTCGGCTGGCTGTGGCGGGCATAAAGGTGGCCGAGCGCGTGCAGCAACTCCACCGTCTGATCGCGTCCGGGCGTCACGTCGGGGTATCCTCAAGGCTGCGCGCGCGCAAATTGCGGCGCTGCTCGATCTCTTCACCCAGCACCGTCTTTGCCAGGTGATTGAATTCTTCGCTTTCCTTGAGCTGAGGAAGAACCGTGGTCAGCAGTTGCTCGAGAATCGCGATCGCGCGCTCGGTGGACAGTATCTGCGGATCGGAAACGATCGGCTTGACGAACTCGGTGACAAGTTCACGAAGAACGGCCTGGCCGACCGTGCCCTTGCGCTCGTGGATCGCGGCGGAAATCTGCCGCGCGAATTCCGGGGCATCGACCGCCCTGTCCTTGAGTGGGCCGCCAATGCCATCCGGTTTACCCGATTCAGTCCGATCGAGCTGCGTCCGCTCTATGCGACGATTGTCCATCCCAGACGAACTGTCCTTTCCGCGCGTACTTTACTGACGATAGACCAGCGCCATGGTCTCGCCGTCCTTGGCAAGGAGGATGCGGCCATCGACAATATCCTTGATCATCCAGCCGTTGTCGAGGAAGGCGCCCTTGTAATAGCGGTTTCCCTCGGCCGTAATGATGTAGGGGCGCTCGCCGAACCACACAGCCTGCACATTGACCACCGGGGCCGGCTTTTTCGCCTCGGTGGAGGCCACGTTTGCGACCAGAACCAGCCGCCCGCGATAGGCCGCATCGAACCATTGCTGCGCTTCCGTCCAGGCGCCGGACTGCTGCTTCGTGATGCTGCCGGAAACGACGACCTGTCCGTTCGCCGCGCTGACCCGGAGGCCGGTGAGGCCCGACGCCTCGAAACGCTCGGTGAGCTTGCGCCCGGCGTCTTCGGCGTTGAGCGAAGCTGCGTTGGGCGCGGTTCCGTCAGACGCATTTCCGTTGAGTACGGCGGCGAGGCTCGGTGGCGGCTTGCGGTCGCAGCCGTTGAGCTCCGCAATCGCCTCGCGCACCGAAATTCCGGTCCGCGCCGACAGGCAATGCTCGATGAACTTCCGGTCGGCCGCGGGGAGATCGGCCATGAGCTTCGATGCGGCGGCCAGGGTCGGATTTTCGTTGCTTGGCGTCTGTGCCGGCGCCTTCACCTCGGCCTGGGCGACGCTGGACAGGTCGTTCGCCTTCGCAGCAGGGCGCATGGCGGCAAGGCCCAGCGCCGGAACCGCAAGCAGCAGCACGCCGGCGACCATGATGGCCTTGGAGATGCGCGGCCGGGCCGGGGCGGTCTCACCAGCGGCGACTGGCGCGGACGCCTGATGGCGCTCGGCCGAGATCCGCAGCCGCGCCTCGCCGACCGTCAGATCGACCGGCGCCTGCAGTGCGCAGCCATAACCATTCGCGATGACATTCTCACCGACGCGGACATCGCCGCCGATCGCGTGAAGGTCGATGGTGCGGCGGCCGACACGCAGGACGGCATGCTCGGGCGCAATGCCGGCGTCGCGCAAGACGATGTCGGCGCCCGCCGTGGAACCGATGCGGATATCGCCCGGCTCGAGTTCGAGACGCACGCCGCGATGAAAGCCGGCCGTACTCTCGAGCACGAATGTCGACGGAGACGAGGAGACGGCGTCAGAGAGCCAATTCGTGAAGGAAGACATCATCCCGGTGGCAGCCATTTTGGATCCCCATTCATTCTCACGCTCGATGTCCGCAACCTAGAACACTGCTGCCGGAAGAACTGTGAGAAACGTCACAAAGGCAGGCAGCACTGGAAGCCGCACGGATCTTGGCGCTGCCGCCTCGGGGGCCGGTCAATAGCGCCTCGGCTCGCCGTCATAGAGCCCGTCCTCCCCTGATATCCAGCTTCGCCCCCCTGTTTTGTCTGCGCGCAGTGGCGGAGGTTCAGCCAGAGCAGGTCTCTTGACGCATAGGCGCGGCGCGACGTCCTGCCCGGAACCGTATGTCCCTCACATTGTATTGCTGCGGCCGTCCGCATGGTCGGCCGTGCCGCCGGCCGGAGTGACTCCGATCACAGTTTTTGGCGCGGCCATCGACAACGATCGGCGTCAGCACAGAGACAACACTGTAGGCGGCATGCAATGGACATCGGTTCGACGGCAACGTTCAAGAACGCTCCCCCTCCAACCAGCAATCCCGGCGCCAATTCGCCGGACCAGGTGAAGAAGTTCAACGACGCGTTCGACCGCTCGAATACCCCCAACAATGGTTCACAGCAGTCACCGGGTGCGTCAACGTCGGCCCCCATCATGCTTGCGCGCCGGCCGCCGATCCCCGCCCAAACGGGCTCGCAAACTTCGACCTGCGCATCGCCCACCGCACAGCAGAAGGCCCGCGCATTCGTCGACCCGGCGCTGCGCGACGTAGCGGCAGGCAAGAAGGAGCTCGCCAAGGACGCGACGGGTACGGACGTCGGCAAGATGCAGGAAGCCTTGCAGACGGCCGGTTACAAACTGCCCAAATACGGTGCGGACGGAAAGTTCGGCGACGAGACGGTCAAGGCGCTGAAGAAATTCCAGACCGACCATTGCCTGAAGGACACCGGACGTCTCGACAAACAGACCATGGAGCAGCTCAGCATCGCGTCCACCAAGTTCCCCGAATACGGCAAGCTGTTCGCCGACGGGAAGCTGAACACCACCATCGGGGTCGGCTTCGATGAGGGTAACGCGCACAAGGATCAAACCAAGGAGGTCATCGCGGGACTCTCGAAACGAGGCTATACTCAGCTCGATCCGAACATGGCCGGCACCGACAAGGCCATGGCCGAACGGTTCAAGGCCGCGGGCATCGACCCGGCCGCCGCCAAGGCGGACGGGGTTCAGTACTTCACCAAAACCTTCAAGCACGACGGAAAAGACGTCACCTCGGTGGTGAAGCTGATCACGGCCGACACGCCGCAGGCGAAAGACAAATTCGCCAAGGCCATGGGCGAGTCGGAGATGGTGATCTACAGCGGCCATGGCCGCTACGGCTCCGGGCCGGACTTCGATGATATCAAATCGCCGAACGGCAACTTCGTCATCGGAAAGCCTTACGAGGCTGGTCACGTCGCGATGAACAAGGGCCAGACGGACCTGCAGAAGACGACGATGACGAAGGACTACCAGCTCATGTTGTTCGACGGGTGCACCACCAACTACTATCTGGACGACCTGCGCCGCGCTCCCGGCAAGGACAGCAAGAACCTCGACCTCGTCGTATCGACCGGCACGCTGCCATGGAGTACCGGCACCACCGACGTGCTGAGGATGCTGGACGGCGTCACCGCAGGTGAGAGCATCAACCAGATCAAGTCGGACCTCGAGGACATCAACAGGCAGCCGGGAAGCAAAGGGCAGTTGTGGAAGGTCGACGGCTTCAATGACAACTAGATCGAGGCATGAATCCAGGCGAGACCCATCCGGCGAATCAGGGCTGAGCATGAAAACCCGACGGCTTCGACGGCGACTGACATCGCGTCTGATCCACTCCGTGCTTGCTTGTGCGATCGTGCTCGCGCCGGGCACGGGCTGGGCTGGCGCCAGCAAGGGCAATCCAATGACCACGTTGAACGACCCCGCGGCCTCGCCCGCCGAACGCATCAAGGCCATCAAGGCTCTTGCCGTCGCGAAGGACCCCAATGCCATCGATGTCCTCGTCAAGCAACTCGATAGCAGGGACGAAGGCATTTATGCGGCGGTGGAGAGCGCGCTGCGCGCCCTCGACGCCGTTCCGGCGCTGGAACGGCGGCTGGCGGACAGCGGCGCCTCCGAGCAGCAGAAAGTTTTGGCCTGCAAGGGGTTACGGATACTGAAGGAGAAGAGTTCGATATCGCCTTTCGTTTCCGCCCTGAAAGATCAAAGCCCGCGCGTGCGCAAGGAGGCCGCGCTGGCGCTCGGTGTCATTGCGCCGGCCGACGCCGAGTCGGCGCTGCTCGCCGTGCTTGCCGACAGCGACGAGGACGTACGCTACTTCGCGGCCGATGCGCTGGGCAATGTCCGCACCGCCGCGGTGACGCAGGCCATCGAGACGCGCCTCTCAGCCGAGACCAGCCCGGTCGTTCGTTCCGCGCTGCTGGCCGCCAAGAACAAGCTGGACCGCGCCGCGTCGCAGTAGAGCGCCGCGCATCCGCTCGGCGCTAGTCGACGCCCCTGATGCCGCTCATCGGCTCGTATCCGCCACGCCAGAAATTGTCGTCGGCGGAGACGATGTCGCCCGCCCGGTCGCGGGTGACAAAGCCGCCCTGGGGGTGGTTGCTGAGGACCGCGACGAACTCGGTGCGATAGTTGGTCTCGGCGCTCAGCGGCTCGTCCGAAACGATGATCGACGAGCGCGGCAATGCCGTTGGCGCGACGCGGTCGAGCACTTCCGGCGGGATCGTGACGCGGTCGAGCGCGCTGGCTGCGTCGTCGCCGCCGTCGATGGTGACGACGCTCCAGCGCAGGCCCGCGCCGGATTGCGCCATCGCCGTAAAGACATGCGTGCCGATCGGCTTGCCCGGATTGCGGATCTGAATTGGAACCTCGATGCTCGCATCGAACACCTCGCCGCCATCGCGCACCGGCTTGCGTGTAGCGCGCCGCACATAGAGCTTTTGCGTCGCCCGGCTGATGTAGATCGAGATCGGTTCGAGCGCGAGATTGGCGTCTCCCGCCGCCTTGGCCGTGTCGGCTTTCCTGATCTCCGCCGCTTCCGCGATCTCCTTTGCCGAGTTGCTCGCGTCGAGCCGTACCTTTGCTTCGGCACCCGCGGCATCCAACTGCTTGCCAATATCGGCAGCCCGTCGCGCGGCCTTTCGCTGTACATCCTCGGCCAGCATCCTAGCCTGATCGGTCCGTGCAACGGCCAACGCCTTGTCGGCAGATGCGAGTTCCGCGTCCGCGCGTCGCTTCGACATTTCGAGCTTGCGCAGCGACGCCGTCAACGTCGTGGCCTCGCGCGCCGCGATCGCGGCGATCCTTTTCGCCTCGTCGTCGGCCCTGGCAGCCTCCGCCGCCTCGCGCGCAAGCGGCTCCGCCCGCACGCGCGCCGCCGCCAGCGCCTCCGGGTTCGGCACCAGCAGCGCCGGGTGCGAAAACGGAACCGGGGCCGCGTCGTTCGGCGCGACGATCACCCGCATGCCGATCCGCGTCTTCTCGAACAGCCGTTCCGCAAAGCCGAACGGGAGCCGCACGCAGCCATGCGAAGCCGCGTGGCCGGGCAGCGGCCCGCCGTGCAGCGCGATGCCGTTCCAGGTGATGCGCTGCATGTGCGGCATCCAGGCATCGTCATACATGTTCGACCGGTGGTCCTTTTTCTTCTGCACGATGGCGAAGACGCCGGCCGGAGTTTCGTAGTCGACGGCTCCGGTTGAGACCGGCGCACGCAAAATCCAGCCGTCAGCGTCGTAGAAGGTGACCTGCTGGCTTTCGATCGACACGATCGCCATGATCGGTTCGCCGCCGTGGCGCGGTGCCACCTCCTCTCGCGTTGGCGCACGGCGCTGCTCCGACGCCGCCGTGTCGGCCACCGACATGGTCAGCGCCGCCATGGCCGCAAGCATGGCGCCGGCATAGCGATTGAATTGCCGCACCGAAGCGGCGGTGGTGCATTGTCGCGGCATTCCCTGCCCTGTCGAAAGCCTCGCCAGGACGCATGTCGATCACGCTCCGGCAAGTCGCGAAGATAGCGCGCCATGCCGTTAACGCAACGCGGCAGGGGCCGCTTTCATGTCGCGCAACCAAGAAATTACCCATGCCCCCGTCGCCGGTGCCCGCAGGCGCGCCTGCCATGCTGCCCGATCATCGGATTGCCACGGGCCCGCGCGGCAAACGATCGCCAGCAGTGTCGGATCGCGCGCGGGACTGTTTCGAGTCGCGCGACGGCGATGCGAAGCGCCCCGCGTTCATCGCGCCCGCCATTCGGAACCGAGCAGGTGGGCAGGTCCTTCCGATGCCGGCGCAAGACGATCTGCGCCTGACGTTCCGGGCGAGCGTGGCTGGGCCAGGCGCACAAGATGCCGGCGAGCTCATTGAGCGGCTGTCGGCCAACGGCGAGCGGCTGATCTCGCGCGCTCGCACTGCAGTCCCTGCCCCGTCTCGGCGCCGCGCTCTACGTGTGCCTCTTGACGCGTTCGTCGAAATATTTCTGCGAAAGTCGCCGCCTCGGGCGGCTTTCAGGAACCTTGGAACGGCAGGGAAGTTGATCGCCTGAATACGACCTATGCCATCCGTCAGTGCCGGCGCCGCACGAAGGCCAGGTTCCGGGCGGTGCCGGTTGGCGGTCGATTGCCCTTGTTGATCAGGAAACCCGCCGATGACCGACGACATGCCCTCCCCGCCGCTGGTGTATGAAGGCCTGGACCCCACGCCGGCGCCGAAGTCCGCGATCGAAGAGGTTTCCGACGCCGTCAAGGGCGCCGCCAATCGCATTGGCGAGACCATCGAGAAAGGCAAGCAACCCGGCATGCCACTCAGCATTTTGAGCAACATCGCGCGGGAGGCGCCGCTCGGCTCGCTGCTGGTGGCGTTCCTGCTGGGAGTCGCGGTGGCGCGGCGGCGGTGATCTTTCTACAAAGCAACGAGCCATCGAGCATGCCCTGCAGCTCGGCAATGACCCCCGAAGCAATGACGTGCCGACCGTTATGGCCGAGCACAAGCAGCCGCAAATCAAACGGGAAAAGGGTTACCGTGACAGCGCGTGAGCGTTTCGCGCACTTTCACCTTGATGCCGCGCCTTCAGGTACCAGCGCCGGTCGCGGCGGGCGTACAGCGACGCCAGATCCCATTCCGTGGCCAGGCGCAATCCCTCCGGGGTAAGCGAGGCCCAGCCGGATTGGAAGAACGCGAGGCCGGCGTTCACCAGATCGCAACGGCCGGCTTTGCTCGTGAGGTTGTGGTCCAACGTCGGGCCCTCGACAAACAGCTGGCCGAGGACACTGATCGCACATGGCGAAAGCGCATCTTTGCTGACAATCATTGATCGACTCATGTCGTGGATTTCTGTTGTCTCGCGGCCGGCAGCAGCGTCTGGCCTCACCAGCGCCGGTCTGGCGCCCGCAGCGAGCACCGATTGCTAGAGGAGATCACGTCTGACCCACGCCGGCGTTGGATCGAGCCACGCGCGATAGAGTTCGTTGCTGTCGCGGTCGGTGACCCGAACGGCGCAACCCTGTGCGCTCAGGATCGGCTGTACCTTGCACAGTTCGCTGGCCAGTTGCTCGGCGCGATCAGATGCGATGTCCGGACCGTCAAGGACCAGGCCATCTTGCCTTCTGCATTCGTCACCTATCACAAGATCAAAAACGTAGTACGGCATCAGAACGGTTCCTCACTCACCCGCCATCGCGGCGGCCTTCTATTACAGCGAGTCGAGTGGTTCTTTCAGCGCAACTCGAACGACGCCGTTGCTGTTTTGGCCATGTGTTGCATTTCGGCAGCCCCAAAAGGCTGCCGACGCGGTAACAAGATGCCAACCGGCCGCGTAGGGCAGCGGTTATGCACGCTCGGGGGAAAACACCCTCCCGACGTACTGACGACGATGTTGCGTTCGCGAGATAGCGCGGCGGTTGCATTGGCAGCCTGGAACGCGCCGAAAACTCGTGCCTGTCGAGGAGATGGGATGGCGACGACAGCGAAAGATATTCGGGCGAGAGTGACGTGCACGATCACCATGACTCAGATGGCCGCAGGAAGAACGCGGGAGGCGATGTGGGTTTGACCCCGCTTGCAGGCGTGGCGCACTGCTTCCGTATCGTGACGGCCATCGTCGGCGCGATGCACGATTGTCACGACGGGACGCCGGCACCGGGCCGCCACGATGGCCTCACGATTTTGCCATACGCATCGTGTTGTTCGACTGCACGATCCTTCCCGTCAGGCTAGAGCTTTCGGAAACACAGACATGGGCGGTTATTTCGTTGGCCGCCGGCGTGCGGAGAGCGGCAGGAGAACGGCACGACCGGCGAAAGGCGAACCGCGCGCGAACGCGCTTGCCGGTTCATGGCTGCTCTCGTGTTTCATCGTCGCCGGCATGGCGGCACCAACGGCACGGGCGGAAACGGCACCGCCGGCCACGGCAGGCATCGCTGATACCGAAAAAAAGCCGCGGGAGTCCGCCGGCGCTCCCGCCTCCCATACGCCGAAGCCGAAAGGCGAAACAGTGCTGCCGGACGTCCGGAAATCGAGCGCCGAGACCAGGGACCTGGCGGTGCCGCAGCTCGTCCTGCCGGATGAACTGGCGAAGAAGATCGGCCAGAAAATCTGGCTGAACGAAACCGGCGGAAAGCGTGAGGCTATCACGTCGTGGAATGCGAACGAGGAATTCGCTTCGCTCGGCATCGGTCATTTCATCTGGTTTCCGGTCGGCAAATGGCTGCCGTTCGAGGAGAGCTTTCCGGCCCTGCTCGAATTCATGCGCAAGAAGAACGTGCGCCTGCCCGCCTGGCTCGACCAGCCGCAGATTCCGGCCAACCCCTGGACCAGTCGGGCCGAGTTCAGAAAGAACGCCAACGCGCCGCGGATGAAGGAACTGCGGCAGTTCATGCTCGACACCGTGACCGAGCAGACGCAATTCATGATGGCGCGCGCGCAAGGCGCGATGGAAAAAATCCTCAAGACCACGCCGGAGGGCCCGGAGCGCGACCACGTCGTCACCCAGTTCACGCGAATCGTTCGCGCATCCGAGAATTTTTATCCGCTGATCGACTACATCAACTTCAAGGGCGAAGGCACCAACCCGAACGAAGCCGCCATGAACCGCGAGACCGGGCGGCGGCAGGGCTGGGGTCTCAAGCAGGTGCTGCTCAGGATGAACGGCGACAGCACCGACCCGAAGACCGTGCGCGACGAATTCGCCGACGCCGCGCAGTTCGTCCTGCAGCAGCGGGTTCGCAACCTGCCATCGAACCGTGTCTTCGAAACCGGCTGGCTGCGCCGCATCGCGACCTACCGCCGCCCGATCGCGGAAACGGACGCGGGCCCGGAACGGGCGCTGAGGAAACCGTTGCGCATGACGGCGGCGAGATAGCGTCGTTCAGCTTCAGCGGCCGGGATGTTGCCGATAGGCTCGAGGAGCCGCCGCCTATTCGATGGCGTTCGGCATCGGCTTTGTCACGCCGGCATTTTGGTTGAGGAACCACCGGCACGCCGCGGCATGATCTGCGATCACGGCCGGGCTTGACCGGCATTCCATCCATGACCTATCGATCCCCGCTATGGCATTGATACGCTGTCGGGGCCGATGAAGATGCTGGTCGCAATCAGGTTCCAGGTCGCGGAAGCGTTTCCGGGGCCGGCGGGCGGTTTGTGATGGATGCGCCCGCAGCGGTCGGCCCCGTGGTCGCCCCGCGCCGGCCGCGCGATCGCGTCATTCCGCTGCGCAAGTCCGACATCCTCGACGGGCTGGCTGCCGAGGGCCGTCTTGACGAGGCCGACCAGAAAAAACTCACGCAGCTTGCCCGCATGCTCGGCGCCATCCTGCACCATGAATATTCCGCAGAGCTCGATCGGCTGCGCGAGACCTATTTCTACTTCGATCCCGAGGTCGACCCGCGCGAGTTCGGCTTCGCCAAGGATCTGAGCGAGCCCTACCGGCAATTGCGCGAGGAATTCGTCCGCGTCTTGACCGATGCCAACTTCGTCGAGGTCTCGCATGACGACATCACGAAAGCCTTTGCCGAGCGCGCCCGGGTACGGGTGAAGATCAAGGCGCCGATCGAGGATTATCGCGATGTCCGCATGTTCCGCCGCGGCAGCCACATGGAGACGATCGAGATCCCGGCCTGGTTCGGCCTGCGCAAGCGTCCGCTCGAGGTAGAGGTCTACGACGACGTCGTGCTGATGGTCGCGACCAAGCCCGACGACATGAGCTCGGACGAAACGCGCAAGGCGCTGTCGAGTGCACGGCGCGGCGGACAGAAAGTCCGCAGCGGCGCGGTGCTGTTCAAGTATTTCCGGCACATCGCGCGCGCCGATCTCAAGGCGCTGTTTCCCAATGTGCGCGTGGTCAGAAGCCTGCTCGACCATCTCATGCTGGGGGTGCCGGCGATTCTCGGCGGCGTTCCGATCCTGATCAAGCTGGCGTCGACGCTGACCGTGCTGTTCCTGGTTGCCGGGTTCTATCTCGGCCTTTCCGGCACGATGCAGGACCGCGACATGGAGCAGGCGCTGGCCGCGCTCAGCGGCATCCTGGCGCTGGGCGCCTTCCTGCTGCGGCAGTGGGGAAATTTTCACCGCCAGTCGCTGATCCACCAGAAGCAGGTCACCGACAACGTCTATTACCGCAACGTCAACAACAATGCCGGCATCTTCACCTACCTGATCGGCGAAGCGGAGGATCAGGACTGGAAAGAAGTGCTGCTGGCCTATTACGGCCTGCTGATCGAAGCGCAGCCCGTCACGCGTGACGGACTCGATGCGCGGATCGAGGCGCTTCTGGCGCGGGTGATCGGCGTCTCCGCCGATTTCGACGTCGATCACGCTTTGTCGCGGCTGAGACAGTTTGATCTGGTCGTGGAGACCGCTGGCGGCCTCGCGGCGGTGCCGCTTGCCGAGGCGCTCCGACGGCTCGAGCGGGCGTGGCAGGGGCTTTTGGGAACGGCGACGACGTGACGAGGGTAGCGGCGGGGCGTAGATTTCGTGCACTGTCACCCTATCCAGCTGGCCCCCGTACGACTATGACCGACCGCTCCGCTTCTTCGACGGCACGATCGAACTGATCTTCGAGCCAGGGAGACACACCCCGCAATCCCGCTGCAACGCTTTTCGCCCAATCGATGTATTCGAGGCGTCGCTGCACCGACCAGCCCGGCGAAGGGCTGAAGGCGATGGCTCGCAAATTGCTCGTCTTGTCTGCAAGTTTGAGCATTTTTGCCTGGTTGCTCTTCTTGGGCGCGGTCGCGACTTGTCTGTGCTTGCGCTCGGCCTTGTCGAGGGTTTTGTCGTCCGTTACTTCGGCAACTATCGCAGCCACCTTCGACCCGAATTCACGAGCGATGAGTTCGGCCGGAACTTCCTGATCCTCGATAGCGTCGTGCAGCAGGGCTGCGATCACCAGATCAGGATCCTTGCCATAGGTGGCCTCGGTGACGAGGCTCGCCACCTCGAGCAGATGATTGACGTAGGGCTCTTGTGCTGCACCTTTTCGTCTTTGGTGAACATGCCAACGCGCGGCAGCGTCGGCCGCTCTGAGAACGGTGACCCACTCTTTCATTATCTAGCCTTTGTTGGAGAACGTGAGGACGCAACTGCGTTTCGTCCAACCAGTCGATCAGTCGGTTGGAGAAAAGTTGGAGAAGACACGGACCGAAATCGCAAATTGGTCCTTAAGCGATTGAAATCATTGGCGCTCCCTAGGGGAATCGAACCCCTGTTTCAGCCTTGAGAGGGCCGCGTCCTAACCGCTAGACGAAGGGAGCGTACGGGAGAGGGAATAGCCGCGAAATGGGCGGTGGGCAAGGCAAGTCTGCGGGGCTTTGCGCGGTTGGGTAAACCTGTGGCCGGGCGCCCTCAAATCCGGCCCGACGCGCCGGCCTCGGGATATGGGGCCAACGCTGCCGTTCGTGATGCCCGGGCTTGTCCCGGGTATCCACGTCTTGGCCGCCGGGTGAAGAAAGGCGTGGATGGCCGGGACGAGCCCGGCCAGGACGGTAGAGTGGCAGGAAGAATCACGGCTCGCTGACGAATTTCAGCTTTCCGGCGGGTTTCAGCGTCTTGGCGTCGAAGGTGCGGATTTCCGTCGCGCCGCCTATATCCAGCGTCAGCACCAGCCGTTCGCCGGCGACGGCCGTGGAGACGATGCGGGCGCCCTTGGGCAAGGTGGTGATGATGTCGGTTGTAGCAGCCGCGGGGCTTCCCTCGCCGCGGTAAAGGCGGTAGCCCACGGCGATCAGGACCACGGCCACCGCGAGCGCCGAGGTCAGGCCCGCGATCAGCATCATCCGCCGCACCCGCGCGATCAGCGCGGCCTGCTCGGGGGTGGGTTCGGGGGCGGTCATATCGGTCATCGGAAAATCCCGGCAAGGCGCGTCATTGGAACAAGGGTCTTCTTCAACGCGGGGGCAAAGGCTGCTCGTGACGGTCGGCGGCGACGAAGGATCGCCCCGGCTCGACCGCGTGCTCGCGGTGCTGCGCCCCGAACTCTCGCGCTCGCGGCTGAAGGCGCTGATCCTGGCCGGTTCCGTGACCGCCCGGGGGACGCCCGTCCGCGACCCCGCTTATCATGTCGCCGCCGGGGATACGATCACAATCGACGTGCCGGAAGCCGCGCCGCCGGAGCCCAAAGGCGAGAACATCGCGCTCGACATCGTGTTCGAGGACGACGACATCATCGTCATCAACAAGCCCAAAGGGCTGGTCGTCCACCCGGCCGCGGGGCACGAGAGCGGTACATTGGTTAATGCGCTGATCGCCCATTGCGGGGCCAGCCTGTCCGGGATCGGCGGCGTGCGCCGGCCGGGCATCGTGCACCGGCTGGACAAGGACACCACCGGGCTGATGGTGGTCGCCAAGAACGACGCGGCGCATCAATCGCTGACCGCGCAATTCGCCGACCATGGCCGCACCGGGCCGATGCAGCGCGGCTACATGGCCTTCGTCTGGGGCGTGCCCGGCCGCCAGCGCGGCACGGTGGACGCGCCGATCGACCGGCATCCGCACGCAAGGGAGAAGATGGCTGTGCGGCCCGGCGGGCGCGAGGCGATCACCCACTGGGAATTGCAGGCGACGTTCCACGGGCGCGACGGCAAGCCGGTGGCCTCGCTGCTGGCCTGCCAGCTCGAGACCGGGCGGACGCACCAGATCCGCGTCCACCTCGCCCATATCGGCCATCCGCTGCTGGGCGATTCGGTCTATGGCCCGCACTTCAAGACCAAAGCCGGCCACCTCGGCCCGGAAGGTAAGGACGCACTTACCGCCTTGAGT
The DNA here is from genome assembly GCA_964609175.1 of uncultured Bradyrhizobium sp. Lineage (GTDB taxonomy): Bacteria > Pseudomonadota > Alphaproteobacteria > Rhizobiales > Xanthobacteraceae > Bradyrhizobium. The sequence continues at coordinate 181,422 of CAZSRR010000005.1, forward strand.
CGGCAGGCCCTACACGCTTACCTGCTGGCCCTGGAGCATCCCCGGACCGGGGAATTTTTGCACTGGGAGGCCGGTCTGCCGGAGGATTTGCGTCTCCTGCAACGCGCGCTGGAAGCGGCAGTATGACGCAGGGTGACCGGGAAAACGCCTGACATTACAAAAGTTTAAACCGGCCACACGGGCTCGTGACGTCAGTATTCCTTCCCTATTTGTTCGATTTTTGCTATGTTGCACCTGCGCTGAATATCCAGCGCGGAACATCGCAGCCTGATCGGCTTTGACACAGCGATCACCTGCCGGGCCCGCCGCTATCGGGGGCCTGAACAACTGGAGGGCGCTCGATGGCCCGTACAGCTACGCTACCGGTTCTCAATGGAGAATCCGGACTTTCTAGGTACCTCGCCGAGATCCGCAAGTTCCCCATGCTGGAACCCCAGCAGGAGTACATGCTCGCCAAACGCTGGCGCGAGCATGACGATCGCGACGCGGCACATCACCTTGTCACCAGCCATCTCCGGCTCGTGGCCAAGATCGCCATGGGCTATCGCGGCTACGGCCTGCCGATCTCCGAGGTCGTCTCGGAAGGCAATGTCGGCCTGATGCAGGCGGTGAAGCGGTTCGAGCCCGAGAAGGGCTTTCGTCTCGCCACCTACGCCATGTGGTGGATCAAGGCGTCTATTCAAGAGTACATCCTGCGTTCGTGGTCGCTCGTGAAGATGGGCACGACCGCGAACCAGAAGAAGCTGTTCTTCAACCTGCGCAAGGCGAAGAGCAAGATCTCCGCGCTGGACGAGGGCGATCTCCGCCCCGACCAGGTGAAGCTGATTGCCCAGCGCCTCGGCGTGACGGACCAGGACGTGGTCGACATGAACCGCCGCCTCAGCGGCGACGCGTCGCTCAACGCTCCGATCCGCGACGACGGCGAAGCGGGCGAATGGCAGGACTGGCTGGTCGATACCTCGCCCAACCAGGAAGCCATCATGGCCGAGAGCGAGGAGTTCGATCACCGCCGGCAGGCGCTGAACGGCGCCATCGGCGTGCTCAACCCGCGCGAACGTCGCATCTTCGAGGCGCGGCGGCTGGCGGAAGAGCCGATGACGCTGGAAGACCTCGCCGCCGAGTTCGGCGTGTCGCGCGAACGCGTGCGGCAGATCGAGGTCCGGGCGTTCGAAAAGGTGCAGTCGGCTGTCAAGGGCACGATTGCCCGGCAGGAAGCGGCAGCGCTCGAAGCCGCGCACTGATCGGAACGAGGTAACGAATTGACGAAAGCCGGCGGCAACGCCGGCTTTTTTCTAACTCGCCCCTCAAGGGGACGGGTCGGCTCACATAGAGCGTAGCGCAATGCGAGACGGGGTGAGGTGATCTCTTCACTCGGGCTGTTCCGTGCGGAGAGACCGTCACCCCACCTCGGTTCGCATTCATGCGAACCGATCCTTCCCCTCCAGGGGAGGATAAGGATCTCGGCCTCCGCGAAGTGTCGGCCTGGCCCCCTACTCACCCCACTCCCGCGCCATGGTCGCGAGCGCGCAGCCCTCGCAATAGCGCGCGTCCTTGTAGTCGATCCAGTTGTGGGCGTAGACGCGCTTGAGCGGAATGCCGTAGCGGGCGCGCAGCACCTTGACGAGAATCTTCCACGCCGCGATCTGCGCCTCGGTCGGGCCGCGCGTGACGTCGGGAAAATTGCCGGCGAATTCGACGCCGATGGAATTGCTGCCGATCACCTGGCGGTGGGTTTGCCTGTTGTCGATATATTTGTTGTCGTTGCGGTTGGCGCCGTCGCCATGGACGGGCACGAGGTGCTCGGCGACCGCCCAGTACACCGTGCCGTCGGTCTCCACCCACACCGTGACCCCGCGCCGCGTCGGGTTCTTCGACTGCGCCTGCGCGCCGCCACGGGCCGAGCCGGCCGGCCCCTCGGTCTGGTGGACGATGATGTTGCGCCAGGGATGGGCCTTGGCGGGATCGCCCCATGGCGCGAGCCAGACCATCTTCAAGCCGGGAATCTCCGGCGTGCCCGACGCGCGCGCGATCGCGGCGATGTCGGGCGCCTGCGCGCAGGCGCCGCGCGCAAACAGCAAGATGAGCAAAGTGGCCGCAAGGAAGCGAGGATACATGGGCGAGGTCCGGTGACGGACCAGCGTAGCACGCTCACGCGCGCTGGCGCATGTCCAGGTCCGACACCGGCTCCACCACCGGCGGGCTTGCGGTTTCGGGCGCCAGCGGCGGCGCCGGCTCGTAGGTGGCGTAGCCGTTGCGGCCGGCCTTCTTGGCGTCGTAGAGCGCCCGGTCGGCCGCGTCGATCAGGCGGTCGGGATGGGCGCCCATCTCCGGGGTCCATTGCGCGACGCCGATCGAGACCGCGACCGGAATGTCGCTGCCGACGCATTGTTCGGCGTCCGCGCGGCAGACGTCCAGAATGCGGCGGGCGATCATGGCGCCATCGCGCAGCGTCGAGGACGGCAGCACGATGCAGAACTCGTCGCCGCCGGTCCGCGCCAGCATGTCGCTTGGCCGCAGCCGCGTCTGCGCCATCAGCGTGAAGTGCTGCAGACAGGCGTCACCGGCGGCGTGGCCGTGGGTGTCGTTGATGCCCTTGAAGCCGTCGAGATCGATCACCAGCAGCGTGAATGGCTTTTGGCTGCGGATTGAACGCGCGCATTCTTCCTCCAGCCGCTGCAGCAGATAGCGGCGGTTGCCGACGCCGGTGAGATCGTCGAGCAGCGCCAGATCCGCGATCTCGGTGCGCAGCCGCTCCATCGCCATCAGCAGGAAGCCGAAGTTCAGCGCCATCGACAGGAACACCATCACCAGGATGACGACCGATTGCACCGGACTGAAATGCGTGTAGGAGAAGCCGCCGTCTGGGTCGAAAAGCGCGCCGGCCAGACGGCTGGCAAGAATCATCATGATCAGGATGGTGACGATGCCGGCCAGCCGCGCGCCGGGATTGACGCGGTCCTCATTCGGGCTCAGCAGCAATTTCAGGCTGATCAACATCGGCAGGACCTGCGCGACGGTGAACACGGTCATCCGCGCGGCCACGCTGTCGTACACGAAGATGAAGAACGACAGACCGGCGAAGCCGAGCCCGGTCGTGAGCACGGTGCCGCGCCACGACACCGGACGGTCGAAGAATTTTTGCACCCCCATCGCGGCGAGGCAGATCGCGAGCAGCAGCGCGGTGCCGCCGAAAAGCAGGGGCAGCAGCGAATCCGGAAACGGCACGCGCAGCATCGCCATCGTCGCGCCGGATGCCGCGACGAATGCCGAACCGGTCCAGTAGCGCGAGGCCGCGAACGATGGATAGCAGCGCATCACATAGGCCCAGACCAGGCCCAGCGCGAGAAAGTTGATGACGAACACCGTCCAAAGCGTCGGAACGCTCAGCATCGCAGATCCGGGACGCGCACGACGCCTCTCCCCTGTTGTTAACGCGGCCGAGGCTTCGACGCCCCTGCGCCATCTTCCACGACGTCCCCGCCGTCGTGAACAAAACGGTGCAATCGCGCTGCTTAACGGACCCTGAGCGCCGGCCCGCCAATCCGAACCGTGGTTTTGATTTGATGAATGCAGGCCGTTTGCAAGCCGTTAAGCATGCTGCGCACGCACGCGAGGCGGCGCGTTTCGCCGACAAATGCGTCAAAACGCACAACAACTGTGGATAACGTGATGACAACGCGATGACGACATGCGGCATCGGCTCGCGAATCTGTTGGGATCAAAATCGAGGATGTTGCGAGGCTGGCCCTCCGCCAAGCATGCCTCGGAGTCGCGTTCAATCCATGAAAACCTTGAGAGGATACTATGGCTAAGAAAGCGAAGAAGGCGAAAAAGGCCAAGGCGAAAAAGGCCAAGAAAGCCAAGAAGAAGTGAATTCAGGCCCGGGTGAAGCCTTGTTGAGTTCGTTGAGCTTCGCCCGGGCCCCCAACTCCGGGCGCGATTTTGGAGATCGGCCGGCCTTCGGCCCGCCATTTTTGGTTCTGGGATTGTCTCTCAATATAGATGGATGAACGCGGCGATATACGGGATGACGCTGGCACCGGCCCCCGATATCGCGGCGCTCATCCGGGCTTCGAAGAAATCTCACCGCTCCGACAGCGCCAGCTTCGCTCCAAGCATGGCAAATCCCGCGGCAAAGCTCCGCCGCAGCCACGTCATGGCCTGCGGGCGCGTGATGACGCGGTCGCGCAGCGCGGCGGCGAACAGGCCGTAGACCGCGAACACCGCAAACGTCATCGCCATGAAAACTGCGCTCAGTTCCAGCATCCGCGCCAGGGGATGCGGCTCGTCCAGGGCGACGAATTGCGGCAGGAAGGCGAGGAAGAAGATCGAGAGTTTTGGATTGAGGATGTTGATCAGGATCCCGGTCGTGATGACGCGGCGGCTCGATCGCGCCGATGTGGCGGGCCGCGTATCGACCGACAGCGCACCGGTCTCGCGCAGCGCCTGCCAGGCCATGTAGAGCAGATACGCCACGCCGCACCATTTCAGCGCGGCGAACGCCAACGCGCTGGTGTGCAGCACGGCGGCCAGTCCGAGCATCGCGGCCAGCATATGCGGTACGATGCCGAGAGTGCAGCCGAATGCGGCTGTGATGCCTGGCCGCGCCCCCAAGGTCAGCGCCACTGCCAGCGTGTACAACACGCCGGTGCCGGGCGAGGCGACCACGATCAGCGAGGTCAGCAGGAACGACAGGGTCATGCCTCGCGCCTTACCACGGCGGCGCCTGTGGGGATAGCTGCGGGCGGCGCGGACTTCAGGAATTCGGCCGCACCTCGCGCCGCTCATGCGCCACCCGCTCCGCCTCGCGGATCACGTCGAGCGGCACCCAGGGCTTGGCCCAGAACCGGCAGCCGTCCGGCAATTGCTGATGCAGCGGCCGGCCCGAGGTGACGATCACGCCCATCTCGGGATTGTACTTTCTTGCGATATGCGCCAGTTCAACGCCATCCATGCTGCCGGCGAGTTGCACATCGGTCATCATCACCGCCAGATTGGCGGCAGCGCGCTGCAGCACCAACTCCGCCGCCTCCGCGCTTTCGCATTCGATGACATCGACCTCGCTTTCCTCGAGCAGCAGGCAGATCATGTCCCGCTGCATCGGATCGTCCTCGACAATAAGGGCGGTTGCGCGAAACGGCTTCGAGCGTGCCATAGGCGGCCTCCTCAGCATTTGCGCCGGCTTGGCGACGGCATTTCTCTCCGGTGGTCCGTGTTAAGCGTGGAAAGCGCTTTATGGTTCGGTTCCAATTTGCGAAACTTGCGGCAATTCGCCCTGGTCGCCTGCTGAGGAGTTCCCCGACATGACTGCAATATCCGGAAGCGCGGCCGCCGTCACCGGCGCCGCCAGCGGCATCGGCCGCGCGCTAGCGCTCGAGCTGGCCGCGCGCGGCTGCGATCTCGCGCTCGCCGACCGCGACGAGGCCGGGCTGCAACAGGTGGCGGCCGAGATCGGCACGACGGGCGGGCGCAAGGTCACGACGCATCGCGTCGATGTCGGCGAACCCGCGCAGATCGAAGGATTTGCCGGCGCGGCGACCGCCGCGCATCCCGCGCTGAACATCCTCATCAACAATGCCGGCGTCGCCCTGCTCGGCGCTTTCCATGAAGTCGATCAGGCGCAGATGGAGTGGCTGATCAACATCAATTTCTGGGGCGTCGTGCACGGCACCCGCGCCTTCCTGCCGCATCTGTCGAAACAGCGCGAGGCGCATATCGTCAATCTGTCCTCGCTGTTCGGCCTGATCGCTCCGCCCGGACAGACCGCCTATTGCTCGGCCAAATTCGCGGTGCGCGGCTTTTCGGAAAGCCTGCGGCATGAACTGGCCATGGCGAACAGCCCGGTGAAATTGTCGGTGGTGCATCCCGGCGGCGTGCTGACCAACATCGTGCGCAATTCGCGGACCGGCACGGGCATTACCGACAACGCGCGCCGCGCGCAATCGATCGACCGTTTTGACGCGGTGGCGAAGACCACGCCGCCGGCCGCGGCGCAGCGCATCATCACGGGTATCGAAAAGAACCAGCCACGCATTCTGATCGGCAACGACGCGCGAATGATGGACCTGCTGCAGCGGTTTCGCCCGGCGACATATTGGGCGGTGCTGGCGAAGCGGATCGAAAAGATGGCGGCGAAGGCGAAGTGAGGGCCGTCGGCACCGCCGCTACCTTTCCGCCAGCCGATCCGCGAAATAGCCGATCGTCTTGCGGTAGATCGTGGCCCGATTCCACTCGCGCATGGCTTCGAAATTCGCGGTCCCCTCGCCGTAGGGCTGGCCGCCCTTGAAGCCGGAGACGTGCAGCAAATTCGCGGTGGAGGCGAGCACGTCGGGCACGCTGTGGCGCAAATCCACATGGCCGTTGCCGTCGAAATCGACGCCGTACTTGATGTAGGACGACGGCAGGAATTGCGTCTGGCCGATCTCGCCGGCGAAGGCGCCGATCAAATCGCGCAACGGCAGGTCGCCGCGCTGCACGATCTTGAGCGCCGCCAGCAATTCGCCCTGGAACAGTTCGGTGCGGCGACAGTCATGCGCCATGGTGGCGAGCGTGCGGATGACCGGCATCTTGCCGATGTCGCCCTTGCCGAAATCGGACTCCAGCCCCCAGATCGCGACGACGATTTCCGGCGGCACGCCGAACTTCTGCTCGATGCGCGACAGCAGCGAGCCGTGCCGCTTCAGCATCTGCCGGCCCATGTTGATGCGCCCGGGGCCGACGCGGGTGGAGACATATTGCTCGAACGTCTTGTTGAAGGTGCCGCGCTGGCGGCGGTCGAAGGCCAGCACCGCGGGATCCTGCGTGACGCCGGCAAACGCCTGGCTGATCACGGCCTCGGATATTCCCGCCGCCCGCGCCTCCTGCGACATCGCCGCGACGAAGGTGTTGAAGTCGCCGCCGCAGCGCGCCGCGAAAGTGGGAGTGGAGAAAATGACGGCGCCGAGAAAAATGGCCCAACGAAACATGCGCATGCGAATCCCTTGTTGGTTTTAGCTGTCGGTTATGCCATGGGGTAACGACGTGTGGCAGATACTTCTGGCCGTCATGGCCGGGCTTGTCCCGGCCATCCACGTCCTTGGATCATCGGCGGGAGGAAAGGCGTGGATGCCCGGGTCAAGCCCGGGCATGACGGAGGAGAAAGCCCCCTACTCGCCGCCATCGATCTGACGGCCCATCAGCGCGATCGCTTTCTGATAGACGCCTGCGGCATTCCAGGCCTGGATGGCGGCAAAGTTCGGCTCGCCGGGCTGATAGCCGGCACGGGCCTTCCAGCCGTGGGCTTTCAGGAACGCCGCAGTCGACATCAGCGCGTTCGCGGAATTTTCGAGATTGCCGGTGCCGTAAGCCAAAATGGCTTTCGGCATGAACTGGGTCTGGCCGACCTCGCCATGCATCGAGCCGCGCTGGCTCGGCGACAGCACGCCGCGGTCGATCAGTTGCAGCGCGGCGTAGAGATGCTCCGTAAAATATTCCGAGCGCCGGCAGTCGTAGGACAGCGTCGCGATCGAGGCGAGCATGTTCTGGTTGCCGCGCTGGGTGCCGAACCCGGTTTCCATGCCCCAGATCGCGAGCAGCGGCCCCGGCGGCACTCCATAGCGCTCGCGGATCGAAGCGAACAATTCACCCTGAGATTGCTTTAGCTGCCGGCCCTTGGCGACGATCGTCGTCGCGCCGCGCTTGGCGAGAAATTCGTCGAGCGAGAGCTTGAAACTGCGCTGGCCACGATCGGCATTGATGGTCGCCTGCGCGTAGTTGGTCGCCATCAGCGCCTGGATGGTGCCGGCGCTGATGCCCTTGGCGCGAGCTTCGGCGGCGAACTCCTGCTTCCAGGCGGCATAGCCGGCGGACGAGTTACCGCATTGGGCGGCATGGGCCTGGTCGAACCCTGAGATTGCAGCCAGGGCGGCGCTGAAAGCAATTGCGAAGCGGAGCATGAACGGCCAATCCTCGGAGAGCACTGCAGATAGGCCCCGGCTTCTAGCACGTCCCTGCCCGTGCTTCGAGGGCGGCGGCTCGACGCACGGGCTACATCTGCCGCGAAACCGGCCACGATTGCGACGAAATCGGACCTGGTGATCGGCCGCCGTGACCGGCGGCGTTACCGGTCAGCCGGCAGGTCGAAACCAACCGGACGTCCGGCACTAACGGGCAAAGCAGCGCGGCCATGCGTTGCCGGCGTTCGAACTTCCGCCGGCTTTTTGATAGGATGATCTTCAAACGCGATGCAGGCAGAGCGATGGCGATGAACCAGACCCCCGATCAGATGCAGCCGCGCCGCAGGCTTGCTTTTCTCCGCGTGCCCCTGTTCCGGCTGCTGGCCATCAACCTCGCCGTCGGCGTGACGCTGGCGGCGCTGCTGGTCGGCGGACTGCTGGCGCTCAATCCCGGCGGCTTGCGGCATCTGATTTTCGCCGACGCCTCGCCCGGCACCGCGCTCGGGCTTTTGCTGTTCGGCTTCGTCGTGACGTTTGGATCGGCGGCGATGGGAACCGCCATCATGGCGATGGGCCGCCCCGCCGACGACAAGCGGCGCGGGCCGCCGGCGCCGCTGGCGCGGCCTGAACACGCGTTGGTTCGGGCACGGCGCGGCTGATCTTTTCTTCAGCCGGTACTTTGATCCGGGTCAACATCGCTGCGCGCCGCTTTCCTAAGATGCGGGGAAATGGGAGAGCCGCGATGATCGGAATTACACTCACCACCGACCAGATCCGCAATGCGCCGCCCCACGTCCGGCAGTGGATCGAACACGAAGTGCTCGCCGCGCTCGGGCTGGCTGCCGATACGCCGACGCCTGTGGACCACCCGCAGGCGGCGCATCTCGTCGCCTGCAGCGCCGAGGACGCCGCCGCCGTGCTGGCGCAGATCAAGGGCATGGTGCCGGCGTTCAACGTGTTCTTCGAATTCGCGCGGCCCGGCATTTCGTTCGGGCAGCCGCCGGTGATGGCGTTCCGCCTCATCGACATCCTCTACCACACGCGGCTGGCGGACATCGGCCAGGTGATCGAGTGCCTGGAGGCGATCAACGAGGCGTTCGCGCGCGTGCGCGGCGATGCCTCGGCGAAGTTCTGCGGCTTCGACAACCAGGGCCATTGCCTGATCGCGCCGCAGACCCAGCGCAGCGTCGCCACGCTGTGGCAGGGCATTCTGGCGAACCAGAAGCGGCGCGGCGAGACCGACAAGGGCTCGGCCTCGGCGGCGTAGGCGCCGCTCAGCCTGCGGCCGGCGAACCGGCGTGCACACCCGGCGCCGTGGAATGGCGCGCCGCGCGTTGCCGCTCGCGCCGCTCCCGCGGCGCGTTGATCAGGCTCACCAGCGTGTAGCTGATGATCAAGAGCAGGAACCAGGAGCCGAGCTTGTCGACGGAGACCATCGACCAGCCGTGCCGCTGCGACGGATAGAGCCAGGTTTTTGTGAACGTGCCGATGTTCTCCGAGCACCAGATCAGCGCGGAGACCAGCACGAGGCCGAGCAATAGCGGCATCGAACGATGGCGGCGCCACACCCTGAAATGCACGCGGGTGTGCAAGAACAGCCAGCCTGTCAGCGCGAACAGCAGCCAGCGCAGGTCGGCGATGTGGTGATGGCTGAAGAAATTGACGTAGATCGCCACGCTGAGCGCGGCGAGGCCGCGGCGGCGCGGATGATCTGAGAACTCGAAATCGAACAGCCGCCAGGCGCGGCAGAGATAGCTGCCGACGCAGGCATACATGAAGCCGGTGAACAGCGGCACGCCGCCGATCCGCACGAAACTCGCCTCCGGATAGATCCACGAACCCACCTGCGTCTTGAACAGTTCCATGACAGTGCCGACGGCATGGTAGATCAGGATCACTTTGGCCTCGTCCGGGGTCTCCAGTTTTCCCGCGAGCAGCGCGATCTGCACCGTGATCATGCAGAGGAACAGAAAATCGTAGCGCGGCAGCGCCGCGCCGGCCGGATAGAACCACCAGGTCGCGGTCATCAGGAAGATCGCGATGCCGCCGAACAGACAGGCCCAGGCCTGTTTGACGCCGAACCGAAAGAGTTCATAGAGCGCCGCGGTCCAGCGGCGGCGCGCCATGTAGCAGCCGAGCCGATATTCGCCGGCAATGAAACGGCGCAGCGGCGGCCAGTTCGCGGCGGCGCTCGGAGGCTTGGAAATCGGATGCGTGGAAAGACGGTCCGTGGCGGGATGCATGACCCGGAACGTGGCGGCACATCGCGGTCGAAGCGGGGCCCGGATTTGCAGATTTCGCTGAGTTTTATCGCAAGTCCGGCGTCTCGCGGCGCCGACGCCCGCACCACGCCCTTTTTCTTTGACAGCACAACGCTAATCGAGGACAAGCCGCCCATGGCCAAGAAACCCGGAACCAATCCCAAAGGCGAATTCGCCTTTTTCAACGTCGTCTATGAAGACGACTCGCAGCGCTCCAACCGCCGCGTGCCGTCCGAACTGCTCGGCGGCCTCGACGGCGACGAGCCGGCGAAGGCGTTCATCCGCGAGCAGGACCGCGAAATCGCCGAAAAATCCGGCCGGCCGCAGCTGGAGATCAAGAGCATCAGCCGGGTCGGGGCGAAGAAGAAGTAGGCGTGTGTGGGCGCGGTCGCCCTCACCAATGCCCCTTGCGCTTGTTCCAGGCGAACAGCACGTCGGCAAACCGGTCATAAAAAAACCGCGCAAGCGGCCGCACCAGGCGATTGCCGAACAGCGAGGCCAGCCAGCCCTCGCCCGGCGTGATCCGCCATATCGCGATAGCGACATCCGCACCGACGATCAGGCGGCCGGCTTCATCGGTCGCATGCAGGCGGCGGCGCACGTCATCGAGCGAGGCGCCGTAAGCCGCCAGCGCATCGGGCTGCTGGTTGATGTCCTCAAACGCGATGCGGCCGGCACGAACGGCGGCAACAAGCTTGCTGCGCTGCCAGTCGATGCCGCCGTCGCAAACCGGGCAGCGGGTGTTGTACCAGACAATTAGGCGTGGGCCGTCCATAGTCACGCATCGTAAAGTCTCGCGGGCGGCGCGTCGATATCGGGCTGGTCGACTTCAGCGGTGCGTATGCAACGAAGCGAAATTGATCTCGGCATCATCAAAAACGGCGGGCTTTCGCCCGCCGCTGTCTTTCGATGGATGCCGGCCCTTCGAGACACGCCCATTGGACGCTCTCAGGGTGACGCATCAGTTGTCCAGGAAGCTCCGCAGCTTCCTTGACCGTGACGGATGCTTCAACTTCCGCAGCGCCTTCGCCTCGATCTGGCGAATACGTTCGCGCGTCACGCTGAACTGCTGGCCGACTTCTTCCAGCGTGTGGTCGGTGTTCATGCCGATGCCGAAGCGCATGCG